>JAOATE010000021.1 GCA_030158305.1 Burkholderiaceae bacterium
AGGCATGCTGTACAGGGATATCCATCAATCTCCCACGGGAGAAGCGATTTCTCAAAGTCTCATTTCACAAACAGTCGATCGCGTTGGCGAGTGGCGTGGCGAAACCTACTTTAAAGACGTACAAGGCCTTCTCATACCCGTCATGCTATCGGCGTCAAGATTGCGTTCAGAAAATGGTCAAGATTTAGGAAATGTCGCGCTCTTTTCCGATATCAGTCCTCTGAAAAAAGCAGAAATACAGCTGCTTGAGTTGAGCTATAACGATCAGCTGACTGGTATGCCAAACTACCGGGCATTTGTCGATCACATCACCCCATTGTTCACACATCCGGATAAAGACTTTTCTTGTGCGTTGATATTCATCGACCTTGATAATCTCAAGATGATTAATGACAAATACGGACACGAAGAAGGTGACCTAGCAATCACCAAGCTCAGCGAACACCTGACTGCATGTCTACCTGCAGGTACCTTTTTATGCCGTCGCTCAGGCGATGAGTTTATTGCGCTCATTCAAGACACACAACACATACCCAATTTAGTGCGAGATTTACGTCAACTTGCCCATACCTTCACCTTGGATGCGGGCATCAGCGAACCACGATTGATTCATACAAGCTTTAGTGCGGGTGCCGCGACATATCCAGGTGACGCTCAAGAGTTAAACGGATTGCTGACTGCGGCAGATATGGCGTTGCGCGTCGCCAAAGAAACTGGGCGCTCACAGCTAGTTTGGTATAGCAAGAACATCCAGGCACGTGCACAACGTCTGAATACGATCCATGAAAAGCTGACGCATGCACTCAAGCACGGTCTGATTGTTCCTCACTACCAACCTTGCGTCGAGCTCACCACGGGTCGAATCGTTGGCTTTGAGGCGTTAGCACGCTGGACGGACGCAGAGCTCGGGGCGATGTCGCCCGAGGAGTTCATTGCTATCGCAGAACAAACCAACCTGATCAACGCAGTCACTGTCACCATTTTGAATAAGGTGATGGCCGACAAGCCCTTTATCAACGCACGCTTTAAAGACGCAACGATTGCCGTCAACATTTCTCCGCACTTTTTTGTCAAACAAGAAATCACGACATTTCTTGCAAACCATTTGGAGCGAGATCTCGATTGTCTGGATGGCATTGTGTTGGAATTGACGGAGTCCGAACTTTCACAAAGTCCTCAATCCATTCAGCTGCACATGCAACTGCAAATGCTGATTGGTATGGGATTAAAGCTTGCAATCGATGATTTTGGAAAAGGCTACTCCTCTCTTTCGCGACTAGCCAGCCTGCCCTTTCACAAGCTGAAGATCGATCGTGATTTCGTGCGCGATATCGAAGATCACGCCAATCAAAAAATCGTTAAAAGTATTATTGCGCTCGGAACCTCGCTCGGCCTGGAAATTATCGCAGAGGGCGTCGAGACAGAATTGCAACGCGAAGAGCTGATCAATAATGGCTGTCGTTTCGCACAAGGCTATCTGTTTTCAAAAGCGTTGCCGTTGGTCGATATTTTAAAACTCGAGCACATCATTGCGTCGCACCAACCGGATTAAATGCATGGCGGTGCAACATGTCTGCATGCAAAAGCCTACAAGATGCGCTGACGGATACAGTTGCGACCTGAGTGCTTGGCCTCGTATAACGCTTCGTCTGCTGCGCGATACAACTGTTTAAGATCCACCCCTTTCCACTGTTTGATGGTCGCAATGCCGATACTCACCGTGATCGGAACGGTCAAGACTTTCCCCTCTCTCACAACCACAACAGGTTCACGTTCCGTCGCGACACGAATTTTTTCAGCGACCACGGTGGCATTTTTAGCTTGTGTCCTCACTAAAACCGCAGTGAATTCCTCTCCCCCGAGACGCGCCAACATGTCCGACGAGCGGAGTTGTGCAGACCAACGGCGAGTCAAATTCTTAAGCACCTCATCGCCAATCTCATGGCCCCAGGTATCGTTAACAATCTTAAAGTGGTCAAGATCCATCATCAGCACAGATATAGGTGCCTCGACCACCTCCTCTTGTCGCTGAAGTTGCTCGAGAAACTGATCAAGTGCACGTCGATTCGCGACATGCGTCAGGTGATCCAGATTCAAATCCGTGCGCAACGCATTGTTCATACGTTCAAGAGACTCTCGCTGCTTACGCTCACGCTCAAAACGTTCGGAAATCTCAATGGCTTGGGTGATGTCACTAAATAACGCCGTGTAATGGAGCACTTTCCCCCACTGATCGCGATAAGGAATAATGGTCGCATTGACCCAGACCAAATGTCCACCTTTTGTTGTATTGCGAAAGGTCCCTTGCCAGATATCACCGCGAGCAATCGTTTCCCAAAGCAGTTGATAAAACTCGGCAGACTGCATTCCACTGTTGAACATGCGATGATTTTGACCAATCACCTCTTTGAATGAGTAACCTGTCATATTCAAGAAAGGCGAATTAGCCTCTACGATCAAACCGTCTAAATCCGTCCGCGTCATCATGACATGTGCGGTGATGCCTCTAAGCAGATTGCTTGAGTAAGTCACTGCCTTTTCATAACGTCGATACCAGCCGTAGACCAACCAAAACATGATTGAAAAGACCAGCATTAAACCCAGCGCAAGTTGGCGCATCTCATTTTTTTCTTCTATTAAAGGCGCGCTCTGTATGTCACGATTAGAGATCGTGACAAAGATCTTGGGCTGTTGACTGGAGGTTCGATACACCACCAGAAACTGATTATTTTTGCCAAAATAAAAATGACCGATTTGCCTGCTTTCAATGCGTTTAAGCAACTCAGCGCTTAATTGACGGTGATCAATCTCTTGTGGATGATAGGACAGCAAGACCTTGCCCCTATCGTCAAATAAAACAATCTCAGTGTCATCATTGTGGCTAATCCGCTGCCACAAATTTTCAAACAAACTGAGGTTGATGGTTGCTACCCACATCAACGAAACATTATTTTTTTTAAACGCGAGTGACGCCAGCATGAGCTTTTGAGTCTTTGATATCTGCTGGCCCACCAGATCCGATAAATCCCGATATGGTTGAACCTCACCCAATTGAGGCAGTGACATCTCGGTCGCCGCCGCTTCGCTCACGCTCATCCCAAAAAGCGTTTCACTCAACTTCAAGCCCATATTTTGAGGATTTGAGCTTGATAATACGATGCTACTGTCATCGACAAGCGAAAGGCTTCTCACCGTACGATCGTCGTCGATTAATTTAGTGATTTCTGTCGGGTCGATTTGCGCTGGGCTGCCCGGCAAAAGCTCAGACAGTTTTTGAACAGAAACAAGCTTGCTAAATACTCCGGCGAGGGAGCGATCAATGTGGTCTTCTAAAACAATCGCTTCTGTTTCTGCGGCATGTATGAGATTTCGCTCAAATGTCGCCTCCGCCTTAAAGCTCGCGTAGAAATAAAAACTCCACAGCAATATCAGGAGAGTGAGCCAACCCAAAAGAAACAAATTTCTGGCAACTCGCGGCCGAAGCGCCAGCGTCTGATCAGGCTCCAAGGCTTAATCCTTAACGAGGATAGGCAGAAGGTTGTTCTTTTTTGCCGCGGCTTCAAGGCGACCATCCGCCTTGGATGTTGCTAGAAACGCATTGACTTCAGCCAGCAATCTTGGCTCATCTTTTTTAACAGCATAGGCATAATCAGTTAGTTGCATTGTTTTGGATGGGGCAATCACACGCGCCCAATCGGTATTGAGCAACATTCGTTGGCTGTAAGGAAAATCTGTTGCAAAGGCATCGGCACGCCCAAGCTCTACTTCTTTTTCGCGCTCTCCAGGCGCGGTCGTGACTTTCAAGGTCGCCTGTTTAAGATGCTGAGCAAGATAACTTTCCATCAGCGTCCCTTTTTGAACCGCAATCACGATTCCGCGCTGATCAAGATCTTCAGTTTTGTTTAGCGCTTTGTTTGCACGTGTCGTCACAAACATAATGTCGCTACGCAAATAAGGCGCAGAGAAATCAACCCGTTTTTGACGCTCAGGCGTGACGCCCACACCCATCATGGCGATATGACAGACACCCGACTCAATGTCCCCCAGGACCTTGGAAAAATTGGTTAATACGTACTTGATTTTGACATTGAGCGACAACGCCAACGCTTGAGACATATCAATATCAATGCCCTGCAAGCTGCGAGTTTTAGGGTTTTGATAGCTAATGCCAAAGTATTCAGGCCAGATGCATACTTTTAGCTCGCCAGACTTTTGAATCTCTGACAAAACATCCGCACGAGCGGTGCTAGCCAACGACACGAACACCAGCAGTAAGGCACCCCAATATTTTTGATTAGTTTTCATTGTTTCTATCTTGGGGGCATTAATCCAGTATTAAATCGCTTGTGTAAATACTTAATCGTCCTCCAACGCTCAACCCTTTCAAAAGCTTGGCCTCGGCAATCGATAAAAGCTTGAGCTTATGTGCCTCAAACTGCTGAATCGGGTCTTCTTGCAAACTGTCAGGCTCGATATCTTCCAATGCCTCGAATGTGAAGTGACACTGAATCACCTGACCATCCACCCTGGCCGGAAACAACACGCCCTCATCTTCCGCACGCGCAGCCGGCCCAATAAATTCGATTTTCATGCACGACCACCCTTAAATCAAGCAATTGTTAAATACAAAAATCGTGACAAACCGACACATCAGCCTGTAACCGCCCGCAGCACTAAGCATAACTAAAGTAATTGTAACTAAGTTATACCTAACAATATTTTATGAAAATAGTTATATTCTTTTGAATTAAAATTCGTTTCTTAAAATTTAAACCGCTATATCCAGTAGAAAAATAATGATAAATACCTCGATTACCACACAAATCGGCATCTTTTTTGTATCGCTCGCCACATCATTCAGCATCCAAGCACAAACGCCCTCTTCGCCAGACTTCAGCGCCACCCATCTTAAAGACATGGCGATTTTGTTGACTGGCAAGGAGCCTACGACAGGCCTACCAAGCAATATTGAGGGCAACCTGAAATGGAAGCTCTATTCAAAAGAAGTTCAAAACAACTGGGCTGAATACACCAAAAAAATTGGTGTTCCGATGGTCAATTGGGCAAAACAACATATCGGACAAACCTCCGATACGATTTTCTACCCTTTTTCCGGACCGGACTTCACCACGGTTTACCAACTATTTCCAAATGCCAAGCGCTATGTGATGGTCGCGATGCAACACGCCGGTCGACCGATGGATCTGAGTGCGCACACCCCTCTCATCACCGATCAGAGTCTGGACCAGCTCACGTCTGCCTGGCAACTCTATGGGACGCATGGTTTTTTTGTGACCGAGTATCTTGAGCGTTATTACTACGCCAGCCAAGGAAAAATCGGTGCCAGCACCTTTCTCGCTATCTTTCTAAAACTGCAGGGTTTTGACATTGAGCGCGTCACTCCGATCAAGGTTGGTGCCAATGGCGAGGTCGAAGAGCTTCCTCTCAATACTACCCTCTGGAGCTCCGTACGTTTTAACGCGACTAAAAATGGCAACCCCATTGTGCTGGATTACCTCCGAATCGACTTGTCGAATCAAGGGTTTCAGGCAGCGCCCGACCATTTCAAATTCGTTCAACAGATGTCAGTGAATCCAACGCTTTTCAAAGCCGCGTCACATCTGCCGCAAAATACAAATTTCAATATGATTGCCAATGCAGTCCTTGATCAAGCGCCTCTTGTGGTACAGGATGAAACCGGCCTGAACTACACCGCACTCAGCCAAAAATTCGACAGCACCTTGTTTGGAAAATTCGTCGTTGCCCATCAAGCCTTTCAAAACTATCACGGGGATCTCGCGCGCGCATTTGCGCAGCGTCAGGACGTTCAGCCTTTAAATTTTCGTGTGGGGTATTACAAAGACGGCAACTATGTATTGATGGTGGCCCGACGCAAGTGATTTGGAAATACCAGCGTAAAGCTGGTATTTTTTTGATCTGATACAACGCGAATCATGCCGCCATGCGCGATCATCACGGACTGGGTAATAGACAGTCCGAGCCCTGTTCCACTGTGTTGAGGATGAGGCCGCGATTTTTCAACGCGAAAAAATCGATCAAATAATCGCGGAATCCAGGCAGCATCAATCTGTTGACCCTCATTCGTCACGCACAATTCCACGGTGTCTGACAACGGCAGAATCGTCACGCTCACGACGGAATGCTTATTTGCATGGCGAAGCGCATTTGAGAGTAGATTACTGATCGCACGCTGAACCATGACACGATCACCATCTATCGTCGCCGTTCCCTGCAGGCTCAAGCCAAGACCAGCCTCCTCGGCAACGGCTTCATAAAAATCAAAAAGTGACTGCGTCTCTCGCTCCAGCATCACCGACTCGCGATGAGGGAGTTCAAGTCCGTGCTCCGTTTTAGCGAGATACAACATATCTGACACCATCCGCGCAAGGCGCTGAAACTCCTCAGCGTTAGACGCCAAAATTTCACGATAAGCCTCTGCATCACGCTCGCGCGCCAACGTGACCTGTGTTTGAGTCAATAGATTGGTGATGGGCGTGCGTAACTCGTGCGCCAGATCGCCAGAAAACTCCGAAAGCCGCTCGAAATCGTTTTCCAAACGCTCAAGCATTAGGTTGAGACCTTGTGCGAGCTCGGCCAACTCTTGAGAGCTTTCTGTCGTGGGCATTCGCACACTCAACTGGCGTGCATCAATTTTTCGAGCATGGTCGTGCATCACTCTCAGCGGAGCCAATCCTCGTCGCGCCGCCCACCAACCCAACAAGCCGCTCAAGATCGTTGCACACAACAAATACAACGTGAGCGTGAGACGTAACTGACGCATGAAATGTGTGTGGTGATGTGTATCCATCGCCAACAACAACTGTTCACCGTTTGCGAGTGGCACTTTGATTCCACGCAAAGCAAGACCTTGACTCTTCCAGTCGTAGGTTTCGCCCATGCCAATCTGCGCGTCACGCAAGGCAGAAAAATCAATTTCTCCGATTTTATCTTTCCGGGCTTGAGCGGAATCCAGTGCAATGTAAAGTCCCTCGTGACTGAGCATCTGTTGAGCCAATAACGCTTCGCTCGCGACGGGATTTTTATCCTGAGACAAACTACTTTGTACGAGGCTCGCCTTGCCTTGCAAGTAGCTCAGATCCAAATCCACAAAGTGTGCAAGAGTTGCGCGCGCCACCATGACACCGAGACCACTCAGCACAAGGGCCGACACCAGCGCATAGAGCAGCGTCAAGCGTGTGACTAATGTCAGTCGTCGCAACATCAATTCGGCTTTCCATTATCCAAGACATAACCCATGCCGCGTACGGTCTGAATCAGTCGAACATCAAAACCTTCGTCCACCTTGGCGCGCAATCTGCGCATCGCCACTTCAATGACGTTGGTGTCACTATCAAAATTCATGTCCCATACCAGCGAGGCAATCAGCGAGCGGGGCAATACCTCGCCTTGTCGGCGGATCAACAACTCAAGCAAACCAAACTCTTTAGGCGTCAAATCAATCCGACGTCCAGCCCGCGTCACGCGACGACGCATCAGATCGACCTCTAAGTCTGCGACTTGCAGGGTCGAACTTTCTGTATTGGGTCGACCACGGCGCAACACATTACGAACACGCGCCAACAACTCCGCAAATGAAAAGGGTTTAACCAAGTAGTCCGCTGCGCCAAGCTCAAGCCCCCGCACACGCTCTTCCACTTGATCGCGAGCGGTGAGGAATATCACGGGCGTGCTGACACCTGCTTGCATCAGTGCTTGCAATACCCCCCAACCGTCCATACGTGGCAACATGACATCCAGAATAATCAGATCCTGATCACCCTCTACACCTAGGTGCAAGCCGTCTAAACCGTCTTGGACGAGATCCACCGTAAACCCCGCCTCGCGGAGGCCTTGGCGCAAATAATCACCGGTTTTAGGTTCGTCTTCAATGAGCAGTATTTTCAACTAGGCAGCCCCCTGCTTGCTACATAACAATTTTGTAATCTTGATGTCACGTCTTTATTGCTCTTGCAATACTACAGTAGAGTCTCTTAAATTTTAAAATTGATTCAGACCAGAATGCGACTGATTGATATTCGCTCCGCATGGACTCCCCTGGGACCTCTGTTGTTATCCATTTCAGCGTTATTGACGCCGGGTCTGTTTTCAATGGCACATTCCCAACCTGCCAACGCCTCGGTTCGGACCTCTCAAGCGGCAGACAGCCATACATGGCGCAACGCCAACAACGAAGTGGGTCGCTACGCTCGAGGTCATATTGACTTGCTCAAAGCCGAGCGCGGACGGGTCGAGCGCGACCCCAATCTCACGTTTAGTGCGTTCAAAGAAGATGCTGCGGCACCTGAGCTTTCTGAGCAAGCTGCTCGCAAAGCCGTTCTGTCACTCCATGCTGACTTGCTGTCTACACAGGCTATTAGCAGCGTGGAACATTACACCCGAGATACGCAATTACTGAGCCTTCTTCAAACCACACAGAAGCTCTGGATCGAGGCTGTCTCCGCCAAGGAGCAATTGAACATTCAGCTGCGTTTAACCGAGGCGGCCAGCGTCTCGCTTGAACTCGCCAAGCGGATGGAAAAAGTGGGGAATTGGGGACGCAATCGACTGGTCGAAGTAGAAATCAGTTATCAGTCTGCACGCAACCAATTGCTTCTTGCGGATCAAGCCGCATTTAACAGCCGACAAACACTTTTTAAACAATTGGGCTCCGAACAATGGCGACTGCCTGACGCACTGCCCAAACCGATGAGTCAAAGTGGATTATCAGAATTGCTGACCCCGCTGGATCAACAACAAACTGAGCGACTGGCCAGACACCCTCAATTCAGTCTCGTAGAAAAAGAAGCGCAATACTACGAAAAAATTGTGGGACCCACCATGCTGGAACAATGGCGACAGCAACTCGATCACTTAATCGACGCCAGTACGAGTTGGACAGGCGCAATCCCCATGCTGGATCGCACCAAGATTCTCTGGAATCACGATCTGGACAAGGCCATCAAAACACGCGCCGAAGCGCTGCGCATGCGCATACAGAGCAAAAGCGACTTACTTCAAGCGAGGGAGCACTTACGCGCGACGCACACACAGGCCTCAGACATCTTGAGCACTTTGCAAAAACTGTACGGCAGTGCTGAGGAAGAAGCTCTCATGCGCTACAACGGCATGTTCATCAGCACTTGGGAATTAATCGCCAAAGCGCAAGCCAAGATGCAAGCCGAACTCGCAGTCGCGCAAGCCAAACGGTCATTCTGGGTCGCACTCGCGGACATGCGTGCCCTGTTGGCAGGCGCACCCTACGCTGGCCCTGGCAGTAATGCCGGCAGTCCTGACAGCAACAGTTCTTCTAGCAAAGGCCACTGATTTTTATGGAACGCAGAGACTTTATCCACCAAGCACTGATTGGTCTGGCCGGCACCGTGACTGCGACGACGGTTAGCAAGCATGCGCTTGCCAGCGTGCCGGAGCCTATCTATCAGCCAAGCGCAGGCACAGCACCACCATGGCGTGGCCCCGAAACCGAGGGTCCAGAGGCTCGCTATCGCCCTGTCGTCACACTCAATGGCTGGACACTGCCTTACCGCATGAATGAAGGCGTGAAAGAATTTCATCTCGTCGCCGAACCGGTTGTGCGTGAAATGTCACCTGGCTTCAAGGTCAACATGTGGGGCTATAACGGACAGAGTCCCGGACCCACAATCGAAGTCGTCGAGGGGGATCGTGTCCGTATTTTTGTGACGAATCGACTCCCTGAAAAAACAACCATTCACTGGCACGGCCAGAGACTTCCAAATGGTATGGACGGTGTGAGCGGACTCAATCAACCTCCCATCCCGGTTGGCAAAACCTTTGTTTATGAGTTTGTCGCAAAACGACCCGGCACGTTTATGTACCATCCCCATGCCGATGAGATGACACAGATGGCGATGGGCATGATGGGCTTTTGGGTGACGCATCCCAAATCTCAGCATCCCAACATCAGCGTAGTGGATCGCGATTACTGCCTGCTGCTCAACGCCTTTGATGTCGAGCCTGGCAGCAAGACCCCCAAGGTCAACACCATGCTGGACTTCAACATTTGGGCCTTTAACAGTCGCGTGTATCCGGGGATCTCGCCCATGGTGGCTAAATTAGGTGATCGCGTGCGTATTCGGGTCGGTAACCTGACGATGACGAACCACCCTTTTCATGTGCACGGTATTGAGTTCGAGGTCACCGGTACCGATGGTGGCCCTGTCCCTGTTGCTGCCCGTTGGCCGGAGGTGACGCAGGACATCGCGGTCGGTCAGATGCGTCAAATCGAGTTTATCGCCGATGAGCCGGGCGACTGGGCGGTGCATTGCCACAAGAGTCACCACACCATGGGTGCGATGGGTCATGACGTCCCGACCATGATTGGTATCAACCATCAAGGTCTGGTGGGCCGTCTACAAAAAGTTGTGCCTGAATACATGGTCATGGGTGAGCGTGGCATGTACGACATGAAGGAAATGGAAATGGAACTTCCCCCCAACACCATCCCCATGATGACCGGCACAGGCCCTTACGGTCCGATTGGCATGGGTGGCATGTTTACCACGCTCAAAGTCCGAGAGGATTTAAAGCCAGATGACTATTCAGATCCGGGTTGGTACAAGCAACCAGTCGGCTCGCAAGCCTACGAATACCGTGGCAGCCTCCCACCGGTCAATCGAGAGAGCACTGCGACTTCAGGAGCGACATCGGGAGCGACTACTGACAACGGCAACGCCCAAGTACGCAAACCGAATCCATCCAACAACAGTTCACACAAACACTAATCCATCATGAAAAATGTCATCACTCCCATGCTGCTTGGTCTGACGATTGCGACGGCAACCATCCCTGCCCTCGCGCATCAAGCCAATCACTCCGCCCATCACGCCATGGAAAAGGAACAAAAGGACTGGGGTATTGGCGGAGACGCGAGTGCCGTCACCCGTACCATCGAAATCACCATGCTCGATACGATGCGTTTTGTGCCTGATCAAATCACCGTCAAGCAAGGCGAAACGGTCAGGCTGACCGTCAAAAACTCAGGAAAAGTGATGCACGAACTGGTCATCGGCACCAAACAAGAGCTGGACATGCATGCGGAGATGATGAAAAAACATCCGAACATGGAACACGATGAGCCCTACATGGCGCACGTTGCTCCTGGAAAAAGCGCTGACATGATTTGGAATTTCAATCGGGCTGGACAGTTTGATTTTGCCTGCCTGTTGCCCGGTCATTATTCCGCGGGCATGGTCGGAAAAATTAATGTGACTTCGGGAGCACAATAATGCGTTTTAAAAAATATGTACTCGCATTCGCGTTGACGCTCAGCACCGTTGGCTGTGCACTTGGCTTGAGTAGCAGCGCATTGGCACAAGCCATGGCCGAAGGTGTGGTCCGAAGAATCGATTTGGACAATAACAAAATCACGATTCGTCACGGCGAAGTCAAAGCCCTCGACATGCCGCCGATGACGATGGTGTTTGTCGCGAAACAACCCGAGTTGTTGAAATCATTGGTCCCCGGAGACGCGATCGTCTTCGAGGCCTTCGAAGTGAACGGTCAATACTCGGTTGGGAAGATACAAAAAAAATAAGCTCGATCTCAAGCTTTGATCATGGCGGGATCGTCGAGAAACGACTTTGCCCTGAGCGTCACGACCAAGGTGTCGCGACAACCGTTTTCCTCTGCGGGCTGGATCGGTGTGGTTTCGTGAATGACACGTTCATCATCCAGCAATAAAACAGACCAAGGTTGTGTCAGCGTAAAGCGCTGACCAAAAGGCGTCGTCATCTCGAACACCCTGGTCTCTCCGCCTTTGATGTGATGGCGTCCCACCATAAAAACCGCCACCAAATGCACGCCATCTCGGTGCGCGCCCTCTGGCGTAGGACGACCAATGCCGTCGGCCGTATCGATACGGAACTGGTGTGCCTCGGTAAACCACGTCTGTGGGCCGTGCATCTCTGACGCGACGCGACCGAGAAACCGCAGCAGCGCTTGCCATGCGGAATCCTGTGACACCCTTGCCTCAACGGGTTCGAACCATCGGTGCATCCCGCCATGCAACGCGTTGTACGAAAGAGGCTGCCAGTGTGCTCGATGCGCGACGGAGGTCACCTGATCGCCGTTGATTTCATAACTGCTATGGCGACGGTAACGATAACGACCGCCATCCTTGAGATACTGATCAGGTGCCAGCGAGGCCCACGTCGACTCGAGCTGTTGGAGCGCCTCCAGAGACGCACCACTCAACTGCGCCACGCTTTCAGCGCTCAGAACAGCAAAGCCCTGCTTGCGAATAGTTTCGCGCAAATCAACGGCGGCGGTCAGTGGGGGCTGCAGAGTTTGGATCGACATTGCTCTCTCGAGGTTCAACAACTACTTGTTGTTGTCTGGTTCATCTGGTGCAGGCGTCTGAACGTCGAAACACATCTTTTCTCCGTCCCAGCGCTGACCACACCAGCATACCCCTTCCTCGTTAATGATGCAGGTTCCGGACCCACAACATCTTTTATCTTCTTGCATGATGTTCCTTTTGGTGATGCTTAGCGTGGGCGAGCGGGCTGCCCCAGGCACGCGGCATGACGTCCGACATCATTCATTTCGGCGGGACGACGCGTGAGATGTTTGGTACGGCGCCCAGTCACCCGGGCGCGCCACAAGCGAAAAGAAGAGTTTTTAAGCTCTGTACGCATCAGTGTAATCACTTGTGGCTCACTCAGCCCGAACTGACGCTCAATCGCCTCAAAGGGCGTACGATCTTCCCACGCCATCTCGATGATTCTTGAGATCTCGCTCGGTGTGTGCGTAGTCTTCATCATGCTCCAGAGTGTTGAGTGCAAGTGAATTCAACACAGGTTTGAAATCATCTGCCGTCATTTCGAACTCGAGCGAAAAATCAATCTCGCCTGGCCGACCCAGCAGCTTAATCAACGGGACAGCTTTTAAAAACTCGTTTTTGATGTGTTCATATTCAGCCTCGAGCCAGGCTGTGACATGACCGTTTTCGCTGGGCTCCGCCGGCGGCAACTCTGCACCACCAAAAATCGAGACCACATCCCAAACGCTCAAACTTGTCAGATCACCGTCAAAGCGATGCCCACCGCGCGGCCCGCGATTAGATTTCAAAAGCTGACGTGTCCGCAAGCCTTTTAAAAGATTCTCAACGTAAGAAACTGACAAGTCCAAATGTCTGGCGAGGTCTTGTGTGGTCAGCGCTTCGCCATTTGGCAATCCGGCGAGCAATACGACAAGGCTCAGAGCATGTTTCGATTCATTAGCGCTCATTTTTAATCCTTAGTCATGTGACGAGTAGATTCAAGACTCTAATATACGGTAATTTCTATTCAATTCCATTCAATATCTATATGCATTGATAGATTTTTGTTAAAAATATGCTGTAATCTATTCAATATCTATTCAATTATTGATTTTACTGAGAAGCTTATGTCCGTTGAATCAAAAAACCACAACTATCGGATCGGCACGATTTCCAAACTGGCAGGCATTCCTGTGCCGACCCTCAGAGTTTGGGAGTCTCGCTATGCTGCGTTCACCCCGATCAAAACGGAGGGACAGCATCGCCTCTATGGAGAGGAAGACTTGCTACGCGCCACGCTGATCAAACAGCTGTGCGATGAGGGGCATGGCATCAGCACGATCGCCAACCTCAACGTGCAAGCGCTCAGTCAACTCCATCACAAACATCGCAACGGCAAGGCAATTGAGGTGAGCCCGACGCGCGCGCAACAGGTCACGATGGCAGTAGTGGGACTCGGACTCGCTCGACGCATTGAGGCAAAAAAGTTTGCACTCGATCTGCTGGCCAGCAGCATCGAAGTCACCGACATCTTTTCAGACCTCGAGGCTGCACAAGCGGGCACGTTTGAAAAACCCGCAGAAATCCTGCTGATCAAGGTCAATACCCTGCATGAAATCGTGATGCACGAAATCGAAGTCGTCAAAGCAACAAATAAAGCGACCCAAGTGATTGTGATCTACAACTACGGACGCGAACAAGTGGCGCACGCGATGCGCGCGGCGGGCATGCTGGTGCGCCGCGAGCCAATATCTGATTATGAGCTCGGAGAGTTGATTCGTTCTATCCTGACGGTCGAGGCCAACCATACTCTGCGCGAAGTCACACCAAGCGCTATGATTCCCGCACGCAAATACTCTGATGAAACCCTCGCGCGCGTGGCAGGGATTTCAACAAACGTCTTGTGCGAATGCCCAAAACATGTCGCAGAAATTATTGCCCAGCTCGCGAGTTTTGAGCAGTACAGTCAGGAGTGTCTGAACAAAAGCACAGAAGACGCACACTTGCACGCGTATCTCACCTCAGTCTCTGGCTCGGCCAGAGCCTTGTTTGAGCATGCGCTTGAAAAAGTCGCCCAACACGAAGGAATCGAATTATGAATGTTCTTGGCACCGAATTGATCGCTTGCTCCTACGACCCCTTGACGGGCTACTTTAGAGACGGTTGTTGCAACACACAAGCCGACGACTTAGGCTCACATGTGATCTGCGCAAAAATGACCCAAGAGTTTTTAGAGTTTTCCAAGCAACGCGGCAATGACTTGTCCACGCCAATGCCGCACTACCGCTTTCCTGGACTCAAGCCCGGCGATCGTTGGTGTTTGTGTGCGTTGAGATGGAAAGAGGCCTTTGAGGCCGGTGTCGCCCCTCAGGTTTTTCTCGACTCCACGCACAAACGCGCCTTGGACTTTGTGTCGCTCGAATGGCTGCAATCCTGCGCCGCGCCCAGCTCAAAGGCCTGAGACTCGATCACTGAGTCTGTCGTGCTCGGACAAGTGACATAAAGCGATCAAAAATCGCACCAAGTTGTTCGTTTTCTTCGGCGCCGGCGATCAAGGCGTCGACGTCTTTACCTTCGGCCAGAAACCAGTCACGGTTTTTTTCCAGAAATTGGCAGATTTGTGTACGGTCCATTTCCGGATGAGGTTGAATCCCCCAAACCGGACCGTGCTGCCATTTCCAGATCTGATTGCCGCAATCACCATTGCGCGCCAAAATCACCATATCCGGATGGTCGGATTTGATTTCATCGCCATGCCAATGAAAGGTGCGCACAAGCTTAGGGAAATCCTGCGTCAGCGGATCCGTCTTGGCGGCCTCCGTAAACTCGACCTCTGAATAACCTGTGTTGCGTGAGCCGCGCTTAAATACTTGGTCATGCCCCATCAACGCCGAGGCCAGCAGTTGACTGCCAAAACACAAACCCAGCATCGGCACTTGTGCATGCGCGAGCAACCGCACGGAGTCATGCGCTTGCGCAACCCACTGTTCTTGATCATAGGCACCCGCCACGCTCGCCCCCACAAACACACCAGAAAACTCCGTGGTGGTCGGAAACTCTCCAAAATTGGTTCTGAACTCCACCAGCGGCAAACCGCTGTCACGAATCGCGCGATCAAAGCGGGTCGCGGGTTGTTCAATATGCCAATTATTCAGATAAGCGAAAGGCTTCATTGGGTGGAGCTCCAGTTAGCAATCGGGCATGATAGCCTGAGTCAAGGACGCTCTGTCATCATGCTGTCATGATTTTGCAATCTAGATGTTTTATAAATGTGTGTATCCACTGAACACGAACAGATAGCTGGGGCAGACACGATGAAAGTTGGCATCAACGGCATGGGCAGGATTGGACGCTTGGCGCTACGGGCCGCTTTTGGGGCCGCACACCGCCCAGAAAGCGATCCGCGTCAGGGCAATCGGCTTGAGGTTGTTCATCTCAACGAACTCAAGGGCGGAATCGCTGCGACTGCGCATTTGCTGACCTTTGACTCTGTTCAGGGACGCTGGAGAGAAGAAATCGAGGTCGAAAGCGACAACTCGATCCGACTCGGAAAACGCTCCGTTTCCTTTTCCTCGCATGCGAATCCTGGCGATATCCCCTGGGGTGACTTGGGTGTGGAGCTTGTGCTGGAATGCACAGGAAAATTTTTAACCCCCGAATCCATCCAGGGCCATTTTGATCGCGGCGCCAAGCGTGTGATCGTCGCCGCCCCCGTCAAGGTCGGCAACGTACTGAACATCGTCGTGGGGATTAACGAACACCTCTATGACCCTGCACAACATAAAATCGTGACAGCGGCCTCATGCACGACCAATTGCCTGGCACCTGTGGTCAAGGTGATCCATGAAAACATTGGCATCCGTCACGGACAAATCACGACGATCCACGACCCGACCAACACCAATCTCGTGGTCGACGCCCCCCACAAAGATTTGCGACGCGCCCGCAGTGCCATGCAAAGCCTTGCGCCCACAACGACAGGCAGCGCGACCGCGATCACCTTGATCTACCCGGATCTCAAAGGCAAGCTCAACGGTCATGCTGTCCGCGCCCCCGTCCTCAATGCCTCGTTGACCGACTGCGTGTTTGAGCTCAAACGTGAGACGACAGTCGAGGAAGTCAATGCCTTGTTCACTCAGGCGGCCCAAGGCGCATTAGCGGGTATTTTGGGAGTTGAAACCCGCCCCCTCGTGAGTGTCGATTATGCCGGTGATACGCGTAGTTCCATTATTGATGCGCTCTCCACCATGGTGACCGATGGCACGCTTCTCAAGGTGTACGCGTGGTACGACAACG
>JAOATE010000022.1:0-15650 GCA_030158305.1 Burkholderiaceae bacterium
GCCAAGCATGCTGCAGCGGCAGCAGGGTGGGCGGAGTAGGTATAGCCGTGGAAGAACTCAATTGCTGTACCTGGACCTGCATTGACAATGGCGTCATGCACATGGCGGCTAGCGGCAACACCAGACATCGGAATCGCAGCGTTGTTCATGGCTTTTGCCATCGTGATGATGTCAGGCGTCACGCCGAGCAATTCGCTGGCGGTCGCTTTGCCCAAGCGGCCAAAGCCGGTGATGACTTCATCAAAAATCAACAGGATGCCGTGCTTGGTGCAGATCTCGCGCAAGCGCTGCAAATAGCCTTGTGGAGGTACCAAGACGCCTGTGGAACCAGCGACGGGCTCCACAATCACGGCTGCGATGGTGGAAGGATCATGCAACGCACACAAGCGCTCGAGGTCGTCGGCAAGGTGTGCGCCCCAAGCGGGCTGGCCCTTGCTGTAAGCCATTTCGGCTAAGTTGTGTGTGTGTGAAATGTGATCGACACCGGGGATCAGCGCACCTGAGTAGGCCTTACGGTTAGCTAAAATTCCGCCAACTGAAATACCACCAAAACCGACGCCGCTATAGCCGCGCTCGCGACCAATCAGGCGCGTACGCTGTCCATCGCCACGGGCACGGTGATAGGCCAGCGCAATTTTGAGTGCTGTATCAACGGCTTCGGAGCCAGAGTTTGCAAAGAAAATGCGGTCGAGACCGGCAGGCATCACGGCTGCGATGGCCTTGGCCGCTTCAAAGGCAATGGGGTGTGCCATCTGGAATGGAGGCGCATAGTCCAATTCCATCATTTGCTTGTGCACGGCTTCAATGATTTCTTCGCGACCGTGGCCTGCGTTGACGCACCATAAGCCAGAGCTTGCATCCATGACTTTCTTGTCATCGATGGTCGTGAAATACATGCCTTTGGCACTTTTCAGAATACGGGGAGTTGCCTTGAACTGCTTGTTGGCAGTAAAGGGCATCCAGAAATTTTCCATGTCCACTTCTTTGGACAGGCTGACGTTTTCGGTGATGGTGTTCATGGAAATCTCCAGTTAACAAGCGAATATCTCACTGTAACGGTTCTGCAGAGAAAATTGCCAGTACAGTTACGGTGATTTGTGGCAAACTGTATTGAATTTCGGGTGTATCCGCCCACAACTGTACTGGTTTGTAACGGAATAACAGGCATGGCTACTAGTTTTTCGCTCACGCTCGACCGTCAGTCCTCCCGGACGCTGGTGGAGCAGATTGTGGAGTCAGTCAATCTGGCGATAGAGCGTCGAACCTTGCGAGTCGGTGACGCGTTGCCATCGGTGCGTGCGTTAGCCGCTACACATACTTTGAGTGCCTTTACTGTAGCGGAGGCCTACCAGCGTTTGGTGACAGCAGGGCGACTCAGCGCGCGCCGAGGTTCAGCTTATCGCGTTGCAGATTTGCGCACGGCCTTGCCAACGGTCTCTCCGGTCTGGTCTGCCCCTAGTCTGAATGCAGCATGGCTATTGTCTGACGTATTTGCAGATCACTCTGTCCCCACTAAGGCAGGTTGTGGCTGGATACCGGGTGAGTGGATCAACGAGAGCGGCCTGCAGCATGCCCTACGTGCGTTGAGTCGGGTGCCTGGTCCGCGCTTTGGTGGCTATGGCCACCCCTATGGAATGGCTTCTTTGCGTGAACAAATCGCCACTTCGCTCAGACGCATTTCTTTACCGGCAGAAGCTTCAAATATTTTGATGACGCAGGGCGCGACGCAAGCGCTAGATCTGGTGGTGCGCACGCTGTTGCGGCCCGGTGACACAGTGATTGTCGAGGATCCATGCTATTGCAATCTGTTACAGATTTTGCAGTTGGCGGGTCTCAAGGTGATTGGCGTGGCACGTACGGCAGATGGTCACGATTTTGAACAGCTTGAGCGCGTTCTAAAAGAGTCTCGGCCTAAAGCGATTTTTATCAATACTGTATTGCAAAACCCTTCAGGCTCATCTTTGTCGACGGCCAGTGCCACACGCTTGCTTGAGATGGTGGCGCGTGATGGTGTGTGGGTGATCGAGGATGATATTTATCGAGAACTCGCACCACCCGAAGCGCCTTGCTTGGCAGCCATGGAGGGTTTAAATCGCGTGATCTATATCTCCGGGTTTTCTAAAACGATCACGCCCACCTTGCGCGTTGGCTATGTTGCCGCCCATGCGGATGTGCTGGCAGATCTCGCACGTACCAAGATGGCGGTCGGTTTAACCTCATCAGAAGTGACTGAACGTATCGTATCGAATGTCTTGAGTGAAGGGCATTACGAGCGGCATCTCGATTTTTTAAAAAATAAGTTACACATTGCGCACACCCACGTTGTTGAAAAAATGCAGTCGCTCAACATGAAGATTTTTGAACAACCGGCGGCGGGATTGTTTCTCTGGGCGCAGCTGCCCATTGCTGCGGAGCAAAGCGCTAGCGTTGCGACGCGCGCGCTGGCCCGTGGAATTTGGCTTGCGCCAGGATCGTACTTTCATCCTGGAGACCGGCTTTCAAATTGGTTTCGCTTTAATGTGGCCACCTCCGACAATGACGTCCTGTGGGAGTTTGTCCGAACGCTCGAACGGACTTAGCGATCAACGGCCAGATAAAGTGTTTCTTTGATTTCTTCCATCACCACGTAGCTTCTGGACTCTGCAGAGCCTGGCAAACGCTTGAGGATTTCACCAAGCAATTGTCGGTATTTATTCATCTCGGGGAGCCGCGCTTTGATGAGGTAGTCAAAATCGCCAGAGACGAGGTGGCATTCCATCACTTCGGGCACATAACTGAGCTCTTTCTTTACTTTTTCAAAGACATCGTCAGACTTGGCCGAAAGCTTAATCTCAAGGAATACAAGCAGGTTTTTTCCAAGCGCTGCTGGGTTGACCCGGGCGTAGTAGCCCATAATCACACCTTCACGCTCGAGTCTGCGCACTCTCTCGGAACACGGTGTTGCGGATAAGTTGACGCGCTCAGCGAGGTCGGTCATTGAAATGCGACCATCGCGTTGCAGGACGTCTAGAATCTTGAGGTCAATCCGATCAAGTTGGCGCATAGTGCCTCCTAAGAGTCTCTATTTTAGTGATTTTCTCTGGAAACCTGTCAAAATTAAGCGTTCAGTTCCTTTATCCCTTTCTTTACTAAGAGAGCGCCCATGTTTTTCAAAAACGTCCCTGAAGTCCAAACTGCTCAAGTCTTTGCGGAAATGCCTGCAAACTTGCGACGAACCGGAGTGCGCTCGGAGTGGGCCGATATCAACCGCGGCGGTGTCGCCATGGACTCTTTTTTGGAGGGGCCGGTGTTTGATGCGGCAGGCAATCTCTACGTCACGGACATTATTTTTGGCCGCGTGTTTCGGATCGACCCCCAAGGAACTTGGACGCAAATTATTGAGTATGACGGCGAGCCAAACGGCATGAAGTTTTTGTCAAAGACAGAGTTGCTGATTACCGACTACAAAAATGGTCTGATGCGTCTCAATATTCAAACGGGCGATATCAAGCCATACCTGACAAGGCGCAATACTGAAGGCTTTAAAGGCCTCAACGACTTGACCTTCGACTCGAAGGGCAACTTGTATTTCACTGATCAGGGCCAGTCCGGTTTGCATGATCCAACGGGCCGCGTCTATCGCTTGCGCCCTTCGGGCCAATTGGATTTGTTGTTGAGTAATGTCCCGAGTCCGAATGGTTTGGTGTTGTCTTTGGATGAGCGGGTGCTCTATGTGGGCGTGACGCGCGGCAATTGCGTTTGGCGCGCGCCACTGATGCCGGACGGGGGCGTGGCCAAGGTGGGGCAGTTTTTTACTTCTTATGGGCCCAGTGGTCCGGATGGCTTGGCGATGGATGCCGCGGGTAATTTGGTGGTGGCCAATCCGGGTCTAGGCTATGTCTGGCTGATCAACCCAAGGGGCGAGCCGATCGGGGTGTGGTCAAGTCCGAAATCCTCTGCCGTTACGAATATCGCTTTTGGAGGCGCGGATCGTCAAAGTCTCTTTTGCACAGAGTCAGAATCCGGCTCAATTTTGACCATGCGGATGCCCTATCCGGGCGCCATCGTGCATCAGCCCGAATAGCCTGATTTTTTCTACGTTTGTTTGTCGAAAGCATGCATGCTTTTCAGTGCGCCTGTGCGAAAATAGAGATTCATATTTCCCCTCTATTTTTAGCCGCTGGCAGCACATGAACATTGATCTTTTTATTCGTCGGTCCCTCAGCGTTTTCGCGATCACGGCAGCGGCCTTTGTGGGTCACTCACCTGCGGTATCGGCCAAAACAGACGCGCCCATCCTTGTGCTGAATTCACTCAACGCCGATGTGAGTGTGATCGACCCAAAAACATGGACAGAGATCAAGCGTGTGCCGGTCGGCAAAGAGCCTCACCATCTATACCTGACACCAGACGAAAAGTCGGTCATGGTGGCCAATGCCGAGGGCGATTCCATCACATTCCTCGATCCCATGACGGCTCAAGTGCAGCAGACGATGACGGGGATTGTGGATCCGTATCATCTACGCTTTTCGCCTGATATGAAGTGGTTCGTGACGGCTGCGAACCGCCTGAATCACGTTGATATTTATACCTGGGATAACAAAGGCGGGACATTCAAGCTCAACTTGGTCAAGCGCATTCCTGCTGGTAAGACGCCGAGTCACATTGCCATTGATAGCAAAAGCAAAATTGCTTACATTTCTTTGCAGGATAGTCACGAGCTCACCGCGATTGAGTTAGCCACGCAAAAGCGTCTCTGGACAGTTAAGGTCGGTAAAACACCTGCCGATTTGTATTTGACCCCTGATGACAAAACGTTGCTGATCGGTTTGACCGGTGCCGCGGAAGTCGAAGCGTATGACGTCTCGAACGGAAAGGCGGTTCTTAAAACACGTATTCCAACAGGCAAGGGCGCACATGCCTTTCGTTCACAAGGTGACAAACGCCATGTGTTTGTGAGCAATCGCAGCGCGAACACGATCAGCCGCATTGATTGGAAGACGCTCAAAGTCGTGGATACGTATCGCACGCCTGCAGGCCCTGACTGCATGGAGATGATGGCTGACGGCAAGACCTTATTGGTGACCACGCGCTGGGCAGGTAAGCTGTCGGTGATTGATCTGGAGAAAAAGGCCGTGGTCAAACAAATACCGGTCGGTAAGTCTCCGCACGGTGTGTGGACGCTCAATCATGCGAGCCGCGATTAAACATTTTCCGTCATGGTTGTGCGTATTGTTGTCGAGCGCGCTTGCGCTCACGGCCGTCGCACAAACAGAGGGAGAGCAAGGTCACCCATTAGTGCTCGAGGCTTTAGTCGAGCCTGCAGCGGTTCCTGTTCCGCAAGTGTCTGTTGATGCTGCAGCTGACGCGGCATTAGCACCGCAATCCATTCCGGACTCAGTGCCAGGTCCGAAGTCCCTTGCCAACGCATCACTTGAAGTGCCTCCAGTGTGTGCCAAGCCGCTGTATCTCACATTCGATACCGGGCATATGGAAATCGCTCCTCTCGTTGAGGAAGTGCTATCAAGACAACAGGTTCGGGCGACATTTTTTTTGGCAAATGAGCGCACGCGGACCGGCGGCGGGAGTCTCGACGAGGTGTGGGCGCCTTGGTGGAAAAAGCTCAGCCAGCAAGGTCATGTATTTGCTTCGCACACGTATGACCATGTGTACTGGCAGGCTGATTTGCCAGACGGCAATTTCAGAGTGCGGGCGAGTGCAGGCCCTCTCGAGGGAAAACTGCAGACTTGGTCTGCTCAGGACTACTGTCGCGAGTTAAAGCGCCCTGTTGATCGGTTTATGCAAATGACCGGTCAACAGATGTTGCCGCTTTTTCGGGCCGCAGGGGGGCGGACGTCGCCAGCTTTACTCAAAGCTGCTGCGGAGTGTGGGTATGCGCATGTGGGTTGGTCGCCAGCAGGGTTTTTAGGTGATGAACTGTCCAGCGAGAAGTATCCTAACCAAATGTTGCTCGAGCGCGCTTTGCGCAACATTCGCAGTGGTGACATTTTGCTGGCGCACCTTGGGATCTGGTCACGTAAAGATCCATGGGCACCGGCTGTGCTAGAGCCTCTTATTCAAGGCTTGAAAGAAAAGGGATTTTGTTTCGCAACAATCGACACGCATCCAGCTTTTCGAGCTGTCTCTCAATTACCTAAGTGAAAGCAATGATCAATACTGCAATTGAACTGTTTGATTCCGCTCAGCAATGGCTGTTTGAGTTGATTGTCCAACCCACTCTTTTTGCCTTGGGCCTGAGCGGTTTTATCGAAGACGCTTATGACGGGACCATGTGGTTATTGATTGGCATATTGCAAATCGCATTGATTGTCGTGGTGTTTGGCGCGTTGCAGAGGTGGCGCCCAGTAGAGCCTCTGGTGGATCGTCACCAGGTTCGCATTGATATTTTGTATACCCTGATCCATCGCCTTGGTTTGTTTAGAGTGATTTTGTTCTTTTCGATTCAGCCCCTTTGGGATGCGTTGGCCGGACAGGCAAGTGTCTCTGGTTTCTCGACGTTTCACATCGATCAGATATGGCCAGGCGTGACAGACATTGCCTGGGTCAGTTTCATCATGTATTTGTTAATTTTTGATGCAGTTGATTATTTCTATCATCGCGCGCAGCATCGATTTGCTTGGTTTTGGAGTTTGCATGCGGTGCACCACAGCCAGCGACAAATGACGATGTGGAGCGACAATCGTAACCATATCCTGGATAGTGTCTTGCGCAGTACGGTATTTGTTTTGGTGTCCAAGTTAATTGGTGTGCCACCCGGACAATTTATTTTGATTGTGGTGTTGAGCCAGTTGGTTGAAAGTTACTCGCACGCGAATATCCGGATGTCTTTTGGCAAAATTGGCGAGCGTTTGCTGGTGGGTCCAAAATTTCACCGCTACCATCATTCTATTGAGTATGACGAGTCGACAGCAGGACGGGCGCATGGGCACAATTTCGCCGTACTGTTTCCGATCTGGGATATCTTGTTTGGCACGGCGCGTTACAACACCGCTTATGTCAAAACAGGTATTCACGACCAAGAGCCCGAAGGCGGGAACAGAGATTACGGGCGCAGTTTCCTTTCTCAGCAGTGGCTGGGTTTGCGACGAATGTTTGGCTCTAAGACGGCTGGTTTTGAGAGCGGCCAGCAAAGATAAGCCTTTAGTTGTTTGACAAAAAAAGCGGTGTGAATCTTTCGATCCACACCGCTTTTTTTACCAAGTACGTTTAGTCAGAGCCAAGCGATAACTTGTTGGGCATGCGCTTTTCAATGGAGGACTTGAGCAGCGCTGCGCAGCGGTAGAAACCATGTGCGAACTTACCGTAGGGCATCGTGAGGAACAGGGCCATCACAATGCCAAGGTGGATCGCCAACAGCAGAGCCATCGCGCCCGTGTCACGCCAAATCAAAAGCGCCAAGCCTGTCAGGCTTGTCAAGAAGAGCAAAGCGATAAAGCCGCGGTCCATCGGTTTCTGCGCAGCATCGCCGTGCAAAGGTGAGCGTTTGAGGTTGAGCGAGAGCAGACCGATCGGGCCAATCAACAGACCGATACCGCCGACAGTCCCAAGGATCACTGGGATGCTGGTGTAGTCATAGGGTGCTTGCCAGCCAAAAACGTAGTGATAAAGCGTGGCGACGGAAGTTGAAGCAAAACACAACATAAAGCCGTAAAAGGTCAGATGATGATAGCGGCGGCGACGCAGCGTAAAGCGGTCATCCTCGTCGTTACAGCCTTCACCGTGGCCGCCGTCAAGATACTTGAGCTTGAGGGCGTAATGGGCTGCTTCACCGACTGCAACACCGCTTGCTTGACCTGGGGTAATTTCACGCCAGAAGCGGATGACGCCTATGAGTATGGCAAGGATTGAAAAGCCAAAGACTGAACCGAAGAGGACAACTAAGGTGTTGTGTGGGAACACTGCGTAGAAGTTGCCTGCCAAGGGCTCATGCCAAAGCGAGCCTGTTGACAGCAACGCCAACACTAAGAAAAGCGCTAAGCCGAATGCCATCGACATGGCGACAGTCAGTCCGTTGCGCTTGTACAAGGAGCCCAATGCCGCTGGCCAGGCAAAGTCGGTGTAGGTCTCCAGACGCACCTTTGCCATGGCTTGTGGCACGTTCACCATGAACTCATGTGGGGGGGCATACTGACAGGCGTGCAGACAGGCGCCACAGTTGTGACACAGGTTAGCCAGATAGTTGAGGTCTGCCTTGTTGTCAAAACTTAGGCGGCGAGTCATTGCAGGGAACACCGCACAAAAACCCTCGCAGTAACGGCACGCGTTACAAATTTGCATTTGACGTGCGACTTCAGCTTCGTTTTCAGTGATACCTTTTTGGTGCCACTTGATGGAGTGCTCAGACGCACCCGCCAGATTTTGTGCTTCGCGGGTCAGTGATTCAAGCTGCTGCATGCTGTACTGCTCCTTCTTTCATTTTTTTTGCGGCGAGTGCGGCTTGTGTGCCGGCGATTCGACCAAATGCTGTACCGATCGACATGCCGACGCCTGCCGTGTAGCCCTTGCCCAAAACGTTGCCGGCGTTGATTTCACCTGCTGCGAACATGTTGGGACTTGCTTTGCCGTCAAAGAACACGCTGGCTTTTTCGTCGGTGGTCAGTCCGAAATAGGTAAACGTCACGCCAGGGCGTACGGCGTATCCATAGAACGGTCCTGTATCGATTGGTCGCGCCCAGTGGGTTTTCTCTGGTTGCGCGCCCTCAGTGTGACAGTCGTCCTGAATCGTATGATCAAAGGTGCCCACCTTACAGGCGGCATTAAAGCCGTTCACTGTATTCATAAAGGTGTCCACGTCAAGCCCAAGTTTGCTAGCCAGCTCAGGCAATGTGTCGGCTTTGACGCCGTCAAACACGGGAGGCATAAAACGACCAACGGATTTGGCATCGATGATTGAGTAGGCAATTTGTCCGGGTTGCATCGCAACCAGACGGCCCCACAGCGCATAGCGCTTGGGCCAGAAATCCTCACCTTCGTCGTAGAAGCGCTTGGCTTCGCGGTTGACGACAATGCCGAGCGATACGCAATCAATGCGTGTACAGATCCCGCCGTCATAGAGCGGCGCTCTGGCATCGATGGCCACGCAGTGAGCTTGGGTCATGTCACCCATAGTATCTGCGCCTTCGCGCATCATGACTTTAAGGACGACACCCATGTTGTAGCGAGTACCGCGAATCAAAAAGTTGTCGGCAGGCCATTCGCCGCGCTCGTTTTGACCCCAGGCTTCACGCAACCATTCACGGTCAGATTCGAAGCCTCCACAACCCAGTACGACTGAGTGACCCTCGTAACGTTTGTTACCCACTTTTGCTGCGATGAATTTACCGTCTTTAATTTCTAAATCGTCAACGGGTGAGTCATACAAAATATCAATGCCGAGATTTTCTGCGCTGCGGTAATACGCGTTCACTAAGGCTTTTCCACCACCCATAAAAAAGGCGTTGGTGCGCGCAACGTGGAGGGTTCCGGACAACGATGGCTGGAAACGCACGCCGTGCTTTTGCATCCATGGCCGGCAGGTCGAGGACTCGCGGATCACCATACGTGCGAGTTTTTCGTTAGTGATGCCGCCGGTAACTTTTAGCAAATCTTGCCAATATTCTTCTTCGGGGTAGGCTTCAACCAGGACGTCTTGTGGCGCGTCATGCATGCAACGTAAGTTGCGTGTGTGCTGAGAATTTCCGCCTCGCCACTCTTTGGGCGATGCCTCTAGGATCAAGACGCTTGCACCCGCCTCACGGGCCATCAAAGCGCTACATAGGGCGGCATTGCCACCTCCAACTACGACTACGTCCCACATGTTCTTGCCTCGCGGTGTTTTTTTGTTCGCGTTGAGATTGAATAAAAACGTGGCACATTGTAGGGGAATGTGGAGGTGCCGTGGAGGGGGGGCTATGGGTTTTGGGGTATTAGGTCATCAGCAACCTGGTGCGGCTTGTTGCGTGGGCGGCGGCGGACGGGTGGGCTTTGCCCACTTCCCTCGTTGTGCGCTTGCTGGCTGATCGGCTCCGAACTCGGCCCTTTGGGCCTCAGACAGGCGGAGCCGATTTGTTGCCAGCTGTGCGTACTACTCGGCCTTTCCTTGACGCTCCCCCACGCAACAAGCCGCCCCAGTTTGCTTGGTCTAGAAATACTCAAGTTAGAGGTACGTCAGGACGAGCCTCAAAATATGTCTGCAGAGGCAAGATCGACTCCGCTTGTTTGAGGCCCAAAGGGCCGAGTTCGGAGTCGATGCTTCTGCAGACATATTTTGAGGGAAGTGGGCAACGCCCACCCGTCCACCGTGCCTCTAACTTGAGTATTTCTAGAGCAACCTAAACAGAGAGATGTTTGCGTACCGCCTCGCTATCCATTTCTGAGCGATCGCCCGAAGCCACCACCTCGCCTCTGGACAACACCACAAAGCGGTCTGACAGCTCCCGGGCAAAGTCAAAATATTGCTCGCATAAGAGAATCGCAATATCTCCCCTGTTGCGCAATAAATTGATCACGCGCCCGATATCTTTGATGATGGAAGGCTGGATGCCCTCGGTGGGCTCGTCAAAGATAATGAGTTTGGGGTCTGCGACCAATGCCCGCGCAATAGCGAGTTGTTGTTGCTGTCCGCCGGACAGGTCTCCGCCACGACGTTTGAGCATGGTGCGCAACACTGGAAACAGATCAAATACCTCTTCTTTAATATCGTGTGCCTCGCGACTAGGTTTGGTCGCCATACCCATCAGGATATTTTCCTCGACAGTGAGTCGCGCAAAAATCTCGCGCCCCTGAGGAACGTACGCCATGCCGAGTTTCGCTCTGGCGTGAGGCGGTAAACCACTAATGTTGAGACCAGAAAAAGAGATAGAGCCAGAGGAGATGCTTTGAACACCCATCAAGCATTTTAAAAGTGTTGTTTTCCCGACGCCGTTGCGACCCAACAACGCCATGCACTCGCCTTGTTTAACGGAGAGGGATATTCCGCGAAGAGTGTGGCTGCTGCCATAAGACTGATGAATATTTTGTATGTCCAGCATGATGCTACCGCCCTAGATACACTTCAATGACCCGCGGATCTTCTTGAACTTGCTGCATCGTGCCCTCAGCAAGCACTGAACCCTCGCACAGCACAGTGACTTTGCCGCCCTGGGCGATTTGGGTCACAAAGTCCATGTCATGCTCGACAACCACGAGGGAGTGCTTGCCGCGCAATTCATTTAACAGCTCCCCGGTTCGCTCTGTTTCCGCATCTGTCATGCCAGCAACAGGTTCATCCAGTAAAAGTAATAGAGGCTCTTGCATCAGGAGCATACCGATTTCAAGCCACTGTTTTTGGCCGTGAGACAACAGTCCGGCAGCGCGATATTGCTCAGCACTGAGACGAAGCATGTCGAGTGTTGCGGCAATTCTGTCGCGCTCTGTGCTGTTGAGCCGCGCAAAGAGGGTAGACTTGACTCCCTTGTTGGCCTTCATCGCCAGTTCAAGATTTTCAAAAACAGAGTGTTGTTCAAAAACGGTTGGACGTTGAAATTTTCTGCCGATTCCTGCGTCAGCGATTTGCGCTTCGCTGAGTATAGAGAGATCGTAATTTTGTCCGAAAAATGCAGTACCGGAGGTTGCGCGTGTTTTACCGGTAATCACATCCATCATGGTTGTTTTACCTGCACCGTTTGGGCCAATAATGCAACGCAGTTCGCCCACGCCAATATCGAGTGACAAATTATTGAGCGCCCTGAAACCATCAAAGACGACACTGATGGAATCTAAATACAAAATCGCACCATGCGTGGTGTCCACCCCACTATGTTTCGGGCGACCATAAGACACCGCTCCGCCCGCACTTCCGCGTTGCAGTGTTTCCTCTTCGGTCATGACAGATGCTTGAGTTGTCATGATTTCAGTCTCTTGAAGCGCTGTCCTAGCTGCCGAGCCAGTCCAACAATACCTTGTGGAAGAAAAAGCGTCACCAAAACAAAAATAAGACCCAGTGCATAAAGCCAAAACTCAGGAAAGACGCTTGTAAACCAAGTTTTTAGGCCATTGATAGTGCCCGCTCCGATAATCGGACCAATCAAGGTGCCTCTGCCGCCAGTCGCAACCCAAATCACCATTTCGATAGAGTTTTCCGTCGACATTTCGCTAGGGTTGATGATGCCGACTTGAGGCACATACAAGGCGCCTGCGATGGCACAGAGGATGGCCGAGACGGTCCAGATGAAGAGCTTAAAACCGAGAGGTTCATAACCTAAAAATCGCAATCGACTTTCTGAATCTCGGATCGCAGTGAGGACACGTCCTAGTTTTGATTGTGTAATGGCGCGCGCAATGATCAAAGAGGCAAGCAGCACCGCAAGACTCACCCAATACAACACAGCGCGCGTGTCTGCTGCAGTGATGTCAAAACCAAGAATTTTCTTGAAATCAGTAAAGCCGTTATTTCCGCCAAAACCGGTTTCATTACGAAAGAACAACAGCATGGCTGCGAAAGTTAACGCTTGGGTAATGATTGAAAAATAAACTCCTTTAATCCGTGAACGAAACGCAAAATATCCAAACAAAAAAGCGAGTAACCCAGGCACGAGCACGACGAGCAGCATGGCGTACCAAAAGTGTTCGGTGAACGACCAGAACCACGGAAATGTTTTCCAGCTAAGAAAGCCCATAAAGTCAGGCAACATCTCGGGAGATGCTTTGGCCGCTCGCATGAGATACATGCCATGCGCATAGCCACCCAGCGCGAAAAACAAACCATGACCCAGCGACAAAATACCCGTATAGCCCCATACGAGATCGAGCGCTAAGGCCGCAAGGGCATAGCATAAAAACTTGCCAATTAAGGCGATCGCAAAGGACGAGATATGTAAGGGATGTCCAGCGGGGAATAGTAAGTTCAGCGCAGGCAAGCTAGCTAGTAGGGCAACGACGATCGCAATGCCTGTCCACGCTTTTCGGGAATAGAGGGCGGGTGGCTGATGCTGAGAAGTTTTCATCATTAAAGAACTCATTCTGCGCTCCTGCCTTTTGGAGCAAAGAGCCCCTGCGGACGCTTTTGAACAAACAAAACGATGAACAGTAGAATCGCGATTTTGGCGATCACGGCACCCCAAAAAGGCTCGATTATTTTGTTTAAAACTCCTAGACCGAGCGCTGCGACAACAGTGCCAGCTAGTTGACCTACACCGCCAAGCACCACCACCATAAATGAGTCCACGATGTAGCCTCTGCCAAGGTCGGGGCCAACGTTGCTGAGCTGTGACAGTGCGACGCCGGCGAGACCAGCAATGCCAGAGCCCAAACCGAAGGCCAGCATATCGATGCGGCCAGTTGGCACACCCACACAATCAGCCATGCGTCTATTTTGTGTGATGGCACGCACAAATAAACCTAAGCGTGTGAAATTCAAGACTAACCACACTGCGACCACGATACAGAATGCAAAGCCGATAATGACGAGACGGTTGTAGCTCAGTGTTAGGTCGCCCAATATGGTGATGCCGCCACTCATCCAGCTGGGATTGGCGACCTCGACGTTCTGCGCACCGAAAATGCTTCTGACTGCCTGCATCAACATTAAGCTGATGCCCCAAGTTGCCAGCAATGTTTCAAGGGGGCGACCGTAAAGCCATCGAATCACCGTACGCTCAAGGGCCATGCCGACGAGTGCAGTCATTAAAAAAGCGACCGGTAAGGCGGCCAACACATACCAATCGATCCAGTCTGGTAGCCATTGTTTGAACAAACTTTGCACGATGTACGTGGCATAGGCACCGATCATTAGCAGTTCGCCATGTGCCATGTTGATCACCCCCATTAACCCAAAGGTGATCGCGAGTCCCAGTGCTGCCAGCAACAAAACACTTCCTAGGCTAACGCCAAAAAAAATGTTTCCGACCCAACTCACGAGCGTCTGGTGTTGCTCAATTTGAACAAGTGCTTTTTTAGCGGCGGTTCGGACAGACTCGTCAGATTCATTAAATTGACCAGCACTATTTGCAGTCACGAGCCCAAGCAGCGCAGGTTTGAAGGCAGCATTTTTGCTGTCACCTAATGCCATGACGGCGTTGCGGCGAACGGAGGGCTCAGGGCTCTTTAACGCGGCACTGGCTAGCGCGACTTCAAGGGCGCGTTTAATCGCAGGCTCTTTTTCAAGATTGAGCGCACGCTCAATGACAGATGCGCGCGAAGGATCCGCTTCCTTTTGAAGCCTTTGCGCGGCAGCAAGTCGAATATTGGGTTGCGGAGAAAATAATTCTGAACTGGCGAGCGCGGATTGCAATGCGCGCCTTAAGCGATTGTTGAGCGTTAGAGGTTGTGCATCGCTTGGTGGCGCGATGATTTCTCCAGTTGCGGGGTTGAGCGCTTGCTCGCGATTGCGAGCAAGTAACACTGTTCCGTCAGAGGTAATCAGAACGTTGCCGTCCCCCAGAGCAGCCAACACTGCGGCTGCGCCAGGAGTCGAGAGAAGTCCCAGTGCTGTAATGGCTTTGGATCGGTCTTCGTTGCTGTCGCTTGCTAAGCCGTTGAGTACTTGCCGATCGACCACGTCTGCGGCAAAGCTCAATTGCAGCGGCAATACTAGCAAAACAGCCAGCAACCATCTTTTCCAAGAGGGATAAGTCAAAAACATAGTGGGACATTCTCATGTTGTTAAATTAAAGCCCTTGTTTGCCTTCATTACCTGCGATGTATGGACTCCAAGGTTGCGCGCGGATTGGTCCCTTGCTTTTCCAGACCACGCTGAACTGTCCATTCGCCTGAATTTCGCCGATGTAGACGGGCTTATGCAGGTGATGGTTGGTTTTGTCCATTTCGATCGTATAGCCATCTGGTGCGGCAAATTTTTGACCTGCCATGGCCGCGATCACCTTGTCTGTTTCGAGGGATTTCGCTTGCTCGACGGCTTGCTTCCACATGTGAATGCCGATGTAGGTGGCTTCCATGGGGTCATTGGTCACAGCCGTGGCATTGTTAGGCAGGTTCTTCGCCTTTGCATAGGCTTTCCATTTCGCCACAAATTCTGCATTGACTGGATTTTTGAGGGACTCAAAATAATTCCAAGCCGCGAGGTGACCGACGAGTGGTTTGGTATCCACACCCCGCAGCTCCTCTTCGCCCACAGAGAAAGCAACCACTGGCACGTCTGTCGCCTTCAGGCCTGCATTGCCAAGTTCTTTGTAAAACGGTACGTTTGAGTCACCGTTGATTGTTGAGACAACGGCTGTTTTCCCACCGGCTGAAAACTTCTTGATATTGGCCACGATCGTTTGATAATCAGAGTGGCCGAAAGGCGTGTATATCTCCTCAATGTCACTGTCTTTGACACCTTTTGATTTCAAAAAGGCGCGCAAAATTTTATTGGTGGTACGGGGGTAGACATAGTCCGTACCAAGCAGAACAAAGCGCTTGGCACCGCCGCCGTCCTCACTCATTAAATATTCGACAGCAGGGATGGCTTGCTGGTTTGGTGCTGCACCTGTGTAAAACACATTTTTCTCGAGTTCTTCACCTTCGTATTGAACGGGGTAGAACAAGAGACTGTTGAGCTCTTTAAATACAGGCAGTACAGACTTGCGTGACACAGAGGTCCAGCAACCGAACACCACCGATACTTTGTTTTGTGCAATCAGCTCTCGGGCTTTTTCAGCGAAGAGTGGCCAGTTTGATGCGGGGTCCACAAT
>JAOATE010000022.1:15660-16472 GCA_030158305.1 Burkholderiaceae bacterium
CTTCTTGCCCATGACTCCGCCTTTTGCGTTGATTTCTTCGATCGTCATCAGCGCAACATCTTTAAGCGATGTCTCTGAAATCGCCATGGTTCCTGACAACGAATGCAAAATTCCGACCTTGATTGTGTCTTGCGCAAAAGCGGCTGGCATCCAGCCCGTCATGGCTAAGAGGCTTGCTGCGGTAAGCTGTTTCAGTGCGAGTCTGCGTTGCATCTTTAAACTCCTGGTTCTGTTCGTGCCGGGGTTGTCGGCGAGGTGGGAGAACTGCATATCGTCCAAAGGCTGGCAGCTATGCATATGCAACTTAAGCAAGAGTCGTGCCAAGTCGGCGTTTCATTAGGGTTTGGTGTTTGAGTGATAGCGCTTTGGTGGCGATGGCTGTAGATAAGCGCATCAGGACGAGCCGAATAAAACACCACTCATGTGCAAAATCGGCTCCGTCTGTCTGAGACCCGTCAGGGTCGAGTTCGGAGCCGATGCACAAGGAGGGGTGTTTTGTGAGGGAAGTGGGCAACGCCCACCCGTCCAACGCGCTTGTCTACAGCCATCGCCACCAAAGCTGTACAAGCCAGATGCGACGATGCAAGTCAATGAGGCATCAATGCCCCTATTTGGCGCATTGGCAATAAAATCGTGCACACTATTCAATGGCGTAACATAAGCGCACCAAGATCAGCACATCAAGATCCACTCCCCAAAAAAGCCAAGCCGCATGAACACAGATCACTCCCAGCCGACAGGCTTGAACGACCCGGACACCATCGCGATGTCAGCGCGCATCGGACGCATCAAGCAACGCATGGCCGAAGCAT
>JAOATE010000023.1 GCA_030158305.1 Burkholderiaceae bacterium
GGATCGGCGACCAGAGACGCATTGGCCTCGGTCGCGAAAAATCCCGGCGCGACGCCATTGACCGTGATGCCAAACTGACCAAAATCTGCCGCCAACGCCCGCGTCATGGCGGCGAGCCCCCCTTTTGCTGTGGTGTAGAGCGCGTCAGAGGCACGTGAAATCGGACCAGCAATCGAAGTGATATTGATGATGCGCCCAGTTCGCTGATGGCTCACCATACGCTGGGCAACTTGGCGGGATAACTCAAAGGGAGCGACAAGATTAGCCTCGAACATTTGACGGACAGCGTCGAGCTCAAAGGCAAACACCTCTCGTCGGTCACGCAGGCCTGCGTTGTTGACCAAAATATCGACGGGACCAAAAGACGCGTCAATCTCACTCATGACAGCATGGAGCTGGGTCAAATCCGACACATCGAACGCCATCGCCTCGGCCAGACCGCCTTGGGCACGTATCTGATCCCGCGCAAGCGCGAGCGTGGCTGCGTCGCGACCGTTTAGCAGGACGCGCGCACCTTGCCTAGCAAGTCCCTGCGCAATCTCAAAACCGAGTCCTCGCACACTTGCGGTCACCAGTGCCGTTTTGCCGTGCAAAGAAAATAGACTCATTTCGTTCCTGTATCCGTATGCGGGCTTATTCTGAGGGATTTTATTGCACAATAGTGTCTGTTTTTTGAATCGCACGATCCTGACCCTCGCAACCTACCGACATCATGACAACACCTTCATCTGCCAAGCAGTCTGGCCAAGCCAGCCCCCCAAACAATCATTGGGACATCGTTTCAATGGATGCGACGAGCTTGTCTCGTGCGATTCATCGGCGTGCACTGTCTTGCGTTGAAGTGATGGAGGCATTTCTGTCTCAAATCGATGCGCAAAATCCAACGGTCAACGCGATTGTGGCGATGCCAGAGCGCAGCGTTTTGCTTGCTCAGGCTCAAGAGCGAGACGCTCAGCTCGCCCGCAATCAAAGTATGGGTCCCCTCCACGGTTTTCCTCAAGCCCCCAAGGACATCGCGCCGGTTGCCGGCATGGTGACGACCAACGGCTCGCTGATCTTTAAAGATCAGGTGACGAAGGTGGATTCGGCTGCCAACGGAAGGGTGCGAGCGGGCGGAGCGATCTTTGTCGGCCGCACAAACTCTCCAGAGTTCGGTCTGGGTGCACACACCTATAACAAGGTGTATGGCATTACCCGTAACGCCTTTGACCCCTCGCGCACCGCAGGCGGAAGCAGCGGCGGTGCGGGTGTGGCCTTGGCGCTCCGTATGCTGCCCGTGGCCGATGGATCGGACATGATGGGCTCTTTGCGCACGCCAGCTGCCTTCAATAATGTTTTTGGTTTTCGTCCCTCGCCAGGCTGTGTGCCCCACGGTCCCGGCGAAGAGGTCTTTTTCCAGCAATTCAGTGTCACGGGGCCGATGGCGCGCAACGTCCCCGACTTGGCGATGTTGTTGGCCGTACAGGCTGGTTTTGATCCGCGCTTGCCCTTGACGCGTCGCCAAGACGATCCACGTTTGTTTACGCAACCCCTTGAAACAGACCTCCGCGGCAAACGCATCGGTTGGCTGGGCAACCTCAAGGGTCACTTACCGATGGATCCAGAGTTGCTCGCCGTGACTACACGCGCGCTCGAACACTTTAAAACGATTGGCTGCACGGTCGAAGACGCGCACCCCAATTTTGATCTCGAACAATGTTGGAATGCATGGCTGACTTTGCGCAGCTTTACCTTTGCAGGCGGGAATGCACAGCACTATGACTCCCCCGAACGTCGCGCCATGCTCAAGCCCGAAGCCGTCTGGGAAATCGAACAAGGTCTCAATCTGACTGGACCGGCTGTCTTTGCCGCAGCCAAGGTCCGCACAGCCTGGTATCAAGAGCTACGCCGACTCTTTGAGACCTATGACTTCCTGGTCATGCCGACTACGCAAATTTTCCCCTTCGATGCTGAGCAACACTGGCCAAAAGAAGTCGCTGGAAAGAAAATGGACACCTACCATCGCTGGATGCAGTCAGTCATCCCTGCCACCATGGCCGGACTGCCTGCACTCAGCATGCCTGCCGGCTTTAGCGCAACCGGTATGCCTGCAGGGATTCAGGTGATTGGACCCTTACAACACGACTTTGAAGTGCTGCAGCTCGGACATGCCTATGACATGGCAAGCCAGTATTCACGAGTGTTAAGCCCCCTGCTACAGGGTGTATAAGTTAAAAGTCCACCAGGCAAGTTAATATGACGGTTGTGTTGACGCCCGCTTGTGGCGTCACAAATTGTTCAGGCTACACGAACGTGTCTACTCTCCCTTCTGGAAAAATTGCCCTGGTCACAGGCGCTGGCAAGCGTCTGGGGCGCAGCATGGCCTTGGGGCTTGCCTCAGCAGGCTGGGATGTCGCGATTCATTATGGGGCGTCTGCCGAGCACGCCCAGCAGACTATGCGGGATATTGAGGCGCTCGGTCGCCGAGCGGTCGCGTTACAAGCCGAGCTGGCGGACGAAGCTTCGGTCTCGACGTTGATTGCACGTTGCACTGAGTTACTCGGATTGCCAAGCTGCATCGTTAATAATGCTTCGCTGTTTGATTATGACCAAGCAGAGAGCTTTAGCTATGCGCGACTCGATGCGCATATGCAAATCAACGTGGCTGCACCCATATCGCTTGCGCGTGACCTGCACCGTGCGCGTATTCAAAGCGCGACATCATTCGAGCATCCTGCTGTTGTGATCAATCTGCTGGATCAAAAACTGATCAACCCTAACCCAGATTTTTTGTCTTATACCCTGTCCAAGGCCGCCCTGCTAGAAGCCACGCGTCTCTTGGCACAGGCGCTCGCGCCCCATGTCCGACTCGTTGGCTTGGCGCCGGGCATTACCTTGGTCTCTGGCGACCAGACTGAGAACGGCTTTCAGCAAGCACACCATATGACGCCTCTGGGCAAGTCCTCGACACCCGAGGATATTACGGCTGCCGCGGTCTACCTCGCCTCAGCACACGCCATCACCGGCACCACGCTTTATGTGGATGGCGGCCAACATCTCAAATCCTCCGACCGTGATGTGATGTTTTTGACATCGTAATCCGGACTCTTTCTGACTTTTGACTCTTTGACCTGCACACCTGACCAATGACTCCTACGCATATTGAAAAACTCGACCTGACACACTGCCGTCGCTTGTTCTTAAAAGCTTTTGAGATCAACATGAATATCGGTGTGCATGATTTCGAAAAGCAAGGGGAGCAACGTGTCATCATCAATGTCGACTTGTATGTGCCACTGCAAAGCAACACACCCAACAAAGACGAACTCAGCGAAGTCGTCGATTACGACTTTATGCGTCAGACTATTGCGGACATTATTGCGACTGGGCATATTCATCTGCAGGAAACGCTTTGCGACGAAATCGTCAAACGTATGCTCGCGCATCCTCTGGTGTATGCCACACG
>JAOATE010000024.1 GCA_030158305.1 Burkholderiaceae bacterium
GCGATGCGCAATCGTCAACGAGGTTCTCCCTGGGAGCACACTATCCAAGGCGAGTTGAACTTCACGTTCTGACTCAGCATCCAGCGCACTTGTTGCCTCATCAAGCAGCAAGAGCGGTGGGTTTTTCAAAATCGCGCGTGCAATCGAGATGCGTTGCTTTTGACCACCCGACAAGCGCACGCCGCGTTCACCTAAAAAGCTCTCGTACGCCTGCGGTAAAGCAGAGATAAAACCATGCGCATGCGCAGTCTTAGCTGCGGCGATGACCTCTGCATCCGTCGCATCGAGTCTGCCATAGCGAATATTTTCCATGGCACTCGATGCAAAAATGACCGGTTCTTGGGGAACAATACCCACCATGCCTCTTAATTCACTCACCGGCCATTGCGTAATATCACGACCAAAAATTTCAATCTGCCCTGCCGTCGGTTGATAAAAGCGCAGCAACATCGCAAAAAGCGTGCTTTTACCAGCACCAGAAGGTCCCACCAGGGCAACACGCGCACCGCGAGGGACTGAGAGCGTGAGATGATTCATCGCCAGAAAATCAGGGCGAGAGAGATAGGCGAAGGTGACATCGTTAAAGACCACCGCCTCAGACGCAGAAAGATTTGCGGTCGTTGACGTCTCAGTAAGATCATTGCCTCGGGCGCTACTGGCCAAGGCAGGCTCTGCCTGCATCAACTCCACCAGCCTTTCTGTTGCACCAGCTGCGCGTTGTAAATCCCCCCAAGTCTCGGACAACGCACCGATTGAGCCCGCAATTAATACCGCATACAACACAAACTGGGTCAGCTCTCCCAGAGAGATCGTGCCTGCGGTCACTTGTCTCGCACCAATCCACAGCACAAAAACAATCACGCCAAAAGCCATCATGATCGCGGTGGCGGTCAGTAATGACCGCATGGTGATCCGCTTTTTAGCTTCGAAAAAAGCCATTTCCACGGCAGAATTAAAACGCTTTTGCTCATACGGCTCGCGGACAAACGCCTGAACAGTCGTCATCGCATTTAACACCTCGCCTGCCATCGCGCTAGTGTCTGCGACCTTGTCTTGGCTGGCGCGTGACATCTTGCGCACACGTCGACCTAATGCCCATAACGGCAGTACGACCAATAACAATAAAACAATCATCACACCGGCCAACCAAGCGCTGGTGACCAGCATCATCGTCATACCGCCAAGCAACATCACCAGGCTGCGCAGCGCAATCGAAATGCTTGACCCCACCAAGGTCTGGACTAAAGTCGTATCGCTTGTCATACGTGACAGCACTTCACCCGTTTGCAGCGTTTCAAAATACGCAGGGCTCTGGCGCAGTACGTTTTCAAAGACCCGCTGACGAATGTCGGCAACGACCCGTTCACCGAGCCATGACATCACATAAAACCGACTCGCTGTCATCAATGCCAAGGCGATGGCCAAGAGCAGCAAGTTGATGAATTTCAGGTCAATCGCATCACTGGTCAGACCCGTATCCACCAGATCTCGAAAGGCCAAGGGCACGGCGAGCGTGGCTGCCGCAGCTAATAGTAGAAAGAGCGCGGCCAGGCACCATTGTGTTTTATACCGGGAGAGCACACGGTATTCGCGTAACCACTGCGTGAGACTGCTGAGTTTTGTCGCCATAGTGAATGAGTGTAAGTCAATCTGGCAATCCTTAGCGCACCACGGGCAATTCGTCCCAGCGTGTTGTATATCTCGGCGAACGGTTTTCATTGCGCATCGCCCAGCGTTGCGTAAAGCCACTCACGCCCGAACGTACGGTGCCATGTCCATAATCACGATTGATCATATCAAGCGCTGTCATCAACTTGGTGGAGCGCTGGGTGACCACCAGATTGTCAAAAATACTCGCCTGACGCGCGTGTTTGTCCGACAACAACGTCAACATCACGCCTGCTTTTTTATAGCGATACCCCGAGCGGTAAATCATCTCCAGCCCAGCGAGCGCCGCCGCCGTGAGCGTGAGCGTATCGTCGGTCGGCTCAGGCAGCGGCACCGTCAATCCCGCGTTGTATTGCTCATCCTTATTAAAGCGGTTTGTCTGCACAAACACATATACCGCGGCTGAGACTGACTGTTGCTTGCGCAGCTTTTCAGCGGCACGCGACAGATAACTCGCAAGCGACTCACGCAGCTCCTCAATCGTTTCAACAGGGTGACCAAAACTACGCGAGGACATGATCTGTTGTTTAGACTGTGCGATATCGTCGAGTGCTAAACAGGAAATACCGCGTAGCTCATTACAAGTGCGTTCCATCACCACACCAAAGTGCCTGCGCATTTCTTTGGGTGAGGCATTACGCAAATCCAGCACCGTATGAATCCCCATCACCTCCAGACGTCGCGCGATGCGCCCGCCCACGCCCCAGACCTCTCCCACCTCAATGCGACTCATCCAACGCACACGCTCCGGACGCGGGATCACATGCAGGTCGCACACGCCCTCAAACTCGGGATTTTTCTTAGCAAGATGATTGGCGAATTTTGCGAGTGTTTTAGTCGGCCCCACACCTACACAGACAGGTAACCCCGTCCATTGCTTGATGCGTTCGCGCATCTGTTGCCCCATGGGGACCGCACCTCCATGCAGATGCGCCACCGTTTCGATGCGCAAAAACGACTCATCGATACTGTAGACCTCCGTGTCGGGTGCAAAGTCGCGCAAAATCTGCACGACACGATTACTCATGTCCCCGTAAAGCGTGTAGTTTGACGAAAAAGCCAAAATGCCTTGCTCACGCGCCAGATCCTTCATCTTGAACCAGGGCGTCCCCATTTTGACGCCTAGTGCTTTGACCTCGTTGCTGCGGGCCACCGCACAGCCATCGTTGTTAGATAACACCACCATCGGGATGCCTTCGAGCTTGGGTTTGAACACACGCTCACACGACACATAGAAATTATTGACATCCACGAGCGCGAACTGTGGCGAAAGCGTAGAGACAGCCGGCATCATCCGCCTCGCGCAGAATAACGACGCACCACTCCCACCACGACACCCCACACGAGCAACTCGCTGCCGTCTTTAAACTCGATGGGTTGGTATGCAGGGTTTTCAGCGCGCAACTCCACGCGTCCCCGATGCTTGAACAAACGCTTGAGTGTGTAATCGCCATCCACTACCGCCACCACGATGTCGCGATGCTTGGGCGTCATCGCCCGATCCACAATGACCTTGTCGCCCTCCTCAATGCTGGCGCCCGACATCGAATCCCCTTTGACCGTAAACAGGAAAGTCGCAGGCTTGTTACGGACTAAATAATCATTAAGATCCAGTCCGACCTCGATGTAATCGGCGGCGGGCGAAGGAAAGCCCGCGCTGATTCGATGCGCCAGGAGTGGCAAATCGTGGTTAGCCGGCTCCAGCGCCGCATGAACAGGCGTTTGCGTTAAGTTTGGCTCCG
>JAOATE010000025.1 GCA_030158305.1 Burkholderiaceae bacterium
TGCGTCATTCAGTAAAACCTGGCATCACAGGATGGGCGCAGGTTCGGTACCACTACGGCGACTCTCTTGACGACGCCAAGAAAAAGCATCAATTCGACTTGTATTACGTCAAAAATAATTCCTTGCTTCTTGACGTCTTGGTTTTGATTGAAACGGTGAGTGTGGTTATATTTCGCGAGGGGCAATAAATTGGCATCTGCTCACATACAAATAGATGCAAATCATAAGGCCAATTATGAATAAGCCGGAAGAAAAAGACGGGACGTTAGCGCGTCCACATGCGCCCCCCGCTAAAATAATCACGGACGCAGCCCTTAGGAGAAAATTCTTATTCAACGGAATATCCAAGGGCTCTGCAGTTGCTGCAGCAGTAATCCCGATTAAATCACTGGCGACAGAACGCTACGTGACTGCCGATGGAAAAATTTGCTCGGTGTCTGGAACTCAGTCGGCAGCTCATTCGCAGGCGACCAGTTACCTACAATGCGTAGGGGGACACCCTTCTTATTATTTAGATCCGCAGGGCAAGCCGAAAAATTGGCCTCTTCCAAATAATTGCAAGGTGGGCGGTAAAAGTTTCAAGCCAGACACACCCTGCAATTATTTATTCTCTGGAGGTCCTCAAAAATCCCTGATTAACTGCCTAAAAACTGAACCAAATTCTGATACTTCGGTGATGATTACGGCAATTCTCAACGCGTGCAAATCAATTGAATCTTCAGTTATCAAATCACCTTACACCGCAGGTGAATTAATGGAACGTTTTCACGACTCGCGACGGCAATCCACGTTGGATTTTTGCAGAGGGTACATGCAGACTAGGCGTTCGTAATATGTGATCAGGCGATGGTAATTCTGGCGTCGCAATTGATTTTGGAAATACATTTATTCTCTCCATCGCCACTGCACTGGCGCGACTGGAGTAATGAGTATGTGATTTTTGATGAATTCTCTGGTGCAACTCACTCATTGGATTTATTAACGGCTTGCACGCTGCTCTGCATTGAGGACGGAGCAACAGACCTCCAGACATTGATAGCGCGAGTCAGTGAGTACACTTCATTGTCAGATCGCCAAATATCCGATTCGCTACCAAGTATTTTCGAGCAGCTGACAGCTGCCTCATTGATAAAGACTACGTGTGGATGAGGCTCTCCGCACTCTCAAAGACCGAGTTTCACCAGCTTGTCAACGAGACAGGTATCGCCATACAGACGGGTCCGTTTATTTTTCGGATTCGTTCCAGCATTCCTTCTGTCGAGAAGGGCCTGCACCTGCTCTACGCCGACTACCCGCTGATTCGAAGCACCGAGTTCGTTGATTTCGAGGTGCGCATGGAGCGCGGTCGCGGACTGCACCGCTGGATTCATCCTCAGGTGCGTTTCGTTTGTGATGGCGGCTCTCCGTTCAAGCCTCTTCCCATCAGTCACGCCTACCCGCTTCTCGAATGGGGGATGAACTGGTGCATCTCGACCCAGGCGCATCAGTATTTGATGCTTCATGCTGCTGTGGTCGAGCGAGACGGCCTCGCCGCGATACTTCCCGCGCCGCCCGGGTCGGGGAAAAGTACCTTGTGCGCTGCGCTCATTCACCGTGGATGGAGACTGCTGTCCGACGAGATGACTTTGATTTCAACCGTCAATGCCACCATCGTTCCGCTCTGCCGCCCCGTGAGCCTCAAGAACGAGTCCCTCGAGATCATTCGGGACTTCGCTCCCTCTGCTGTCTTCAGCGAAGTCGTTCCGGACACATCCAAAGGTTCCGTAGGCCTCATGAAAGTCGAGAAGCACCATCTCGATCGCGTGATGTCAACGGCCCGCCCCGGATGGGTGATTTTCCCGAAGTACGTCCCCGACGCTACGGCGCGCCTGTCGCCTCGCTCACGCGCCGACAGCATGCTTGAATTGGGTCGAAATGCATTTAACTACGGACTGTTGGGTGCGTCCGGATTCCACACACTGGCCGAAGTCGTGGATCAAAGTGACTGTTACGACTTTGAATACAGCAAACTGGGTGATGCAGTGAACATCTTCGATGCCCTAGTCACCTCCCGCAACTCTTGATGCCAGACTATTTGTCCCGCGTTTGGGCAGATCCGAGCCGCCAGCCGGTTTTGAGCCCTCAAGAATGGGAACTGCTGCTCGGCCAGTCGCGGCAAGCACGCATGCAAGGGCGATTGGCACAGCATTTCGCAGATCGTGGCTGGTTGGGCGATGTGCCAGCGGGGCCTCGGTGCCACCTTGACAGTGGAATGATCGTCGCCCGCAGACAGTGGCACGAAGTGAAATGGGAGGTCGACTGCATCAGACGCGCGCTGGCCGGCGTCGACACACCAGTCGTCCTGCTCAAAGGCGCGGCTTATGTTGTGGCCGGACTCCCTCCTGCCAGAGGACGGATCTTCAGCGATATAGACATACTCGTCGAGCACTCAAAGCTCGCCGAAGTCGAGTCAGCGCTGTTTGCTGCCGGATGGATCAGTGAAGAGCGCAACGCATATAACGATCGCTATTACCGCCAATGGATGCATGAACTGCCCCCGATGCGTCATGTACAACGCGGCACCTCCATCGACGTTCATCACACCATCACGCCGCCTACATCCCGATTCAAGGTAGATGGCGCAGCATTGCTGGATCGAATTCAAGCGATCCCTGAACATCCTGGCCTCTACACACTGTGCCCAACGGACATGGTGCTTCACAGTGCGGCGCATCTATTCCTAGAAGGGGAGTTCGATCACGGCCTGCGAGATCTACTGGATATGAATGATCTCGTCACGCACTTCGCCAAAGATGCCAGCTACTGGGATCAGTTGCTAGATCGAGCGGACCAGCTTGGGTTGAAAGTTCCGCTTTCCCACGCACTGATTCACTTAAAGCGATTGTTCTCGACCACCCATCCGGCGGGCTTTGATGCTCGTATCGGAGGCTTGGATCGCAGCGTGATATCACGCAGAGTGATGTCAGCCCTATTGACCAAGGCATTGCGACCCGACCACCCTAGTTGTGATGAGAGATTCACCGGGTTAGCGCGGTGGCTCTTGTACGTCCGCTCTCATCACATGCGCATGCCCATTCATTTGGCTGTTCCGCACTTGGCACGAAAGGCTCTGATGCGCATCTGGGCAGAAGACAAGGAGTGAGCTGATCCGGCTCCTTGAGCGAAGCACCTGACTTCGTAGTGGGACATGACCTCGCCTGATGTCACCTGTTCAAAAATCTTTCAACGATGCAATTTGGCCGCAGGGCGCAAAAAGGTGAACCGACTATGACCGCGTTGGCGATGTTGAGGGAGGTGGCGTCCAAGTATTTGCTGGGCCTCACCTTTTTGGTGGTTCCGCTCACGTCATACGCAGCGGATGCACTTCCGACTCTTATCGTCAAGGTGAAGCCATCGGTGTTGGC
>JAOATE010000026.1 GCA_030158305.1 Burkholderiaceae bacterium
GATTGTGCCGACGTTAACGTGTGGTTTGGTGCGTTCGAATTTACCTTTTGCCATGATATTCCTCTGTCTTGATTACTTGCCGCGGGCCGCGATAATTTCTTCGGCCACGTTTTTGGGAGCTTCGGAGTAGTGCTTGAATTCCATTGTGTAAGTTGCACGACCTTGCGTTAATGAGCGCAAATTAGTTGCATAACCAAACATCTCAGCCAGTGGAACTTCGGCCTTAATGACCTTACCACCACCAACCATGTCATCCATGCCCTGGAGCATGCCACGACGTGAGGACAAATCGCCCATCACCGTACCAGCATAATCTTCGGGTGTTTCTACTTCAACGGCCATCATAGGCTCAAGCAGCACAGGACTTGCCTTGCGCATACCGTCTTTGAATGCCATTGAAGCTGCCATACGGAACGCGTTCTCATTCGAGTCAACGTCGTGGTACGAACCGAAGAACAATGTTGCTTTGATATCAACAACAGGGTAACCGGCCAAAATACCTGATGGCAATGTTTCTTGGATGCCTTTGTCCACTGCAGGGATGTATTCACGAGGAACAACACCGCCTTTAATGGCGTCAACAAATTCGAAACCGCCGCCTGGTGGCAGTGGCTCAAGCTTGAGAACGACGTGACCATATTGGCCTCGACCGCCTGACTGCTTGACGAATTTACCTTCGATTTCTTCACACACTTTGCGAATTGTTTCACGGTAGGCCACTTGTGGCTTACCAACGTTAGCTTCAACGCTGAACTCTCGCTTCATGCGATCAACAATAATTTCCAAGTGCAGTTCACCCATACCGGAAATAATTGTTTGGCCAGATTCTTCGTCTGTCCGCACGCGGAAAGACGGATCTTCTTGAGCAAGTCGTGAAAGTGCAAGACCCATTTTTTCTTGGTCAGCTTTTGTCTTAGGCTCTACAGCCTGAGAAATCACTGGCTCAGGAAATACCATACGCTCGAGCATGATGTGTGAATCGACGTCACAAAGCGTCTCGCCTGTTGTCACGTCTTTCAAACCCACCACAGCAGCGATATCGCCTGCAACCACTTCTTTAATTTCTTCGCGGTTGTTTGCGTGCATCTGCAAAATACGACCGATACGCTCTTTTTTACCCTTGATTGGGTTGTAGATGGTATCGCCTGATTTCAATACGCCAGAATATACGCGCACGAAAGTCAGCTGTCCCACATATGGGTCAGTCATCAATTTAAATGCCAATGCTGAAAACTTTTCGGAATCTTCTGCTTTACGGCTTGTTTCCGTGCCGTCGTCGAGCTCGCCCTTGACTGGTGGAATATCCACAGGCGAAGGCAAATATTCAATGACGGCGTCAAGCATGCGCTGAACGCCTTTGTTTTTAAATGCAGTGCCGCAGAGCATCGGCTGAATTTCGCATGCGATTGTGCGCGTACGAATGCCAAGTTGAATTTCCTCTTCGGTGAGCTTTCCACCTTCAAGGTATTTATTCATCATCTCTTCGGACGACTCAGCTGCAGCCTCGACCAGTTTTTCATGCCATTCATCTGCAAGTTCTTGCATATCGGCAGGAATATCTACGTAGTCAAACTTAATGCCCTGACTTGCTTCATCCCAGATGATTGCTTTCATCTTGACAAGGTCAATCACGCCGGTGAACTTTTCTTCGGCGCCGATTGGCAAGACAACAGGCACTGGATTGGCTTTCAGGCGAGTCTTGAGCTGGTCATAGACTTTGTAAAAGTTTGCACCAGTACGATCCATCTTGTTAACAAAAGACAGGCGTGGAACACCGTATTTGTTAGCTTGACGCCAAACTGTTTCGGACTGAGGCTGAACGCCACCCACTGCACAATAGACCATACACGCACCGTCAAGCACTCGCATTGAGCGCTCAACTTCGATTGTGAAGTCAACGTGTCCGGGAGTATCGATCACGTTGATGCGATGCTCTGGGTAATTGTTGGCCATGCCTTTCCAGAAGGCAGTCGTCGCGGCAGACGTAATCGTAATGCCGCGCTCTTGTTCTTGTTCCATCCAGTCCATGGTGGCTGCGCCATCGTGAACTTCGCCAATCTTGTGATTGACGCCTGTATAGAACAAGATTCGTTCTGTAGTTGTGGTCTTCCCTGCGTCGATGTGTGCAGAGATACCGATGTTGCGGTAGCGCTCGATCGGGGTTTTGCGGGCCATGGTTGATCCTTAAATTACCAGCGGAAATGACTGAAAGCTTTGTTAGCTTCAGCCATCTTGTGCGTATCATCACGTTTTTTCATGGCAGCGCCACGACCTTCAGCTGCATCAAGCAACTCTCCGGCTAAACGCAGATCCATTGATTTCTCACCGCGCTTTTTAGCGGCTTCACGCAACCAACGCATAGCAAGTGCCAAACGACGGACCGGGCGAACTTCCACCGGCACCTGATAGTTAGCACCACCCACACGGCGGCTTTTTACTTCAACGATTGGCTTAATGTTGTTGATGGCCAAATTGAAGACCTCGATTGGCTCTTTACCAGTCTTAGTCTGAATTTGATCAAGCGCACCGTAGATAATGCGCTCTGCCACGGCTTTTTTGCCGGACAACATCACAACGTTCATAAACTTAGCGAGCTCGACGCTGCCGAATTTTGGATCGGGCAGAATGTCACGTTTGGGGACTTCGCGACGACGGGGCATATCAATTCCTTTGTGTCATTTCAGTTGAACCATAGCTATTTTCAGCTACAGCCACGACCTACCATCAGATAGGTCACTTACGTTGCCAATGCTGTTTTCACATTTTGGCCGCACATTTCAGTGCTTACTTTTTAAATCTCTAAGTTCCAAAAGTGCTTATTTAGCTTGCTTTGGACGCTTAGCACCGTACTTGGAGCGTGACTGCTTACGGTCTTTAACACCTTGCAAGTCAAGTGATCCACGGACGATGTGGTAACGCACACCAGGCAAGTCTTTTACACGACCGCCGCGCACGAGCACGACTGAGTGTTCTTGCAAGTTGTGGCCTTCACCACCGATGTACGAAATAATCTCAAAACCGTTGGTCAGACGCACTTTGGCGACTTTACGCAAGGCTGAGTTTGGCTTCTTTGGTGTTGTTGTATACACACGTGTACACACACCGCGTCGCTGAGGGCAGTTTTCGAGCGCGGGGCTCTTGCTCTTAGAAACGCTGACTTCGCGCGGTTTGCGCACGAGTTGGCTAATGGTTGGCATAACCTCTAATTCCCTTTTATTTCTGATACTTGCGTGCGGAAAATTTCACCCTGAAATTTACCCTCTACGACGCGTTCTCAGTATTCCCGTTCCTGGGCAGCTCGCGCAAACCCACCATCAAACGGAAATCCGTAAAAGAGCGGGTATTGCTTATCAAACCAGGGCGCATCAACAAGCCCAGAGCTGTTGAGTCCCCAAAAAATACGGTAAGCCTTACAGCTTAGCGTAAATCCTTATTTACTGTCAACCAACTTAATTACCGTCAAATAACGGTAATTAAGTTTAGCTAAGTCCTTCGATACTCGATCATCAATGCCGCCCAACATGGGCGGCACCTTAAAACTGACAACTTATTCTTCAGTAGCTTCTGGTGCCTCAACGGCAGCAGGTGCATCTTCGAATGGGTTGGCCTGATGTCTAGCGGCCTCGCGTTCTGCCGCTTCGATCGCTTCTTTTTCCTTACGCGCCACGTGATATGCCATACCGGTTCCAGCTGGAATCAGACGACCCACAATGACGTTTTCTTTCAGGCCACGTAAATCATCGCGCTTGCCCATGATGGCAGCCTCGGTGAGAACACGTGTTGTTTCCTGGAAGGATGCTGCTGAAATAAATGAGTCAGTAGAGAGCGAAGCCTTGGTAATACCCAACAGAATGTTGTCATATGTAGCTGGACGCTTATTGTCTGCTTCCATACGATCATTTTCATTGAGCAACTCAGCGCGCTCCACTTGCTCACCAGGGATGAAGGAAGTGTCACCTGCATCGACAATGTTGATACGACGCAACATCTGGCGAACGATCACCTCGATGTGTTTGTCATTGATCTTCACGCCTTGCAAGCGATACACGTCCTGAACCTCGTCTACAACATAAGTTGCAAGACGCTCAATACCTTGGAGTCGGAGAATGTCATGTGGATCAGCTGGGCCGTCCACAATCATTTCACCTTTGTTCACGACCTGACCATCGTGCACAAGTACTTGCTTCTCTTTAGGAATCAAGAACTCATGTGCAATACCTTCGAGGTCGGTAATCACCAAACGCTGCTTACCCTTAGTGTCTTTACCAAACGAAACTGTACCCGTGATATCAGCCAACATGCCTGCATCTTTGGGTGAGCGCGCTTCGAACAGTTCGGCCACTCGTGGCAAACCACCAGTAATGTCGCGAGTCTTTTGCGATTCTTGTGGAATACGCGCCAACACTTCGCCAACCTGAGCTTGCTGACCATCGCGCACGGTAATCAGTGCGCCGACAGGGAAAGAAATATTTACAGAATGATCCGTACCAGCGATCTTAACTTCCTCGCCTTTTTCACCAATCAATTTGATCTGTGGACGCAAGGCGATTTTGCCGCCACGTGTCTTAGGCGTGATGACCACCAAAGTGGACAAGCCTGTCACATCATCAACTTGCTTGGCAACGGTTGCGCCTTCTTCGATATTTTCGAAGCGGACACTACCTGCGTATTCTGAAATAATCGGACGCGTCAACGGATCCCATGTTGCCAAACGCGCACCCGCTTTCAAGACGTCTCCGTCATTGACTTGCAGTGTGGCGCCGTAAGGCACTTTATGACGTTCGCGCTCACGGTCGTTATCGCCAAAAATCACGATTTCGCCAGAGCGTGAAATTGCGACACGTTCGCCTTTTGGATTGGTGACATAACGCATGGTGCTTGCAAAACGCACAACACCATTTGACTTTGTCTCAACACCGCTTGCCATCGCTGCACGTGATGCCGCACCACCAATGTGGAACGTACGCATCGTCAGCTGCGTACCTGGCTCACCGATCGACTGTGCTGCAATTACGCCCACAGCTTCACCAACGTTTACCAGATAGCCGCGGCCCAAATCTCGTCCGTAGCAATGTGCGCATAAGCCATGACGTGTTTCGCAAGTCAATGGTGTGCGCACGCGCACTTCGTCGACACCGAGCTTGTCGATATAGTCAACCAAATCTTCATCAAGCAATGTACCCGAAGCAATTGCTGTTTCCTGTGTGTCAGGATTCACAATGTCAACAGCGGCAACACGACCTAAGATACGCTCGCGCAAAGGCTCGATGACCTCACCGCCTTCAACCAACGCTTTCATAGAATAACCATGCGTTGTTCCGCAATCGTTTTCTGTGATCACCAGGTCTTGCGTCACGTCAACCAGACGTCGGGTGAGGTAACCTGAGTTCGCGGTCTTGAGCGCCGTATCAGCCAAACCTTTACGCGCACCGTGCGTCGAGATGAAGTACTGAAGTACGTTCAAACCTTCGCGGAAGTTTGCAGTAATTGGGGTTTCGATAATTGAACCATCAGGCTTAGCCATCAGGCCACGCATACCGGCCAACTGTCGAATCTGAGCAGCCGAACCACGGGCACCAGAGTCCGCCATCATATAGATGGAGTTGAAGGACTCTTGACGAACATGGTCACCATGACGATCGACAACTGGCTCAGTCGCCAACTGTTCCATCATGGCCTTACCGACTTTATCGCCAGCCTTACCCCAGATGTCCACAACGTTGTTGTAACGCTCTTGAGAAGTGACTAAGCCAGACGAGTATTGCTTATCAATTTCTTTTACTTCGCGAGTCGCTTCGGCAAGAATGTCGCCCTTGACTTCTGGGATCAACATATCGCCCATCGCGATTGAAATGCCGCCGCGTGTTGCAAGACGGAAACCCGCTTGCATCAATTTGTCAGCAAAAATCACAGTGTCACGAAGACCGCAACGACGGAAAGACTGGTTGATCAAGCGTGAAATTTCTTTCTTTTTCAACGCACGATTCAACACAGAGAAGGGCAAGCCTTTTGGAAGAATTTCTGACAACAGCGCGCGACCTGTCGTGGTCTCTACACGCTGTACGCCAGCAACCCACTCTCCATCCGCATTACGTGACCATTCAGGCAAACGCACTGTAATGCGAGTCTGCAATGTTGTTTCACGGTTGTCGTACGCACGCTGCACTTCTGCAACGTCAGCAAAGAACATACCTTCGCCTTTGCCGTTTGTGCGCTCGCGTGTCGCGTAATACAAGCCCAGCACGATATCCTGTGAAGGAACAATCGATGGCTCGCCGTTTGCAGGGAACAAGATGTTGTTAGAAGCCAGCATCAACGTGCGGGCTTCCATCTGTGCCTCGATGGACAGCGGGACGTGAACGGCCATCTGGTCGCCGTCGAAGTCGGCGTTAAACGCCGCGCAAACCAACGGGTGCAGCTGGATCGCTTTACCTTCGATCAACACAGGCTCAAATGCCTGAATGCCTAAGCGGTGCAACGTTGGTGCACGGTTCAGCATGACCGGATGTTCACGGATCACGTCTTCGAGAATATCCCACACCACTGGCTCTTGGCTTTCTACCAATTTCTTGGCTGCCTTGATTGTTGTGGCGAGTCCCATTAACTCGAGACGGCTAAAAATGAAGGGCTTGAAAAGCTCAAGCGCCATCAATTTCGGCAAACCGCATTGATGCAGCTTGAGCTGTGGGCCCACCACGATGACAGAGCGGCCCGAATAGTCGACGCGCTTACCAAGCAAGTTCTGACGGAAACGTCCGCTCTTGCCTTTAATCATGTCTGCGAGAGACTTGAGCTGACGCTTGTTGGCGCCAGTCATTGCTTTGCCGCGACGACCATTATCTAGCAAGGAGTCAACAGACTCTTGCAACATGCGCTTTTCGTTGCGCAAAATGATCTCTGGAGCCTTAAGCTCGAGCAGGCGCTTGAGACGATTGTTACGGTTGATGACACGACGATATAAATCGTTCAGGTCGGAGGTCGCGAAACGTCCGCCATCAAGTGGCACCAAGGGACGCAAGTCCGGTGGCAACACGGGCAGCACTTCCATGACCATCCACTCTGCCTTGATGCCAGACTTTTGAAAACCCTCGAGCACTTTGAGGCGCTTTGAGATTTTCTTGATCTTAGCTTCGGAGGTCGTGGCGTTCAATTCTCCGCGCAAGGTTTCCACTTCGCGATCGATGTCGATCGTGCGCAACAATTCGCGCACAGCCTCAGCACCCATCAACGCGCGGAAATCATCACCATACTCTTCTGTCTTGGCGATGAAGTCATCATCCGACATGATCTGACCGCGCTTGAGCGGAGTCATACCCGGTTCGATCACGCACCATGCTTCAAAATAAAGCACACGCTCGATGTCACGCAACGTCATGTCGAGCACCATACCGAGACGGGATGGCAGACTCTTTAAGAACCAAATGTGCGCAACAGGACTCGCCAACTCAATATGGCCCATCCGTTCGCGACGCACTTTTGCGACTGTGACTTCGACACCGCACTTTTCGCAGATTACGCCGCGGTGCTTTAAGCGCTTGTATTTGCCGCACAAACATTCGTAGTCCTTGATGGGACCAAAAATTTTCGCGCAAAACAAACCATCACGCTCAGGTTTGAAGGTTCTGTAGTTAATCGTTTCTGGCTTGCGCACTTCACCGTAAGACCACGAGCGGATCTTTTCGGGTGAAGCGATGCCAATTTTGATGGCATCGAACTGTTCGTCTTGCGAAACCTGTTTGAAAAGGTCGAGTAGCGCTTTCATTATTTACGCTCCAGATCCATGTCAAGCGCCAAGGAACGAATTTCCTTGACCAACACATTAAACGACTCGGGCATGCCCGCATCGATCGTGTGATCGCCTTTGACAATGTTTTCGTATACCTTGGTGCGGCCGTTAATGTCATCGGATTTCACCGTCAACATTTCCTGCAGCGTGTAAGACGCGCCGTACGCCTCAAGTGCCCAGACTTCCATCTCACCAAAACGCTGGCCACCAAACTGAGCTTTACCGCCCAATGGTTGCTGCGTCACGAGTGAGTAAGGACCTGTCGAACGAGCATGCATCTTATCGTCAACCAAGTGGTGCAGTTTCAGATAATGCATGTAGCCCATGGTGACAGGGCGCTCAAACTGCTCGCCTGTACGTCCATCATAGAGCCAAGCTTGCGTACGCGACTCAGTTAGACCCATTTGCTGGGCAACTTCGTCTGGATACGCCATCTCGAGCATCTTGGTAATTTCAGCTTCGGTCGCACCGTCAAACACTGGCGTCGCAAATGGAACGCCGTTTTTGAGGTTTTGTGCCAGCTCAATCACTTCGTCATCGCTGAGTTCATCAATACGCGCACCGGTTCCGGTGCTGTTGTACATCTTGTCGAGGTACGTGCGAACTTTTTTGATTTCGATTTTTTGCTGATCACGCAACATATCGCCGATGCGTTGACCCAAACCTTTAGCTGCCCAACCTAAGTGGACTTCTAAAACTTGGCCTACGTTCATTCGCGATGGCACGCCCAACGGGTTCAGCACGATGTCTGCTGGCGTACCGTCAGCCATGTGTGGCATGTCTTCGACTGGAGTAATGCGCGACACCACACCTTTGTTACCGTGACGACCCGCCATCTTGTCACCCGGCTGCAAGCGACGCTTGACTGCCAGGTAAACCTTGATCATTTTCAACACGCCAGGTGGCAATTCGTCACCCTGTGTGAGTTTTTTACGCTTTTCTTCAAAAGCAAGATCAAACTGATGACGTTTCTGCTCGAGTGACTCTTTCGCTTGCTCGAGAACGACAGCGTGTGGCTCATCAGCCAAACGAATGTCAAACCACTGCCAACGATCCAACTCTGCCAAGTACTCCTTGGTCAAAGCAGTACCTTTAGCGAGTTTGCGAGGTCCACCATTCACGATCTTTTTGATCAGCAACTTTTCGATACGATCGAAGGTGTCGTTTTCAACAATGCGCAACTGGTCATTCAAGTCTTGACGGTAGCGTCGCAACTCATCATCAATAATCGACTGAGCGCGTTTGTCGCGAACGATACCTTCGCGGGTGAACACCTGAACGTCAATGACAGTACCCACCATGCCTGAAGGCACGCGCAAGGATGTGTCTTTTACGTCTGAAGCTTTTTCACCAAAAATTGCGCGAAGCAGCTTTTCTTCTGGCGTAAGCTGAGTCTCACCCTTAGGTGTGACCTTACCAACCAACACGTCATCTGCGCGAACTTCGGCGCCGATGTGGACAATACCGGACTCGTCCAAACGGTTGAGTTGTGTTTCAGCCAGATTGCTGATGTCACGCGTAATTTCTTCGGCACCAAGTTTGGTATCGCGAGCAACAACAGTCAACTCTTCGATATGAATCGAAGTGTAGCGATCGTCAGCAACAACTTTTTCGGAGATCAGAATCGAGTCTTCGAAGTTGTAACCATTCCAAGGCATAAATGCGATCAACATGTTTTGACCCAAGGCGAGTTCGCCTAAGTCTGTTGATGCGCCGTCAGCCAACACGTCACCCGCTGCCACGACATCACCACGACGCACGATAGGGCGTTGGTTGATGTTGGTGTTTTGGTTAGAGCGTGTGTATTTGATCAGGTTGTAAATATCAACGCCGACTTCACCTGCGACGTTTTCCTCGTCGTTGACACGAATCACGATGCGATCTGCATCAACGTGATCAACAATACCGCCACGCAAAGCCTGAACAGTCGTACCGGAGTCGATCGCGACCGTGCGCTCAACACCTGTTCCTACTACTGGCTTTTCTGGACGCAAACATGGCACAGCTTGACGCTGCATGTTTGCACCCATCAGTGCACGGTTTGCGTCGTCATGCTCAAGGAAGGGAATCAATGAAGCAGCAACCGATACGATCTGTGAAGGCGCAACGTCCATGTAATGAACATTTGCAGGTGCCGTCAGCAAGGTCTCGCCTGCCTGGCGACATGCAACCAGATCATCCGTGAACTTACCTGTTGGGCTCAACTCTGCGTTTGCCTGAGCAATCACATAGTTGCTTTCTTCAATTGCGGACAGATATTCAATCTGATCGGTCACACTGCTGTCAACGACCTTGCGATAAGGTGTTTCCAGAAAACCGTATTCGTTCAAACGTGCATACAGCGCCATTGAGTTAATCAGACCAATGTTTGGTCCCTCAGGCGTCTCGATTGGACATACACGACCATAGTGAGTGGGGTGTACGTCACGCACTTCGAAACCAGCACGTTCACGCGTTAAGCCACCAGGTCCCAATGCCGAAACACGACGCTTGTGCGTGATTTCGGAAAGTGGGTTGGTCTGATCCATAAACTGGGACAGTTGGCTTGAACCGAAGAACTCTTTGATCGCTGCAGATATCGGCTTTGAGTTAATCAAATCATGCGGCATCAGATTTTCTGTTTCCGCTTGACCTAAACGCTCTTTGACAGCGCGCTCAACACGAACGAGGCCTGCACGGAATTGGTTTTCGGCCAATTCGCCCACGCAACGAACGCGTCTGTTACCCAAGTGATCGATATCGTCGATTTGACCGCGACCGTTACGCAACTCAACCAACACTTTGATCGTTTCGAGGATGTCCTCGTTTGTCAGTGTCATTGGGCCAGTAATGTCATCGCCACGACCCAAACGACTGTTCACTTTCATGCGACCAACGCGTGACAAATCGTAAGTTTCTTCGCTGTAGAACAAGCGTTGGAATAGGGCTTCGACCGCATCTTCCGTTGGTGGCTCACCAGGACGCATCATGCGATAGATCGCAACACGAGCCGCCATTTGATCGGCAGTTTCGTCAGCACGCAATGTTTGCGAGATGAAGGGGCCACGATCTAGATCGTTTGTGTAAAGAGTCTGAATCGTGTTGATACCTGCTGCGCGCAAAGCGCCCAACGTACCTTCGGTGATCTCATCGTTTGCTGATGCAATCAGTTCGCCGGTTTCAGCGTCAACAATATTTGTTGCAATGACGCGTCCAATCAGGAAATCTTCGGGCACCGAAATGCGCTCGATCTTGGCGGCAGCAATGTCTCGCAAATGCTTTGCATTGACACGCTTGTCTTTTTCAACAAGTACTTTGCCACTACGGTCCGTAATATCGAAACGGGCAACTTCGCCTTTCCAACGATCACCGACGAATTCCATCATGCCGCCCTCATTCTTTAACTCGAACTGATCGAATTCAAAGAACTGGGACAAAATTTCTTCTGGTGTCAAACCAATTGCTTTCAGCAATATCGTGACTGGCATTTTGCGACGTCGATCGACACGGAAAAATAATACATCTTTCGGGTCAAATTCGAAATCAAGCCAAGAGCCACGGTAAGGAATCACGCGTGCTGAAAATAACAACTTGCCTGAGCTATGTGTCTTGCCTCGATCATGTTCAAAGAACACGCCGGGCGAACGATGAAGCTGAGACACGATGACGCGCTCGGTGCCATTGATGACAAAAGAACCGGTGCTAGTCATGAGCGGAATTTCGCCCATGTAAACCTCTTGTTCTTTGACTTCTTTGACTGTTGGTTTGCTGACCTCACGATCAAGCAAAACCAAACGCACCTTTGCACGCAACGGTGACGCGTATGTTAAGCCTCGCAGCTGACACTCTTTGACGTCGAAAACGGGTTCGCCTAAGCCGTAGCTGACAAACTCGAGTCGCGCCATATTGTTATGGCTGGAGATTGGGAAAATTGAACTAAAGGCTGCCTGCAATCCCTGTTCTTTACGAACAGAAGGTGCGGTCTCAGCTTGCAAGAAGGTTAGATAAGATTGAAGCTGTGTCGCAAGCAGAAAGGGAACGTCTTGCACGTCCTCACGCTTCGCGAAGCTTTTGCGGATGCGCTTTTTTTCGGTAAACGAGTAAGGCATGAGCACTCCGACTCGAAGTTACATAGGCCGTCAACCACGGCCACAGGGTAAGACTTAAGGAATTGCAGGTACTTCAAACGACTTCAGAAAACCCGACTATCAAATCGCTGCTTTAAGAGAGGTTTTCTGAAAGCGCAAACGCCCGGGAACGCAATATCTGCTTTCCCGGGCGATCACTGAAAAAATTATTTCAGTTCAGCTTTAGCGCCAGCTTCTTCAAGCTTCTTCTTTGCAGCTTCAGCATCAGCTTTAGCAACAGCTTCTTTAACAGCTTTAGGAGCGCCATCAACCAGATCTTTAGCTTCTTTCAAGCCAAGACCAGTCAATTCACGAACAGCTTTAATGACGCTCACTTTGTTTGCGCCAGCTTCTGTCAAGATGACGCTGAACTCTGTCTGCTCTTCAGCAGCAGCTCCGCCAGCTGCAGCAGGAGCTGCAACAGCAACAGCAGCGGCAGCAGCCGACACGCCAAACTTCTCTTCCATTTCTTTGATCAACTCGGACAACTCAAGCACAGTCATGCTAGAGATTGCGTCGAGGATTTCAGCTTTAGTAGCCATTTGTAGAACTCCAGATTAAATAAAATGCCAGGGGTTGGTATCGCTTGTCGTTCAACGAAGTTTCTATTAGCTGCGTTAAGCAGCTTCTTTCTGATCACGCACAGCCGCGAGGCCACGCACGAACTTAGTAGGAACTTCATTAAGAGTACGTACAAATTGCGCAATAGGAGCTTGCATCGTGCCAAGCAATTTTGAAAGCAACTCGTCGCGGGTCGGCATGGTGGCCAAGGCCTTCACACCGTTGACATCTAGCAGACTGTTGGGCAATGCCCCAGCCTTGATGACAAGCTTGTCGTTGTCTTTCGCAAATGCAGAAAGCACTTTTGCTGCATTGACTGGATCAGCACTGATACCATAGATCAGCGGACCAACCAACTTGTCGGACAATGCCTCGAAAGGCGTGCCTGCGACAGCTCGGCGTGCCAACGAGTTTTTGAGAACTCGAAGATACACGCCTGACTCACGCGCAGTTTTGCGCAGTACGGTGACAGAGGCGACGTCCAGACCACGGTACTCTGCAACCACAATCGATTGGGCTGTCGCGACTTGCGTCGTGACTTCCTCGATTACGATCGCCTTCTCTTGACGATTGAGACTCACGGTTTGAACACTCCATCAAAAGATGCACAGGGAGAATTCCCTTTGCATCAACCGAACGCGGCGAACCTGGTCGAGTTCTTAAAAACAAGAAATCTTCCGTGGACGCCGTCTGCGCTGGATCCAGAAAAAACCTGGGATTAAGCATCGATAACTGAATGAAAAATTTCACTCAATTTTTCTTTGCTCCAGCGGTCTTTGACAGCAACACCCGGAACTAGCCGGGTGCAGCCCAAAGTCTTTAATAACTGACGTTTACTGTTGTGTAGCCGTCAGTGATGCAATTTCGATACGCGCACCACCACCCATTGTGGATGACACTGCGAGCTTACGAAGGTAAACACCCTTCGACGCTGTGGGTCGTGCTTTGTTCAAAGCATCAACAAGAGCGGCCAAGTTTGTTTGTAATTGTTCGACTGCAAATGATGCGCGACCGATTGTTGCATGGATAATCCCTGCTTTATCGGTACGGTACTGAACCTGTCCAGCTTTCGCATTTTTCACTGCCTGAGCGACGTCGGGAGTCACTGTGCCAACCTTTGGGTTTGGCATCAAACCACGTGGTCCCAAGACCTGACCTAAGGTACCCACGATTCGCATTGTGTCTGGTGAAGCGATTACGACATCAAAGTTGAATGTTCCACCTTTGATTTGTTCCGCTAAATCTTCCATACCAACAATATCTGCACCGGCTGCTTTAGCTTGTTCTGCCTTTTCGCCTTGTGCAAATACAGCTACGCGAACTGATTTACCTGTTCCGGCTGGCAAAACGACCGATCCACGAACCAGTTGATCTGATTTCTTTGGGTCGATCCCTAATTGAACGGCGATATCAATTGACTCGTCGAACTTTGCAGTCGCACACGCCTTCACGAGAGTGATGGCTTCTGTCACTGGATACAGTTTTGCACGCTCAATTTTTTGAGCAATTGCGGCCATGCGCTTTGTAGTCTTAGCCATGATCAGAGTCCCTCTACCGTGATGCCCATGCTGCGTGCGCTACCGGCAATGGTGCGAACTGCTGCATCTAAATCCGCTGCTGTCAAATCTGGCGATTTTGCTTTTGCAATTTCTTCAGCTTGAGCGCGCGTCAATTTACCGACTTTGTCAGTGTGTGGGCGTGGTGAGCCTTTTTGGATGCCAGCAGCTTTCTTAATCAAGATAGACGCTGGTGGCGTCTTCATAATAAAAGTAAAGCTCTTGTCAGCAAAGGCTGTGATCACAACAGGAATTGGCAGGCCTGGCTCAAGACCTTGTGTCTTGGCGTTAAAAGCCTTACAGAATTCCATGATGTTCAGACCGCGTTGACCCAATGCTGGACCAATCGGTGGTGATGGGTTGGCTTTACCAGCTGGCACTTGCAGCTTGATGAAGCCGACGATTTTCTTCGCCATGCTTAGCTCCTTACGGGTTCAAACGCTCATGCAATTAAGCAATGAGCTCCCCGGGGTTGAAATTAGGTCTTTTCGACCTGACTGAAATCTAGTTCTACTGGTGTCGAGCGACCGAAAATTGCAACGGATACTCGCACCTTACTCTTTTCGTAGTTGACTTCTTCGACGTTGCCATTGAAGTCCGCAAATGGACCTTCTTTAACACGAACCATTTCACCAACTTCGAACAATACTTTTGGACGAGGTCTTTCGACACCCTCTTCCATCTGTGACAGAATTTTTGCAACTTCTTTTTCAGAAATTGGCGTTGGACGATTACCAGAGCCGCCCAAAAATCCTGTGACTCGAGGAGTACTTTTTATGACGTGCCAAGTTTCATCTGTGAGATCCATTTCAACCAGAACGTATCCTGGGAAAATACGACGCTCAGAAATTGACTTTTGTCCGCCTTTGGATTCAATCACTTCTTCAGAAGGCACTAATACCTGACCGAAATAGTTTTGCAACCCTGCACGCTCAATACGCTCAAGCATTGCTTTGTGGACGCTTTTTTCCATGCCGGAGTAGACATGAACGACATACCAACGTTTACTCATGGATCGTCCTTGTTATTTCCAGCCCAGCAGAACACCAAACAACAACCAAGCAACGAGCTTGTCCAGCACCCACAAAAACAAACCCATTACCGCAACAAAGGCAAATACGATGCCTGTCATCTGCATGGTTTCTTTACGTGTCGGCCAAACAACTCGTTTTACTTCGTTGTAAGAGTCCTGAGCAAAGGCAATTGTTCGTCGGCCTGGCTCGCTAAACCACGCAATCACTGCTGCGAGAATCAAGCTTCCAATAAATACAGCAATTCGCCCAACCAAAGGAATCTTTGATTCGAGCATTGAGAATGCAACGATACCGGCAATAATGACGATCACGGCCAAAGCCAGCTTGAGCCGGTCTGTTGCGCTAGTGACGTTCTCGATCGTTGTATTTGACATGTTTTATACGTAAGCACCAAAAATGCACTTCACGCAATTTAATATTTAACTGGTGGCAGGGGCAGAGGGCCTCGAACCCCCAACCTTCGGTTTTGGAGACCGACGCTCTGCCAATTGAGCTATGCCCCTA
>JAOATE010000027.1:0-55872 GCA_030158305.1 Burkholderiaceae bacterium
CCCTCTTGCAAGGACAAAAAAGCGGACATCAGTCCGCTTTTTCCTTATGTCCAAATGAAATTCAAATTTGGTACGCAAAGCCCCAATCATTTAACAATGCGGTCGTTCAGGAGAGATTTCGTTCCTGGCTTTCTCCTCAAGAACTCACAGTCCTCGATGCCTTCCGTTTTGAACGTCACCGACGAACCTATTTGGTTGCCCATGCCTTAACAAGGGCTGCCCTCTCCCTCAGCCTGGAGGTCAAACCCTCCGCCTGGCAATTTCATACAAACACCTTTGGCAAGCCGTTTATTGCCCCTCCCCTCGATACGCACGGCATTCATTTCAACCTCAGCCACACCGAGGGCTTGGTAGCCGTTGCCATGACAAAACTTGGTGCGATTGGGATTGATGTCGAATCAATCAATCGAGAAACAAGCATCCTAGAACTTGCCAGCGACATCTTGAGCACGAGTGAACATCTCGATCTGAAACAGCAATCAAAAGCAGAGCAACATGCGCGTTTGCTAAAGTACTGGACGCTCAAAGAAGCTTTTGTCAAAGCAACAGGGCTTGGCTTGACATCGGGACTGCAGTCTCATGCCTTTGATCTTGAGGCACACCCTCACCCTAGGTTGTTAACTCAAACGGATACACAACCGAGTGAATGGCTCTTTAGACAGTACACCCTGCCCACCGGACACATTCTTGCCCTAGCCCACCATCAGCCTGACACAGACAACACCTTCGTTTCACTGAAAGAGGCTCTCTGGCTTCAAGAGAGCGCAGAACTCGGTTAAGGTGATGAAGTACTCAGTCATTAAACTTAATCGTCCGACACCTCCTCACCATGAATCTAAACACTCTCGAATTTAGAAGTGATAACTGCGGCAGTGCCGCCCCAGAAATCATCGAAGCACTTGTGCGTGCAAACCAGGGTTGCGCAGTCGGTTACGGCGCAGACGCACTCACCACAGAGCTCAACAGCAAGCTGAGCGAAGTGTTTGAGACTAAGCTCCGAGTCTTTCCAATTCCAACAGGTACAGGTGCGAATGCACTTGCACTCGCGGCGACCGGTACGCCCTTTGGTGCGGTCTATTGCAGCCCAGAAGCGCACATCAACACGTCCGAATGCAACGCAGTCGGTTTTTTTGGTAGTGGCCTCAAGGTGTCACCGATTGAAGGCACACACGGAAAAGTTTGCCCCATTTTTCTGGAAAATAACTTAAATTCGGCAGGCTTTGGGCAAGCCCACAAGAGCCAACCAGTCGCACTGAATCTTGTTCAAGCCACTGACCTTGGCGCCGTATATAGCACCGATGAAATCACGCATCTGAGCGCCCTCGCCCACGCACGAAAACTCACTGTTCATATGGATGGTGCACGCTTTGCGAACGCGCTCGCACACCTCGCATGCAGCCCCGCTGAAATGACTTGGAAGGCAGGTGTAGATATTCTTTCGCTTGGTGTCACCAAGAACGGCGGCTTACTCAGCGATGCCATCGTCGTGTTTAATCCAGACATCGCGAACAACATTGATTTTCATCTCAGACGAGGTGGCATGATTTGGTCAAAAATGCGTTTTGCCTCCGCGCAGATTTTGGCCTATGTCGAAAATGATCTTTGGTTACGCTTGGCCAGACAATCGAATGCGGCTGCCCAACAACTTGCGCAAGGCATTCAACTGATTCCTGGTGCACGCCTCATCGCACCGGTTCAAGCCAACGAGCTCTTTGTCGAAATGTCTGCAACCGCCCTTGATCGACTCGCAAACCAAGGCGTACTCTTTTACAGAAGAGGCCCAGAGCTTGCGCGCTTTGTCTGTCGCTGGGATACAACCACAAAAGAAGTTGAACAATTACTCACACTCATCCAAACGGGATTAAGCACATGAATAAGCTGATACGTCATTTCCTAAGCATGACCCTCTTAGGGCTCCTCGCAATGACTGGGACCGCCTCTGCCTCAGGACTGACTCTGACACAATATCGTGAATGGCAACGGGATCCAATTAAAAAGGAAATGCTCAACACGTACACGGCCGGTATGGGACAGGGTGTCACTTTTGCGAATGTTTACAACAAGACACAGAAAGTACCGATGATATTTTGTCCACCTGGTGACCTACCCATGACGGGCGACCTCACTAATATCGTGCTTGCAAAATTTATCGCAAAAAATAACTTTAAGCCCACAGATGAGATTTCAATTATTTTGATTTTTGCTCTTAAGGATGCGTATCCCTGCTAAGAGAATCTGTCACTTAAAAAACAAAGGGACTAACTCTTTTTGAGAGTTAGTCCCTTTTTAATACTGGTCGGAACGGAAGGATTCGAACCTTCGACCCCTTGCACCCCATGCAAGTGCGCTACCAGGCTGCGCTACGCCCCGAAAGAAAAAAATTATAACAGAGTCGGCGCCACGCTTGATAACAAGTCTTTGATCCCCACAAGCTCTGTGCGTAATGCATTGAGTTCAAGCGCAGTCAAACGCACTGCTGCATCAGGATCTTGTGGCGTCTCACGGCCTTCACTCAGACGATTACGCGCCCCACTGATGGTGAAGCCTTGTTCGTATAACAACTCACGAATTTTACGAATTAACAACACCTCATGGTGCTGATAATAGCGGCGATTGCCGCGACGTTTAACCGGCTTGAGCTGCGTAAATTCTTGTTCCCAATAGCGCAACACATGCGGCTTGACTCCGCACAAATCGCTCACTTCACCAATCGTGAAGTAACGCTTTGCGGGAATGGGGGGAAGCACAACGGACTTATCAGTAATAGTCATAACCCAGTCGAATTGCTAAATACAGTTACACCAGTGTATCGCTAACTGGCAGAAACAGGTTCACCTGGATGCTCCACCGCACCTTTGAGCTTTTGACTCGCGTGGAAAGTGACCACGCGTCTAGCTGCGATAGGAATAGTTTCACCCGTTTTTGGATTCCGACCTGGACGAGGTGGTTTGTGCCGCACTTGAAAATTACCAAAACCAGAAAGCTTGACCGGCTCTCCTCGTGCCAAAGCATCGCGAATCTCTTCAAAAAAAGTATCCACGATATCCTTAGCTTCACGCTTGTTTAATCCAACGCGATCAAACAACATCTCAGCGAGTTCAGCCTTGGTTAACGTTCTTGGTTCTGTCATTTTTATCAATTATCAAATATTGGATGATTCACCAAGACTATCTTGGACGAGCCTGATGACCGACTTCAAGCGCCTCGCGGATTTTGCTCATGCAAGCATCCACGCGCGCATCGTCAAGGGTCACTTCATTGTCTTGCAACGACACCCTAAAAGCCAAACTCTTTTCTTTCGATTCACTCTTAGCGGGATCTCTCCACACGTCAAACAGACCAACATGCTGCACAACGCTCAAACTTTGGTCACCCGCTATCGTTGTTGCTATGGTATCCAATAAGGCCTGAACAGGCGTATCGGTAGAAACCCAAATAGCTAAGTCTCTCTGAACAAGCGGCTGGCGCGAAAGCTCTCTGACCTCTGGCATGGCGATTGAGGTCAACGCATCAAGACTCACCTCAAGTAAAACGGGTGCAGTGGAAAGCTCTTGCTCCTGGACCCAGCGAGGATGTAACTCTCCAATCCAACCAATATGCTTGCCATCAAGCTCAATCTCAGCACTGCGTCCAGGATGCAAAATGGGGTGCTGTTTCACGTTGAAGCGAAGGGATGAAGCTTTGATACCAAACAAGGTTTCGAGGTCGTGCTTGACGTCGTAGAAATCCACAGATCGAGTGGGCTCTCCCCACTGATCCTCTCGCACATTCCCCCAAGCAGCAAGCGCGACATATTGGGGTTGATGAATACCTGCGACAGTCAACGGGCCATCCTTGACTAAAGCGTCCTTCATAAAGACTCGGCCAAGCTCAAATACTCGCACGCGTGATTGCTTACGGTTCGCGTTGTATCGAATATTTGCAATCAAGCCTGGCAGCAAAGATGAACGCATCACCGCTAACTGGCTAGCAATCGGGTTGAGCAAACGAATAGGATCAGACTGACCACACATCGCCTCCTCCCAAGCCGTCTCTACAAAGGAAAAGTTAATGACTTCCTGATAACCCAAACCGGCAACTTGATGGCGAATCTTATGCGCCGATCGAGTCACCTCGGGATCCATACGCATACGTGCAGCCGCAATCGGTGGCACTGCAGGAATATTTTCAAAGCCAACAATCCGAGCGATTTCCTCGATCAAATCTTCTTCGATCTGAATATCAAAACGATAGGAAGGCGGGTCAACGACAAACACCTTGTCTGACACGGTGTAAGAAAATCCAAGGCGAGTGAACGTTTGTTCGACATCTGCCTGGCTAACATTCACACCAAGAATGCGGCAACAACGCTCCAGTCTCATTTTGACGGGAAGACGCTTTGGCAAATTGATATGCTGATCATCAATCGGCCCCGCCTGTCCACCACAAATATCAATGATTAAATTTGTAATGAAATCAATATGTTCCGGGATATTATTAAAGTCAACTCCGCGCTCAAAACGGTGACTGGCTTCGGAGTTGAGTTTAAGCTTGCGTGCACGCCCGGCAATCGCATCCGGATACCAAAATGCTGCTTCGAGATAAATATTCTGCGTATCGAGAGATACGGCGACACCGAGTCCACCCATGATGCCAGCCAAGCTTTCCGGTGCACCACCACTGGCAATCACGCCATAAGACTCATCGAGCTCGATCGTCTGCTCATTGAGCAAAGTCAGTGTTTCTCCTCGACGTCCCCAACGAATTTCCATCTTTGGTTCGGGTAACTTGTCCAGATCGAAGACATGGGTTGGACGACCAAGCTCAAGCATCACATAGTTGGAAATATCAACCAAGGCCGTCACCGAACGCTGTCCAGCACGCTCCAGACGCTCAACCATCCAGGCGGGAGTTTCTGCGCGAGCATTGACGCCACGCACAATTCGACCACCGAAGCGACCGCACAAATCAGGAGCCTGCACATCAACTGGCAGCATCTCATCGAGCGTTACCTGAACCGGCGTCATGGCAGGCATACACAACTCAGCGCCTGTCAGAGCGGCGACTTCGCGGGCAACACCTAAGATCGACAAGCAATCCGCACGATTGGGTGTGAGCTTGAGTGTGAAAAGCGTGTCGTCAAGATCGAGGGCTTGGCGAATACTCTGCCCCACGGTCGCGCTCTCTGGTAGCACTAATAATCCACCGTGATCTTGCGATAAACCTAACTCGCGGGCCGAGCACAGCATGCCAGAGGACTCAACGCCTCGCATCTTGGCGATGCCAATTTTCATTCCACCCGGCAATATTGCACCAACGGTTGCAAGCGGTACTTTGAGACCCGCAGCCGCGTTAGGGGCGCCACATACGATTTGAATCGGCGCACCCGCGCCCGTATCCACCATACATACGCGAAGTTTGTCAGCATTGGGGTGCTGTTCAGCACTGATAATGTGCGCCACCACCACACCAGAAAATTCTGGTGCGACAGGGTTGGTCTCTTCGACCTCCAGACCTGCCATCGTCAAGCGGTGTGACAGCTCCTCGGAGGAGATTTCAGGATTAACGAGGGCGCGTAGCCAGGACTCAGGAAATTGCATGTTGAACCGTCTCGGGTCAGTACTAAATTAATCGTTGAACTGGCGAAGAAAACGCAGATCACCTTCAAAGAACTGTCTAAGATCATTGACCCCGTAGCGCAACATGGTCAGTCTTTCAAGGCCTGAACCAAAAGCAAAACCGATGTAACGCTCGGGATCCAAACCAAAGTTGCGCACCACATCAGGGTGCACCTGACCCGAGCCGGAAATCTCTAACCAGCGACCCTTGTTGGGACCCGACGTAAACATCATGTCGATTTCGGCAGAGGGTTCGGTAAACGGGAAAAATGAGGGTCGAAAACGCAACTCGAGATCTTCAGTTTCAAAGAAACAACGTAAAAAGTTGGTGTACACACCTTTCAAGTCTGCGAACGAGATATTCTCTGCAATCCATAGGCCCTCGACCTGATGAAACATTGGCGAGTGTGTCGCATCGCTGTCAACGCGATATGTCCGGCCGGGCGCAATGACCTTGATCGGGGGTTTGTTCATCCGCGCATAACGCACTTGCATCGGGCTCGTGTGTGTGCGCAACAACAAAGGCAGACCCTTGTCGTCTTTCATGTCCACATAAAAGGTGTCCTGCATCGAACGGGCAGGATGATTTTCTGGATTGTTGAGCGCGGTAAAGTTTGTCCAATCATTCTCGATTTCGGGGCCGTCGGCCACATCGAAACCAATTGATTTGAAAATCTCTTCTACCCGCTGCCACGTACGTATCACGGGATGTACGCCACCCGCAGCGATTCCGCGCCCTGGCAAGCTCACGTCAATCGTCTCGGCGGCAAGACGCGCATCCAATTGCGCCTGTGCCAAAGCAGCTCTGCGCGCATTGAGCAAGGCTTCGATCTGCTGCTTAATCTGATTGATACGCGCACCCTCTTCGCGCTTGGCCTCGGCATCTAACTTTGCCAAGCCTTTCATCATCTCAGTCAGACTGCCCTGCTTGCCCAAAAAGCGCGCTTTGGCGTTTTCGAGAGAAGCAGCATCCGTTGCTTGTGCAAACTGCTGTTGGGCCTGCTCAATCAGGTCATTGACTATCTGAGTCATCGCTGGAAAACCTTAGAGAAACGAAGCTTAAAAATGCAAACGGAGCCAAAGAGGCCCCGTTTACAGATACATCTAGTCAGAGCTTAGGCAGCCAACACAGATTTGACCTGATTGACGACGGCAGCAAAACCAGCCTTGTCATGAACGGCCATATCTGCCAAGACCTTGCGATCGAGTTCGATAGCCGCTTTCTTCAGACCAGCAACAAACACGCTGTATGTCACACCATGCTCGCGGACAGCCGCGTTGATACGCGTGATCCACAGTGCGCGGAATGTGCGCTTTTTGTTACGACGATCACGATAGGCGTACTGACCTGCACGCATGACCGCCTGTTTGGCGATACGGAAAACATTACCGCGGCGACCGCGATAACCTTTCGCTGCTGTAATAACTTTTTTGTGACGGGCTCTGGCCGTTACACCACGTTTTACGCGAGGCATTGTTTATCTCCTATCAAGCGAAAGGCATCATGGCTTTAACTGAAGCCACGTTTGTTTTGTCGACCGCTGCGGAACCGCGCAACTGGCGCTTGTTCTTGGTGGTTTTCTTGGTAAGGATGTGGCGTTTAAAAGCCTGGCCTCGCTTGATCGATCCGCTGCCGCGAACCTGAAAGCGCTTTGCAGCACTTTTCTTGGTCTTCATCTTGGGCATATCAATTCCTGTTACTTAAACTTGTACCCTGCAGGTGCCCCGAAAAGCCGATCTGACAATAACAGTCAAACATGACTTTCAGTTCTTGATAACCCCAGCGTACTTTTCATACTGCTTTTTGTACTGCGATCTGTGCGGAAGTATTCACTTCACTTTTGCACAAATTAATCTCTTTCTCAATATAGCTTTTCCGAGAAAGCCTTTGATTATATGACATATTTTCATTGTTTGCAGCATCTATATCGGTCTGGACCGATAAAACATGTCAGGCTGCCTTGAAACGATATTGAAATGCTTCGGCAATGTGCCTAGTATCTATTGAGTGATATTCATCGAGATCCGCAATAGTACGAGAAACGCGACGCACACGCTGAATCGAGCGAGCGGACAGATAATACCGGTCAATCAGTTGATCTAGCAGTGTTTTTGCCCCTAAAGTCATTGGGCAGTGAGTCTCCAACAAGCCGTCATCCAAACGCGCGTTCAAACCCCCTTGTCTGCTTTTTTGCCTCGCCCAGGCTGAACCTACACGTTCACGCACTAGAGTGGAGCCCTCTCCGACCGGCAAATCTAGCCATTTTTCCTTTTCCTGGGTCACATGAATCTGTAAGTCAATCCGGTCAACGAGAGGCCCCGAGACGCGTGACTGGTAAGCGAGTATTTGTTCAGGACGACACTTACACGCGCGCTTAGGATGACCGTGCCAACCGCAGGGGCATGGATTCATCGTGGCAATGAGTTGAAAATCAGCGGGGTACACCACTTTCATATTGGCACGTGCGAGCGCGATCTCATAATTTTCAAGTGGCTCTCGAAGGGCTTCGCGGATCCGACGCTCAAACTCTGGCAATTCGTCCAGCAATAAAACTCCGCGATGCGCAAGAGAAACTTCTCCGGGTCGAGGCTTCAGTCCTCCGCCTACCATTGCAGCCAAAGAGGCCGAATGATGGGGTGTTCGAAATGGACGAGCGACACTCAGGGGTTGTGCAACCCCTGCAAAAGCAGCAATCGATGCCACCTCGAGAGACTCAGACTCCGTGAGGTCAGGCAAAATACCTGGCAAACGTCTCGCCAACATACTTTTGCCCACTCCCGGCGTTCCCGCCAGCAGCATACTGTGCCCTCCTGCTGCGGCAAGTTCTAGTGCCCTTCGTGCCAGTAACTGACCACGCAGGTCAGACAAGCAAGGCTGCTGGTTGGGTGGCGCAAGGGAAATCGAAGGAGTGATGGGCAACAAAGGACTGATGCAATTGAGATGGCTGACCACTTCAGCTAAGCAGGAGGCACCCAACACTGAAATTCCGGGGACTCGCGAAGCATCTTCTGCGTCCAACATCGGCAAAAGCAAGCTCGCGTGTCGATGGGTGCGCGCAACAGCCAAAGCAATCGCTAAAGCGCCTCTCGTCGAAACAAGTGCACCCGTGAGTGAGAGTTCACCCGCCAACACCAGATTAGACATCACAGAGGCACAGCGCGCGGCAGCTTGCCCAGAGACTAATAAAACTCCAAGAGCGATCGGCAGGTCAAAGCGTCCAGACTCTTTAGGAATGTCGGCGGGAGAAAGATTGACTGTCAGGCGACCCAGCGGAAACTCAAAACCACTGCTCAGGATTGCGGCTCGGACTCGTTCGCGGCTCTCGCGCACCTCCGCATCCGCTAGACCGACAATGCCAAAACTTGGAAGCCCCCGTGCCAGATGAACCTCGACACGCACGGTCGGGGCATCTAAACCTACAAGTGAACGACTCAATAAAACAGCAAGAGACATGGTGCGCCCAAAACTGCAAAGTATGCAGTGGACGCTCACACAAAGGATGAACTCTAGCTCAATACATCCACCTCGGAAAGTACTGGCGGCACAGAATATGTAAGCAAAAACATAGACTTACAGAACAAGTGGATACAGACTTATTCTGTGCTTTCCAAGGCGGCGACCCGCGCTTCGAGCGCATGCAAGTGCTGTTCAAGCGCTTCGATACGCACCTGCGCGCGACTCAGCAAATCAGCTTGCACATCAAACTCTTCTCGGGTCACAAGGTCCATTTTATTGAACGCTTGGCCCATAAAGGCTTTGACGTTGCGTTCAATATCGGCGGCTGGACTTTTTGCGATGAGTTCTGAGATGTTTTTTTGAAACTCTTCAAACCATGCATTTGGCTTCATCATGATGGACTCCTAATTTGATTGAATAAGTTTAGTTGGAGTTGCCTGCGCGCAGAATGATCTACGTCAGGCTTTTGAAAAAAAGCACTCATTCTTTTCTATTCTAGAAATAGCACGAGCTTTATCGCACCACTTTGGTGCATGACGACTGACTTTGCACCATTTTCGTACTTAATATGTTTCAAAGCATGGCTACTGAAACGAAGCTCACAACCGAAAGCCTGCATATACGTCTCTATTCTTGAAAAGCAAAAGCTGGCACGTCTTTTGCTTAATCCTCGACACAACCCTTTTCTCGAGGAAACACACATGAAGCTCATCATTGCCATTATTAAGCCGTTCAAGCTTGACGAGGTCCGAGTCGCCCTCTCAACGCTGGGCGTTCAAGGGCTCACCGTCACAGAAGTCAAAGGCTTCGGTCGTCAAAAGGGACACACGGAACTCTACCGAGGCGCTGAGTACGCCGTTGATTTTTTACCAAAGCTGCGTGTCGAAGCTGCCGTCGCAGATCACCTGGTCGATCAAGCCATCGAGGCCATTGAACACGCTGCACGTACAGGCAAGATCGGTGATGGAAAAATATTTATCGCTCCGCTTGAACAAGTCATCAGAATCCGAACCGGCGAAACCGGCGAAGCCGCACTCTAAATTTATCAAATCAATGGAGCATTAAAAAATGGATAAAGCCGATATCGCATGGGTAGGTGTTTCAACCCTATTAGTACTACTGATGGTTGTACCTGGCTTAGCTTTGTTTTACGGCGGTTTGGTACGTTCGAAAAACGTTCTTTCAGTGCTGATGCAGGTGATGTGTACCTTTGCAGTGGCAGTCCTGCTTTGGTTTGCTTACGGCTACTCCCTCACCTTCACAGAAGGTAACGCCTTTGTAGGTGGATTCTCTCGCTCTTTCTTCAGTGGAATGTTTAACCCTGAAGATGGTAAGTACTCTATGACAGGCTCCATTCCAGAGTTTCTGTATGCCGCATTCCAAGCCACATTTGCTGGCATCACTTGCGCACTCATCGTGGGCGCTTTCGCAGAACGTGCGCGATTTTCAGCCGTACTGGTTTTTACGGTGCTGTGGTTCACGTTTGCTTACATTCCAGTCGCACACATGATCTGGTTCACCACAGAGACTTCCAAGGGTCTTCTGGCTGAAAAAGGCGCATTGGACTTTGCAGGCGGCACAGTGGTTCACATTAACGCAGGTATCGCTGCGTTGGTCGGTGCTTTCGTTGTCGGCAAGCGCTTAGGTTATGGCAAAGAAGCCATGCAACCACACAACCTGCCAATGACAATGACTGGTGCTGCATTATTGTGGGTGGGTTGGTTTGGCTTCAACGCTGGCTCTTCACTCGCAGCAAACGAAGTCGCAGCGCTCGCCTTGTTTAACACCTTAATTGCGACTGTTGGCGCGATTATGGCTTGGGTCTTTACTGAGTGGGCCATCAAAGGTCGTCCATCCATGTTGGGTGCAGCGTCTGGCGCCATAGCAGGTTTGGTCGGTGTCACCCCTGCAGCCGGCCTAGTCGGTCCTGTCGGCGCCTTAGTGATTGGTATCTCCGCAGGCATCATCTGCGTCTGGGGCGTCAACGGATTGAAGCGTATGCTGGGTGTGGATGACTCACTCGACGTGTTCGGCATCCATGGCGTGGGCGGTATCGTTGGCGGTGTTTTGGTCGGTGTGTTTAACGCAAAAGCACTCGGTGGCCTCGGCTTGGACTCCATTGGTCTCATCGGTGGTCAATTGTTAGTTCAGCTCGAAGGCATTGTCATCACGATCATCTGGTCCGGTGTTGTTGCATACCTCTCGTTCAAGATTGCAGATCTGATGTGTGGTCTGCGTGTCAGCGAGGACATGGAGCGCGAAGGTCTTGACATTACCTCGCATGGTGAGTCAGCCTATCATCGCTAATCTCAGTTGATTCAATGAGTCCGCAAAAAAGCAATCGCTTAAGCGGATAATCAAACTGGATAGGCAATAAAAATCGCCGAATGTGCTCCATACACATTCGGCGATTTCTATTTTCAAAGCGAATCTATTGAAGCACTGAGGGGTCTATGGTGCTGTGGCGATTTAAGGCAGTGGCGACTTGCTGACGTAAGGCATTGGAGTGACCGCGACGGATCTCACGTTTGACGTCAAGCAGTTGTTGCGGATGCATTGAAAAATGCGTTAAGCCTAAGCCGAGTAATAAACGCGTCAGCTTAGGATCACCAGCCATCTCACCGCACACCGCCACAGGAATACCCGCACGGATACCCGCATTAATGGTATTTGCAATCAGCTTAAGCACGGCCGGATGCAAAGGGTCATACAGTGCAGAGACTTCGTTGTCGGCACGATCGATTGCAAGTGTGTACTGAATAAGATCGTTTGTTCCAATCGATAAAAAATCCAGGGCATCTGCAAAAGGATCAACGGCAATAGCTGTTGCAGGAATTTCCACCATACAACCAATTTCAATTTTGTTCGCATAAGGTTGACCTCTAGCGTCAAGTTCCCGCTTGGCGGATTCGATAGCGGCTTTGGACGCAATCACTTCATGCATGTGCGCAACCATGGGAATCAAGATTCGCACAGTGCCATGCGCGGAAGCTCTCAAGATCGCTCTGAGCTGCGTTGCAAATAAATCAGGGTGTGCGAGACAATAACGAATCGCTCGTAAACCCAAGGCGGGATTAGTCGCAACTGTTGCCTCGCCATCTAGCGCCTTGTCGGCACCTACATCGAGTGTTCGAATCGTCACAGGCCGATTTTGCATGGCTTTTACAACTGAAGCGTAAGCAAGATATTGCTCTTCTTCGCTCGGCAACTCGCTACGACCAATAAATAAAAACTCGCTGCGAAATAAGCCAATACCGTTCGCACCGTTTGCTAAAGCCAACTCGACTTCATCGGGCAATTCAATGTTGGCTTGAAGGGAAATAGATAAACCATCAAGCGTTTCCGCAGGGACGTCTTTGAGTGCGGCAAGACTAATGCGATCGTCCAGATACTGCTCTTGCATTTTTTTATACTGTGCAAGTGCGAGCGGCGAAGGATTGACAATCAAGACCCCCTGAATGCCGTCAATAATCACCTGATCACCATCACGCAATACGCTGCGTGCATGTCCGAGCGCGACAACGGCTGGCACAGACAAGCTGCGAGCCACAATAGCCGTGTGAGAGGTTGCTCCACCAAGGTCTGTCGCAAAACCAGCAAAGCGTCCACCACGCAAACGAATCATGTCTGCAGGCGAAATATCGTGTGCGATCACAATTAAGGGTTCGTCAGTATCCCCAGCCAGATCAAAAGCACTCAGGGCGCGCGAACCTGACAAAACATGCAGAACACGTTCGATGACATGTCGGACATCCGCGCCACGCTCACGCAGATACTCGTCTTCCATGGCAGCAAATTGTTCACCAAGAATCTGCCCTTGAGTGGTCAGAGCCCATTCTGCGTTGTAGTGCTTGTCATGGATGAGGCTCAAGGCTTCGTCGGCAAGCAAAGGATCCGACAACAGCATGCCATGCACATTTAGGAGTGCCGCCAATTCACGAGGCGCATCTTCAGGCAGAGTTTCTGCCAACTCGAGCATTTCTTGACGAGTCGTTTCCAAGGCTCGACTTAAGCGAGCTTGCTCAGCTTGAACACCGGAGGGATGAACCCTGTAATGTGCGACTTCGAGCGCCGCAGCCCCCATCACGAGTGCGCGACCAATCGCATAGCCACGAGCAGCACCCTGCCCGTATAAGCAAACCATTGCCTCAGGGCGAGTATCGCCAGAGGGCTTATTCGCCTTCGCCAAATTTGTCATCAAATAATTTATGAATTGCGTCAAGTGCGCGCTCAGCATCGCTGCCATTCGCTTCAATTTTTACAGTGGTTCGCATCCCTGCTGCGAGCATCATGACGCCCATAATGCTCTTGGCGTTGACTCGTTGAGCGCCTTTGGAGATGAAGATTTCGCTACTAAACTGACCAGCAAGCTGGGTCAACTTGGCTGCTGCACGCGCATGCAAGCCAAGCTTATTGGACACGACGATATCGAGATCAGGCATTTCGTAAAGTAATGAAGATAGGGGTTAGCTCACGCGGATAACGTCAGTCTACACGCAACACGGCTTGCGTGGCGCCCGCGAGCGCCTTCTCCATCACGACATCCAATGCTGCGCTGCGATAATTAATGGTTTTCAGCAACATTGAAGCATTCACACCACCTAAAACACGACAAGAAACGCCTTGCGCCTGAGCGATGTTAGAGGCAGCCGCGGCAATATTAGAAGGTGTAGCGCCTGGCAAGTCAGTCAAAATCAAAACGCCTTGCCCTTGATCTGCGGCGATAATCTCAGCAGCGAGTCGAGGGGAAGAACTTGAAGCACACTCGTGGGGCTCGATGTCAAACAAATATAGATCGGGATGAGCCCCTAAAACATGTCTCGCGCACGCTGCTAAAGCGGAAGCAAGGGGCGCATGCGCCACAACAAAAATCACAACCATGGCTTAGGGTGCCTGCGAAACCGCAAGCTCTAGCGCTTCGACGAAACGAGCCCCTACATCAAAGCCTGTTTGTTCAGTAATTTCTACAAAGCATGTCGGACTCGTCACGTTAATTTCCGTGACATAGTCGCCAATGACATCCAGGCCAACAAGTAACAAACCCCTTTTACTGAGCTGCGGTGCAATCTCGCGCGCAATTTCCCAGTCTCTCTTTGAGAGAGGCTGTGCAACGCCGCGGCCACCGGCAGCCAGATTACCTCTTGTCTCACCCGCCAAGGGGATACGAGCAAGGCAGTAGGGAACGGGCTCGCCACCAATGAGCAAAATTCGCTTATCGCCCTGACTAATCTCAGGGATGTAACGCTGTGCCATGATTGACCTTTGACCATCATGCGTCAAAGACTCAAGGATCGCATTCAAATTAGGTTCGTTCGCGGCAAGTTTGAAAATGCCTGTCCCGCCCATGCCATCGAGGGGCTTGACGATCACATCGCGATGCTCTGCGTGAAACGCCTTGATTCGCGCCATGTCACGAGTGACCAGCGTGGGCGTCGTAAACTGTGCAAACTCCGTGATGGCCAGCTTTTCCGGATGATTTCGGATAGCCGCTCCACTATTGAATACGCGAGCACCTTGTGCTTGAGCGTAATCAAACATATGCGTAATGTAGACATACTCCATATCGAATGGAGGATCTTTTCGCATGATGACAGCTGAAAATGCCTGGAGGGGTGTATCCACCGCTGCACCAAGCTCTTTCCACCAATGATGCTCATGCAGATCTGCACCAGCGACTAACTCAAAAGGGGTCGCGCGGGCATAGACCTGCCCCCCTTCGATGAACACATCGCCTTGCAAAGAAAAACTCAAGGAATGACCGCGGGCAACGAGTGCCCGCATCATCGCAACAGAGCTATCTTTGTAAGCGTTTAAAGCCGGCAGTGGATCCAGAACAAACAATACATGCATGGATTAAGCTGCGGCTTCTTTGGTGGTCGACTTTTTGCGAGGTGACAAAACCATGACCATTTGACGGCCTTCAAGTTTTGGCATCGCCTCTACAACAGCCATATCGGTCAAATCGTCACGCACGCGCTCAAGAACACGCATGCCAAGCTCTTGGTGAGCCATTTCGCGTCCACGGAAACGAAGTGTCACTTTGGCCTTGTCGCCCTCATCGAGAAAACGCTTCAGATTACGCAGCTTGACCTGATAATCGCCTTCGTCAGTCGCAGGACGAAACTTGACCTCTTTGACCTGAATAATTTTTTGCTTGGCACGGGCTTCGGCCAACCGTTTTTGCTCTTGGTATTTGAACTTGCCGTAATCCATCAAGCGGCAGACTGGTGGATCAGCGTTTGGCGCGATCTCAACCAAATCAATTTCACTTTCTTCGGCCATGCGAATAGCGTCAAAAGTTTTAACAATACCGAGCTGTTCGCCCTCAATACCTAATAAACGCACCTCAGGAACACGAATTTCACCATTGATGCGATGGGGTTTTTCTGTTGCGATGTTGACGACTCCTAGTAGTTAGGCCGACTGCGGTGCAGTCGAACCGGAATTGCGGCGACAAGCCACGTCTTCGTTTAGCAGTGTAGCGAATTGAGCAGCAGGCATGACACCCAGCTCAACTCCACCACGTCCACGCACAGCTACAGTCCCTGCCTGGCGCTCTTTTTCACCAACAACCAAGATATAAGGGACTTTTTGCAAACTGTGTTCACGGATTTTATAGGTAATTTTTTCACTTCGACAATCTGATTCTACTCTAAAGCCTTGTTTTTTCAGGCTTTGTGTGATTTCTGCCGCATAATCAGCCGCATGTTCCGAAATTGAGCACACAACGGCCTGGACCGGAGCAAGCCATGCAGGCATCGCGCCGGCATGGTTTTCAATCAACATGCCGATAAAGCGCTCAAAAGAACCCAGGATCGCACGATGCAACATGACTGGCGCTCGACGCTGGTCGGTCGCATCCACAAACTCCGCACCAAGACGCTGAGGCATGGAAAAATCAACCTGAATCGTGCCGCACTGCCAGTGACGTCCAATCGCGTCTTTCAGCGTGTACTCGATCTTGGGGCCATAAAAAGCGCCCTCTCCTGGCGAAACCTCGAAGGAACAACCCGTCCGCTTGAGACTTTCCATCAGTGCAGTTTCAGCTTTATCCCATACCTCGTCGCTTCCGATACGCTTTTCTGGACGGGTGGCAACCTTGTACAGCACCTCGGTAAAACCGAAATCTGCATAGACCTGCTGGAGTAAAGACGTAAAGGCTGCGCACTCATCTTGCAACTGATCTTCGGTACAAAAAATATGACCGTCATCTTGAGTAAAACCACGCACACGCATCATGCCGTGCAAGGAGCCAGACGGCTCATTACGATGGCATTGACCAAACTCACCGTAGCGCAGTGGTAGATCGCGGTAGGAATGCAAGCCTGAATTAAAGATCTGGACGTGGCCAGGACAATTCATGGGTTTCAAACCATAGACACGATTTTCAGATTCGGTCGTGAACATATTTTCACGATAGTTATCCCAATGGCCGGTTTTTTTCCAAAGGGAAATATCCAGAATCTGCGGTGCCTTGACCTCTTGGTAACCGTTGTCGCGATACACGGCACGCATGTATTGTTCAACTTGCTGCCAAATCGCCCAGCCTTTGGGATGCCAGAAAATCAGGCCTGGGCCCTCTTCCTGAAAATGGAACAAGTCGAGATCACGACCAATCTTGCGATGGTCACGTCGCTCGGCTTCTTCAAGCATGTGCAGGTAAGCATCCTGGTCCTCTTTAGTCGCCCAAGCCGTACCGTAAATTCGCTGCAACATTTCATTGTTGCTGTCGCCACGCCAATAGGCACCTGCGACTTTCATCAGCTTGAATACTTTTAATTTGCCAGTGCTGGGGACGTGGGGTCCACGGCACAAGTCAATAAAGTCACCTTCGCGATAAAGGCTAATCGTTTCATTGCCAGGAATCGCACCAATAATCTCGGCCTTGTAAGCCTCGCCAATCCCTTTGAAGTAGGTCACGGCATCGTCGCGCAACCATTCTTCGCGCGTGACGACCTCGTCTTTTTTGACGAGTTCAGCCATTTTCTTTTCGATCGCAACCAAATCCTCTGGCGTAAAGGGACGCTTGTAGGAAAAGTCATAGAAAAAACCGTTGTCAATGACAGGACCGATTGTGACCTGTGCATCTGGAAATAGTGCTTTGACCGCATACGCAAGCAGGTGTGCAGTAGAGTGACGAATCAGATCCAGTCCGTCTGCGTCTTTTGCAGTAATGATGGCGAGTTGTGTATCGCTCTCCAAGCGATGCGTCGTATCAACCAAGCGGCTTTCGCCACCCTCAGTGATGCGACCGCCAAGGGCGGCACGTGCCAGACCAGCACCGATCGATTGAGCAACCTCAGCAACCGTGACCGGTCCTGGGTATTGACGCTGCGACCCGTCGGGGAGCGTAATTGAAAGCATCAGCACTAATCCTGTAACAAAACGACAATCACAAAGTTTACCATTTCGAACACTGGGCTTCGGGTCAAAAATGCCTTGGTTTGAGGACCTATCGCGATTGGCCTCTGTTCTGCTATTGTTGTTTGACAAGAATTTTAATGACAACAAGAGACAAACCAATGAAAAGCATCTTCAAGCTAGTTGCGCGTTCGCTCGCATGCGTGTCCATTTTATTGCCGCTCACGCTACAAGCGCAGACCTACCCTACACGTCCAATCACCATCGTTGTGCCCTACGGTCCAGGAAGCGGAAACGACATGATTGCGCGCGAAGTTGCTCAGCAACTGACGCAAATCATGAAAACAACTGTTCTCGTCGAAAATAAAGCAGGCGCAACGGGCAATATCGCAACAGACTACGTTGCGCAGGCCAAGCCAGATGGCTACACGATTTTTTTGACGAGTACGAGCAGTATCATTAATCAGGTCACGAACCCTACTGTTAAAACAGACTTATCAAAAGACTTTGAGTCCATTGCTTTTGCTGCCAGCCTGCCTTACGTGGTCGCCGTTCCACCTGGCCTTCCTGCTCAGTCCCTGAGCGACGTCGTCAAACTCGCAAAGGCTTCACCAGGCAAATTGAATTACAACGGTCCCTCAGGAAGCGTTTCAGACTATCTCGGGACAAAGCTTAAGGCCTCGAATAACCTCGACATGGTCATGATCCCTTACAAAAGCACCTCGGACGCACAGGTTGACGTCTTGGCTGGACGTATCCAAGTCTGGTTCACGCCCGCGGCTTCCGCTGTCGGCTTGGCAAAGGGCGACAAAATTCGCGTGATCGCCGTCACAGGAGATAAGCGCTTGGCAGCACTGCCAGATGTGCCTACGGTCAAAGAGGCCGGTATCCCAGGCATGTTTACTGAGGTTTCATTCTTTTTTGTGGCACCCGCAGGTACGCCTAAAGCCATTGTCGAAAAACTGAGTCAAAGTATCGACATCGCATTACAAAGCAAAGATGTTGAAAACAAATTTGCCAATATGTCTGTTCAGGTCAAAAAAGGCACCCCTTCTGAAGTCAACGGTCACATCAAAGCCGAAATGACAAAGTGGTCAGAAATTGCGCGTGGCGTTTCAAAATAACTAAACTTCACGTCACACCTCAGCATATTTATTTAATACAAATCTAGGAAAAAACATGGACGGATGGCGTGCTCGAATAGGATTTTTGTTACCCCCTGGAAATCCAAACGTAGAGCCAGAGTTATTTTCTTTAAAACCAGCAGGAGTTTCTGTGCATTTTGGCCGAATGATTGCACGCGGAACACCCGGTGCGCATGATGGCCAAGATCAACGCACACGCTCGCAGCTCGATCATATTGACGAGCCCACCGAGATGTTGGCGCACATCCGTCCACAAGTGATCGCCTTAGCGCATACCGCGTCAAGTTATATGTTGGGCCGTGAAGGCGAAGCAGCACTCACGGCAAGACTCGAGCAGCAATACAACGTCCGGTTTACCTCAGCCTTTAAAAGCGTCATCGTTGCGATGGAATACCTAGGCGTTACAAAAGTCGCTTTAGCTACGCCTTATGCTGAAGCCCAAACGCTAGCTGGTAAAGGCGCGCTTGAAAGCTATGGTTTAAATGTTGTAAACGTCAAACGACTTGAAAATGTTCGAAACATTTACGAAGAAACGCCAGAGCGCGCCTATGCTTTGGCGAAAGCAGCCAACACACCTGAGGCTGAAGTCATCTTTTTAAGTGGCGTGGGGATGCCCACCATCGAAGTGCTAGATGCCCTTGAACGGGATCTTGGCAAGCCGGTGATTTCAAGTGTGGCTGCCATGATGTGGCATTGCTTAAAAATTGCAGGGGTTGAACCACTGGTTCCAGGGTATGGCAGACTGCTTGGTGGAAAATAAAACAGGCGCACTAAGAGGCGTGCTGCGAGGCGCCCTCTTACTCTGCGCCATGTTGCTGCCGCTGCAACACTCAGTCTTTGCCGCTCAAGCCACTCGACAACTGACGTGCCTTGCCAAAGCATATCCTGACCACCTGGCTCAGCCGACGAGCGAGTATGCCATCTATTCCCATGCAGGACAGCGTTATCCATTTGACCCAAATTCTACTTACAGGGATTTTGAAGACGAGCTTGATCGCGCCGACCTCTACAGTCAATTGCGCCAAGCGTATCAAACCGGTCCCTTAACAAGCTCGCCAAAACGAAATGAAGACCCGGGACGCCTGCGTCATACGCCCCTTTTCTCAGACATGTATGGCAAGTCTCCCGCGGAAGTCGCCAGCAGACTCGTCACGATTAATTGGGCACCGTGCAATTGCAAGCTTCAGTTTTCAAGTGTGAATGGTGCAGCCAAGGCACTTGAGGCTGTGGGCACAGAAATTGCTCGTGCGGGGCTCTCGACTCTCGTCTCTGAAAGTATTGGGACGTTTAATTGGAGAAAAATAGCCGGAACTCAGCGCTTGAGTATGCATGCCTTTGGCATTGCCATCGATTTCAAACTCCCTCACCGACTCGGTCGCTACTGGAGATGGGATGGCGCGTATACAAACCAAAACAAAGTCTTTCCGGAAGACATTCTGCGCGATCAAGATTTCAATCGTGTCGTGAGTATTTTTGAATCACACGGCTTTGTGTGGGGCGGAAAATGGTGGCACTACGACAGCATTCATTTTGAATATCGGCCAGAGTTGACCTTGAAAGAATGCGGCATTGCCAACAATCCAAACCGAAAATAAAAATGCCCCTGAAGAGGGGCACTTGGTAGGCGGTACTGGAATCGAACCAGCGACCTCCACGATGTCAACGTGGCGCTCTAACCAGCTGAGCTAACCGCCTGTAAAGAAAATGATTATATCGGTTTTATGTAGCGGATGTCAAAAGCACTCATTGATCCGCACTTTTAACAGCCGACACAAATGCAGCGATCAGTGATGGGGACTTAAGGCCTGGGCCTACTTCGACACCGCTACTCACATCGACCGCCCAAGGACGGAGCTGACGAACAGGCGCTAAGAGGGTTTGAACATTGAGGCCACCAGACAAAATGATCGGGGCACGTTCTGCAGGCTTGAGTGCCACCAACTCCGATAGCATGGCATGATCAAAGCTGTGGCCACTGCCACCGTAAGCCGGCGTATAGCTGTCAAATAACCAACCACATGCTGACGCAAACTGCTGACACGACTGCTTAAGGGTGAGCGCGGAATCCATGCCAGGCGCACCCACACGAAAAGCCTTGATATAAGGTGTTTCAAACGAAGCACAAAATTCTGGAGTCTCTTCACCGTGAAACTGAAGCAACGTTGGTCGCATAGTTTCAATCACCTTCTGGACAAACTGTGGCTCGGGATTGACGAAAAGCGCGACCGAACTCACAAAAGCGGGGAGATTTCGTACTAACTCAGCCGCTCGTTCAGGAGAAACAAAACGCTTGCTCGAGGGGTGAAAAACAAAACCTACAGCATCTGCTCCTGCATTGACAGCACACAGCAGGTCTTCATGGCGCGTAATTCCACAAATTTTGATTCTCGTGCGCATTGTTTTACCCTTTTGATTACTGTTGGGGCACGTGATGAACGGCCTCAAGAAAATCTAAACCTACTGCATCTGTCGTCACAACTGGTAACGAACATCCAGGGTAGGTCACATCCGTTAAATACAAGCCATCAGGTGAGAAAGTAGGTGCTCCCTGAGTGCGGTCTCTCGCCTCAAGAACTTTTGCAACGTAGCTAATCGGCTCTCGCTCCTGTCCGACTTGAACAAGAGCCCCCATAATATTACGAACCATGTGGTGCAAAAAAGCATTGGCTTGAAGTTGCACCACAATGCGAGGTCCTTGCTGGGTGATTTCTAGTTTGTGTAGAGTTCGCACAGGTGACTTAGCCTGACACTGCGAAGACCTGAAACTGCTAAAGTCATGCTCACCCACCAAGCAATGTGCAGCTTTACGCATCGCATCAACATTGAGTGGTTGAAATACCCACCCTGCCCGACCCTGCCACATGGGATGACGCACGCGGGTATTGAGTATCACATAGGTGTAGGAACGAGCTGTTGCAGAAAAGCGTGCATGAAACTCGCTCGGCACCGCTTGAGCCCACTGCACCGAAATTGAATCTGGCAGATGTGCGTTTGTACCGCGCACCCAAGACTCAGATGGTCGATTGACCGTCGTATCCAGATGCACCACCTGATTGAGTCCGTGCACTCCTGTGTCTGTCCGACCTGCGCAAACTGTGTTGACAGATGCGCCCACGAAAGCTTGAAGTGCACGTTCTAGCGTGTCTTGGACAGTCTGTCCATGTGGTTGTTTTTGCCAACCTTGCCAGGGTCGACCATCATAAGCAATGCCGAGTGCAATCCTATTTAAAGCAACGCCACTCGATGAGGACTGAGCAAAGTCACTCTCTAGTGACTCTGCTGAGACCGAAACACGTGAATCAGACACCTGTTTTGCTGGATCCAGCCGCATTCGACGGCTTGTCATCCGCTGACAAATTCAAGTCAATCGACTGAAGCTTTTGATCAAAATTCGAGGCGACTGCAGCGTTGGATTGAGGCGCATGATCCAACTCCTCGGCACGAGCTTGCCGATCCGCCCGTTTTAAGAGGAAGGCAATGATCAGTGCCAGTAAAGCGGAAATACCCAGCACAAATCCAAGCACATGGTCTGAAGCATATTGCTTTAACTTAGCCATCCCCGTTTTTACTTCACCAGAAGCCGTTGTGCCGGTGCCGGCATTGGACCCACTGGCGGATGAACCTTCACCCCCCCGAGTCCCCGAAGTTGTCGAAGCTCCGGTGGTTCCGGAGGTTCCGGTGGCTCCAGTTGCTCCGGTCGCTCCAGATGATCCAGCTGGGCCTGAATTCCCTGTTGTACCGACAGAGCTAGAAGCAGCCTGACTTTTCTGAAGAGCCTCTTTTAATTCCTCTACGTTTTTCTGCAAAGACTCCACTCGAGACTGCATTTCTCGCAGTTCGTTTGCGGTCGCGACTTTGGCATCCGCTTGTTGATCAGCAGGATTAGTCGAAGCAAGTCTAACCTGATCACCTGTGGGAGCGGTTCCAGAGGCCAACGGAGGACTCGTGACGGCGCCAGTTTGCGCGCTCGGAGTTGTGACAGTCGGCACAGTCACCGCAGCTTTACCTGAGCCTCGACGCGCTCGAAAGGCTTGATCATGCTTTGCAAACATCGAACGCGCATACTTGGCATCGACAGCGCGCATCGTGGCTGCATCTGGAATAGTGAGAGATGATCCCGCACGAAGCAAGTTCATATTGTCGGCAATAAAGGCTTGCGGATTTGCCTCGTAAATTGACCACATCACCTGATAGATGTCTGCGCCGCTGACAGCTTTTTCCAAGGCGATCGCATACAAGGTATCCCCTTTGACTACGCGAACCGAACCTGAAGCTTTAGGAGATGACTCGCTAGACAACACTAAGTAACTGGACTGAATCGACGTCGTCCCAGAAGCCGTTGTCAGTCGAATCAAGACATCGACCACCGGACGATTCACCGCTTGAGTGGAGCGCAGCACAAGATTACGCGAGGTCGCATTCAACCCCGGCTCGATCGTGACAGATAAAGAATCAATTGACGCTGGCAGAGTTAAACCAGCTTGTGCCCAAGCCGCAGACTCAGCCACTGAGGCGCTTAATAGTTTGAGATCGTCCGGAGTCAGTCCATTCATCGGCACGGAAACCTGAAGCGGTGTGCCGGCAACCGAGATGACGCGACCATGTCCTGGTTGCGCAGCCTGAGTCACATTGAGCCCCGTCAAAGACAGCCCCAGATAAAGCATCAACGAGGTGGCAGTGCGCCGCAACAACACACCAGAGCTTTTCAATTGCCGTGCCATATAGAATTTTCCTTGACTTAGAGCTCGCCGAGCGTAATGCGTAACATGCGACGCAGAGGCTCTGCAGCGCCCCACAGTAATTGATCGCCAATCGTAAAGGCCCCAAGGTACTCAGGCCCCATAGAAAGCTTTCTCATCCGTCCGACAGGAATATCCAACGTGCCGGTTACGGATACTGGTGACAATTCACGCAGTGTGTCCTCTTTGGTGTTTGGGACAAACTTGGCCCAAGCAGAACCTTGCGAAATGATCTCTGCGATCTCGTCCATCGGCACATCACGCTTGAGTTTGATGGTGAGCGCCTGGCTATGGCAACGCATCGCTCCAATTCTCACGCACAAACCATCAATCGGGATTGGTGTAGAACCAAAACCTTCGCCGCGGCCAAGAATTTTATTCGTTTCAGCCTCGCCTTTCCATTCTTCGCGGGACATTCCGTTGCCGAGGTCTTTGTCGATCCAAGGAATCAGATTGCCTGCCAGCGGGATACCGAAATGCTCGGTTGGTAATTGTCCGGATTGTTGAGTTGCCAACACTTTCCGATCAATTTCTAAAATAGCAGAAGCAGGATCGGCGAGCTCAGCCTGGACAGCTGCGTTTAGCAAACCAAATTGGGTCAATAATTCGCGCATGTGTTGCGCACCGCCGCCCGAGGCTGCCTGGTAAGTCATGCTAGTCATCCAGTCAATCAAGTCATGCTTGAACAGACCAGCCAGACCCATCATCATGCAACTTACGGTGCAATTGCCACCAATGTAATCGCGCACACCACGCTGCAAACCCGCATCAATCACATCACGGTTCACGGGGTCCAGGACAATAATGGCATCATTTTTCATGCGCAAGGTGCTGGCGGCATCAATCCAGACTCCCGTCCATCCTGCAGCACGTAGTTTAGGATAAACCTCACTGGTGTAATCGCCGCCTTGGGCGGTCACAATAATAGGTAGTTTTTTAAGGGCTTCGATATCGAACGCATTTTGGAGGGCGGTTGAACCGGCCCACTCAGGTGCGCGACCTCCGGCATTGCTGGTGGAGAAAAAAACGGGATCAATCAGATCAAAATCACCCTCATCACGCATCCGCTGCATGAGAACAGATCCAACCATACCGCGCCAACCTACCAATCCGACCGATTTTTTCATTTCAACAAAACCACAATGAGGTATTAGATATTTAATATTTTAGCCCAGCGCCAAAAGGCGACTGGGCGGGATTGCCATTAGGCCAAGGCTTTCAACACAGCGTCACCCATGGCAGCGGTACCGACCTTGGTGGTACCCGGCTCATAAATGTCAGCAGTACGGAGGCCTTGCTGCAACACCTTTTGCACGGCCTGCTCAATACGATCGGCAATCGCTGCGCTATCCAAAGAATAACGAAGCATCATGGCGGCAGACAAAATCGTCGCAAGCGGATTGGCAATGCCCTGGCCTGCGATGTCTGGTGCAGAGCCGTGGCTGGGTTCATACAAACCTTGACCGGAAGCGTTTAATGAGGCCGAAGGCAACATGCCGATTGAGCCCGTCAGCATCGCAGCTTCGTCAGACAAAATATCACCGAACAAGTTGCCAGTGACGATCACGTCAAACTCACGCGGCGCACGCACTAACTGCATAGCAGCATTATCAACATACATATGCGTCAGCGCGACATCGGGATAGTCTTTCGCAACATCAATCACAATGTCACGCCAGAGCTGCGAGGTCTCGAGCACGTTGGCTTTGTCGACGCTACACAATTTGCCTTTACGCTTTTGGGCTGCCTGAAAACCGATATGAGCAATACGTCGAATCTCAGGCTCGGCATAACGCATCGTGTCAAAACCCTCACGAGATCCTGCGTAAGGGCCATCCGTCGCAGTACGAATACCGCGTGGCGTACCAAAATAGATATCACCTGTCAGCTCGCGCAAAATCAAAATATCCAATCCGGATACGATTTCAGGCTTGAGTGAGGAGGCATTGGCCAACTCTGGATACAAAATGGCGGGACGTAAGTTTGCAAACAAACCAAGCGCTTTACGCAGCCCCAAAATGGCTTGCTCAGGCCGATGCTCGCGAGGAAGCTTGTCGTATTTCCAATCGCCCACTGCACCAAACAAAATCGCATTGGACTCTTGAGCAAGTTTGAGTGTTGCGGGTGGCAAGGGATGGCCATGCAAATCATACGCTGTGCCGCCCACTGGCGCATGGTTGATCTCTAACTCTGGAGCCACTGCACTCAGCACGCGAACAGCCTGCTCAATAATTTCTGAACCGATGCCATCACCGGGTAAGACTGCGATTTTTTTTGTCATGTTTGACTCATCTAAAAAATAATGGGCCGGCGAACCGGCCCGATATAAAGTGATTTATCTCGCGCCAATAGGCACTACATCCAGCCAAGGATGACGGGCAAGACGCTCATTTTCGTAATTGCGAATTTTGTCCGCGTGACGCAAGGTCAAGCCGATTTCATCCAAACCGTTGAGCAGGCAGTATTTGCGATGCGCGGTGATGTCGAAATGCATCTCGCGACCGTCTGGTGCAATCACCAACTGCTTTTCGAGATCAATCGTCAGCTTGTAGCCCACAAAGCCACGGACCTCATCAAACAGCCGCGAAACTTCAAGCTCAGTCAGGACGATTGGCAAAAAGCCAGTCTTGTAACTGTTGTTAAAAAAGATGTCCGCAAAAGACGGGGCAATCACGGCACGGAAGCCATACTGCGCAAGCGCCCAAGGCGCGTGCTCGCGGCTGGAGCCACAACCAAAGTTTTTGCGACCCAACAAAATCGAAGCATTCTGATAGCGTGAATGATTCAGGATGAAATCGGGATTGAGCGGGCGCTTGGAATTATCCATGCCAGGCTCACCGTGATCCAAATAACGAATCTCATCAAAGAGGTTCGGGCCAAAGCCAGAACGCTTGATGGACTTGAGAAACTGCTTGGGAATAATCAGGTCTGTATCGACGTTTTCGCGATCGAGTGGAGCGACCAGTCCTTGGTGTGTTGTAAATGCGTCCATGTCTGCTTACCGGAAGTTACGTACGTCGACAAAATGACCAGCGATCGCAGCAGCTGCTGCCATGGCTGGGCTCACGAGATGGGTTCTACCACCCTGCCCTTGACGACCTTCAAAGTTACGATTTGATGTCGAGGCGCAACGTTCTTGGGGTTCGAGTCGATCGGCATTCATCGCCAAACACATCGAACAGCCTGGCTCGCGCCATTCAAAACCCGCTTCGATGAAGATCTTGTCGAGCCCTTCGCGCTCAGCTTGGGCTTTAACAAGTCCAGAACCTGCCACGACCATCGCCTGACGAACGTTGCTCGCCACGCGCTTGCCGCGTGCGACCACCGCAGCAGCACGCAAGTCCTCAATGCGTGAATTGGTACAAGAGCCGATGAAGACGCGATCAATTTTGATGTCCTGAATCGCAGTATTGGGCTTGAGACCCATGTATTCAAGGGCGCGCTCCATGCCGCTTCGACGGGCTTCATCCTTTTCGCGCTCTGGATCTGGAACGCGACCTGTCACAGGCAAGACCATTTCAGGGGAAGTTCCCCAGGTGACTTGGGGTACGATCTGACGCGCATCGATTTCTACGACACGATCAAAATGCGCACCTTCGTCTGAGTGCAGGGTTTTCCAATACGCGACCGCTTGATCCCAAAGCGCACCGCTCGGTGCAAACGGACGGCCTACAAAATAATCAATCGTCTTTTGATCAACGGCCACCATGCCAGAACGGGCACCCGCCTCGATCGACATGTTGCACAGGGTCATGCGGCCTTCGATCGACAAATCACGAATGGCACTGCCGGCAAACTCGATGGCGTGCGCAGTCCCACCAGCGGTGCCGATCACACCGATGATGTGCAAAATAATATCTTTAGCAGTACAGCCTGCGGGTAAAGCACCCTCGACGCGCACAAGCATGTTTTTATTTTTCTTGGCTTGCAGCGTTTGCGTCGCCATCACGTGCTCGACTTCGGAGGTACCAATACCGAACGCCAACGCAGCCATTGCGCCATGCGTGCTGGTGTGGGAGTCACCACACACAACGGTCATGCCTGGCAATGTAGCGCCTTGCTCAGGGCCGATCACATGCACGATGCCTTGACGCAAGTCGTTCATGCGAAACTCAATCACCTGATGCTTTTCACAGTTGGCGTCAAGAGTGTCGACCTGAAGCTTAGAAATAGGATCTGTAATACCTTGGGCCCGATCAGTCGTCGGAACGTTATGGTCTGCCACAGCCAAGTTGGCATTGAGGCGCCAAAGCTTGCGGCCAGCCAAATCGAGACCCTCGAAGGCCTGAGGACTGGTCACCTCATGCAACAGGTGACGATCGATATAAAGAATAGCGGTGCCATCTGATTCTTCGTGAACCACATGGGCATCCCATAACTTGTCGTATAAGGTTTTTTTCATAACGCTGTCTCTGCCACACTCATTGGATAGGTTTAGCTCTTGATTATGCCATAGCAGGCCTGTCACTAGCCTTTGCTGGGTGCGTCTCCACACTGGGCACGATGGCGCAGGGCATGGTCCGCCAAAATGATCGCGAGCAGTGACTCGGCGATGGGCGTCGCACGAATTCCGACACACGGATCATGGCGACCCAAGGTCTGCACAGAGACAGGATTGCCGGCACGATCGACCGACCGGCGCTCGATCCGAATGCTGGAAGTTGGTTTAATTGCCAAACTGACAGTGATTGGCTGCCCCGTTGAAATACCCCCCAACACGCCACCGGCATGATTGGTCAAAAAACCCTCAGGGGTAATTTCGTCGCCATGCTCGGAACCGCGTTGCACAATACTGTGAAATCCAGCACCAATTTCAACGCCTTTGACAGCATTGAGCCCCATCATGGCATGAGCAATATCCGCATCCAGGCGATCGTAAATAGGCTCGCCCCAACCCGCAGGCAACCCCTCGGCGACAACTTCGATGCGCGCACCGGCTGAATCGCCGTCTTTACGCAATTGATCCATATAGGACTCAAGCTGAGCCACGATATCCGGATCTGCCGAGTAAAAAGGGTTGTTGGGAACATGCTCCCAGCTTTTGAACGGCATGGGTATTGGACCGAGTTGACTCATGTAGCCGCGCACGGTGATACCGTATTGCTCAGACAGCCATTTTTTGGCAATCGCACCGGCCGCCACTGTAGGAGCCGTCAGCCTGGCCGAAGAACGACCGCCACCCCGGGGATCTCGTACACCGTATTTTTTGAAGTAGGCATAATCAGCGTGCCCCGGACGGAAAGTATCCGAAATAGCGCTGTAATCCTTGCTGCGAGCATCCACGTTTCGGATCAACAAGGCAATTGGCGTGCCTGTTGTCTTGCCCTCAAAAACGCCGGACAGGATTTCGACCTGGTCTGCCTCTTGGCGCTGCGTCACGTGACGCGAGGTTCCAGGACGGCGTCGATCAAGCTCAAATTGAATATCCTGCTCGGACAACGACAGGCCTGGCGGGCAACCATCGACCACACAGCCGATCGCAGGTCCGTGAGATTCACCAAAATTGGTGACACAAAATAAAGTACCGAGAGTGTTGCCAGACATAGAAACGAACCGTCAAGGTTGGGCGTGCTCAAAGGGATACACGCAACAAAACGACATTATTGCACTAGGAAGAGCAACTGACTTCAATTTTGCTTGCCCAATGCGGCGGCATCGCCGCGTAACGCTCCATACCGGCTTGGGCGGTAAAAGGGTCTGCAAGCAATGTCATCATTTCCCCTAGCTCGGTAAAGTTGCCGCGCTGCGTGGCCTCGATCACTTGCTGAGCTAAGTAATTACGTAAGACATACAAAGGATTGACGGCAAGCATGCCAGAAACTCGCTGCTGCCATGGGACAGACTCCAGCGTCACTCGGTCTTGATAGCGGGCTAACCATGCTCCCGCAGCGTCCCTGTCTAGGAAGAGATCAATAAAAGGCCTTAACGCACCAGAGCCGTCACCCACTGTCCCGCCTAAGTCGTGGGACACCTGTGCCGCCGCAGCGTCAGTCAAGCCAGGTGCATAAGCGAGTTGACGAAACGTCATTGAAAAATCAGCATGACTCGATTGCATCACGCTCCAAAGGTCATCAATTAGCGCCTCATCACCCGCCTGCCAAGTGTTTAGACCTAGCTTTTGACTCATGCGCGTTTGCATCGCTTGCAGAAAAGTCGGCTCAAACTGATCGAGCGCAGCCCTCAGCGCCTCAGCATCCGGCACGATTGAAAACAGGCTGTTGGCTAGCTGATACAGGTTCCAGTGCGCAACTGCGGGTTGCGCATGCCACGCATAGCGGCCGTTCGAATCGGTGTGATTACAAATGTGGCGCGCATCAAAACCATCCATAAAGCCGTAGGGGCCATAGTCAAGCGTCAAGCCAAGAATCGACATATTGTCCGTATTCATGACACCGTGACAAAAGCCCACCACTTGCCAGCTCGCCATTAACTGGGCCGTCCTTTTCACCACGGCCTCCAAAAACATGACATAGCGCATGTCTGGTGAGTCTGGAACGCCTGATGAATTATGCAGACATTCAGGATAAAAACGTTCAATGACATAGTCCGCGAGTTTGCGAACTAACTCAGGCCTCTTGCGAGAGGCCCAGTGCTCGAACGATCCGAAACGCACAAAACTTGGCGCGACTCGAGCCACAACCGCCGCGGTTTCAACTGTTTCGCGCATCACAGGATCATCGGCAGAGACCAAGGATAGCGCTCGCGTGGTCGCGATACCCAAGCCGTGCATGGCTTGGCTCGCTAGATATTCTCGCACTGAGGAGCGCAAGACAGCGCGCCCATCGCCCATCCGAGAATAAGGTGTCATGCCAGCCCCTTTGAGCTGAAGCTCCCAGTTTCCCGAAGGCGCGACAATTTCACCCAGCAAATGCGCTCGACCATCCCCGAGCTGTCCAGCCCACACACCGAATTGGTGACCGCTGTAGACCGCAGCAAGAGTATCTCCGCCCGGCATCGGTGCCGCACCACTCACCACGCTCAGAAACTCTGGCGACTTTTGTGCCAGCGCAGAAAATCCCAACAGGGCTGCCACGTCTTGATTGACGTCGACCAACCTTGGGTTTTTAAGCGGAGTGGTCGGTAAGCGCGTAAAAAACTCTAATCCGAGAGCCGCAAAACTATTGTTGGTGGAGAGCGCGCTGAAACTGTCCACGCCTTGACGGCTTGTATTGAGGGGTGATGTCATGACTGCTGCGGATCCGTAGAATTGGCATGGGCCGTTGCCTCAGCTTGTGTTTTAAGCTGCTTGGCAAAGCGCTTGGCAGGTCGGACGTAAAACAAAGCGGCAAAGAAAAATATTGAGGAAAGGACGATCTCAATCCAAGCCATCACAATCGAAGGGCCTGGTGGGTCTGACATCACTCTGACGACGCCTTCCATTAAATACAACAGCACGAGCATAGATGCCCATTGAATCGTATACAAACTGCCCTTGGAAACTCCACGAAAGGCAAAGGCGAGTGGTAGTGCTTTTAAAAACAATAAAGTGCCGCCCGCCCGCAGTGGTGCAAGCCAAATTTCCCAAAGAATGCACAATACAAAGAGTGCAATGAGAGAAAGCATTGCAGTTCGCTGCAACGCAACATTGAGGGTGGGTTGAACGGGTGCGGTGGAGGGGCTGATAATTGGCTTCATACTGCTATTATCGCTCGGGTAAGGGTAAACAATACAGTACCCCTACCTGCGTACGATTGGTACGAGGAGCTTTATTCAGTGAACACTCAACCGCCTCCTGTCACAAACAAGCATGCAAAGCTGACCGCTTGGCGAGAAATCATGCTGTCCAGCGCACAGAGGCTCAGTCAAGTTGATGCGTTTGATCTGGCCGGCAGCCTGACTTTCACAACGGTTTTGGCGATTGTTCCATTACTGGCTGTCGCGCTCGCGCTTTTTACTGCCTTTCCTCAATTTCACGAATTCAGCGATGCTTTGCAGGCTTTTTTAACGAACAGTTTGATGCCGCCGGTCGTCTCTGAAAATGTGATGACCTACCTCAACGATTTTGCCCAACAGGCGAGCCGACTCACGGCGATTGGTGGCAGCTTTTTAGTCATTACGGTGTTGTTACTGATTCTGTCCGTCGATAAAGCCCTGAATGAAATCTGGCGTGTCAGCAAACCACGCGGCATGGGTCAACGGCTGCTTGTTTACTGGGCGCTCCTGACGCTCGGTCCGCTCATGACAGGCGCCAGTCTATGGGCAACTGCGCTTCTGGCTCGTGAATCTTTTGGCGTGATCTCGCAAATACCCGACCTTTTAGAGATGACTCTGAAAGTATCACCTTTTGTTGTCAGCACAGCTGGATTTGCCGCGTTATTTATCATTGTCCCAAACGCCCGGGTCGCGCCCCGAGATGCCCTCATCGGAGGTCTCTTAGTCGCGGTCTTGTTAGAAGTCATGAAATCAGGCTTTGCGTTTTATGTTTCTCAAATTTCAACATACACCATGATTTATGGGGCGTTTGCTGCCCTCCCTGTTTTCTTAATATGGGTTTATCTCTCTTGGCTCAGCATCTTGTTCGGAGCAATTGTTGCAGCCAACCTGCCTTATTTACGGCATGTTCGAATGCGTGGCTCCGCACAGCCCGGTGACCGTCTGCAAGATGCACTGGCCACGCTCAGCTTGCTTGATCGCTCTCGTTCGCAAAAAACACCGGGTCTACGCATTAGAAACATCTCCGAAGCACTGCAACTGACAGAAGATCAGGCCGCCTCAATTCTTGCCACATTGCAGGACTTAGGACTCATCGCTGCAGCACAAATCCGGCAGCGTGAACACTGGGTGCTGGTATGCGATCCTAGCTCAACGAGTTTGACACCCTTGTTAGCGCAGTTGTTTGTCAATCGCCACACTTTGCAACTTGATGAGCAACCTGCCCTCAAACACGCTTTATCGATCTATATTCAAGACAATCAAGATTCCATGTTGGGCGATGTGCTGTTGCAGAATGACAATTCTGACAAGCTGAACGTACAATCTGTTCAAAGCAGCAAAAAGGAGACGCATCATGCTACAGGTCAGTGAAATTCTTCGGGTCAAGGGCAATACGCTTTTTACCGCTTCGCCCGAGACCTCTGTCATTCAAGCACTTGAGACCATGAGCGAGCAAGACATTGGGTCATTGGTCATTATGGATCGAGGCAACCTGGCCGGCATGTTGACTTTCCGTGAGATTATCCGGCATGTCAACGGCAACCATGGTGCAGTGGGCTCCACCAGTATTCGTAGCATTATGGATGACAAACCTATCAGTGTGTCACCCGATACAGATGCCAACGAAGTACAGCGACTGATGCTTGAAAATCATTCCCGCTATATTCCAGTCATGGATGGAACGGTATTGATGGGTGTCATTTCTTTTTACGATATGGCCCAAGCCATCGTCGCGGCACAAAAATTTGAAAACTCCATGCTTAAAGCCTACATTCGCGATTGGCCCGAAGAAGACAACCAGCGCCCGAAGGCTTGAGCGTTAGTCTGAGTGACTGCGAGTCACAAGTGGCTCAGTCTTAAAGGTATCAAGAGGCGCATAGCCACCAATTTCTGACCATGCCCGCCGAATGAGATTGGGATCATTCGCGTTTAACAGTTTGGAGTCAGATAACATCCGTCGCCACAAGCGCGAGCGCGGTCTACCGTTAAACAAGCCCAGCAAGGGTCTCACCACAATACGCAAAGGGGTATCGCGCTCAATTTGACTGGCAGCGTAGGCGACTAGCTGATCAATGAGCGCATCCTCTTGCATCACGCTTTCGTTCGGCCAGAAGGCTGCGGACAACTCGCTTAAGATGCCAGGGTTATGCCAAGGCGCACGGCCAAGCATCACGCCATCAAAGGTCTCCAACGCTTGAGAACAGTCTTCTACACCTGACAGTCCTCCATTTAAAACAATGGTGGCCTCAGGAAAGTCTTGTTTTAACTTGGCGGCATCTGCATAACGCAAAGGTGGAATATCGCGATTGTCCTTAGGGGTGAGGCCCTTTAGAACCGCATTACGCGCATGCACGACAAAAATGCGACATCCCGTGTCGTAAATGGTGCCAACAAAGTCACGCACAAAACCGTAATCATCGTTGTAGTCCAAGCCTAATCGATGCTTAACCGTCACAGGGATGCTGACCACATCTTGCATTGCCTTGACACAATCCGCCACTAACTTTGGCTCAGCCATCAAGCAAGCCCCAAAAGCACCCTTTTGGACGCGTTCAGATGGGCAACCGCAATTGAGATTGATTTCGTCATAGCCCCACTGCGCACCGAGTCGGGCGGCTTGGCTCAGCGCCTCGGGCTCACTGCCTCCGAGCTGAAGGGCAACCGGATGCTCTTGCTCATTAAAGTCCAAATGCCTGTGAATATCGCCATGCGTCAGCGCGCCGGTCGTAATCATCTCTGTATAGAGACGCGCGTGCGGAGCAAGCAAACGGTGAAAAAACCGGCAATGTCGGTCTGTCACATCGATCATCGGCGCAACGCTTAACTTCCAGGATTGTTCTGGCATGGACATATATCTAATGGCTCAAAAACGTCCAAACCGGACTTTCACTATTTTATATGGCTTGGGATCAGCCAAATTGTGACACGCTTGGTTCCGAGGAAGGCAACCTTGCTAAAATCGCAGCATCTTACGAAAAAAGCAACGTCCCACACCTATGGCAGTATTTACTCAAGTCAGCGAATTTGACGCCCGTACCTTGTTGGCTGATTACACCCTAGGCGATTTCATAGCCTTAAAGGGTATTGCTGCCGGGATTGAAAACAGCAATTTTTTCCTGACGACCACTCAGGGAGAGTTTGTGCTGACTCTTTTTGAGGTTCTCAAGGCCGAACAGTTACCGTTTTACATCGAGCTTATGCACCATCTTGCTGCAAAAGCGATTCCTGTTCCTCAGCCGCAAACGCGGAGAGATGGAAAAAGACTCTCTACCTTGCATGGCAAGCCTGCAGCCATTGTTTCAAAACTCCCTGGCAGCTACGAACCAAAGCCGAACCGCACACATTGCGCAATTGCGGGTGAAACACTCGCGAAAGCCCACTTGGCGGGGCTAGATTTTTCGATCCAGCAACCTAATTTGCGTGGATTGCCTTGGTGGGAAACTACCGCACCAACCGTCATGCCCTTTCTTGACCAGAATCTTGCCAAATTGTTGCAGGACACGCTCGCAGAGCAGCAAGGGCTGGCCAAGTCTGATGACTTCAAGTCACTGCCTCGCGGCCCCTCACATTGTGACCTCTTTCGCGATAACGTTTTATTTGCCGGCACCCCCGATCATCCTGTCATGGGTGGATTCATAGACTTCTATTTTGCGGGCGTTGACACTTGGATTTTTGACGTTGCAGTGAGCGTCAATGATTGGTGTATCGACCATGCAAATGGAGTGTTTCAGCCTGAACTTCTTGAATCTTGGCTGGCGGCATACGCAAGCATTCGCCCTTTCACTGAAGCCGAAAGGCGTGTTTGGCCTGCCATGCTTCGGGGTGCAGCACTGCGCTTTTGGATCTCAAGACTGTATGACTTTTACTTACCCCGCCCTGCTCAAACGCTCAAGCCGCATGACCCAGGTCATTTTGAGCGCATACTGACTCAAAGAACAATTAGTGCCAGCATGGCACTTCCCAAGGATTCCTGATGCAAGCAGTTCCCTTACCTGCGCTGGCCGGCTGGATGTGGGTTCGAGACGGTTGGTCACTGTTTCGCAGCCAACCATTGGCCTTTTTTTCTTGGGCCATGTTTGTCAGCTTGATGCTGATGATTGCCACCATTACACCGCCCATTGGTCCGATTTTCTTTATCGTCCTGATGCCAACGGCAACGTTGCTTTCGCTTTCTGCTGGCCGGCATGCGAGCGCCGGGCAACGGATTTTGCTTGGCACGTGGATTGAACCTTTACGTCAACCTTCCGTTTTTCGCCGTCTGCTCGCGATGGGTGGCTTATACGTTGCATTTTGCTTATTGCTTGGTCTGGCAGTTTTTATGCCGTTTTCAGGCGAAGTCACCGAAGCGCTCAAAAATGTTGAGCAAACAAACGACTTATTGCCTTTGATGGAAGCTGTAAAAACGCCGATGCTCATATTCGGTATTTTTTACGTCATCATGGCTGCAGTCTTTTGGTTTGCTCCGGCCCTTGTGGGGTGGCACGGTATCCGTATCACTCAGGCATTATTTTTTAGTTGGATTGCCTGTTGGCGCAACAAATGGGCGTTTTTAGTCTACGGATTATGTTGGCTGGCTGTTTTCCTTGGGATCGATACATTGATCAGCTTGCTCGCACTCATGGGTCTTGCACCCAACACTGCAGCCACCATTCAAGTACCAATTAACGTTGTTGCAACCTCAGTGTTGTACTGTAGTTTTTATACAAGCTACGTTGCAGTATTTAAAGACAATGAGCGTATGAGTGCCTCTGAAGTCGAGTCACAATGATCGCTTAGGATAGGTAGCATCTCGCAAACAGATTTTGCACCGAGACAAAATACAATTCGATTTGGCACAACACATGTCTTGACCTTCAAGATGACATTGTTTTGATCCAAAAAAAACACCGCAATTGGATATCTCATACCAAACGTATGAATCGACCAACACGGCTGCAACCACAGCACCTCTCCCGCCGATAATTTGGGTCGTATCAAAAGACCACCAGCGCGCTGCCACCAACGATTTGCTTTGAATACCTTCATGCTAGACCTAATAGCTGCACCATCACCGGGAATCCTAAAATGATGAAGGTGCAAGGAAAAATGCAAAGAGCCATTGGAAAAAGCATTTTGACAGGAGCTTGCAACGCCTGCTTTTCAGCTTGCATCAAACGCTGTGCGCGTTGCTGATCGGCGTAAACCTGGATAATGCGCCCCAAACTAAAACCCATTGACTCGCCATGAATGAGTGAAGAAATCAGTTGGCGTGTGCTGGGAAGATTGAGACGCTGGCTAAGTTGACGCAATGCTTGAGCACGCGACTGCCCTGCCCGCAAATCAGTCAGCATTTTTGACCATTCTTGATGTAAAGCCCCCTCGTCAATATGCTCGAGTGCCAATTGAATGGAGGCTTGAAGATTCAGTCCAGCATCTAGACCCAGACCAACCATATCTAGAAAAAATGGAAACTGATGACTCATTCGACGTAAGCGAAACTGATGTCTGCGCTTGAGCCAAAAAATTGGACACCACCAGCCCAACACTGTACATGCACATAAAACAAAATATGCCGACACTTGTAGATCGAGCAAGGACTGATTCAACCACCAAACACTGATCAATAACGCGACGAAAGCGAATAGGCATTGCAAACAATAAACTTGTACATACCCCCAAGACGTTAAACCTGCGCGAGAGAGGTGCAAGGTGAGACGCCTGCGCTGCCCCCAAGTCACAAAAGGCACCAAAGGACGTCCCAACCACGCTGTGATTCCCCAAAGAATGCGGTTTGCTTGTATGAATGATATGAACGTCAAATCCTTTGCAGACGCGCCTGAATCATGCCGTGATGACTGGCTCAGAAAAGGCTTAGAACGTTCATAAAACCTGGCAGCAATCATCGCAGCAAAAAAAGTCAATAAAATTGCTGAGCCCATGGCACATCCAAGCGCTAGATATTCCATTGCGCTAAACCTCGATAGATAAGATTCGACGAAGCCACAAAATCCCCAAGCACTCCAATAGCAACACCCCCGCTAACAATATTTGCCCTGTTTGACTAAAAAACATTAACTCAACTGAAGCCGGATCAATCTGACTCAGTGCGACCAATAAAACCAGAGGCAATGCACCCATGACCCAAGCCTGCATTTTTCCTTGTGCGGTCAACATATTTATTTTTCCACTCACATGCTGACGTGCTCGTAAATTATTTGACAACCGCTCTAATAAATCTGCCAGTGATCCACCCGAGGCATTACCAACGGCTAGCAAAGCGGTCACCAATTCAACACTTTCTGTCGGCATCCGTCGTTTGAGTTCAGCTAAGGCTTGGTTGAGTGGCAAGCCCATGCGGTGCTCTCGCATCACCAAACTGAGCTCCTGAGACATCGGTGTCGGTGCGTCTTCAGCGAAATGTTTAAGTGCCGTTCCAATACTTGCACCCGAACGCAACGCACCTGCAATCGCGGCCAAGGCATCTGGCCATTGAGAATCAAAAAGACATAACCTTCTACGCAATGCAGTCTTTAACAGGACTCTTGGAAGCACAAGGATGAGAGCGCCCATGGTGACCGCAACAAGCACACTGCGGCTCAGCAACCATACGGAAAGCCCAGTCATCACTGCGATACTGCATAAAGCAGGCCATAAATGTGTCGTGTCAATAAAAACAAAAAGTTCCGACAAACTTGTTTGAGCATGTTGCTCAACAGAACTACGATATCGACCCCATGCAAAACCTGCTAAGTGCTGAATCAGCCAACAAGCGATCGCAATAGACAAGCAAGCAAAAAATAACCCAACATAAATCATGCTCGTGAAAACCAGTGCTTTAAAGAGAATGGAACCTCATGCCCCCATTCTTCAAAACATTGAGGCATTAAGGCGCCTGGCATGGTCAGACTAGTTTGGTGATCAAAACTTGCAAGAGTTTGCATTTGAATACAACCTGACTCCATGCCGACAATCTCGGCCACAGCAGCAACCACGCGACGACCGTCCGGCAACCGAGCTTGTTGCACAATCAGATTGATGGCAGAACTCATCTGCTCCCTGATTGCATGAAGTGGCAAACCGGCATTAGCAGAAAGGATCATCGTTTCAAGACGTGACAAAGCATCTCTAGCTGTGTTGGCGTGCATTGTCGTAAGAGAGCCCTCGTGGCCGGTATTCATTGCAGCTAGCATATCGAGCGCTTCAGGCCCGCGAACCTCTCCAACTACAATACGATCAGGACGCATACGCAGTGCGTTTCTCACGAGGTGTCGCAGGCTAACAGCCCCCCGCCCCTCGGCATTTTCAGGCCTTGCTTCGAGAGCCATCACATGAGGGTGATGAATGTGGAGTTCTGCAGAGTCTTCAATCGTGACGATGCGCTGATCTGACGGGACACAATTGGCTAAAACGTTTAACAAGGTCGTTTTACCCGAGCCTGTCCCCCCAGATACCAAGATATTTTGACGCTTGATGATACAAAGCTTTAAAAACTGAGCGAGCTCAACACACAAGGTGCCATGATTCACTAAGGCATCAAGATCAAGACCTTTTTTGGAAAATTTACGAATAGTCATACTTGCGCCACGAATGGCAATAGGAGGAATGACTGCGTTGATTCTAGAGCCGTCGCGTAACCTAGCATCAACCATGGGGGATGCATCATCGAGTCTACGACCCAATGGAAAAACAATACGCTCGATCACACCACGCACGGCTTGCTCACCACTGAATTGATAACCACTTGATTCAATACGTCCATGACGTTCAATGAAAATCTCGTCGAAACGGTTGACCATAATTTCGGTGATATGCGGATCTGCCAACAATGACTCAAGCACACCTAAGCCAACCGCTTCATCCACAACAAGCTCAAGTAATTCCTGTCGCTGGTGCTCACTTAAGTGACTCGCATGATCGTGAATCAAGCCCGACACGCACTGCATGGCCTGTTCTCTTAGGGCATATTCTGATAAGGCAGCGATATCATGGCGACGTAAATCAAATGCCTTGATCAAGCCTGCGTGTAATTCGCGTCGGATATCACGATATTCAGCAGTAGAAAAATTTGATATTTCCTTCTGAGTATCGTCTCTCACTGCATGTTCAAGTGGTGTCGACGTACAAAGTGGGGGCTCAGTATGGCGGATCACTGGAAACAACCTGATCATGCATGGACCGACAATAAACTCATCACTTTCCATCAATGGAGAATGAATGGAAAACTTTCGCCCGTTCACGCGCGTGCCATATAACGACCCCAGGTCTTCGACTCGATAACCATCCTGACTTTTTGTGACACGTAAATGACGTCGAGCGACGCGCCAGTGTGAGACGCGCGCCTCACATTCAATCCCTCTTCCCAACGTAAAAGGCACAGTCTGTTGCATACGTTCACGACGACCGTCTTCATACACAATAAGCAAATCCATCATTCTTCTTGACTCCATTGGTCGATCGTTTGAAACTCACGCTTCGAAGATGTATCGCTCTCCCACTGTGAGTGTGTGTCATCGTGCTGATGCCAGTTTGATGTGTGCGGACGATCATGGACCGGAGTATTGAGCCGAGGCTCTGTCCCGAAGGTTTGATCCAAAATGAATGCAGCCTTTTCCGTTCGCTGAACCATACCCGGATGATCTGCATTCACCACGACAGGTGTCACAAAAATCGCAAGTTCAGTCTCTCTGTAATATTCACGATTGACCCCAAAGAGGCTACCCACAAGAGGTATCTCAGAGAGACCCGGCACACCATCTCGGTCATGCGAACGCTCACGCGATACAAAACCGCCCAATACCAATGTCTGACCCGAACGAACGTTAAATTCTGTCGAGGTACGTCTAATTTTGAGTGCAGGTCCCGCAGAGGATGCGAGTGTCTGATCTACCGAACTCACTTCAATATCAATTTTTGATCGAACGGCATAATTTCGATCCACATGAGGGGTGATATTGAGCGATACACCGTACTTTTTAAATGAGGTTGAGTTCTTGCCATCCTTGTCAGTGTTTGTATAGGGAACCTCACCACCTGCCTCAAAACTTGCTGTCGCGCCACTGCGGGCCAGCAACTGTGGTTGCGCCAGAATAGTCGCTTCACCCGCTTGAGCAAGTGCGCTAATTCGAGCGGACAGCAATCCTTTCACTCCAGACAATCCTCCCGCACCACTTAGTGGTAAAGGTAAGCTGCTGTCCCAACGAATTCCGAGTTCTTGTATACGGACGGAGGGAATCTCAATCACCTGGACGTCTAGCAAGACCATTTTGTCCCAACCCACTTGACTCGTGAAGTCTAATAACTCCGGATAACGCTGTGCAAGCCTTGAAATTTTTGCTTGATCTGCATCAGATAAATTTTCGCCTTCGACAATTAATTTGTCACCGACAACGGAACTTCTTGCCATCGGAACCGTTTTGAGAAGATTTTTAATTTCCTCTTGAACGCGAGAGAAACCTTCTGGGATGACCCTGACTTTATAGGAAAGGCGCGGCCCCTCGGAGCGCCAAACATCAAGCGTTGTTGTTCCTGATTTTTTTCCAAACACAACGATTTCATTTTGATTAATCACCGTTGCTTGCACGACTTCACCATTACCAATCGCCAGACGATCAACCTTAGAAATTTTTAATACTGTCGAAGATCCCACTTCAAGTGTTAAGTTATTCTGACACCAAGCTAAGATTGGTATACACATCATGGCTAAAGCCATTCCACACTTTAGGTGCTTCATCTTGTGCCTGCCGCAATGTGTTCTGACTCTGACTCATCACTCTCCGCGGACAGGCGATCACCGTACATGATCGGAATCATGCGTGAGACTGACTGAGTGGGTAATCCGAGAATTGCTGCCAAGTCTCCCGCGGCAGATTGACCCGCCTGACTAACTGGCAACGACTGACTAGAGCTCAGCACGGCACTAATTGAACCTGCCTCGCGGGCGGCAATCACTCTGACCGCATCCTCGTGTGAAACAGCGAGCGTGATGTTGGCATCCGAAACCGAAGTCGCGCCGTCCAAACGAGTGTTGAGATCAGAAAAATGACCGGTTCCCAATACTTGTACGGACTGCAGCAAGACAGCCGTCAAGCGTTTACCTTGATGGTCGAGCGAAACAAACAAATCCACACGATCACCTGCACGAATTAAGCCTGAAGCCGCACTACTCGGATCGACCGTGACGGACACTGCCTTGAGACCAGGCTGTAGGCGATTGGACACACCCGTTACATCTAAGTCTTGTAAATGCATTTGCATGAACGGCTGCCCAGCACGAAGATCCGTTATCAAACGCTTACCGACCAAAATATCACTTTGCTCTACAGAGAGTGCTTGATCAGGTGCCCATTTAACAGGAAACTGTTCGACAACATAATCCGCCTCCTCAATGATTGTGTCTCGACTGAGATCTCTCGACGCCACCATTAAAGGTATCTGATCCAGTCGCGTGCGTAACTCGATTTCCTCAGTTTTTTCCTTCAAGTGCTGATCAAGGGCCCAGGCAGATACGCCACCAAGTGCGATTGATATCAACATTAATACCCACTTCGCTTTTGCGTTTGAAACGTTCAAGGCTTTAATTTTCCCGACAAATTGACGTACATAAATGATTGACCTATATCCACAAGATCGATTTGCAACAAAGCTCCTGCTTGAGTCGCTTTAATTGAGTGATCTTGAAGAAAATGTGGTTGGATTTTCAGAGCCTCTGTCACCGACCAATTCTTTTTTGTTAACGAGTCTCTTATTTTTTGAGCTAAGTTTTTTATGGATAGTTGGGAGGAGTAGAGCAAACTGACTGCCTCTGAACCCACGGAGTGATCTCTGACATCCATCATCAATTGTGCGCTGAGACTTGGATCAGACAATGTTTTCCTTAAGTCGTGACTAGAAACTTGACTGCGGTTTTCTTGGAAGACAGACATACCAATGCTCGAATGAAAAAATGAGACACGATCCGCCGCCGTTGGCACAACGACCAATACATGAGATTGCTCAGGCGTTGTCCATTGAATGTGCATTAGGTCTCCATCACTCCAAGCCAGCGTATCCTCGGGAAGTTGAGTTGTCAGTATTTGCATGACCTCATTTAATCCTTGTGCGCTTTCCCAATGACTGATGTGGATGTCATGTCCACTCACACTCAATTTTTCAAGATTAATAAAAGTATCTGGATCGCCGACAAACCGACGCTCACCTACCCACACCACGGTGGGTGAATGTGCGAGACACTGACTAATATTTGCCAAGAGAAAAATAAATAGAATGAACGTTTTCATTCACGGCGTAACCTAGCTTTAGGTACACGTGGAGATTGTCCAGCCCAATCGCTCAACCAATCCAGCTGAAGTTTCCTTCGACGCCACGGCGTGTCGATTTTTTCAAGTGGTCTGATATATGGCTGTAACAATTTCCGCGTAGGGTTTGTCACATCACTCCAGGCGACTTTTGAGCGACCGATACGTGACTGAACTTCGCGCGATGATTGACTATGTCCGTCCTGGCTATAAAGGTAACTGGTACGCTGCAAAGGCACGGCACCGAATAATCTATTTGCTGCCAGACGACTATCCATAGCCTGTCTTGTTTCTCGCTGAACGCGAATGACTCCTTGACCACTCACATTTAAAAGCTGCTCTCCAAATGTTTTTAATAGATCTCCTCGTGTTGAGGGTTTTGCATCATCCGCATGTTTCTTTGACTCATGTTCAGCATTTAAAAATGTTTGATAGCCACTCTCCCCTAGCAACTCAAGAGAACGTGTTCGATAATGCCCTGAAAATTGAATCGCCAATAAAAGCGTGACAAGAACCATGCAAATTAAAATAGCTTCAAGTGCAGCTTGACCTTGCTGCTGATGAATCGAGGAAATGATCATTCATGACTCAAATTTGGAATTAAGGTCGCTCTCCAAAAGGGCTCAAATAAACTCGGGTTTTTCGCCTGACCACGTGATGACGTTGGAGGCGAAAAATAAGTTTGAGCGGCTGCCCGAGATTGAATACGGTTATCAGCACTGAGCCTCTGAGATACCTTGATGGCTATACGCACAGGTTGGCGTTCTCGACCTTTTTTGAGCTGTGCATAACGCCCCAAGCCCTTTGAACTCCATTTCACGGAAGCACTATGAGCGTATCTTTGCGCAAGTGGATTATGGCGGCCGCTAAAAATATTTCTCGCAGCACCACTCTGCGCACGTGACCACCTCCAAAAGGCTTGACGTGAAAAATCAGGCATTGTGACAAGGTTTTGTGTCAGGGCTGGTTGTGCTCCTTTTTCGTTCGTATGGGTATTGAGTAGAGCCCAGCCCATCGGGTATTCGCGGTGATAACAACCAATTATTTTGTTATGACGCAATGCATGAAATGAAAGAGATTCTTCGGACACCCATTGGCCATCTTGTCCAAGTAGCAGGCGACCTTTACGACGTAACTCATGTCTTTTTAATGGGCAACGTGGATTGACGATCCATAGATTTCTATACGTACGATTTCTTTCAGTTAAAAAACCATACTGTCCAACAAGTCCAGTCAGAAAGTCGCGCCAAACTGAGTCAGCCCCAGAATACTGGTCAATCAAGTCCTTGGTCTCATCCAAAGTGATGGTGATACTCAAGCCGAGTTGTTTCAGTGTGTCACCTTTCAATGCTGATCCACTCTGCCCAACATTGGCAATTAACATGTGATGAATCGATTGTTGGCGTTGCTGTTCTGCATCTCTGAGCTGAAGTTGCCTAACCCGATCCAGGACTTGATGCACTTGTCGCTCATGACGTAAATATGCATCTCTGAATGCATGTTGCGAAAGTGTTTCGCTCATCCCACCACTCAGTGCAGAGGTGTAAGCGATAGAGTGCTGTGGTCCAAAAAACGCACCAATCAAGCTCGCAGGTGGATTACGCCTGGCAGCTTGAGTGGCAAGCTTGGCTCTGTACTGGGAGGCGGTCGCAACAGCGATCAGGTGTGCCATGCCAAGTTGATGACCGAGCTGCGCGCGATTGACATAGGCATGTAAGTTCATTGAGCGTGCTTGCATCAGTGCCGCGCTATAGGCAGCCGCATCCGTCGCACGATGCAATGAGGACTGATCGTGGACTCTCTCACCAAGTTCTAGCATGAGTACCCATGCCAGAACACCTGCCCCACACAACACGAGTCCAAGCAGTAATGCTTGTCCTTTTTGTTGTGACACCCATTCAACTTGACTCAGGTCATGAAGGGTTTCGCGTGGACCTCCTGTGCGGTGCGACACGCCGTACTGTGCGTGCTTGGTTGCGAGAGACATTACCGCTTTGCCGCACTGGCGTTGCCAGTGAAGCCCTTTAAAGACTTTGCTTTTGTTTGACCACTTGCACCTTGGGCGGCTGTTTTTGCGGCTTTTGTCTGAGCCGTTCCATCCTCGCCAGCAAGTTCTTTGGCTACTGCAGCGGTCTGAGAACGCATGACCTGACCAAAGTATTGATACACCCCAATCGCTGCAACAGCAACCAGAGCAACAATAATGATGTACTCCGTCATCCCCTGCCCGCACTGACGAGCGAGCACCTTGCTAGGGCGAGCGTGCGAGAGTAAAAAAGGAAGCGTTTGTAAGGATCGTTTGCTTATTGTGTTCACACCAGCCTCTCAAAGAAAGATAGAGGCGTAGTGTGAAGAGTCTGGTGCTTAGGCTCAATTCGCAACTATCGCAATGGATAGATTGAGCCGACTGCTCTACCAACCGTAAAAGCGCGACCAAGTCTGAATGTTTTGATCAGAACTTAAGGCCTGATATTCTGGAAATTGAGCAGCTGTCGCGCAAGCGTGATTAGGCAAGATGCGTAACTGAGTGCCCACTGGAAAGCGACTCACAATCGAAAGATCAGGATCACCCGTTCGCGAAATGATGCCGTGCTCTTGGTTGGCACCCGTCATGGTGTAGCCTGACAGGGGTGTGCCGTCCGCGCTACATACCTGACCATAACCAAAATCTCTCGTTTGTTTTTGTGTCCCACGATCACGACTCATGGCCATCCATCCTGCATCGACGATGACCCAGCCCTTTTCCTCTTGGTGACCGATCACAGTCGACAACACACTGAGAGCAATATCGTCCGTCTCGCAGACGCCTACGTTATGCATGACTAAATCAAAGAACACGTAGACGCCTGCTCTGACCTCTGTCACGCCCTCGAGTTTGCGAGCGGATAACGCTGTTGGCGTGGAGCCAACGCTGACGACAGGGCAGGAAAAACCTGCTTCACGCAACCGCTCTGCGGCTCTGACACAACCGGAGCGTTCTTGCTCAGCCATTTTTTCGAGCGCCTCAGTTGTATTGAGGTCGTAACTCGAACCTGCATGCGTCATCACTCCTTGTAGCTGAGTACCGCCCGCGGCCAACGCATGGGCGACTTCGAGGAGTTGGGGACTTTCAGGTTTGATACCAGAGCGATGATCATCAGTATCAATTTCAATCATCACTTTAAAGCGAACATCATTGGCGATGCCAAAGGCAGAAATTGCGGAAGCTGACTGAACGCTATCGGTCAAAATTTTGAGGTCACAGCCGTTTCGAATCAGTGCGAGCGCCTGTGCGAATTTGTTGGCGGTAATACCAACGGCATACAAAATATCGGTGATGCCAGCTGAAAAAAACTGCTCGGCTTCTTTGAGTGTCGAAACAGTGATCCCACGCGCACCTGCCTGTATCTGTGCTTGAGTCACAGCCACACACTTTGAGGTTTTGACATGCGGTCTAAAGCTGACGCCCAGACTGTCCATGCGGGATTGCATACGGGCAATATTGCGCTCCATACGTGCAATATCAACCAAAGCAGCGGGTGTCGAAAGTTCGGAAATTTTCATAAAGTGTGTGTGCAGTTGCAGAAAGGCTGTGAACCCGCTTATTCTATCCCTACGCGCTTGTCTGCGCTCTACTTGTGTCCTGATTGAATGCTCAAAACTTTTGTCCCTCGGCTGTTGACCGCGCTTTTTAAAACCTTAGGCATTTTGCCGCTGACCGTCCTACAAATCTTGGGCTGGTCCGCTGGCTTTTTAGCATGGATGCTGCCTGGGCGCTACAAAGAACGTGCGTGGACCAATTTACGCCAAGCATTTCCTGACGCAACGCGCGAAACACTTCGCTCAGCAATGCTTAGTAACGGGCAATTGATGTTTGAAATGCCCTTCTGGTGGACTCGCCGCAACGAGACATTTATCAACAGCAAATTGAGCTGTGACAATTGGGAACAATTTCAAGTTGCGCTCGCTAGAGGTAAAGGGGTGATTTTGCTTTCACCTCATGCCGGTTGCTTTGAATTGTTAGGCCCCGTTTACAGCAGCCATTTTCCCTCAACCGTTTTGTTCAGACCTCCCAGAAAGATCTGGATGCAGGATTGGATTGTGGAAATGCGCACGAGAAGACAGCTCAAGATGGCGCCGGCCAATCAAAAAGGTGTCCGTGCGTTGGTGAAAACACTCATGCGGGGTAACACGATCGGAATCTTGCCCGATCAAGTCCCGCCTGATGGCGAAGGCGTTTGGGCACCTTTTTTTGGACGCCCTGCCTACACCATGACATTGGTGCAAAGACTACAAGAGCTCTCTGGAGCGACTATTTTTATCTTGGCGGCACAACGCAACGGCATTGGACAGGGCTACACGCTCAGACATAAAGAACTGTCTGAGCCTCTGCCCAAAGACCCAGAAGCCGCTGCGACTGTGATCAACCAAGAAATGGAAGAGATGATTCGCAAAATGCCCGAGCAATACCTCTGGGGCTACAACCGCTACAAAGCGCCCAAAACCAAAGCCGCGCGCGTAGGGTTGTCGTCTGGAACCGAGGATTCAACGACTACGTAGTGCTTGCTCGACGCGCATGGGTGCTCAGCACCTCAAGTGCTTGTCGTCCAGTTTTGTTGTAGATGGACGTTTGCACGACTGCCGTCATTCGACCCTGATGAATAATCTTGGACTGCGCATGAATCGCCTCACCCTCTCCGGGGCTGATATAGGTTGCCGAGACCCCAGAAAGCATCCACTCATCACCTAAAGCAGCATTGGCAGTGACCATGCCGAGGGCAAGAATCACACCGCCCTGAACGTGACCAACGCGATTGGCGACATGCGGGCCATTGAGCACTTCGCAATATGCCCCCCGCTCTTGTGGGTAAGGGTGAAAATTGAGGAAGTGCATCGCAAAATCATCGCCAGTTTCTTGGCAATGCTCAATGCTTGTTTTCACGCGGGACAAGATCCACTTTTCGTCGTCCGTGAGTGTTTGCAAATCCAGTGGAGGATCCGCTGGAGCCTTTTTCTCGACCCACGGCACGGCTGGCAACGAAGCACCGTTGGGAACCGGCAAAATCATAAAGGCACCGTAACCCACCGCGATCAGCGTATCGTCAGACTTGATGTGCGTGAGGCTGACGCCTTGGCTGCCCTTGGCACCTTGTAAGTGACCCTGTGTATTGGTCACCGCTTGTACGCGACCGGTCGGTCTGGCGCCAGTCAGTTGAAGACTGAGGGAAACCGTCGCCAGTCTGGTGCGGTCATCCAAGCCAAAACGAATGCCCGTTGCCAACCCCATATCCGCCAATATTGCCAACAACACGAGATGGACACTTTGATCACGATCGGTGTTTTGTGGCTCAGTATCAATATGCACAACAGAGTGCTGGGGACTTGCCTGATCATAAACAAAATCAAAGAAATTGCCACAAAAGTGATAGCCTGGCGTGCGTGTGAGGGCAATCGCTCGCTGAGCTTTTTTGACAATCGGATGCAGATCAACATTCAGTGACTTCATACGCTTGCAAGACTCCGACCCGTCAATTTCATCAGTCTTTGCTCAATGATGGCCTCAGCCTCATCGACAATACGACGGACCAATACCGCGCAGGTTGGTATGTCATGGATCAGACCTTGCACCATGCCGACCGTCCAAATGCCACCCTCGATATCACCCTCTTCGTACACTTGGCGACCCTTCGCACCCGCGACTTTTGGGCCGATTTCTTGAATCGTGGCACCCGCTTTTTCCATGTCGATGATGCTTTGCGCAAGCTGTGTGCGTGCGACACGGCTGCTGTTACGCAGACTACGCAAGATCAATGCAGTATCAGTTTCAGCATTATCGACAATGGCTTGCTTGATGTTCAAGTGGGCGGGAGACTCTTGTGTACACATAAAGCGCGTACCCATATTGATGCCCTCTGCACCTAAAGCCAAGGCCGCGACCAAACCTTTGCCATCACTAAAGCCGCCAGAGGCGATCACTGGGATACTTAATTTGGCAACGGCGGAAGGAATCAAGATCAAACCTGGGATGTCTTCTTCGCCAGTGTGTCCGGCACACTCAAATCCATCGATGCTGACCATGTCAACCCCGATTTGCTGGGCCTTGAGCGCATGACGCGCGGTCGTGCACTTGTGAATAACAGTAATACCCGCTGCTTTTAGAGCGGGCATATGCTCCGACGGATTATTACCTGCTGTTTCGACAATTTTGACGCCGCAGTCAATGATGACATCACGATATGCTTCATAAGGAACAGGCTTGAGTGTCGGCAAAAATGTCAGATTGACCGCAAACGGACGATCCGTCATGGTCCGTAAGCGCGCGATTTCATCACGCAGCGCTTCGGGTGTTGGTTGTGTGAGCGCCGTCAACGTTCCCAAAGCACCAGCGTTTGAAACCGCCGCGACCAACTCTGCACGGCCAATCCACTGCATACCACCCTGAATAATGGGGTGCTCAATACCTAGTTTTTTTGTCAGTGCAGTATGCAAGATCTATCCCCTGTATTTTAATTTTAATTTTGATGATTACTTGAATTTTAAAACGATTCAGCCTCTGCGAAAGGCTCAGCCCGCTGTGCTTGAACATAGAACAAGCTCGGCAGTCACCAAAATCGGATTACCACCTTTTGCCAGCCGTCCCTCTGTCAAGCCACCTTTGTAATCCACGATCGAAATATCAATCTCGGCGCGTGGCTGACCCTGGTCGTCGCGAATAATTTGCCCAGAGCGAATCAGGAGTTCCGTGACAAAAGGCTCTACCACTCGGCCATCTTGAAATATAGCGCCAACAGTACTCCCCACTCCGCCAAGAATCGTTGCATGTTGGATCTGATGCGCTTGGCAAAAGGTCTCTAACACAGTGCACAGATCCTCATTGGGTGCCACTCTGAGCGCATAGGCACGAGGTGCCTCTGATTCCGATGGCTGTGCTTCAGAGCTAGCAATGGGTAAAAATAATGAAAAATTTGTTTCAACATCTGGACAAACTGTAAAAGCTGCCCCATCGATCGCCACGCCGCTGATCTGGATGGGTTCTGCCACCACGACCTGATCGGGCAAAAGATGACCGCCATGACGACGACCGCTCGGTTCGACCCATACTGCGTGGCAGTGCAGCCATGGCCGGCCATCGCGTTGACCATAGGTCACGGAAGCAGTTTCCAACATGACCCGACCATCAACGTAAAAGGTGTCACTGAAATAAACGGCATGATCCGGGGACTTTGAAAGTGCCGGCATTACGTAGCTAAATGACGCGAATGCACCACCATTTAGCCTAAACGCCCCGCTTTTTGCACCAATTGCTTCTGCAAACTCAGTTACAGCTCGCAATAAGGTTTGACCACTAGAGAGAAATCCGTCCAGGGTTCTGGTCCGCACAGGCGAAGCGAATAGCCGTTGAGAGTCAGGTGTTCCAGGGTGAGCAATACTGCGCATGATGAGCCAATCTTTGAAGTCAAGGTTCTGTAGTGAGATGATAGCTATTATTGCCGAGCATGGACGAGTTGTTCGTACGAGTTGTTGTTGATTAGGTAATATTAAAGATTCGTCAGCATTCGCCCGATTCGCCCTACCCAGCAAACAGGACTCGCCACATGGATTTTTCCCTGACCCCCACTCAGCTCGAGCTTCAAGAGCGTACAAGGCAATTTATCGCCGACAAGATTATTCCTCTTGAAACCGACCCGCGCGCGACTTCTCACGGCCCCACCGAAGAGCTGCGTACGCAGCTTGTTGGCTTGGCGCGTGAAGCAGGATTGTTGACACCCCATGCTTCTATTGAAATGGGTGGTCTTGGCTTGAGCCACACTGACAAAGCGATTGTGTTCGAAGAGGCTGGCTATTCGACCCTTGGTCCAACCGCCATGAATATACATGCGCCTGATGAGGGCAATATTCACCTCATGGAGATGGTTGCAACCGAAGAGCAAAAGGAACGTTGGTTGCGCCCTCAGGTGCAAGGACTGACCCGCTCATGCTTTGCCATGACCGAGCCCCATCCCGGAGCGGGAGCAGATCCTTCGATGATGCTGACGACTGCGGTCAAAGACGGAGATCATTACGTCATTAACGGCACCAAATGGTTTATTACTGGAGCGCAAGGGGCCAGCTACGTCATCATTATGGCAAAGATGGAGGACGGCTCAGCGACGATGTTCTTGTCGGATATGAATCGCGCAGGCATCAGTGTCACCCGCCAAATGGATGCGATGGATAGCTGCTTTACCGGCGGCCATTGCGTCATGGAATTTACGAATGTTCGTATTCCTGCGACCGACGTGCTTGGAGAGATTGGCCGCGGCTTTAAGTACGCACAAGTGCGCTTGGCACCTGCTCGTCTGACGCATTGCATGCGCTGGCTGGGCCAGGCGCGACGCGCGCACGACATCGCGACCGAGTATGCGCGCACCCGTCAAGCCTTTGGGCGTGCGTTGAGCAAGCACGAAGGCGTCGGCTTTATGCTTGCTGACAACGATATGGATATTCAGACGTCACGACTACATATCGCTCATACTGCATGGCTCTTGGATCAAGGACAAACTTGTAATTTTGAGTCCAGCCGAGCAAAGGTCACCTGCTCTGAAGCCGAGTGGCGAGTCGTGGATCGCTGTGTGCAAATGCTCGGTGGTCAAGGCGTCACGGGTGAAACGATTGTGATGCGTATTTTTCTGGATATGCGTGCGTTCAGGATTTATGACGGCCCAAGCGAGGTTCATCGTTGGAGCATGGCGCGCAAAATATTAGATGCAGCGGAGAAACGCCTGGGAGCGCAAGCATGAGTCATCCTCAAGGTAGCCATGCCCTGTTTAGCCTCACAGGACGCACGGCACTCGTCACGGGGGCCTCAAGCGGCATCGGCCGCCATATGGCCAAAGTGCTTGCTCAAGCAGGCGCGCACGTTGTGGTGGCGGCCAGACGCGCTGATAAGCTGCAGTCACTGGTAGAAGAAATCAAGGCAACCGGTGCGCAAGCATCGGCAGTGTCGTTAGATGTCACAAGTGCTGAAAGCGTGAATGCTTGTTTTGATCAGATCGAAGCACTTGGCTTGGTGGCAGACATTATCGTCAGCAATGCAGGGACGACCGTTGCGAAACCTGCGCTGGATCAGACCGAAAAAGATTGGGATGACGTGATCGACACCAACCTCAAGGGCTGCTGGATGGTCGACACTGAGGCGGCGCGACGCCTGGTCAAGCATAAAAAGAAAGGCAGCATTATCAACATTTCGTCGATCTTGGGCGAACGTGTTGCCGGTGCGGTTGTCGCGTATGCGACCTCCAAGGCAGGCGTGATCCAGTTCACCAAAGCGTTGGCGTTGGAGTTTGCACGTTATAGCATCCGCGTCAATGCGATTTTGCCTGGCTATGTTGTGACTGATTTGAATCACGAATTTTTGGCAAGCGATGCCGGCAAAAAACTTGAGGCGCGCGTCCCCTTCCGACGCTTTTGTCAGATGGATGATTTGGACGGTCCTCTCTTGCTGCTCGCTTCAGAAGCTGGCCAAGCCATGACGGGCACCACCCTGCCAGTTGACTGGGGGCACTTGGTGAGCTCGCTATGAGTGAAGTGCAAACACAATCTGCAGGCGCGGATGGTACGTACGGTCAATTTAAGTTGGAGGTACTGGAGGACTGGTTGCGCACACAAGGAATTGTCGAGCGTGGTGCACTTTCTTGTCAGCCGCTGACGGGTGGGCAATCCAATCCTACATTTTTGCTGACCTCCGGAGCGCAACAACTGGTGTTGCGTAAAAAACCTCCCGGTGTATTGATGGCTTCTGCGCATGCGGTCGACAGAGAATATCGAGTGATGAATGCGCTTCAGAACAGTGACGTGCCTGTTCCAAAGCTCTTCGCATTTAGTGATGATATCGAGGTAGTAGGGACACCTTTTTACATCATGGAGTTTCTAAAGGGACGCGTGATTGTGGATCAGTCACTCCCCGGGATGAGCCAAGCAGAGCGTGGCGCCGTTTACGATGAGATGAATCGCGTGATCGCAGCGCTCCATCAGGTCGACCCCAACGCAGTTGGGCTGGAGACTTTTGGCAAGCCGGGTAATTATTTTCAACGTCAGATTGCGCGCTGGAGTCGCCAATATCTGGAGGCCAATACTGAAAATATTGAGTCCTTGCATGCCCTCATTGAGTGGCTGCCTCAAAATATTCCTGAAGGTGATCAAACCTCGATCGTGCACGGCGACTATCGCTTAGACAATCTGGTGCTGCATCCTACCGAGCCGCACGCGATTGGCTTGCTCGATTGGGAGCTCGCAACGCTCGGTCATCCAATGGCTGATTTTGCTTACCATTGCATGAGTTGGCATATTCCTGCCACCCTTTGGAGAGGGATAGCAGGCCTGAATCTCGCTGCGCTGGGCATACCCAGTGAGTCCGACTACGTTAAACGCTATACAGCAGCAACAGGGTTTAAGGGTGAAGAGCATTGGGACTTTTACATTGCTTACAACCTGTTTCGTATGGCGGCTATTTTGCAAGGAATTGCTAAACGCGCTGAAGATGGCACGTCTTCAGCACCTGATGCAAAAGAAACGGGCAGCAAAGCACGTCCACTAGCTGATATTGGCTGGAAATACGCGCAGCGGTATGCAAGCGCCCGTCGTTAAATGCTCTCAAAGTCTGGCATTGAAGAATTGTGAGTGGGTTCATGTTGCTATATTGGCTTGAGCAACTCAGTTGCGAGCAGACCGGCGATTTGTCGGATGTTTTTGAGTACACCCTACTCCCTACCTTTTTAATAGGCTTTATCCATGAATCGTTCACTTAGCCTCGCTCTCGTGTCACCACTGATCGCACTGAGTTTTTACGCTGCCTCGGCCAATGCGAGAGTGGTATGCACAGCGCCCGGCTTCCCAGTTGGATGTGTGGCAACACCCTTGGACCGTGGCGCCCCTGGCGTTGGCGTATTGCCAGGACCAGGTGTAGGCGCTCCGGGCGTAGGTGTTGCGCCTGGTGTGAGAGCTCCCGGCGTTGGTGCACCTGGCGTGGGGGTCTTGCCTGGTGCGGGTGCTGGTGCGCCAGGTGTAGGCGTGGCGCCTGGCGTAGGAGTCGGCGGTGCCGGAGAGGGGATGAATCGAGGTGGCCCTGTCAATAGACCTGGCGCACGTTGATTCTTTTTAGTTGGCGCGTGCACTAACTCTACGTGCAAAACCAGTCAGGAGCCGTTACCCCTTTAAACGGGTAGCGGCCTTACGGATAAGCGTCGCAATGACGTCACTACGCGGCTCTTGATGGTGATCAGCCAATCTATCCAAAGCCTGCGACACATCACTGTCCAAAATAATTTCAACCCGTTTTGCACCGTTCGCAATACGCTTACGGCGATGTTCGGCAGTGCGCTCGACCGCTGAGATTGGTTTGGCGAGTCTGGGGCGTCCGCGGCGGGAAAGCCCGGGCAAAAATCCTTGTCCTGGTAAGTTTGTCGCAGAAGGTGCAGTGCCTGGCTTAGGGGCAGCCGTCTTGCCAGAGCTAGACTGGACAGCCAATGATTTTGGCGGATTGTCTGATTGTTGAGACAAGATTTTTTTTGGTGCTCTTTTTTTAGGCACCACAACCGGATCATTTAAAACATCCGGAACACCAAAAAGATCTACCGTCTTGTAGTCCGCCATTTTATTGCGTCCAATAATTTAAATATCCGGCTTTAATTTTATGATGATTTTCAAGTTGTTGCGATAAAAAACTAAATTTCCTGCGGAGGCGCTTGATCACCGGCCCCGAGCGCCAATTGGAGCATGGCGGTATCTCTCCACGCGCCCGCTTTAAAACCCACCGAGCGAAACAAGCCCACCTGTTCAAAACCATGGCGTTTGTGTAGGGCAACCGAAGCTGCGCTGCTATCGCCAATAACAGCAATCATTTGGCGATATCCAGCTTGTTCGCACTGCTTAATCAACTCAACTAAAAGCTTGCTCCCGATCCCCTCACCCGCTAACCCCTCTTGAACGTAAACAGAGTTTTCAACAGTAAAACGATAAGCGGGCCTTGGACGGTAAAGCGTGACATAGGCATACCCTACGACTACGCCAGCATGCTCAGCGACGATATAGGGCAGCCCTTTTCCGACGACATCCGCACGACGCTGGCGTATTTCATCGACTGTGGGTGGGGTGATTTCAAAAGAAGCTGTGCCAAACAACACGTGATGCGCGTAAATGTGTTGGATGACCTCACAGTCTGTCTCTTTGCTGTCTCGAAGGATCACGCTGAGTGAAGTCATGATGCTCACCGCTGCGGTGTCAAAAGTTCAAGCACAGCCCGTGCGAACACTGCGGGCACCTCTTGAGGCATATTGTGGCCGACACCCGGGACCACTCGATGTGAACGGGTACCAGTAAAACGCTGGGCATGCGGCCCCGTGTTTGAAGGCTGACGAACACCATCGTCGGCACCATCAAAGGTAATGGTCGGTACAGTAATGGGTGGCTGGGTCGCTAAGCGAGCTTCGATTTCTGCGTAAGCAGGGTCGCCTTTCACCAGGCCAAAGCGATGGCGATAGGAGTGAATGACGACCTCGACAAAATCTGGGTTATCAAAAGCGCGCGCACTTTTTTCAAAAGTGTCTTCGCTGAAGGTCCAAGTGGGGGACCACTGCTTCCAAAGTAAGTGCGTCACAGCGCGACGATCTTTTTCAAGGCCTGCACGGCCCCGCTCGCTATGAAAATAGTATTGATACCAAAGACGATGTTCGTTCTCTGGTGAGTCTGGTACTAAAGCCTGTGCAATATTTTGGATGTTGTAGCTGTTGAAGGATACAAGACCTTTGCAGCGTTCCGGCCACAGTGCTGCCACGACACATGCAGCACGTCCGCCCCAGTCATACCCTGCTAGCAATGCTTGAGGTATCGCTAAAGCATCCATGAGCGCTAAAAGATCTGCACCTAATGCCGCTTGCTCACCAGAGCGCGGCGTGGCGGGGCTCAAAAATGCTGTCGGCCCGTAGCCGCGAAGATAGGGCACGATCACTCGACAACCTGCCTGAGCAAGGAGAGGTGCCACCTCCGCATACGCATGAATATCATAGGGAAATCCATGCATCAAAAAAACCGGTGTACCGTCTGCCGGTCCGAATTCGGCATACGTGATCTCCAGCACACCTGCGCGTATTTTTTTAAGGCTCTGCATCTCAGGTCACTCCCTAGGTGAAATCAAATGTTACCAGTCGCAGACAGTGATAACGGGATGGTCACAGGACCATCGTTGACCAAGGCAACCTTCATGTCAGCAGCAAAGATACCCGTCTGAACCGGCACACCGCTCTGCCCTGCCAATTCAACAAATCTATCGTAAAGATACCTGGCTTGCTCGGGGGCTGCTGCGCGACCAAAACTCGGACGCGTACCTTTTGATGTATCGGCAGCCAAAGTGAACTGTGACACGATGAGCAAAGAGCCATTGATATCTTGAACCGAGAGATTCATCTTGCCTGCCTCGTCAGAAAAGATACGGAGCTTCAGTATTTTTTCTAATAGCTTGGCTGAGATCGCCTCGGTATCTCCGTGCTCGGCACAAAGGAGCACTAAGAGGCCCTGATCAATTTTTCCAACGATGGCTTGCTCTACTGTCACGCTGGCTGCTGACACTCTCTGTAACAAGACTTGCACAAGCTTTCTCCGGTTCGCACAAACAATCATTTTAGCTATGTGCGT
>JAOATE010000027.1:55972-59126 GCA_030158305.1 Burkholderiaceae bacterium
AGCGCATTTGCGCTTTCCACGCAGACCATTTTTTGCCAAGCAACTGGACCGAGGTCATTCATTTTTGAAGCGGTTTCAATCCCTGGATTCCAAACGACGGTGCTGCGACTCCCTGACTTTTCAATTTTGATTGTCCGTTTGTACGCATGATCAATAATCAAACAGTTGTGTTGAGTATCGAGAAACACACGCCCGGTTTCACCACTAAAGGTCAAGACTCCAGTCTGTGTTTTGATTACCTGTTGATCAATCAGATCAACATATCGACAATCCCTTAAGCCTTCAATCGTGATATCACGAATATCACTCACGTAAAAGTAAGCATGAAGCGCCTCAGTCAGGCGAATAGGCTGATCTCCGTTGTGTGTCGTGGTGAGCGCAATGGATAAGGTATCACTGACTGAGATGCAGACAGACAGCTGTGCGGAAACTTTGCATGTCTCTGGTACCTCGTACTCAACAAGCATGCTCAATGTCAGGTCAACTGCCCCGGAAAGACTCATTGAGATATCGGTGACGTCCCAAGAACAGAGTCTTGCGTAACCGTGTGCAGGTAAACCTGACTGGTTCGGATGTGCGCCAAACCAAGGCCAACAGATTGGAACGCCTGCGCGAATCGCACGTCCTTTGATCCAATGACAGGGTTCGGCACTCCACAGCACAGGGATAGCTTGAGATTTAGGTTGCCACGCCAGTACCTGACCGCCCTCCAGGCTGACAGTCGCTGTCGCCAGAGGATGATCAACCTTTAGAAGAATGATGCCATTCTCTAACTGTTCGAAAGAAATAAAATTCTGGTCGGTAAAGCGATTGATTAACTGCTTGAGTTTGTTCATGCGTTATATGGTTGGATGGTTATCGCCAGTCATCAGGCGGCCAAATCGAACACCAAGACTTCTGCGTCTTCGCCCGCGTCAAGCGTCAGCAAATGCTCATTGGATAGCTTCGCGGCATCGCCGGTCTGAAGCTTTTGTCCATTGACTTGTAAAGATCCGCGAACCACATGAACGTAGGCTTTTCGATTTGGATTGAGCACTAAAGTAGCAGACGCGTTGCCGGTCAATAATCCTGCATACATTGAGGCGTCCGCATGAATGGTCACTGAGCCTTGCGCGCCATCCGGCGAGGCTACTAGGCGAAGCACGCCTTGTTTTTCAGCCTCAGAAAAAGTCTTTTGTTCGTAACCGGGTGCAATGCCACGCTGGCTAGGTTCAATCCATATTTGAAAGAAATGAGTGGCTGCGTCAGATTCATGATTGAACTCACTATGCACAACGCCGCGACCTGCGCTCATTCGTTGTACATCGCCAGGTGGAATGACTGTGCCGTTACCAATATTGTCCTGATGTGCCAAAGATCCGGAAAGGACATAACTGACGATTTCCATATCGCTATGGCTGTGACTGCCAAACCCTGTGCCCGGAGCGATTTGGTCCTCGTTGATGACGCGTAAATTCCCCCACCCCATATGCTCGGGGTCACGGTATCCAGCAAAAGAAAAGGAGTGATAGCTTTTAAGCCAGCCATGATCGGCATAGCCACGATCTTTTGATTTGCGAATACTCAACATGGCTCAAGCTCCTCGTTTAATTCACTGCAAAATTAGTTCCATGATAATGTAATTGTGTGGGAGACAAAACAATTGATAGTTTGTTAAAAGAAATAGATCAGAAATAAATATGTGCCGATTTCTTACGTAATGGTTGCGCAAGATCTCGCGCCAATTCAGAAATAATGACCAATGAAACTACGCGCAATTCTTTTTGATCATGATGGAACGTTGGTTGACTCTGAACCTATCCATTATCAACTCTGGAATCAGGTGCTCGGTCGCTATGGCGTCACAATTAGTGAAGATGTATTCAATTCAGTGTGCGCAGGCATGCCCACTATTACGAATGCCCATGACTTGATCAAGCGCTTCAAAATCTGTGTCAATGCTCAAGACTTAGCAGAGGAAAAACATGCGGTGACAAAAGAGTTCCTTGTAGATCATGCTTATCCCTTGATGCCAGGTGTAACAGACGCGATTAGAGAACTACATGCACAGGGGCTTAATCTTGCGATTGTGACCGGTGCCAATCAACACTCAGTTGGCGCCACGGTTCGCTCATACTCTTTTGACCGTCATTTTGAATTTGTGATTTCTGCGGACGATGTGCAAAAAAGCAAACCTGCGCCTGACTGTTACTTGCTCGCGCTTGAAAAGCTTGGACTTAAAGCAGAGGAGTGTCTGGCGATCGAGGACACGGAGCATGGACTCAATGCTGCAGCCGATGCAGGCATCCCCTGCCTAGTTATACCCACTGCACTCTCGAGTGCGCACAACTTCGATCGTGCGACTGCCGTGCTCAATGGGATGCCTGAGGCAGTTGAGTATATTTGTAGCAAGTTTTAGAGACGCCGTTAAAAAGGCGCCGTTAAAAAACGATCGCTTACTCCCACTCAATCGTCGCAGGCGGCTTGCTCGACACGTCATACACCACACGATTAATCCCGCGTACCTCGTTAATAATCCGCGAGGAGACTTTTGCGAGAAGCGGATACGGCAACGGTGCCCAGTCCGCAGTCATAAAGTCCGAGGTCTGCACGGCACGTAACGCGACGACGTAGTCATAAGTGCGGCCATCACCCATCACGCCCACCGACTTAACGGGCAAGAACACTGCAAATGCTTGTGAAGTCAGGTCGTACCAGGACTTTTGCGTCTCAGGGTCGATGGTGTTGCGTAGTTCTTCGATAAAAATCGCATCCGCACGACGCAAGAGATTGGCAAACTCCGTATTGACCGCCCCCAAGATGCGCACACCCAAGCCAGGACCTGGGAAGGGATGGCGGTAGACCATACCATGTGGCAGACCAAGGGCCACGCCGAGCTTGCGGACCTCGTCTTTAAAGAGCTCGCGCAGAGGCTCAAGCAGTTTGAGATTCAAGGTATCGGGCAAGCCGCCTACGTTATGGTGTGACTTGATCGCGACAGCCTTACCTGTTTTAGCGCCGGCAGACTCGATCACATCAGGATAGATTGTGCCCTGAGCGAGCCATTTGGCTTTTTTGAGCTTGCCTGCCTCAGCTTGGAACACCTCGACAAACTCACGGCCAATAATTTTGCGTTTTGCTTCGGGATCAGACACGTCACCAAGCTTGCCCATAA
>JAOATE010000028.1 GCA_030158305.1 Burkholderiaceae bacterium
ATTGATGGTCACGAGGGATTGGAGCGGATGGTCAATAGGTTCTGGAATACGCACCGGGCGGGCACTACCAACGCTTCGACTCGATGGCCGTCGATGCCGAGGGCAACATCTGCGTAGCCACCTTGGTGCACGGCGGCATCTCCATCGTCAGCCCCAACGGCCAGCAAGTGCAACACGTGCCCCTGCCCGACCCCTTCACCACCAACATCTGCTTTGGCGGGCCGGATCACCGCACCGCCTACATCACCTTGTCTGGGACAGGGCGACTGATTGCGGTGGATGACTGGCCGGTGGCGGGGTTGGGGTTGAATTTCAATGCGTGAGCTGTTGTATTGATTTGAGATCAGACAGTGAAAAGAATATTGATCTCTTGGCTTGTTGCAATCAAATGATCATCACGAAAATTCATGTTGTAGGTGAGCTTGTGATCTCCAGCTCCGGCCCAAGCGGACAAACCACTCCTTACGGCATCGCTGGTTAAAAATACCCAATCGTAATTTCCATCTTCATTCTCGGTTTCAAACGTTGATGTAACTTTGTCATAGACAAACAGACTTTCCAAAACAATAAGTGCATTTGTATCAGTGATTTCCTTGCCATCCAAACTCACTGTTTTAAAAAATGCCCCAACTACATCTTCATCAATGATCGTGAGAGAACCTGTGACGTTTTTAGTCCAATCAACGATCTTCCCTTCTGCTGAATCTCCATCTTGGATTTGAACCTTGGGGGCATCATTTGTTCCTGTGATCGCAACAGTCACCGTTTGCGTTGCAGACTCACCATGCGGGTCCTTCTGAGTGACCGTGTACTCAAGCACCATGGTTTCACCCTCTGGAATCATGTCCAACGATTCTTTTGAAACCGAATCAAAATTCCAGTCCAATTTCCCCGAGCCATTTTTGACCGCCGTACTGTCCAACGAGAGCATGTTCAACAGACGGTCATATGTTGCCTTCTGAGACTCTGTCAGATTTGCTGGATCTTTGAAAGGGGTGTAAGCGCCACTGATGCTCAAACCCGTGACCGCGTATTCCGTTCCACTTTCAACATCTGCATCAGCAACAGTCACGCTTCCTGATGTTTTCACAGCAATCAACGGATCTTCCGTCAAACCTGTTACATCAACCAGATCACCTGTTTGAATTTGAAAAACAGGTGCATCGTTCACACCCTTGATCGTGGCCACAATGTTTTGGCTTGTGCCATCCAATGTAGCGACAGTCAATTTGTCCTGGACGATCTGATCTTGGTAAAGAGCCTGGGCTTTTGTATTGTCCAAGGTATAGGTCCACTCACCCGCTGTTTGGTCGAATGTGAAGCTTCCGTACTTGCCCGTCAACAGTGCAGGGGCGACCGCTTTGAATGCGGCCTCGCCGGTGTCAACGTCCGTAACATTCAAATCTCCTTGAAGGATGTAGGTGCTGGCATCCTCGCTCACTTGAGCCACAGCAGTACCACTGATCACCGCTTGGTCATTCACACCTTTGACAACAATGGTCAGGGTCTGCTCTGCAGAGTCCACGGTCCCGTCGTTGGCCTTGAATTTCACAGCGATGGTTTTTAACTCACCCGCTTTGAGGCTGTCGTAAGCCGCATTTTTTGCGTCAAAAATGTATGTGCCGTCTTTGTAAAAGGTCAGACCAGCAGGCGCAGTTTCGGTCAATGCATACGTCAACTTAGCGCCACTATCGGCGTCTGAAGCAGTCACTGAACCTGCTACTGCAACACCTTCATTGATTGCCTTGTTCGCTGCAATCGCTACAGGCACGTCGTTGGTACCGGTGACAGTGATGCTGACCGTTTTGGCATCACTGACGCCCCCTGCGTTATCCACAGCGTTGTAGGTGAAGCTGACCATCCGTGTTTGTCCTGCTGCCAGTCCATCAAAGTCTTTGTTGGCATCGAAACTGTACGAACCGTCTGCATTGAAGGTCAGTTTTCCTGCAGCGACATCACTCACCAACCGATAGCTGGCCACCGTTCCATCCGCATCTGTGGCTGCGGGAACCTTGTCACTGAGCAATTTGTTTTCATCCACTTTGGCTGCTGCATCTTGGGCAACAGGTGCCTGATTTGATTTACCACTGCCTGCCGCTGCCAAGGCACCCGTTCCAAGCACCGCTGCACCTACCCAAGGATTCAGCAAAGGCAAAACACCCAGTGCAGCACCTGTGGTGGCGGACGTGCTCATCGCCGCATAAGAACCCGCAGCAGCGCCATCGACAGGCACATAGCTGACGGCGGCTTCGCCTGTGCCGGCAAACAAGCTGACATCTTCTTGCTTGTAATAGTTCTCGAACACTAGGTCCGGGCTCTGCGCATTGCTGGCTGCCGCTTCTTCCACGAGCGTTTTTTCATCCACCACGATTTCGAGGTTATCGCCAGCACGTCGCGCCTTGATCTGGACGGGAGCATTTCCAGTGGTGCCGTCGACCAGCTCAAAGCGTGTGTTCGGCTCCACCTTGATGCTGGTCGGCTGACCTGGCTTAACTTCAAATTTCTGACTGTTTTTAGCGTTGATGGTGTTGACGTTGAGCATAAAAATAACCCCCTGCGATGGTTGATTGGCAGGCGTCTATTTTTACAAAATATCAACTTATATTTAATTTTTAAGTAATATTTTTGTATATTTTTTACAAATTAATAAATCACTAAATTGATATTTAAAGAAAAATCACCGGATACAAAAAAGCAACTGTCAAAACCATAGACTGCGGCGAACTGTTGCAGGGCGCGTGCAGTCCAGTCCACACACATGAAAACGCCACGACAAGCGTGGCGTTTTCAATGCCGCCGAAAAACGTCGGCGGCTAAGGGCAAAAGAATGGTCAGCTCAAGTGCTTGCCAATGATCCCCGCCAACTCGAACATGGTGGCCTGGTCTTTGCCAAACACGGCTTGCAATTTGCCATCGGCTTTGATGGAGCGCTTGTCTGCCGGGTCTTGCAGGCCATTGGCTTTGATGTAGTCCCAGATTTTCTTGACCACTTCGGTGCGGGCGTAGGTGCCGTCACCGATCACGGCGGCCAATGAGGCGCTGGGCTTCAAGGTGCCCACCGCAGCTTTGCGGGGCGCTTTGGGGGCGGCCGTCTTCACTGCTTTTTTGGCCGCAGGTGTTTTGGCTGCGGTCTTCTTCACCGCCACTTTGCCAAAGGGCGTCTTTTTGGCTGCCGTCTTGCGGGGCGGGTATTTCTTGCCGCCCTCACGCTGCTCAAACTCAAACGCCACTTTGCCCTCTTCGGGGTTCCACGCCAGCATGGCCTTGAAGCTGC
>JAOATE010000029.1 GCA_030158305.1 Burkholderiaceae bacterium
AAATGCTGACCGTGGCCCGCACCCTGATGGGCAATCCTTTTTTGGTGTTGCTCGATGAGCCCTCCGAAGGTGTCGCTCCCATTGTGGTGGAGCAGATGGTGCACATGATCCTTGCACTCAAGCGCCAAGGCGTCAGTATTTTGCTGTCTGAGCAAAATCTCCACTTTGCTCGCTTGGTATGCGATCGCGTGTATCTGCTAGAAAAAGGCCATATTCGTTTTGCAGGCACGTTGGCAGAGCTTGACCAGCTTGAACAGGTCAAACAGGATTATTTAACGATGTAAAAAGCAAGCATGCCAAGGCACAGCAGCTTTGTTTGACTGGGCCGCTTGCTTTTGCTGCCAACTTTGCTCACAATAGAGTCTTGATCACCACCCCGGCTTCGCATCGATCCGGGGTTTTGTTTTTTGGGAAAAATACCATGGCCACTATTCCTCTTACCGTGCGCGGGGCCGAGCGCTTGCAAGCCGAATTGCATCGCCTCAAACACGTCGAACGTCCTGCTGTGATCAACGCGATTGCAGAGGCGCGTGCGCAGGGTGACTTGTCTGAAAACGCCGAGTACGACGCCGCACGCGAACGTCAGGGTTTTATCGAGGGTCGCATCAGCGAGCTCGACGGCACCTTGTCCAACGCTCAGCTCATCGACCCCACAGCGATTGACGCTGATGGTCGCGCTGTGTTCGGCTCCACCGTTGAGATCGAGGACCTCGAGTCGGGCGAAAAGGTCACCTACCAGATCGTGGGCGACGTTGAGGCCGATATCCGCGCCAACCTCATTTCTGTTTCGAGCCCGGTCGCCCGTGCGTTGATCGGCAAATACGAGGGTGATGTCGTACAGGTGCAGGCACCCTCCGGTATTCGTGAGTTTGAGATCGTCAGCATCAAATATCTCTGATCTTTTGACAGAAATACTTGTTATGCAAAAAAAACGCCCCGATGCTTGGTGCATCGAGGCGTTTTAAATTTAAAGGTTTATTTTTTACAGTGTGTTTTGCGGTCGGCGTGACAGCAAGCGCAAGATCCCTTAACGCTTAGGCGCCGGGCGTTTGCGAGACGTCAATCCCGCTGCGCCACGACGTGCTCCCGCGCGTAACGACAGTGCGCTACGACGTGGGATGCCATGTGCGGTATCCTTAGCACCTGTGGCACGCGTGCTTGGGCGTGCAGGACGGTCGCCCGAAAATACGCGTGGGCGGTCTAGATCCTCTTCGCCATCCCGCTCGGCGCGTGTGCGGCGAGAAGGTTTTTCAAGCTTTTTGCCTTCGGCAGCGAGCTTTTTAGGTGTGTGAGGTTCGGAGGGTTTGCGTTTAGCAGGCGAAGTCGGTGCAGGTGTAGTCTTGAGGTAGGTGCCTTTTGCGCCATAACGGTACAAAATCAGCATCTTGCCCAGATGATGTACGGCGGCACAAGACAGTGCCTCGCAGATTGCACTGAGCATTTCCTCGCGCGCCTCTCGATCTGCTGTGCCAGCACGGACTTTGATGAGCTCGTGGGCCGACAGGTTTAGATCGATTTCTTTTAGTACTGCCTCAGTCAGGCCGTTGTCTCCAATCAGGACGACAGGGCGCAGTGGGTGGGCAGCAGCACGAAGGGCGCTGCGTTCGCGTGGGGTAAGTTCCATAATAGTCATAAGGTAGATTGTACGGGAATGGCCAAGAACAAATTTTCAAAAGAGTGGGTGATGCAACACATCAACGACCCATTCGTCAAATTAGCCACGCAAAAAGGGTATCGTGCCCGTGCGGCCTTCAAGTTAACCGAAATTCTTGATGCCGAAAAGCTCATGCGACGGGGTGATGTGATTGTCGACCTGGGCTCCGCCCCTGGTAGCTGGTCTCAAGTCGCGCGTGAAAGGCTGGTGGGCAAGGCGGGTGTGATCGATGGGCGGATCTTGGCCATGGACATCTTGCCCATGGAAGCCATTGCAGGCGTAGAGTTTCTTCAGGGAGACTTTAGTGAAGAAGAAGTGCTGAATACCCTGAATGCAATGCTTGGTGATACTAAGGTGGATTTGGTGATGTCAGATATGGCACCCAATTTATCTGGTGTGGGCATGGCCGATGCGGCTCGGATTCAAATTGTGATCGAATTAGCTCTTGAATTTGCGCTGATGCACCTCAAACCTGAGGGAGCACTCATCGTCAAAGCATTTCACGGAAGTGGCTTTTCCCAAGTGGTAGAGAGCTTCAAGCGCCATTTCAAGCGCGTAGTCGAACGTAAACCCAAGGCGTCACGTGATCGTTCTTCTGAAACTTTTCTGATCGCCAAGGGTCTTAAAAAGTAGGCAAGTCACCTCGGTGGTGTGCTGATCGCGTCTCGGCGTCCAATTTGTTTGTGTAGCTTTTGATTTTGCTCAACTTTTGATCCCTTAGGTGCGTAGGGAATGAACTGAGGGTAGGCTCAGAACGGAGTAGAATTACAAATAGCTGAATCGCGAAATTCCCTCACAAAGGGTTAACGCTTGTAGGAATGACAAGCAGGAGATCTTCCTTGAATAATTCGTTTTCTAAAGTTGCAGTCTGGATGGTGATCGCGCTAGTTCTGTTTACAGTGTTTAAACAGTTCGACAGCCGTGCGCCCGCCCAAGACTCGGTGAGTTACACCCAGTTTATGGATGACGCCAAGGCTGGCAAAATCCGCAAGGTGGATGTGCAGAGCGATGTGCTCCACGTCACGCCTGATTCTGGTCGCCCCTACACCTTGACTTCGCCCGGCGATATCTGGATGGTGTCGGATCTGATGAAAGCTGGCGTTCAGGTCTCCGGTAAAGCTCGCGAAGAACCCTCATTCCTGATGAGTATCTTTGTGTCGTGGTTCCCAATGTTGTTGCTGATCGGCGTGTGGGTATTTTTCATGCGTCAGATGCAGGGCGGTGGCAAGGGTGGTGCCTTCAGTTTCGGTAAATCCCGCGCTCGACTGCTGGACGAGTCCACGAACGTGGTGACCTTCGCAGACGTTGCAGGATGCGATGAGGCCAAAGAGGACGTCCAGGAACTGGTCGATTTCTTGCGCGATCCCACCAAGTTTCAAAAACTAGGCGGTCATATTCCGCGTGGCGTGCTGATGGTGGGTTCGCCCGGTACAGGTAAAACACTGTTGGCCAAGGCCATTGCTGGCGAGGCCAAGGTACCTTTCTTTAGTATTTCGGGCTCAGATTTCGTTGAGATGTTTGTCGGTGTTGGCGCCTCACGTGTGCGCGACATGTTTGAAAATGCCAAAAAGCATTCTCCTTGCATTATCTTTATTGACGAAATCGACGCCGTCGGTCGCCAGCGTGGCGCCGGCCTCGGTGGTGGTAACGATGAGCGCGAACAGACCCTCAACCAGCTTCTGGTGGAGATGGACGGTTTTGAGACAGGCGTCGGTGTCATTGTGATTGCGGCGACCAACCGTCCAGATGTCTTGGATGCAGCTTTGCTTCGCCCAGGTCGCTTTGATCGTCAGGTGGTCGTACCTTTACCTGATATCCGCGGTCGCGAGCAGATCTTGCACGTGCACATGCGCAAAGTGCCTTTGGCACAAAACGTCAATGCCCACGTCTTGGCCCGCGGTTGCCCTGGTTTTTCCGGTGCTGACTTGGCGAACTTGGTCAACGAAGCCGCATTGTTTGCCGCACGCCGCAACGGTCGCACCGTTGACATGTCTGATTTTGAAAAAGCAAAAGACAAAATCATGATGGGTGCCGAGCGTCGTTCCCTCGTGATGCCCGAAGAAGAGCGTCGCAACACGGCTTATCATGAGTCAGGTCATGCGATTGTGGCGCGTATGTTGCCCAAAACAGATCCTGTGCACAAAATCACGATCATTCCTCGCGGTCGTGCGCTGGGTGTGACGATGCAATTGCCTGAAGGTGATCGTTACAGCATGGACAAAGAGCGTCTGCTTTGCACGATCGCTGTGCTGTTTGGTGGCCGTATCGCCGAAGAGTTGTTCATGAATCAAATGACAACGGGCGCCTCCAATGACTTTGAGCGTGCAACTGCGATTGCCCGTGACATGGTGACGCGTTATGGCATGACGACTGAGTTGGGTCCTATGGTCTATGCCGACAACGAAGGCGAGGTGTTTCTGGGTCGTAGTGTGACCAAGACCACCAACATGTCCGAAGACACCATGCAAAAAGTGGATAACCAGATCCGCAAAATTATTGATGAGCAGTACAAAGTGGCGCGTGCGATTCTTGAAAACAACCGCGATAAAGTCGAAGTGATGACCAAAGCCTTGCTCGAATGGGAAACCATCGACTCGGATCAAATCAACGACATCATCGAAGGTCGTCCACCACGTCCACCCAAAGTGCCTGAGGCACCGCTGGATTCGACTGGTGCACCTCCGACTAGCGGAACCACGCCGGGTACGACCACTGATCCGGCTGCTGTTGTCTAAAGCTTAAGTGCTGAGCACCATGTCAGAACGCTGGGTATGCGGGCGCTTCGAGTTTCAACTCAAGCGCCCGATTCTTATGGGTATCGTCAATGTCACCCCGGATTCCTTTTCGGACGGCGGTTTGCACGCTCGCACAGAGTCGGCGATTCGTCATGCCCATACACTGATTCAAGAGGGTGCGGACATCCTGGATATTGGCGGCGAGTCCACGCGCCCAGGTGCTTTAGCAGTTTCCGTGCAAGATGAGCTTGGGCGAGTGTTGCCTGTGATCAAAGCACTCATGCACAGCGGTGTGGCGATTTCAGTGGACACCTGCAAGCCAGAGGTGATGCAAGCGGCCTTGGATGTGGGGGCGGACATCATCAATGACGTCACCGGTATGCGCGACTCATCGGCTCAACGTATTGTGGCCCGTCACGGTCAGTGTGGCGTCTGTTTGATGCATATGCAGGGCGAGCCTCGCACCATGCAAGACAAACCGCACTACAACGATGTCGTGCAAGACATTCAATCTGAATTGATCCAACAAGCCCAACTGCTCGAAGCAATGGGTGTTCAAGCCTCACGGATCAGCCTGGATCCGGGTTTTGGTTTTGGTAAAACCGTTGAGCAAAACTATCAGCTACTTGCCAATTTGAACTCAATCGTTGATACGGGTTATCCTGTCGTCTTAGGTGTGTCACGTAAATCCATGATCGGTGCAGTCACAGAACAGCCGGTTGATCAAAGATTGTCTGGCAGTATCGCTGCAGCCCTGGCGGGAGCGCTTCGTGGTGCCCGAGTGTTGCGGGTGCATGATGTGAGAGAGACGCGGGATGCCTTGGCGGTTTGGCACGCTGTAGAAAACGCGGAAAAATAAAATGTCTAAAAGAAAATATTTCGGAACCGATGGTGTGCGCGGTCTCGCAGGTGGCCCTGTCATTAATGCGGAGTTTGCCCTACGTCTGGGCTATGCGGCAGGCAAGGTGTTGTCTCAAGGTCATGACAGTGCGAACGGACGCGGTGGCCGACCGACTGTTTTGATTGGTAAAGACACCCGCATCAGTGGCTATATGCTCGAGTCTGCGCTTGAGGCGGGCTTTGCGTCCGCCGGTGTGGAGGTCTTGCTGGCAGGTCCTTTGCCCACCCCTGCGGTGGCCTATCTGACCCGTACGTGGCGCTTGGTCGCAGGCATCGTGATTAGTGCTTCTCACAATCCCTACCATGACAACGGCATCAAGTTTTTCTCCTCCAAAGGGATGAAGCTTCCCGATGAAACTGAGGCTGCGATTGAGGCGGCGATTGATCAGCCCATGGTTTGCGTGCCCTCTGAAAAACTAGGCCGCGCGCGCCGGATTGACGATGCGCCTGGTCGCTATATCGAGTTTTGTAAAAGTACCTTTCCCTCTGACTTGGATTTGAAAGGTCTCAAGCTTGTGATTGATGCCGCCAATGGTGCGGCATATCACATTGCACCACATGTGTTTCGTGAACTGGGTGCCGAAGTTCATGCCATCGGTGTGTCGCCAGATGGCTTCAACATCAATAAAAATGTAGGTGCTCTGCATCCCGAGGGGCTCGCCGCTGAAGTGCAAGCGCGTGGCGCCGATCTCGGTATCGCCTTGGATGGCGATGCAGATCGCTTACAAATGGTGGATGCAACGGGTCGAGTGTTCAACGGTGATGAGTTGCTGTTTGCGGTGGTTCGTGAGCGTTTGGCGCGCGGCCCTGTCGCAGGCGTTGTCGGCACCTTGATGACCAACTTTGGGCTGGAGAAACAGTTCAAAACACTGGGTATTCCTTTTGAGCGTGCCCAAGTCGGCGATCGCTACGTACTCGAACAATTGCGCAATCGTGGCTGGCTATATGGTGGCGAAAGTTCTGGACACCTGTTGTGTCTGGACTCGCATACGACCGGTGATGGCATCGTGGCGGCGCTACAAGTACTCGCCGCGCTCCAGCGCAGCGGTGAGTCTTTGTCTCAATGGTTGCAAGCGCTCAAGATGTATCCCCAGACGATGGTCAACGTTCCTTGGGTGCCCGGCAAAAACTGGGCTGAGCATGCCGGTTTAGTGGCGGCAAAAGCCCAGGTGGAACACATGCTCGGAGAGCGCGGCCGCGTGTTGATTCGGGCGTCGGGTACAGAGCCTAAATTACGGTTAATGGTTGAAGCAGAGGATGATAGTCTGGTGGAGCAGGGCATTGCCATGCTCACCGCCGTCAACCTCAAATAAGCCTGTCTCAAACCAGAATCAACTCAAAGTCAAAGCCGACCTTACCCCACTCCGACTCTTCGCCGTGCAGCGAAAAGTCGGTGAGTGGGTGCGTGGCGAGCCATTTTTTGTCGACCTTGCACACGATAGAGTTGCCGTGCACGCCGACAGTGAGCGGTAAACGCGTCACATCTTCGCGACGGCGGCAGAGCAGCACAGCCAGTCGCAAACACAAAATAGTGAGCCACTGGTCGCGATTTTTTACCAGAGGCTGAGATTTGGCGAGCTTGCCAGTGTGAACAAGCGCCAATAGGCCGAGCTGCAACTGATCGATCCGAGAAAAACCCGGCATGTCCGCATTGTTCAAAATGTAAGCGCTATGCTTGTGATAGCCGGCTTGAGCAATCGACAGACCGACTTCGTGAAGATCGGCAGCCCAACTCAATGTGTGTCTAAGCTCATCTTGTTCGCCACGGTCTGGAAACAAGCTTTCAAAGAGACTCAGTGCTGTGCGTTTGACTCGGGCAGCCTGGCGGGGATCCACGTGATAGCGTTTCATAAAGGCGGTGACAGACTCGTCACGACGATCATGCGCTTCTTCGCGACCAGCCAAGTCGACCAATACCCCCAAGCGCAATGCACCGTCGCCCGTGGTCATGGTTTCGACACGCATCTCGTCAAAAAATGCACTCATAATCGCCAAGCCGCCGGTTAATACGTCCGTGCGATCCACTTTGATGCCCGGTAGGTCGCTGGTAATGACACGACCTGCGCGAATCAGTTTGGCTTTAAGTCGATCCAATCCGTCGCGGGTGATGTCACCCGACGTCAGCTTTCCATCGGTCAAAATGGCGAGCAGTGCTTTGGCAGTACCAGAGGAGCCATATGCCATGTCCCAACCCATCTTTCTGTAGGGCTTGGTGATGACCTCGATTTCGCGTCGTGCAGCGAGCTCCGCTTGTTTCATGCTCTGCGCATCAATGCGTCCGCCGGGGAAGAATTTTTGGCTAAAACTCACGCAACCCATGTAGAGCGAGGAGGTGAGGATGGGTTCATCCCCCTTGCCGATAATCACTTCGGTGGAGCCGCCTCCGATATCGATCACCAGCCTTTTTTCAGCTGAGATGGGAAGGGTATGACTCACACCGGTATAGATCAGTCGTGCTTCTTCGCGTCCGGCAATGACCTCTATCGGAAAACCTAGCGCAGCCTCTGCCAGCGGCAAAAAATCTGCCACGTTACGGGCCACGCGAAAAGTGTTGGTGGCCACTGCACGCACACGATCGGGGTGAAAACTCCGTAACCGCTCGCCAAAGCGCTGCAGCACCTCGACCGCACGGTCGATGGCTTCTTGGTTGAGATTTTTTGAGGCATCTAAACCGGCAGCCAGGCGCACGGTTTCTTTTAGACGGTCGATCTGATAGATGTGTTTGGCGCCATTTTGTTCGGCGACCCGCCCAATCGACAGCCTAAAGCTGTTGGATCCAAGATCGACTGCAGCCAACAGGTGTTTCATAAAGTTAAACCAAATTGCGATTTCATCATTATAAAAGGGTATCTTGTAAAAAGTTTGTCATATGCGTGAGATACGCTTTACCCACGAAAATGCCGCTATCATGTCTTGAACAGCCCCTGAATAGCCCTTGTACAGCGTCGCTCCTCACTTATCCACAGGTTTCACCCCCATGCCCGCCAGAAAAAAAGCTGAGCCCCTTTACTTCAATCGTGAATTATCACTATTGCAATTCAACGAGCGCGTCTTGGCGATGGCGGAACGTCCAGATACCCCGGCGCTTGAGCGTTTGCGCTATGTCTGTATCGTGGGCTCCAATCTGGATGAGTTTTTTGAAATCAGGGTGTCGAGCCTAAAAGCACAAATTGCTCAACATCCTCATTTAATGGGCCCAGATGGTCTGACAACCGAAGAGGCGTTCGAGCGTGTTCAGCAAGCCGTTCACGTGTTGGTCGACAGGCAATACGCCTTGCTTAATGAGCAAGTGTTGCCTGCGCTCAAGGCTGAAGGCGTGGTGCTGCATCAGGCTGCCGAGTGGAACGCTGCGCAGAAAAAATGGGCGCGTGAGGTCTTTCATCGCGATGTGATGCCTTTATTGACGCCGATCGGTTTGGATCCTGCTCATCCGTTTCCAAGGGTCTACAACAAGAGTCTGAACTTCATTGTGCCGTTGTCTGGTGCAGATGCCTTTGGTCGAAAGGCCACCATTGCGATTGTGCAGGCACCCAGAGCATTGCCGCGCTTGATTAAAGTGCCGCCCGCAGTCTCTGGTCATCCGCATGGCTTCATTTTGCTGACTGGATTTTTGCGCGCCTTTGTTGGAGATTTATTTCCTGGCATGCACATGGAAGGGTGTTACCAATGGCGCGTGACACGTAATAGCGATTTATTTGTCGACGAAGAAGAAGTGACCAACCTGCGCCAAGCCCTGCAAGGTGAGCTTTCGCAGCGCAACTTTGGTTCAGCCGTGCGCTTAGAGATTGATCACAATACACCTCCGCATATCGAGACTTTTTTACAAAAAGAGTTCTCGCTGACAGCGGAGGATACCTATCGCGTCAATGGTCCCGCCAACGTCGCGCGCTTGATGCAAATCTGTAACATCGTCAAGGCGCCCGATTTGTTGTTTCCGGAGTTCAAAGGAAAGGTCCCCAAGCCTTTCGACAATTTACCCAATCGCTCGTCAGCAATATTCGATGCGATTGCCAAGCAAGACCATTTGTTGCACCACCCTTATCAGTCCTTTACACCCGTTCTGGACTTTTTGACGGCAGCCTCAATCGACCCTGATGTGGTGGCGATCAAACAAACAATCTATCGCACGGGTGAGGATTCGGAGCTCATGCATTTGCTGCTGTCGGCAGCCAAGGCAGGTAAAGAAGTGACCGTTGTCGTAGAGTTGATGGCGCGCTTTGATGAGCAAACCAACATCAATTGGGCGGCTCGCCTCGAGGAGGTTGGCGCGCACGTTGTCTACGGTGTAGTGGGACATAAGACGCACGCCAAGATGGCCTTAGTGCTGCGACGTGAAAAAGGACGTATCCGCCGTTACGGACACATGGGAACCGGCAACTATCATTTGCGTACCGCCAGTCTTTATACAGACTTTGGTCTGTTGACGGCCGATCCCAAGCTCTGCGACGACATGGATCAGGTTTTTTCTCAGTTGACCGGGCTGGGGGAGCGACGAAAATTAAAAATGTTGCTGCAGTCGCCTTTCACCATGCACAGCACGGTCATCAGCATGATTCGCGCTGAAACACGGGCTGCACGTGCGGGGAAAAAGTCGCGGATCATGGCAAAAATGAATTCATTGCTTGAGCCTTTGGTGATCCAAGAGCTCTACAAAGCCAGCCAGGCCGGCGTCAAGATCGATCTGATCGTGCGTGGCGTCTGTGCGCTGCGTTCCGGTGTGGCGGGCTTATCCGAAAACATCACCGTGCGGTCGATTGTGGGGCGTTTTTTAGAGCATTCTCGCGTTTTTTATTTTTATGCTCAAGGCGCTGAGTCCGTCTATCTTTCCTCTGCGGACTGGATGGATCGTAATTTCTTTAGGCGCGTCGAGATTGCCTTCCCGGTCAATAGCCCCACTCTTAAAAAGCGCGTTATCGACGAGGCCTTCACTGAGGCTTTGCGGGATAACCAGCGCGCCTGGTTGCAGCTGCCAGATGGAACCTATGCGCTGATCCGCAATCGCCGGGCACCATTTTCATTACATCAACATTTAATGGAAAAGTTGGGCTAACAGACCTCAAAAGGTCTGATTTGTCACAAATCCGTCATCTTGGCTCTTTAAGATGACTTCTGTAGCAAATGAAGGCCTACTTTTTTATAGCTTTGTTGAGGACTAAAAATGATCAAACGCGTACTGACTTCCGTGACAGCAGGTATCGCCATGAGCGTTGCCGCCCTGTCTGTGCAAGCTGCCGACATTACCGGTGCTGGCGCTACATTCCCTTACCCAATCTTCGCCAAATGGGCAGAAGTCTACAAAAAGATCGAAAACGTTGGTTTGAACTATCAGTCGATCGGTTCATCAGGTGGTTTGCGTCAGATTCGCGCCAAGACCGTGACTTTCGGTGCTTCGGATGCCCCAGTCAAGGGTGAGCAGCTTGATAAAGACGGTATGGTCCAGTTTCCAGTGATTCTTGGCGGCGTGGTACCTGTCGTCAACCTCGAAGGCTTTAAGCCTGGTGAGTTAAAGATTTCCGGCGAAGTTTTGGCTGACGTCTACATGGGCACCATTTCAAAATGGAATGATCCCAAGCTTGTTGCGCTCAACCCAGGCAAAACTCTGCCTAATCAGTCGATCACTGTTGTCCACCGTGCCGATGGCTCTGGTACGACCTTTATTTTCACAGATTACCTGAACGAAGTCAGCAAGGCTTGGTCCGGCAAAGTCGGTAAGGGTGCTGCAGTCAAGTGGCCCGCAGCCAGTTCGGTGGGTGGTAAAGGTAACGAAGGCGTCGCTGCCAACGTGACACGTGTGAAAGGTTCCATTGGCTACGTTGAATACGCATACGCCAAGAAAAACAACATCACACACCTCCAGATGTTGAACAAGAACGGCAAATACGTCAATCCAAGCGAGTCAACCTTTGCTGCAGCTGCAGCCGGTGCAGATTGGTTCAGCGTGCCAGGCATGGGTATTTCCCTGGTTGAGCAAAAGGGCGATGCTGCTTGGCCCATCACGGGTGCTTCGTTTGCTCTGATGTACAAAGAGCCAACAGACAAAGCTGCTTCAAAAGACGTGATCAAGTTCTTTACCTGGGCCTTTAAAGACGGCAAACAGCTGGCTCTGGATCTGGACTACGTGCCACTGCCAGACGTCTTGACACAGCAAATTGCAGCTAAAGTCTGGTCACAGATCAAGAACTAAGCTTGAGTTTCGATAGTAAGCTTCTATATAAGCTGAGATGAAGGTTTAAGTCTCAAATCAGACTGTCCAGGCCCGGTGGGTCTGGACATTCGGTTCTAAGGAGTAGTGGATGGGTACGCCCCCAACGACAAGTGGCATGTTGGACCCCCGCATGATGGCAGTGGTCAAAAAGCAGCGTATTCAGGACTTTTTATTTCATAAAGTCACGATGTTGTTTGCAGTGTTGGTGTTGGTCGCCTTGGCGGCCATTTTGGTGTCGCTGATGATCAGCGCCTGGCCAGCTTTTCAAAAGTTCGGGATCAGTTTTATCTGGACGGAAGAGTGGGACATTATTAACGAAGATTTTGGAGCCGCGATCGCCATCTATGGCACGCTGGTGAGCTCTGTCATTGCACTCGTGATTGCCGTGCCTCTGGCGTTTGGCATCGCCTTGTTTCTAACCGAAATGTGCCCCACTTGGCTACGCCGTCCGCTTGGTACCGCCATTGAGTTGTTGGCTGCTGTACCTTCGATTATTTACGGCATGTTCGGATTGTTTATTTTTGCGCCCCTCTTTGCCGAGTACGGTCAGCCCGCCTTACAGTCCACGCTCGGACAGATGCCTTTGATCGGGCCTTTGTTTGGTGGTGCGATGAATGGTATTGGCCTGTTGGCCGCCGGCATTATTTTGGCTTTTATGGTCTTGCCGTTTATCGCTGCGGTGATGCGCGATGTGTTTGCGATTGTTCCGCCGATTTTGCGCGAGTCCGCCTATGGTCTGGGCTGCACAACCTGGGAGGTGGTGCGTTACATCGTGTTGCCTTATACCCAAAAAGGTGTCATCGGCGGCATTATGCTTGGCCTGGGACGCGCATTGGGTGAAACGATGGCGGTGACTTTTGTGATCGGAAACTCACAACGTATTAGCGAGTCATTATTTGCGCCGGGTACCTCGATTGCATCGACCTTGGCCAATGAGTTTGGTGAGGCCGATGATTTCCACTTGGCCACGTTGTTTGCGCTTGGCTTTCTCTTGTTCGTCATCACCTTCGTGGTGCTTGGCATCGCCAAGGTCATGATCATGCGTACCGAGCGCGCTCAAGGGGCAAAGACATAATGAATAACAACATGAATACAAGCCTCTATCGCCGTCGCAAGTTCGTCAATACGCTTGGCTTGTCGCTTTCCATGTTTGCGATGGGTCTGGGCTTGTTCGTCTTGCTCTGGATTTTATTTATCTTGTTTAAAAATGGCTTTGCCGGCTTGAGTCTGGCCATTTTCACAGAGTCCACCCCTGCACCGGGTACACCTGGGGGCGGCTTGGCCAACGCGATCGTCGGCAGTCTCATGATGATTGGCGTGACCGCCTTGATCGCGACGCCGATTGGTATTTTTGCCGGGGTGTATCTGGCTGAGTTTGGTGATGGCAATAAGCTGGCTTCCATCACGCGTTTTGTGACAGACATCATGTTGTCTGCCCCTTCGATTGTGCTGGGCTTGTTTGTCTATGCCGTACTCGTGGCGCAAGTCAAACACTTCTCTGGTTGGGCGGGTTCTTTAGCACTTTCATTGATCGCCATTCCAGTGGTCTTGCGTACGACTGAAAACATGCTGCGCCTCGTGCCTGGCAGTTTGCGTGAAGCCGCTTTTGCTCTGGGTGCGCCGCACTGGAAAGTGACTAACTACGTGACCTTGCGCGCAGCCCGTGCCGGCGTGATGACGGGTCTGTTGCTCGCCTTGGCGCGTATCAGTGGCGAGACCGCACCTTTGCTGTTTACCGCGCTGAACAATCAGTTTTTCTCCACCAATATGAACGCGCCGCTGGCGAATTTGCCCGTGGTGATTTTCCAGTTCGCGATGAGTCCGTATGACAACTGGGTCAGTCTGGCTTGGGCCGGTGCGTTGCTGATTACGCTCACCGTGCTGGTGCTCAATATTATTGCGCGCGTGGCTTTCCGCGAAAAATCTTCTGGTTAACCTTCTGGAACCCCTAAATGAATAATCAAGCTACTGCAGCGCCCCTGAAAAATGCCCTCGAGGTGCGCGGTCTGAACTTTTTCTACGGCAAATTCCAAGGTCTGAAAAATATTGATCTGGATATCGCTGAGCATCATGTCACGGCCTTTATTGGTCCTTCCGGCTGTGGCAAGTCCACGCTGTTGCGTGCGCTGAATCGTATGTACAGCTTGTACCCTGGCCAGCGCGCTGAAGGGGAGGTCAATTTTTATGGTGAAAACATTCTCAACCCCAAGCAAGATCTCAACATGCTGCGCGCACGGATCGGTATGGTGTTTCAAAAGCCAACACCGTTCCCAATGTCGATTTATGACAACGTTGCGTTTGGTGTGCGTCTCTATGAAAACCTGAAGAAGGCTGATATGGACGTCCGTGTTGAATGGGCACTGACCAAGGCTGCGCTGTGGGGCGAGGTCAAAGACAAGCTCAATCAAAGTGGCCTCTCACTCTCTGGCGGTCAGCAGCAGCGTCTCTGTATCGCCCGTTCGGTGGCGGTCAAGCCTTCGGTCATCCTGTTTGACGAGCCTACCTCGGCGCTGGATCCGATCTCGACCGGCAAGGTCGAAGAGTTGTTGCACGAGCTGAAGTCCGAATACACCGTTGCAATCGTGACGCACAACATGCAGCAGGCGGCCCGCGTGTCGGACTTTACGGCTTTTATGTACCTCGGCGAGTTGGTGGAGTTTGGTCAAACAGACAAGATCTTCGTCAAACCTAAGCGCAAGGAAACAGAGGACTACATTACAGGCCGTTTTGGCTGATTTTCAATTTTCTGGTATATTGTCGGTCTTCGGGGCGTAGCGCAGCCTGGTAGCGCATCTGCTTTGGGAGCAGAGGGTCGTGAGTTCGAATCCCACCGCCCCGACCAGTCATACCAACGGGTTACAGATCAAAAGTCTGTAACCCGTTTTCTTTTTCAAACTCTCACAGTCAATCTTTCGTTCAAGTACTAATAGGGTTTTATCACAGTATCGATTAAAATACGTACGTTATTACGCACGTGATTGCATGTTCACTTGTCGTGCAAATACATATCGAGCGAAAGGGCTTTTAAGATGACGACATTAACTGCAAGCGAAGCGAGAGCTAGTCTTTATCGTTTGATTGACCAAACGGCAGAGTCACATCAGCCTGTATTAATCTCGGGAAAACGCGCCAATGCCGTTTTAGTTTCTGAGGAAGATTGGAGCGCCATTCAAGAAACGCTTTACCTCTTGGCGGTTCCCGGTATGCGAGAGTCCATCAAAGACGCAATGTCTGAGCCGCTTGCCAAAAGTACAAGGACGCTAAAGTGGTAACTTGGAATTTGGTTTATTCCAAGTACGCATTAAAGGATGCAAAAAAGCTCTCGGCTGCTGGTTTAAAGGAAAAAGCGAAAGTTCTGCTCGACATTCTGGTAAAAGATCCTTTGCAGAATCCACCTCCCTACGAAAAGCTCGTCGGTGATTTAAATGGTGCGTATTCGCGCAGAATTAATATTCAGCACCGTCTGGTGTATGAGATTTTTCGTAAAGAAAAAACTGTCCGTATCTTAAGAATGTGGACACATTACGAATAGCG
>JAOATE010000030.1 GCA_030158305.1 Burkholderiaceae bacterium
ACTAGTAGCAACCCTCATCTGATCAAAATGCATCCTGACGACAACGTCGCCATTGTAGGCAATGACGGTGGTCTTGCTGCGGGAACCGTCGTTTTGGACGGGCTGATCCTCAAGGACAAAGTGCCGCAGGCACACAAGGTGGCTTTAGTCGACTTTAAAACAGATGCGCCTGTGACACGCTATGGGGTCACCATCGGCTTTGCCCTCAAGGATATCCCTGCCGGAAGCTGGGTGCACGAGCGCTTGCTCAGAATGCCTGAGGCAAGAAATTTTGAAAATCTGCCCATCGCGACCGTCAAGCCAGATCTTGGCGGCCCCCTCGAAGGCTATACATTTGAAGGCTATCGTAACGAAGATGGCTCGGTGGGTACCCGTAACTTGCTCGGGATCACCACGACCGTCCAATGCGTTGCCGGTGTGGTTGACTTCGCAGTGCAGCGGATCAAAAACGAACTTTTACCCAAATATCCCAACGTCGATGATGTCGTCGGACTCGATCACGCCTATGGCTGTGGTGTGGCGATTGACGCTCCTGAGGCCGTGATTCCGATCCGGACTGTGCGCAACATCAGCCTAAACCCCAACTTTGGCGGCGAAGTCATGGTGGTGAGTCTTGGCTGTGAAAAACTCCAGCCGGATCGCTTGATGCCACCGGGAAGCTTTCCTATCAAGGATGACCGCTCAACAGGCGTCGATACAGTGTGTTTGCAAGATCCTCAGCATGTTGGCTTTATGTCGATGATTGATGCCATCATGCAAGAAGCGACGGTCCATCTCAACAGGCTCAATCAGCGCCAACGCGAAACCGTTCCCGCCAGTGAGCTTGTCGTGGGTATGCAGTGCGGGGGCAGCGATGCGCTGAGTGGCGTGACCGCGAATCCGGCGCTTGGCAAAGCAGCCGATCTGTTGGTGCGTGCCGGTGCGACTGTCATGTTTAGTGAAAACACGGAAGTGCGCGATGGCGTTGACCAGCTGACCTCGCGTGCCGCCACTCCAGAAGTCGCGCGCGATATCGTTGCTGAACTGGACTGGTATGACCGCTACCTGGCGCGAGGCAAGGTCGATCGCAGCGCCAATACTACCCCGGGCAACAAGGCTGGCGGTTTGGCCAATATCGTTGAAAAAGCGATGGGCTCGATTATTAAAAGCGGCTCTGCCCCCATTTCAAGCGTGCTTTCACCAGGCAACAAACTTACGCGCGACCAGCGTGGACTGGTGTATGCCGCTACGCCCGCCAGTGATTTCATCTGCGGAACGCTTCAGCTGGCTGCAGGCATGAATCTGCATATTTTTACGACCGGCAGGGGTACGCCCTACGGTCTAGCACACTGCCCTGTCATCAAGGTTGCGACCCGCTCAGATCTGGCCCGTCGCTGGCATGATCTGATGGATGTCAATGCAGGACGCGTCGCGGACGGCGAGCTCACGCTTGACGAGTTGGGTTGGGAGATTTTTCACCTGATGCTTGATATCGCCAGCGGTCGTAAAACCTGGGCAGAGCATTGGAAGATACAAAACTCACTGGTGTTGTTTAATCCAGCGCCTATTACCTGATCGGACCCATGACTGGCACCCAAATGTCTCTGGCCACGCAGCCATTTCTTGCGCTGTTGCTCGCGGCCGGCGAGGGATCTCGTATGGGTCGAATACCTAAAAGTTTGCTCCGCATTGACGATCAAACCTTGCTTGAGCGTCAAATTGTCGCACTATTGAGCGCAGGCGCCGGGCACATTGTGGTGGTGACAGGCAGTTTTTATAGCGACATTGAAGCGGAGCTCCAGCGAGTGCTCAATCGTATTGCTGCTCCCGTACAAATCGTTAGAAATGCTCAACCAGAGCGAGGCCAGCAGTCCTCTGTCACGCTCGGACTCACCGCCCTTTCCGAACATCAAGCAGAAATGCCAGTTCTTATCGCTCTCGCCGATCAGCCCCTCATGCAAGCGGCTGACTATGCCGCCTGCATACAGGCTTTTTACAATCGGCCAGACGAGTGCGCGATTGTGTACCCCATCGTCAATCACCAGCGGGGCAACCCGGTGATACTGAGTCCTCAGGCCGTGAGAACCGCCCTAGCGTCTGGCATGACGTGCCGAGACTATATTCACGCGCATTCTGAGCTCGTTCATCGTTTTGCCACAGACTGCGATCATTTTGTCTTTGATCTTGACGCGCCAAGTGATCTTGACAGATTTAGACAACGCACGGGCTTGACGATAACCTTGCCTAAAAATAGCCATCCGGCCCTTCCCTAAATAGTTCCTTTTTGGTGTTTTCCATCCGTCTCTCATTAGATTAAGACACTCTTGGTGCGCCTTATGGTATTTTTCTTGAAACGTCCAACTTGGAGCCTTCATGCTTAAACTTAACTTTCACCCTACTGGTCGCCATTTTTTGCAGATTCCTGGTCCTAGCCCAGTTCCAGATCGAATTTTGCGTGCGATCAGTCTGCCTACCATTGATCATCGCGGACCAGAATTTGGCGCGTTAGGTCGCAAGGTACTGGAAGGGATGAAAACTATTTTTAAGACTGAGCATCCAGTGGTGATTTACCCCGCATCCGGAACGGGTGCTTGGGAGGCTGCGCTTGTGAACACGCTGAGCGCAGGCGACCACATTCTGATGTTTGAAACAGGACAGTTTGCTTCGCTATGGAACAAGCTTGCGACCCGTATTGGCCTAAAGACTGAAATTATGTCTTGGCAAGGTCAAGACGAACATCTGCCTAATGCGCCCGGCTGGCGTCGTGGCGTACAAGCCGACATGATTCATGCGCGTCTGCTTGAGGACAAATCACACAGCATCAAAGCCGTCTGTGTGGTTCACAACGAAACATCAACAGGTGTGACCTCGGACATTGCTGCGGTTCGCAAGGCGATTGATGATGCCAAGCACCCTGCTCTATTGATTGTGGACACCATCTCTGGCTTGGCCAGCGCAGACTTCAGGCATGATCAATGGGGCATCGATGTCTCCGTGAGTGGCTCGCAAAAAGGCTTGATGTTGCCACCCGGCATCAGCTTTAACGCCTTGTCACCGCGTGCCATCGAGGCCTCCAAGACGGCCAATCTGCCACGTTCCTTTTGGGCATGGGATGAAATCATTGAAATGAACAAGGACGGCTACTGGCCCTACACATCCAGCACCAACTTGCTCTATGGCCTGTCCGAAGCGATCGACATGCTGACCGAGGAAGGCATGGAAAATGTATTTGCGCGTCACCAGCGCTGGGCAGCAGGTGTCCGCGCAGCCGTCAATGCCTGGGGCTTGCCAATTCAATGCGCAGACCCAAGCGTCTACTCTCCTATTTTGACCGGCGTCATCACACCTGTCGGTGTCGATGCCGATGCCATCCGTAAATTGGTGCAACAGCGCTTTGACCTTTCCCTCGGCACAGGACTGGGCAAGCTCAAGGGACGCATGTTCCGTATCGGTCACTTGGGCGATAGTAATGACCTGACCTTGCTCGCCACACTCACAGGCATCGAAATGGGTCTGAAGCTGTCTGGTGTCAAACTCGCTGGCAGCGGCGTGGCCGCAGGCATGGATTATTTCGCAAACGCATCATGAACGCAGTCGTCTCTCCCGCGGTCCCCAAACCGGTTTTCTTTTCACCCAGCAAGTCCGGTGTCAGCTCCCCACTCGCGCAACTTTTATCTAAAGAGTTGCGTGGAGATGTGTTGTTCGACGGCGCGAGTCGGGGACGTTATTCGACTGACGCCTCGATCTATCAAATCACGCCGATCGGTGTGGTGGTGCCTCGCGACCAGGCGGACGTCCTCCGTGCGCTCGACATCGCCCGTGATCAAAAGGTCGCGGTATTGTCACGTGGAGCAGGAACGAGCCAGTGTGGTCAGACGGTAGGCGAGGCGCTCATCATCGACAACAGTCGGTGGTTATGTAACGTTGTGGATTTTGATGAACAGGCGCGCACCGTCACAGTTGAACCAGGCATTGTGCTGGATCACTTAAATGCGTGGCTCAAACCCTATGGTCTGTGGTTTCCGGTGGATGTTTCCACCAGCGCGCAGTGCACGATTGGTGGCATGACAGGAAATAACTCCTGTGGCTCGCGCTCGATCGAATACGGCAATATGGTGCACAACGTGCTTGGCATTGATGCCGTCCTGGCGGATGGGACACAGGCCTATTTTGGTTCTCTTAAAGATCCCGTCCAGGGAGCACGATTAGAGGGTATCTTAGCGTCTCTTAAAACGATCGCGACGCGCGAACGCGGCGAACTCGCTGAGCGTATTCCTAAAGTATTACGACGCGTCGCGGGCTACAACATTGACTTGTTCGATTGTCAAAATCCACGTGCGTATACGGATGACGGCATCGCCAATCTTTCGCATTTGCTGGTGGGCTCAGAGGGCACCCTTGCCTATAGTCGCCAAATTAAACTCAAGCTTTCCCCGCTTCCTGAACACAAGACCCTGGGGGTCGTCAATTTCCAAAGCTTTTATAAAGCCATGGAAACCACCCAGCATATTGTCAAACTCAAACCCACCGCAGTGGAACTCGTCGACCGAACGATGATTGATCTGGCGATGGAAAACCCCTCGTTTAGACCCGTCATTGAAAAAGCCTTAGTCGGCTCACCCGCGGCTATTTTATTAGTAGAGTTTGCAGGACAAGACCAAGCGGAGTTGATTAGAAAACTAGATGAACTCGACACGTTGCTGAGCGATCTTGGGTTACCTGATTGTGTGGTCAAAATGCCTGAAGCCAAAGCGCAAAAGGCACTTTGGGATGTGCGCAAGGCCGGCCTGAACATCATGATGAGCATGAAAGGTGATGGCAAGCCCGTTTCTTTTGTCGAGGATTGCGCAGTTCCACTCGAGCACTTAGCAGACTACACGAGCCGGCTAACGGAAGTCTTTAATCGCTATGGAACTGAAGGGACTTGGTATGCCCATGCGAGCGTGGGGACTCTGCACGTCCGTCCGATTCTGGATATGCGCCGTGATGGCGCCGCGCAAATGCGCGCCATTGCCGAAGAAACCTCTGCCCTAGTGCGCGAATACAAAGGCGCGTTGTCTGGAGAACATGGTGACGGTTTGTGCCGTGGTGAATGGGTCTCGTGGCAATATGGTCCGCGTATCCATCAAGCCTTTGCAGAAATCAAAACTCTGTTTGATCCTGACAATAGATTCAGCCCAAACAAGATGATTCATCCTCCAAAAATGGATGATCGTAGTAATTTCCGTTTTGCACCAGGCTATTCGGTCGCTTCGACACCGACAGCGCTGGACTGGTCCGCCTGGAACGTCTTGCGCGATCCGATGACTGGGGTGGAAACGGCACCCGGCACGGGTGTCGATGCGAGTGGCGGTTTGGCGTCGGCCATCGAAATGTGCAACAACAACGGTCATTGCCGAAAATTCGATGCCGGCACGATGTGTCCGAGCTATCGCATCACCAAGGACGAACAACATCTGACGCGTGGACGTGCGAATACGCTGCGTCTGGCGCTTTCGGGTCAGCTCGGTACCGAAGGCTTGGCGAGTCCTGAGGTCAAAGAAACGCTGGATCTGTGCGTCTCCTGTAAGGGTTGCAAGCGTGACTGCCCGACGGGCGTCGACATGGCCAAAATGAAAATCGAAGCGCGCGCGGCTTGGGCCAAACGACATGGCACCACCTTACGCGAGCGACTGGTTGCCTATATGCCGCGCTATGCTGGAGTCGCGAGTCGCATGGGTGGTCTTTTGAGTGCGCTTGAACATACCCCTGTCATCGGCGCCTTGACCAAACGCGCCCTTGGCTTTGCGACAGAGCGCTCCTTACCTCGTTTCAAAACGAGCTTTCTTGCCCAGCAGGTCCAGAAGACGCCTGTGTCCTCCGGTCGCGAAGTGCTGCTGTTTGTCGATACGTTTAACAACTACATCGATACGCAAAATGCACATGCAGCCAAGCGCGTCTTAGAAGCTGCAGGCTACGCCGTTCACTTGAATCAACGCCCAGGTGAACGTCCGCTATGCTGTGGTCGCACCTTCCTCTCTGCAGGCATGGTGGACGAAGCTAAAGCCGAAGCCCGACGCACACTGGATGCACTCGTGCCTTTCGTCAAGCGCGGTGTGGCAATCGTCGGGCTTGAGCCATCGTGTTTATTAACGTTGCGCGACGAGTTTTTAGATTACGGATACGGCGAAGAAGCCAAATTGCTTGCGCAACACGCCTTTTTGTTTGAAGAGTTTTTAGTCAACGAACAAAAGGCCGGACGTTTCACTCTTGAACTCAACGCGATTGAAACGAACACTGCGATGCTTCATGGACACTGTCATCAAAAAGCGTTTGATGCGCTGACACCTGTTCAAACCGTGTTGAGCTGGATACCTGGTCTCAAGGTCTCGACCATTGAATCGTCATGCTGCGGGATGGCGGGAAGTTTTGGTTACGAAGCTGAACACCATGCCGCATCAATGGCGATGGCTGAGCTGTCTCTCCTGCCCGCAATTCGCAGCCGTGCGGCGGGCACCGTCATTGTCGCGGATGGCACCAGTTGTCGACATCAAATCCAAGACGGCGCTGATGCAGAGGCCACACATACCGCGGTGCTTCTGGCACAAGCCTTGAAATAAACCGCTACCCTTTTACTTTTGAGTCTAAACATGACAATCACGATCAATCAAGCCATTGAACAGCGTATTTCCGCCAATATGTTCGACCCAGCCAAAACGCTGACGACCACACAGATCGAAGAGCTTGTCACACTCGCGACTCGCGCACCCACAGCCTTTAATTTTCAAAATTGGAAATTTATTGCCGTGCAATCTTTAGCGGCAAAAGAACGTCTGAAAGCGGTCGCCTATGGTCAACAAAAAATTGTCGATGCGGCTGTGACGTTTATCGTGTGCGGCAAACTTGAAGCGCACAAAGGTCTCGCCAATGCCCTTAAGCCCTCCGTGGCATCCGGACTGCTCGAACAGTCCATGGCCGATGCTTGGGTGAAAATGGCCCATGATGGACACGAAGGCAATCCAGAACGTCAGCGCGACGAAGCCGTCCGCTCCGCTTCAATGGGCGCCATGACACTCATGCTCGCCGCACAAGGCATGGGATTGGTCAGTGGACCGATGATTGGCTTTGATCCAGCAGGTGTGGCAAAAGAGTTTAATTTGTCAGCCAACGACATCCCTGCCATGATTATCGCAGTGGGATATTCGGCGCCTGGCAACTGGCCGCAAAAGCCTCGTCTGCCTGTCAAAGACGTGCTCACCATTGTTTGATGATTGATTTTCAATCACTGAACTGAGAGGCTCCCATGCGCCTGAACGCCATGCAAAACTACGCCGAGACCGTGCGCAGTTTTGCCTTGGCGATCCCAGAGACCTTTAACTTTGGGAAAGATGTCGTCGATGCCCAAGCTGCAAGGCACGATAAACCTGCTTTGATTTGGTGCAACTCTCTTGGTGAAGAGCGACGTTTTAATTTCTCAGACATTCGTCGCCTCACGAATCAGCTCGCAAATTTGCTGACAAAAAAAGGATTAAAAAAAGGCGATCGCGTCATTGTCATGCTGCCGCGCATCCCAGAGTGGCAAATTGCTCTGGTCGCTTGCATGAAAATTGGGGCGATTCCTATCCCTTGCATTGAAATGCTGACCGCAAAAGATGTGGCTTTTCGAGTGCAACACTCTGGAGCGATTGCGGCCATCACCACTGCTGCGAACACGCATAAATTTGATGCTTGCTCCTCGGTCGCGATTCGCCTGAGTGTTCAAGACACCAAAGATCCCGCATGGACATCCCTGAGCCTCAGTGCAACAGAGTCCTCTGATTTCGAGTGTGCCGTTTTAACTGCAGAAGAACCCGCCCTTCTTTTTTATACCTCCGGTTCTTCTGGTCAACCCAAAGGTGTGCTGCATTCAACTCGGGGGATCTATTCATGGCGCCTCTCTGCCGCATGGTGGCAAACACTGGTTGAGGACGATATCAAGTGGTGTACTGCGGATACAGGTTGGGCAAAAGCGGGGACAGGTATTTTATTTGGACCGTGGAGCCAAGGAAGCTGCGTATTTTTTTATGACGGTAAGTTTGATCCACGCGAGCGGCTGCGTTTACTCGCTCAGTATCGCATCACAGTGTTTTGCGCACCGGCCACAGAATTTAGGCATCTCGTCAATGAAAGTGTGGACACCTATGACCTGAGTGCGCTTCGCCTGAGTGTTTCCGCGGGTGAAACTGTTAATCCTGAAATCGTCCATCAATGGCAGGCTTGCTCGGGGTCATCCTTACTCGATGGTTATGGACAGACGGAAACGCTGATGACGGTACTGAACTACCCCTGTTTACCCGTTAAAGCGGGTTCCATGGGTCAACCGATTCCGGGTACACATTTTGAAATTCTGAGCGAAGAGAACACTTTGCTCGGACCGAACCAAGTCGGGCATCTCGTCATGCGTCTACCCAACCCACAATTTATGCTGGGGTATTGGAATGACCCCGTTCGTACACGTCAAAATATTCGCAGCATTCACGGCGTGGACTATTGGCTGACAGGTGATCTTGCCTCTCGAGATCTGGAGGGCTATCTTTTTTACGCCGGACGAAGCGACGACATGATTAGTTCGGCGGGATACAGAATTGGTCCAACCGAAGTTGAAAATGCGCTGATTGAACACCCGGCCGTGACAGAAAGTGCAGTGGTCGCGAGTCCCGACCCTGAGCGAGGCGAAATCGTCAAGGCGTTCGTCGTGCTGCATCCAAGCTTTGCACCCAGTGAAGAATTAGTTAAAGCGTTGCAACAACATGTGCAACGTCATACGGCACCTTATAAATACCCGCGACAGATCGAATTTGTCGCAAGCCTGCCTAAAAATCCCTCGGGAAAAATCATGCGCCGCGTGTTGCGCGACCAAGAATTTAATCAAAAAAATATCGGATCTCACTCATGAAAACGTATCGTCTAGAAAAAACGGGTAGCTTAGACAACCTCTCCCTCAACCAAGAGGCGGATCCCACACCAGGCGCTCAAGATGTTGTCATTCGTGTGCGCGCCAATGCCCTGAACTACCGTGATCTGATGGTGATGCGGGGCTCGTATCGCGTACCGCCTCGTCCACGCGTCATTCCTTTGTCGGATGGTGCAGGCGAAGTTGTCGCGGTCGGCTCAGCGGTCAAACGCATCAAAATCGGTGATCGCGTAGCAGGTGCATTTTTCCAAGGCTGGATGGGCGGACATATTGCAGCAGAGCATCTCTCTACGGACATGGGCGGCAGCATTGATGGCATGTTGAGCGAGTTTGTCGTGCTCAATGAGCAAGGTGTGGTCAAGATTCCGGCACATCTTTCCTTTGAAGAAGCGGCAACCTTGCCCTGCGCTGCCGTGACGGCCTGGTGCTGCCTGACAGATCAACGCCAGCTATTGCCTGGTGATACCGTGCTGACGCTAGGCTCGGGCGGTGTGTCAGTCTTTGCGATGCAGTTTGCACGTATGTTTGGCGCACGAGTCATCGCTACCACGTCTAGCGATGCAAAAGCCGACAAACTACGCGCACTGGGCGCGCATGAGGTGATTAACTACACCACGCATCCAGAATGGGACAAAGAAGTGATGCGTTTGACGGGTCGTCGTGGTGCAGACTTTGTTGTCGAGGTCGGAGGACCAGGCACACTCGCTTGCTCACTCAAGTCCGCTGCGATCGGTGGTCATGTCGTGCAGGTCGGCATCTTGGGTGGAGTGGGACAACAGCTTGATCCCGCACTGTTCCGTGGGCGATCGATCACCACGCGGTCGATTACAGTCGGCAGTCGGCAGAGCTTTGAGGCGATGCTTCGGGCAATCGATGTGAATCAAATGCGCCCGGTGATAGACAAAGTAATTAAGTTTGAAGACGCCAAACTGGCATATCAACATTTGCAAGAGCAAAAACACTTTGGCAAAGTTGTCATTAGCAACCCTTAAGGAGTGAGCAATGCTGGTATCGCATCACGATACCAGCAGGAAGCTAAGTCAGATGACTGTTGATAGAATGTTCTAACACTGAACGTGCGAGAAGAGATGCATTCGCAAGCGCTTCTCGTGTGCGCTGATTGATCCACTGCTTATTCAGGGCATAAGCGTGACTTGGAATGACTGCCAAAGCCTTGGCGCGGGCGCGCGTGACCTCTAATAGTTGCTCGGCGGGTACGACTAAAGAAGCTAAGCCCTCCGACAGACACTCTGAGGCACCTACGCGCTCACCAAGCTGGACCAGTCGATGCATCAGGCGGTGACTCACGCGTGGTGAAACGATTGCCGCACCAATCGGTGTCGGCATATCAAACAACACCTCGGGCAAAGATACCCACGTCTGCTCTGACATCACAATCTCATCACACAGCGCCGCCAGCATCAAGCCAGCACCCACGGCGGCAGCCTGCACACAGGCCACCACAGGTTTGCCACACGTTAAAAGATCGCCAAAACAGCGATCCAGTAAATCAAGATGCTTGAGCTCTGCCTGCTCACGGCCAAGCTCAGAGAAGGCTTTTAAATCAGCTCCGGCACAAAATGCCTTGTGACCTTCGCCGGTCAACACAATGCATTTGACCGCTGGATCTGCCATCGCACCAGACATGGCGGCATGCAAAGCATCGTACATCTCAAGATTCAGAGAGTTGGCCGCGCTCGTGCGATTGAACGCAAGCCATAGCACTCCGTCTTCGTGTGTTGAAAGGATCATCGTCAGAAGCCCAAGTCGCTATTGCAAAAATGAATCAATCACCTGACCCGGACCTTGGGCAAGCTTTACGTAATCTTTGCCATCATGCACCATGCAGCCGTTGACCCAGACACCATGGATACCCGTGCCTGAACGCACCTTGCGTGCACCACCACCTGGCAAATCATGCAAGGTTTCAAGCTTGGTCATCCCCACCTCTTTGGGATCAAACAACAGCATATCCGCTGGCGCGCCTTTGATTAAACGCCCGCGGTTCGGAATCTTGAAGCGATCCGCCGCATGACTGGTAATACGGCGAATCCCCTCTTCGAGCGTAAATTCTCCGGTCTTACGCACCCAGTGTCCTAAGAAATGCAAGCCAAAGGCCGCATCGCACATATAGATCAAATGCGCACCGGCATCCGACAAAGTCACGACAGAGGATGAGTGTTTGAGTAAAGGGGCAACACCTGCGTCAATATGGTTGAAAAACTTTCCAATGACGTGATTTTTCAGGTTCTCTTTGATGGCTAGCTCAAAGAAGGCGTCCAGTGGCTCCATGCCCCATTTTTTACCAAGCGCCTCATACGTCATCCCCTCTAGCGCAGCATGCTCGGGAAGTGACACCTCGCCTACTTCGAGGTATTTCCAATCACCAAGAAATAAAATACCAGGCTTGAGATTTTTAAGGTCCTCTCTGAATTGCTGACGGAAGGCGGGATCTTTGTAGGCGCTTAGGATTTCTGCAGCCGGGCGATTTTTAACCCGATCAAAAGCAGAGTGGCTATACATCGGATAGGGTTCTTCGAGCGTAAAGTCAAAGGAAAGTGGCTGGCAACTTGTTAGGATGTAGACCTCATTGCCACGCGCACGCGCCTGCTCTGCCTTTTCATAATAGGTGATGGCAAGATCAGGAGTCGCAGGGTTGTACATCGACAAGACAGTTGAAATAAAGGCTGGACGTTCGCTGTTAGCTGCCACTTTTTCAATCACTTCAGGCGTCGCGCGTGCGCCTGTTGCCATCATAAAGACACCTTTGTCGAACTCTTTCATGACGCCTGAGAGCGCGAGCAATTCTTCCTCAGTCGCGATCGTCGAAGGCATGGGGATGCCACCATAGCCGCTATGATTGGGCGAAAATGATGAAGCGAAACCAATCGCTCCTGCTTGCATGGCTTCACGCACTAGCTGACACATGGCCTCAAGCTCTTGAGGCGATGGAGTGACCTTTTCAGAGCCTGCAGGTCCCATCACTGCGGTACGTACCACCGAGTGGCCGACAAAGAGCGCTGTATTCAGATAGGGCTTGGTCGCCCGCAACTGATCCATATACTCTTTGAAGGTTTCAAAATTCCAATTGATCCCGGTCAACAGGGCATTGAGATCCATCCCCTCGACAACCGAGAGATTTTTCATCATGGTCTCGCGGTGCTCTGCTGGGCAAGGGGTGATGCCAAAACCGCAATTTCCCATCACGACAGTCGTCACACCAAGCGCCGGCGAGGGTGACATGGTGGGGTCCCAGGTGACCTGGGCATCGAAGTGCGTGTGCAAATCGACAATCCCTGGCATTAAGGACAGACCCTTGGCATCGACCTCTTGTTTAGCGGATCCTGTGACCGCACCAATTTCAGCCACCACACCGTTTAGAACCGCAACGTCAGCGATTTTTCCTGGATGACCCAAACCGTCAAATACCTGAGCCTGTCTAATGATCAAGTCGTACATGTTGTCTCCCCTACTATTTTTTGAATATATTTTTTATTAAACAATGCCCTTCGTCTTGAGCGAAGTGACTTCATCTTGCGATTTTTTTAAAACGGACAGCAAAATTTCGTCCGTGTGCTGCCCGAGCGCAGGTGGCGGCATTTCGTGTTTGATCGGCGTTTCGGAAAACTTCATCGGGCTGCCAACTAAAGGCACAGTACCTGCCACGGCGTGTGGCAGTTCGATTTTCATGCCGCGCGCCAATACTTGGGGTTCTTCGAACACCTGGGCCACGTTGTTGATGGGACCATTTGCTACCCCAGCCTCATCCAACATTTTGACCCACTCTCGTGTTGTCCGCGTGAGAAAAATGTCATTGAGAATATTGGTGATGGCTTCACGATTTTTAACGCGTGCACCATTGGTTGAATACAGTGGATCTTTGGAGAGATGAACGCAATCAGCAATCTCACAGAACTTATTAAATAAATTATCGTTTCCGCAAGCGAGAATCAAAGCGCCATCCGACGTTTTAAACGTCTGATAAGGAACAATATTGGGGTGCGCATTGCCGATGGCTTTCGGTGCCTCGCCTGTCGCAAAATAATTCATCGCCTGATTTGCGAGAAACGCGACACAGGAATCGAGCAAGGAAACGTCGATCCACTGACCTTGGCCTGTGACAGCACGATGTGCAATGGCGGCACAAATCGCTACGCTGGCGTACATGCCTGTCGTCAAATCAATGATCGGCACCCCGACGCGCTGCGGACCGCCACCCGGGAGGTCATCGCGCTCGCCCGTGACACTCATCAACCCGCCCATGCCTTGAGCCATAAAATCATAGCCAGGACGATCCTTTTCAGGCCCTGTCTGACCAAAGCCTGTCACCGAGCAATAAATAATCGCAGGGTTGATGGCCTTGATGTCTTCGTAGCCCAGACCGTAACGGGCAAGATCACCCACTTTGTAGTTTTCAAGAATCACGTCGACATTTTTCGCAAGCTCTCGCACCAGCGCTTGCCCTTCGGGCTTGGAAATATCAATAGTAATAGAGCGTTTGCCCCGGTTGGCTGCGCAAAAATAAGCCGACTCCCGAGTTATATTCCCTTGCTCGTCTTTCAAAAAAGGCGGCGCAAAAGCACGTGAATCATCGCCTTTCACAGGGCGCTCCACTTTGATGACATCCGCACCTAAATCGGCAAGGTTTTGAGCTGCCCAGGGGGCCGCCAAGACGCGGGATAAATCAAGGACTTTGATATGCGAAAGTGGACCGGACATGGTGAGATTCCAATTCTTTTAAACAAGGTGTCTATTGTAGAGTGTTCTATGCACTCAGGACGTCTTGATACCCATGTCTCGTGACAGGATTTGTGAGGCGACATATCGGCTTCCGGACATAGAATCCAGCACCCCTCTGTCAGGAATGATTTCACCTCAACATGACGATTTCACGGTTCCTCGCCTCCCATCGGTTTAATTTCACCAGGTTCGAGCATCGCGCGACTCAAACGTGCGCCGAGTTCGAAGCATTGGTGCCAGCCATGCCAGGCACGCGCAATAAAAATTTATTTTTGAGAGACAAAAAGGGGCTTCGGCACGTTTTAGTGATTGTGCCGCCCAAGCTTGTGATTGATTTGGACAAGCTGAGTGCGCTTTTAGGCATGAGACGTCTCGGCTTTGCCTCAAAGGATCGCCTGCGACAGCACTTGGGTGTTGAGTCAGGCTCAGTGAGTGTCCTGAGCCTGATTCACGATCTGTCAAATTCCGTAGAACTCGTCATTGATCAGACAATCTGGAATGCAGAAGCAATCCAGGCGCATCCTTTAATCAATACCGAGACCGTTGTCATCCCGCAGCCAGAGCTCAAACGGTTTCTCGCGACAACAGGTCATTTGCCTACAGTGCTCGATATTCCGGGCGTGCAATAGACGCCCTTGTTCTCGTTAATCGAGCTTGATGTTGTACTCTTTGGCGACACGTTGCCATTTGGCCAGTTCAGCACGACGGAAGTCCTCGAGCTGCTGTGGCGAGGAGGCAATGATCTCACCGCTAAACGCATCAATCCCGGCCTTGACTGAGGGCTGCTGCATGACTTTGACCAGAGCTTTGTTCAATCGATCAATCGCTGCAGCCGGAGTGCCTGCAGGTGCAAAGATGGCATTCCACTCGTAGCTCGAATAGCCCTTGACACCGCTTTCAGCAATCGTGGGCACATCCGGCAAAACGGCCGAACGCTTTTCTCCGCCCGAGGCAATCACATTTAACTTGCCTGACTTGATCTGTGGGAGAGCCGTGCCGACGGTGGCAAAGGCAAGCGGCACCTGACCAGACATCACATCAGTAATCGCCAAGCCACCGCCTTTGTAATGCACTGATTCAAGATGTGTGCCAGCCAAGGCATTGAACAACGCACCTGCCAAGTGCTGTGCGCTTCCTGCACCAGAGGTGGCGTAATGCACAACGGGCGTTTTAGGCGTTGCCAGTTTGATCAGATCTTGAACCGTTTTGGCTTGAAAGGTTGGGTTTGAAACCAAGATATTCGGGACACGCTGCAATAGCATGACAGAAGAAAAATCTTTCAGCGTATCGAACTGCATCTTGCGCAAGGCGGGATTTTGCGTATGGTTTGCCGCATCCAGCATGATGGTGTATCCATC
>JAOATE010000031.1:0-109600 GCA_030158305.1 Burkholderiaceae bacterium
GGCACCCGCTGGACGGGCTCCGCTCAAGTCGCCTACGCGGCGACCAAGGCCGGCGTCATTCAACTGTCAAAAGTGGTCGCCATTCAGTACGCAAAGAAGGGCATTCGGGTCAACACCATCGTACCTGGGCAGCTGCATACGCCCATGGTCGAAGTACGACTCGCCGGTCAACGATCGGGCGGAGATGTCGCAAAACTGCTTGAGCAGCGTCAAGCACGTATTCCATTACCGTTTATGGGTGATGGGCGTGACACTGCCAATGCTGCCGTCTTTCTGGCCTCGGACGAAGCGCGTTTTATTACAGGCACTGAAATCGTCGTCGATGGCGGTATGTCTGTGCGCTGCGGCTAACATTTCCATTCTTTACTGGAGAATTTTCATGACCATCACAATTAAAAAAATTGCGCTGACATTTTTGGGCTCTTTGCTCGTAGCAGCAGCCCCACAATTTGCCATGGCGCAAGCCAAGAGCACCAAACTGATTGTCGCCTTTCCGCCCGGTGGCCCCGTAGACTTTGTCGCACGCAGCATCAGCGAAGCACTATCCAAAGAATTAGGACAGCTTGTTATCGTTGAAAACAAGGCCGGAGCAAATGGTGCGATCGCAGCAGATTACGTCATCAAGTCCGCACCCGATGGCAATACCCTCTGGTTGACCAGCGTTGGCGCAGTCGCCATTAACCCCAGCCTCTATCCCAAGCTTTCGTACAACGCACAAAAAGACCTCGCTCCAGTCTCACTGGTCGTCAACAACGTAGAGCTGCTCGTCGTCAACCCTAAAAACCCTGCCAATAACCCAACCGAATTTGTCGCCAATGCAAAAAAGCAGCGCACAACAATGGCCTCATCAGGGACAGGTAGCGTGCCTCACTTGGCAATGGAACAAGTCGCTGATGCGACCGGTGCAAACTTAGTCCATGTCCCTTACAAAGGTGCAGCACCTGCCATTACAGATGTGATGGCTGGCCATGTGGATGGTTTTTTTGGTGATATACCCGGACTGATTAACAACGTAAAAGCTGGCAAACTCAAACCAGTGGGGTTGGCGGCCACACAACGTCACCCTCTTTTGCCTGATGTTAAAACGTTCGAAGAAATGGGCATCAAGGGCGTAGACTCGGACAACTGGTATGCCATCTTTACCTCTAAAGGTACGCCTCCCGCTGACATCGAACGGATTAACAAGGCCATCGCTCGCGTACTCGCCAATGATGCGGTCAAAACACGCTTGGCTAACTCAGGTGCTCAACCTGCAGCCTCGACGCCTCAGCAGCTGGCCGACTTGCTTGCAAAAGACACCGCCAAGTGGGAGCGTGTCATTCGCACTAAAAATATTCAGGCAGAGTAAACCGGCAATAAGAGCGATTTTCACCATCTCACAAAAGAGTCTGTGCAATATGTTTTAAGTACTGGGTGATGACATAAAACTCTGCTAGCATGGACCTGACTTTTTATTTAACATTTTGTTAAATATAGATACATTCTGCTCGGAGCATTTCAGATGTCCATGCCCATTGAAAACAAAGGCTATACCGTATTGCACGACTCACTTGTGAATCGCGGAACAGCATTTACTGAAGCGCAACGAAAAGCTTCTGGTTTAGAAGGCCTATTACCACCAGGCGTGGATACCTTAGAACTGCAAATTGCCCGAGTGCACACCCAGCTTGATCTTCTCGACTCTGATTTACAGCGCTATTTATTTTTGATGGATTTACAAAGTCGTAATCAGACATTGTTTTATGCCGTGCTGATGTCCGATCCAGCTAAGTTTATGCCGCTTGTCTACACACCCACGGTGGGTGAGGCATGCCAAAAGTTTGATCATATCTTTCGTTCCACGCGTGGGCTTTATTTGCCAATCAGCGCCAAAGGACGGTTAAAAGAGCTGATGTCGAACTGGCCGCAAAAAGACATTCGATTTATCGTTGTCACGGATGGCGAACGTATTCTTGGCCTGGGTGATCTGGGTGTGGGCGGCATGGGCATCCCGATCGGCAAATTAGCACTTTACACAGCGGTAGCTGGCGTCCCGCCCGAGCTGACACTACCGATCACCCTCGACGTTGGCACAAATAACCAAACGCTACTAGATGACCCACTCTATCTCGGGTTGCGTCAGCAGCGTGTACGCGGCGACGAGTACCATGCGTTCATTGCAGAGTTTGTCGATGCCGTACAAACGCTTTATCCAAAATGTTGTCTGCAGTGGGAAGATTTTGCAAACTTTAACGCCGTGCCAATTCTCGAAACATACAAAGACAAAATCTGTACCTACAACGATGACATTCAAGGCACCGCTGGTGTCGCACTCGCGGGCCTATATGCAGCCCTGCGCATCACGGGTCAAAAGCTGACAGATCAGCGCTTTCTCTTTATGGGCGCAGGCTCTGCCGCCACCGGTATCGCTGAGCTGATTAGTGAGGCGATGGTAATGGAAGGCCTGACGATCGAAGAGGCGCGTGCGCGAAACTGGTTGTTCGACATCAATGGTCTGGTGGAGTCCACGCGTACCGACCTGGCTGACTTTCAAAAGCCCTTTGCACATCAGCATGCGCCGTGCAAGTCTTTTGTCGATGCCATTAACGCCATCAAGCCAAACGGAATTGTGGGTGTCAGCACCGTCCCCAAACTCTTTAATCAGGCTGTGATCGAGGCCATGTCCAAGGTCAATGCGCAACCCATTATTTTCCCCTACTCCAATCCAACATCGCGCTCAGAATGTACAGCAGAAGAAGCGTACAAATGGTCAAACGGCAAGGCGATATTTGCGAGCGGCAGCCCTTTTGATCCCGTCACACTTGGCGCCAAGACGTTTGTTCCCGGCCAAGGCAATAACGTGTACATCTTCCCTGCGATGGGCATGGCTGTACTCGCGACACAATCTAAGCGCGTCACACAGCAAATGTTTATCGTGGCAGCCAAAGCCGTTGCAGAGCAAGTCACGCAGGAGGATTTGAACACTGGCCTGATCTACCCGCCTCAGTCACAAATTCTTGCAGCCTCCCTGCATACCGCAGCAAAAGTCGCAACATACGTGTTTGATCAAGGCTTAGCACGCGTTGATCGACCTACTGACATTGCTGCAAGCATCAAAGCTATGGCTTACAAACCTGTTTATGGTGACTGACCGCATCGCGAATGTCGTCCAGGCCGCGGCCCTTTTACATGCCAATGGTCAGACAACTCAGCGCGTCATTGAAGCAACCACACGACTCGCCCGTGCCTATGGCTATGAGGCGGTTGTTCTGCCGCAGTGGGACATTATTCTTCTACGCTTTCGAGCGCTAGGTGCTGACGCGCATACACTTTGGCGCGACGAGACCGTTCATATTCGTCCCACAGGTGTAGATATGAACAAGGTGGCGAAAACCACCCATTTGATCGATCGCATCTCTACCCTGCCCTTACCTCTCAGCGAACAAGATGTCTTGGACTCCGAACAGGAGCTCAGCGCAATTACCGCACTTAAACCAAGTAGTCATGTGCGTTTTGTATTGATGGCGGGCTTGGGTGCCTCTGCTCTCGGCTTGATCTTTGGTGTAACAAGCCACATCACATTAACGTTGATTTTTTTCGCAGCTGCACTAGGTGCAATTTTGCGTCGCGCGGTGGTAGGTGAAAATCTTTTTGTGCCGCCTCTTATCGCAGCCTCCGTCGCGGGTCTGGTGGGCGGAGCGGCCCAACATTTATTGACTGATTCACAACTTCAGTTTGTAGACATCACACCTTGCATGATCCTTGTGCCGGGTGCGCATATTTTGAATGCTTCACTTGATTTGGCGAGAGGTCGTTTGAGCCTAGGTATCGCTCGCCTCACATACTGCCTCATGATTTTATTGGCGATCTGTGCAGGACTGCTGATGGGACTCACAGTGACGAACGGATCACTCACCGATGGCATGCTGTCGACTCAAGTTCCACTTTGGCTTGACATCATCTCTGCAGGTATCGCCGTCGCAGCCTTCGGTGCCTTCTTTTCACTTCCCTGGCGCATCCTGATCGCACCGATCCTGGTAGGCATGATTTGCCATGCGAGTCGCTGGTTCATACTGGATAACGGCGGTGGAGTAGTGCTAGGTGCGTTTGTCGCTTGCCTGATCGCCGGCATTATCACAGCGGTGTTGGCGAGATACTTAAAACTCCCCTTTGCCGCTCTCGCCTTTAGCGCTGTGGTGTCAATGATGCCGGGAATTTTTGTTTTTAAACTCGCCAGTGGCTTGGTAGAAGTTTATCGCGCAGACAGTGATGCCTCAATCGCTATGCTGACGAACGTTGTTTCTAATGGAACCGCGACCTTTCTGATTGTGATGGCAATGACCTTTGGGCTGATTGTGCCGAAAATGTTGATCGATGGCTGGCTTGGAGAACGGGAACAGAAATCCCCTCCTCAGGCGGGTCGGCTTTAAAGCTAGACTTATTTGCATATAAAGAAGAAACATTTGCCTTTATATCCAGAAGTAGTAGACAATCAAAAGTAACAATTCGTTTCAGCACCCTTTGGTTTTACAACCCTTCAGAATGCACACACGCGCTCAAAATGGTCTTGACTTGCTTGAAACTAGACTCAGGCAAGATCTATCCTGGCTTGAACTCCCTTCAAAGCCCTGGATGATCAACAAAACCAATGCAGGGAAACCCGTCATCGAAGTCGCGGTCATTGGTGCAGGTATGGCAGGACTCGCGGCGGGTACAGCACTGAGTCTTCTGGGCATACACCCTGTTTTGTTTGATCGTGCGCTAGAGGGCTACGAAGGTCCCTGGGTCACCACCGCACGCATGGAAACCCTCCGTTCACCCAAGCAACTAACGGGTCCAGCATTGGGATTGCCTGCCCTCACCTTTCGCGCTTGGTTTGAGGCACAATTTGGCGATCAAGCCTGGACCGATCTCGACAAAATCCCGCGCACGCAATGGATGGAATATCTGCGCTGGTATCGCAAGGTCACCAAACTTGAGATTCGCAATGAGCACCTCGTCCTCGAAGTCAATCCTAGGGAGGATCAGCTCGTCGAACTCTTGGTGCAACACCCCAAGTGCATAGAAAAGATATTGGCGAGACGTGTGGTCATTGCGTCTGGTCGGGATGGACTCGGTGGACCTTCACTACCTGATTTTGCGCACAAAATTCCTCCCCAATTCCGAGCGCACTCCTCTGATCCTCTGGATTATCACTTACTCAAGGAAAAACGCGTAGGTGTGATCGGAGCCGGTGCCTCAGCCATGGACAGTGCTGCGACGGCGCTCGAATGTGGCGCCAAGAGTGTCGACATGCTGATTCGACGCGCTGACTTACCACGAGTCAATAAAGGCAAGGGTGCTGGCAATCCAGGGCTGACGCATGGGCATCTTGATTTACCGGATGAGTGGAAATGGCGAATACGGCATTACATCAATGCGCAACAGGTTCCGCCTCCGCGGGGCAGCACATTGCGTGTTTCGAAACATGCCAACGCGCGCTTTAATCTAGGTTGCCCTATTGATGAAATCTCAATTAATCCAGACGGCAGCTTAAAGATCCTCACCCCAAAAGGAATATTCGAGCTGGACTTTCTGATTTTTGCGACAGGATTCAAAATCGACTGGCTCGCCCGTCCTGAATACGCAGTCATTGCTAAACACCTGCGCACCTGGGGTGACCGCTACCAGCATGAAGACGACCTAGCGGATAAAGAGCTTCATGACTCCCCTGATTTGGGAGCAAACTTTGACTTAAGAGAAAAAAATCCCGGACAGTGTCCAGGACTCGAGCGGATTCATGTGTTTTGCTATCCAGCGGCCCTTTCCCATGGCACTGTCTCGGGGGATATTCCCGCAATTAGCGATGGCGCAAAAAGACTGGCTCAAGGCATCGTCAGTCTGTTTTATCAAGAAGATATCGCGGATCACTTTGAAAAGATCCAGAATTTTTCCGAGCCTGAACTCATGGGCGATGAGTGGTCTGCAGCCCCGCCTCCTCAGACTTTGAAATAAACCGAATAGCGTTCACTCGCAATCATTGAACAGGAAGAGACATGACAAATCACGAAACATTGCACCCAAAACCGGACACACTAGATCGTTTACTCGGGCTCACACCCAGCCACCCGACATATGAAACTAGGCATCAACGCACAAAGGTAGTGGATGCGACTCAGGCAAGCGAGGATCTGCTGCTTGGCACTCCTGTCGAAGGACTCTCGGTCAGTGACCGACTCCTCGTTGCCTTGCTTGCCTGCGCCCTGACACCATCGGAGGCATTGAAAAATGAATACGCAAACAGGCTCTCGGCTTTAGGCGTCCCGGACCAAACAATCCAAATTGTGGCAAGCACCCAACTTGACAAGCTAAATGACCAACGCCTCAGACAGATACTGATATTTACAGCCACGCTGATTACAGACCCCATCAAAGCAGATAAACAAGCACTGTTGGCTTTGAAAGCCTCGGGCCTGAGCACCCCACAAATTACTGCACTGGCACAGTTAGTTGCCTTTGTGTCGTATCAGGTCAGAGTCTATGCAGGACTTCATGCCCTTAAAGTATTGAATACGCAAGGAGTACAGTCATGAGCGAAATCATTCGTATCAACGGTTTTACTAATGAAACGCTGGACTGGAAAGCATGGCTCGACGTCGTCGATATCAACGCGGCAAGTACTGAACAGATCGCTATCCTAGAGGAAAGCCATCCTAAGGCTAAAGAATCCGACTATTACCTCTTTCTCGCGCATCAGCCTGAAATCTTGCGCCAGCGTTCCGCCGCGTTTAATGCCATCATGTATGCACCTGGAGGCATGCCTCGCTCCGAGCGCGAGCTCTCTACCGCCGTGGTATCCCGCATCAACGGCTGCGTGTACTGCGCATCTGTCCACGCTCAGCGTTTCGAGCAGCTCGCTAAAAGAAACGACAGTATCAAGCAAGTGTTTACTGAGCCTCGCACTGCTGGGACGACCGACAGAGAAAAAGCGATTGTTCAGTTCAGCATCCAACTGACCGAACACCCTGAGGCCGTCTGCGCAACAGATATTCAGGCACTCAAGGACGTTGGCCTCACCGATGCGGAGGTTCTTGATCTGATTCACTCTGTCGCTATTTTCGCCTGGGCTAATCGACTGATGCTCAATCTAGGCGAACCTGTCTTTCCATCCGCTTGACTGTACCAACCAGGAGAAGCATATGCACTCGATCCTTAAAACCCTTTCCTCTGTCGCATTGCTCGCCGCATTGACGGCACCTGTCTGCGCGCAGTCCTGGCCCGAAGCCGGCAAGCCTATACATATTGTTGTTCCCGCACCCGGAGGTGGTGGGACGGGAGACACCATCGCTCGAATGCTAGCTGAACAATTAGCCACTCGACTCAAGACAAGCTTTGTGATTGAAAACAAACCAGGTGCGAACGGCAATATCGGTGCGTCTTTTGCTGCGAAAAGTGCGCCAGACGGTTATCGCTTTCTGTTTTCCTGGGCAGGCACTCTTGCTGTCAGTCCAAAGCTCTACACCACACCAGGCTTTGACTCGCAAAAGGACTTCGCACCCATTGCGCTGATCTGCGACGTGCCCAACATCCTAGTGGTTAACAATGGGCAACCCGTCAAAACGCTCAAAGAGTTTGTTGAATATGCCAAAAACAATCCTGGCAAACTCAACTTTGGCTCAACCGGAATCGGCAGCTCAATGCATCTGGCTGGAGAGTTATTTATGACCCAGACCGGTGCAAAAATGGTTCATGTGCCCTATAACGCACCTGGCACGGCAACCACCAATATGATTGCTAATGACATCCAGCTCATGTTCCAGTTGGTCCCCGGCATCGCCAGTCAGATTAAGGCAGAAAAAGTTAAAGCCTTGGCAATATTATCTGACACTCGCTCGCCAGCCCTGCCTGATGTCCCTACCACTTCTGAGCTCGGCTTTCCAAAGCTGCAATCTTCAACCTGGTTCGCGATGCTAGCCCCCAAAGGCACACCTGCACCCATCATCGAGAAGATGAATGCTGAGATCAATGCAGTCTTAAAGGATCCTGAGTTCCAAAAGAAACTCGCCGCCATTGGTGCGACCACGCTGGGAGGGACTCCTCAAAAACTGTCAGCGCATTTGAGTGCAGAGCTTGATAAATGGGGAGCAGTCATACAGGCTGCAGGCATTAAGGCGCAGTAACGGTGTGTTTCACACACGAGCGATCATCTAAAATACGTTTTTATTAAAAAAATAATCTGGAGTCGCTCGTGACCCACCGTGTTTCAAATCTGCGTTTGCGTTCATTCGTTTTTTTATTCGTCGCATCATTCTCACTGCTTTGTTCAATACCCACATACGCCTACTTTCCCTTCATCACTGATGACACTGGCACACAAGGCGAAGGTGGTAACCAACTTGAGCTCAACTACGTTTTCATTAAGGAACGTGGCGTTGGTATAGCAGAAGATGGGACTTACTACCCAGGAGACTACGGCACTAGTAACTCTTTTCCGGTCACTTACACTCGCGGTCTCACAGAGGACCTCGATGTATTTGTTGGCATGATTCGTCAAACTTCGCCAACAAACGGCTGGATGAATTCAGCCATCGGATTTAAATGGAGGTTTGCTGGCAATCCCGAAGAAGGCTGGAGCTTTGCGGTCAAGCCTGCCCTTCTCACTCCCGTCAGCCGAAACATGGAAGCATCAGGTCTAGGTAATGGAAAAACAAACGGTACGGTTTCTCTGATCAGCTCATTTATTCAGCCAAAATACGAAGTGCACATCAACGCTCGTTATACAAGCAATCTATCCTATAGCGGCAGCGAAGAACAACAGGCACAACACCTGTGGGGTGTCTCCGTTGCGCCTGTGTGGGTCTTGAACGATCAATGGAAGCTGGGTGTAGATGCTGGCTTGGAGACAAACCCAAATGCAACAAGCGCCCAAGTTGCATACGCACAGATTGGTGCAGTTTATGCACCCGTTAAAAACGTACAGCTTGGCTTAGGTTTAATGGGTAACCGTGCACTGGGTAGTCCAAGCCGAGAGTACAACTGGTCCATCATGTCAGGAATCACTTGGCAGTTTTAATGATCTGCTTGAGCGATCACAGACGACATAGGCTGAGGTGTTTGAGGTCATTTTAAAAAAACTGCGGCATGTCTGTTGCATTTTTTCTCAAAGGTAGCATGACGAGATCACCTTGCTCATCATGCAAACAAGACAAACGAACGCCATATAAACGCTCCAATGCATGCTTTGCCTTGAGACCACTCTCAACACACTCAAGCGAGCCGTCTGCATGTAACAGAATCAAACGACTAAAGTACCTGAGTGCGTGATTAAGATCATGTACGACAGCGATGACGGCATGTCGGCGAATCCGCGCAAATCTCATTAAGTTTTCTAAGATCAGGTCTTGCAGTCCCGGGTCGACTGCAGCAATCGGCTCATCCATCAAAATAAAGCCATCCTGAACATCCCAGAGTTGCGCGAAGACTCGTGCTAATTGGACACGGGCAAGCTCACCTCCTGAGAGCGTGTCTACTGTTCTCTCCAGCAAATGACTCACATCAAGCATCGAAGCTGCACGCGCAACAATTTGATCATTGACCGCGCCTTGCGGCCTTGACAGCCGCCCTAAGCCAATGACAAGCTCTGCGGCCAAGGCAAAGGCAATATTCTGTGATTGAGACAACACCGCACGATTTTTGCTGAGAATATCGGTAGACCAACTACTCAGTGGTCGATCATTAAATAAAATATGACCTGAACTAGGTTGATAGTTACCCGAGAGAATGTTGAGCAAGGTTGACTTGCCGACACCATTGGGTCCCAAAATAGCAATCGTCTCGGCACTTCGAATCCGAAGTGTATAAGGCCCAAACCTGCGCTGACCTAGAAATGTCACAACATCATGTATTGTTAGCATCGGTGTTACCCCACTCTCTGGCGCTTGGAATGTAATAGCAGCATCAAAAATGGCCCACCCAACAATGCAGTAAAAATACCAACAGGAACCTCGGCTGGAATCACAATCGTGCGCGCCAAAGTATCTGCAGCAAGCATCAGAAACGCTCCCAAGAGCATTGAGAGCGACAAGAGTGCACGCATATCCGCACCAATGAGTGCTCTAGCAAGATGAGGAGCAATTAATCCTATAAATCCGATCACTCCACAAAATGCAACGGATAATCCAGCTAGTAAGGCAACCATCACCGAAATTGACCACCGCAACCTGGGCACCAATACACCCAGAGATTTAGCTGTTGCTTCACCGAGATTGAGCGCATTAAGCTGCTGTGCTTGGGTACGACACCACAGATATACCGTTATCAGAACCAGTCCCAGCAGCAGCACCATCGTCCAACTGGATCCACTTAAAGAGCCAAGCGTCCAAAAAGAAAGACTCCGCAACTGCTCATCCGTCGCAAGATAAGTACATAAACCAATCACTGCAACACCCAGTGCATTTAAAGCAATACCAAGCAAAAGCAAACCGGCGATAGAACCAGGGGTCAACCAGCTAGAACCTATATTTAAAGACATGCAGGTTATAAATGCGCCCATGAATGAGACAAAGGGAAGCAACCACACCCTCGCCTCCATTGAGAACAGAAAACTTTTTTCAGATATCAACACGATTGTGAGCGCCGCTGCACACGCAGCCCCTGTTGTGACACCTAGCAAACTAGGATCAGCCAGCGGGTTACGAAACAAGCCTTGCACTAGGGCACCAGCAAGCCCTAGCGATGCGCCCACCAACACAGCGAGGAGCACCCGCGGAATCCGTAAATGCCAAAGGATGTAGGTTTCTCCATCGAGTGGGATCACTTCGCCAGCGGATGAAAGTAAAGAGTGACCCCATCTGAATAGATTGGACCAATCGCTCCAATTTATCTTGACGGCGCCTGCCTGCAGTGCAAACAATATGCAACTCAGTACCAGCAGTAAAGAAACTAAAAAAGTTGATTTTTTTATTTGTTGAATGAAAAAGTTCATGAGTCGCGTGCACCCATAAACTGCGACATCAGACTTTTAACTGCAAAAGGTAGTCGAGGGCCAAACCCAAGTAATAAACTCGCATCCATAGCGATGATATGTTGATTTTTACCCGCTGGCGTTTGCATCACGCCAGGAAGTTTGAGTACAGCAGACAGGTCTCCAAGTGCCCGAAACCCATGATCTGTCACAAGCAAAATATCTGGGCGAGCCGCTATGAGCGACTCAGGCGTCAGCGGCCGATAACCTGAATATCCTGAGGCTGCATTGATTGCTCCTGCATATTCGATCATGGCATGCGCCCCTGTCTGAACACCCGCCGCCATGAGTCGGTTAGCACTATGCGCAAATAAAAACAGCACCCTGGCCGAAGTTGAAATAATAGAAGTATTCGAGGGTTTGGCAGAATCAAGCTGACTCCACTCAAGATTAAGTCGCTCAATCAGAGCAACTGCCGCCGTCTCCTGATTGAGTAGGCGACCTAACACTGCGATACGTCTAATCACGCCCTGGTAACGATATCCGGAATCCAGCACATCGACGGAAACGCCCGCGGCCGAAAGCTGACGAAGCACCCCTGGTGGACCTGCCTCTTCAGTCGCGATCACGCTCGTCGGTGCGAGGGCCAGAATTCCTTCGGCAGACAAACTGCGTGCATAACCCACCTGAGGGATCAACTGCGCTTCTTTTGGAAAAGTAGAGGTAGTATCCACGCCGACAAGACAAGATTGTGCGCCTATCTCATAAACAATTTCGGTGAGCGCACCTCCAATGCATACAATGCGCTGCTTCCGGTCTGTATGGCGAGTTGCGTGAATTTTCTGGCTGAATGCTAGAGCACTCATTGCGCCTAAGCGACTCAGCGCTCTTCTGCGCATGAGAAACGCAAGCGTTTCCGGAAAACGGGCTGGAGTCATGCGGCGCATTGTCGACTCGCATCAAATAAATGATCTAATAATGCTCTCCATTGAATATTTTCTGGCACCCCTGGCTTGCGTTGTCCAAACAACATGAGAATTAACTCGCCGGAGTGATCGAACAACTCTAGCGATGTCACGACGCCATCTACGGTCGGCTTTCGAACCACCCAAGCACTTGCAATTTGATCCTGACGCAGATGCATATTGAAATCTGGGTCCAACACATTGAGCCAACCTTTGGTCACTGAGATATTTTTTATCAGCCCCGTATGAATTTGAATCATGCCGGGATTGGAGACAAAAACCATGATGGGGATTTTTTTATCAACTGCGAAACTGAGGATACGACGACACTCTCCTGGCCGAACCGCTTGTGCGTAACCTGCTCCGACCAACCGAAAAGCCTGTAGCCTTGAGACGTGATATTTTTTTAGTAATAAAAAGAAATCATGTGTATCACTCATCTCACACCACTCTCGCTGCAACCCTTGAACATCGATCTCGCAATCGGCGCGATCGGCTCTTGGAAAGGCTTTAGGAGAAACACCTACTTTGTAGGATTGATCTTTTTCAGCAAAATGATTTTTGAAATCTAAAAATGCAGTCATGTCGCTATCAGGCAGCAAAAAAGTCTTGTGAACGGCAACGCCATAGCGATCAAAATACTGAAGGCTATGCTGCAAGCCTCGAGCTGTTTTTTCGATCACCGCAAAACCTAGATGCCAATTTTTATAAAAAATGCGCAGATCAATCGCCTCCCCTAGTACGATTCCAATATCACCCGTTTGACTGACAGATCGATAAACACCCATTTTTTCATGCACGCATGAGGCATTTCTTGTTAATGCCATCACTGGGCCTAATGTCTCCAATCTTGAGATTTGCTCAGACCACTGATGACCCAAGCGCGTAACCTCAAGTGCGACAGACTCTTGTGGGTCTGGCTCACCACAATGTGCCGCCAGTAACTCAGCCTCAGAAATTGAGAGGATTTTTGCGATATCTCTGTGCCTGCGAGGACCGTCGCGACGCATCGTCGCAAAGGCTGCACGGACAATCTGATTAGACGCTGTCATGAAAAGCTCCTCTTAAAAGTCAACACGAATAGAAAGTTGAATATTTCGACCTGGTGCGGTGTACGCATCTTTAATTGCGCTATTGTTGGCAAGCCCACTTACGTCCGACCAACGCCAGTATTGGGTGTTGAATAGGTTATTGACGTTAGCGTTAAGGGTGATGTTTGCCTGAGGTTTCCAAAACATGCCGAGATCTAATGTTCCGTATGCAGGTGGTGCAAATTGCTCAGGAGAGGACTCCGCGATTCTCGTAGGACTTTTCCCTGCACTCCACAACCAATTGGCGCGCGCACCCCAGTTTTCCCTGTCGTAACGAAGACCGAGCAATACATTGAGAGGTTGAATTGAGTTCAGGGGCTGCTTTTTTCCTCGAAGTGTGGAATCACCCTTTAGATAGGCAAAACCAGTTTCCAGACCCCAGTCTTTATGGATGCGCCAATTGGCTTTTGCAACCAGGCCTTGTATGTGTGCATTGGTTAAGTTGACATACTGATAGATCGTTGGGTTAGAAGGTCGGCCGAGCCCCCCCACAATCTCTTGGCTGATAAAATTTTTATAGCGATTGTCAAAGCCAGAGAGTGAATAATTGAAAGTCTGGTTGTTCCCTCTAATGCCTATTTCTAAACTGTCCGCATACTCCGGCTTGAGATTTGCATTACCGATACTGGTGTAGCCAGAGGCTAAATTTCTAAAGCCGTTATTGACTTGATCAGGAGTGGGCGCACGAAATCCCTGTGCATATTGTGCATAGGGTGCAAACATGGGATGCAAAGACCAAACGACACCTAGCCTTGGCATGAATGCGTTGCCATCAGTGGTTGTCGGCTGATACCCAGATCGACCGTTTATTTGATCGGGTCGTGCTGCAGAGGACGCTGTAGAGGTTGCTGTAGAGGTTGCTGCAGAGGGCTCAATGCGGTAATAGTCAAATCGTACGCCCGGTGTAATCGTCACATTTCCAAGCTCTATTTCGCTTTGTAGAAAGGCACCGCTCAGCGTATAAACCGTATCGGGAAATGGCTTGTCTGGGAATACGCCACCATAGGGTGGAATCGTCCCATCGCGCACCCCTTGAATATTGGCTTGGCTCCAATCCAAACCATACGCCAGGCGCTGATCAAGACCTCGGGATAGGTTGCTTTCAAATTGCGTGGCCAGACCTATTACGCGTGCTTGATAGGTATTGTCACGTGTACGCTCACGCGCGCGATAGCGTGCTTCGGTGGCAAATTGATTGACCTGTGCATCTTGCCAATAAATGCGCGTCTCAGACTTTTGAATAAAGGGTGCGCTGAGATCGCTATAGCGATGCTCGAATGAAACGCGATCTCGACTGATCCGATCTTTGGTGGAAAAGCCAATGGTACTGAATGGACGATACGGTGGGATGGCCCTTGCCGAATACACCTCGGTAGACTGCGTGCGACGCTGTGACTCAAAAGTCAGCCCCAACTGTTGATGCGGATTGATTGTCAGGATCGCCTTGGCAAGGAGGTAACGATTGTTGTAATCAACAGGATTGGGCGAAGTTCGCTCTAGATTTTTGACATCGTTGCTACCTTGATTGATCGTTTGATGGCCGAGTCTAAAACTACCTAGAATCATCCCTTGCCAAGATCCGCTTGTTCCACCCAGCCCTAGCGTGCTGGACCATGAGCGGTCAATACTTGTATATCCCGTGCGCAGAAATCCACCACCAGCAGTTCCTTGTTTATATAAATCCGATGGATTTAAGGTTTGGAAGCTCACCGCGCCCGCCAGCCCATCGCTACCATATTGCGTCGAGGCGGGCCCTCTGAGTACCTCGACAGATTTAATCCCATCGACATCCAGATAATCACCACGACCAGTCTGAAACGAACCAAAGGAAAAACCATTGGGGACGCGTATCCCGTCAATCAGCATGAGAACCTGATTGCCACCCAAACCCCTGATATTGACACCCTCATTACCAGCGCGCCCTGCGGAGGTCCCGGCATTGCTAAAGCGCGTCGGCCCCACTGGGACGGTGACGTCAAGTTCGTTGCGGAAAATATCTTTTAGATCACGTGCGCCTTCGCGTTCGATTGTCTCAGCGGTGATGACTGTCACAGAAGCAGGCACTTCGTCTATGCGCCGCTCACCGCGTGTCGCACTCACCGTCATCTCTTTGAGGGCAATCGGCGCCGCCTGGGCAGACTGAGCTGTGACAGGGCTCACATACAAACCTGCGGTGAGACTTGCGGTGAGCCCCCCTAACAGGGTCGAAACAAAACGTCGATTGGGTTGGGAGTGAGCAACGCTTGGAGAATCAGCGTGTTTGACGCGCAGCATAGGTGTGTCCTAAATGAATTTAGGCACTGGCTGGCGATGGCTGGCTCGTGCAATGAAATAAATGAAACTACTTGGTCAGGATAAGTTTTCCTAACGCGGTTTGACGCAAACGATACTGAGCACCCTGATGTGTAATCTCAAGCTCATCAGCACCCGCAAAAAGTGCCTCGCTTGTGACAGTCACAAAAGATTTTGTTGTGCAAAAGTCCCGCTTGGGTGGGCGTGTGATGACTTGGTGCTGGAGCGCAGCAGAGGGCTCACGATGAGAATGTCGTTTAATCATGACTACATTCTAAACGATAATGATTCTCATCTGCAGAAATTAATTGAAACAAAATGCAAGCGAAAGACAAACCGCGCGCGAGAGAAATACTCGCGCGCTGAGGGTTAAGGAGAAACTGAAATACCAGAGACAATGGTCGACACGTTCCGTTCAAACATCTTGAGATAAGTGTCTGCGTCAGTCCCGGGCTCGGACAAAGCATCGGCAAAGAGTGTGCCACCGATTTTCGCACCCGTATCTTTGACCACGCGCTCCAACACGCGTGGATCAGAAATATTTTCTGCAAAGATTGCAGTGACTTTGTTCTTTTTGATTTCATTGACAATGCGTACAACATCCGCTGCCGAGGGCTCACTGCCCGTTGACAACCCCTGGAGTGGATAGAAGGTCACCTTGTAGGCGCGCGCGAAATATCCAAACGCGTCGTGAGAAGTAATGACTCGTCTGCGCTCCATTGGCACAGCAGCAATCTTGGCTTGAGTGCTTTTCTCCAGCGCATCAATTTGCTTGAGATAAGCTGCTGCGCGTGCTTGAAAATCAGCAGTCTGCGCAGGCAACGCTGCACTTAAGGCCACTTTGATATTTTCTACATATTGACGCGCATTCAGTAAATTTTGCCAGGCATGTGGATCAGGCACAGCGTGCGAATGGCTGTGACCATGGTCATGATTGCTTTTTTCCATCGGAATTGTCTTGACGCCTTTGCTGGCCGTTAAAACAGGCCCTTTGTAGCCTGAGGATTTAATCAGACGATTCATCCAGCCTTCAAAACCAAGTCCATTGACCACGACGAGTTTGGCTTGCGCCAAGCGTTTCGCATCGGCAGGAGTCGGATCAAAAACGTGGGCGTCCGAATTTGGGCCTACTAGGCTTGTGACAGCGACGTGAGGACCACCGACTTGCTTGACCATATCAGCAAGAATGGAAAAGCTCGCCACGACAGGAAGGGGCTCGCTCGCATAGCTAGGGGTAATTCCCCCCAACAGTACAACTGCAACGAACAGTCGAACTTTGGCCTGAAACGTATTGAGCATCATGACTCCTTGTGCTGGGGGGTGGGAAAGAGAATTAATCTGAAACTGTCGCGGGAACCCAAACAAAGTGAAATCAAGTACAAAAGGCCTGCGACTAAGACAATAGAAGGGCCTGAAGGAAAATTAGCGTGATAGGAGATCAACAAACCAAAGTAACCGCTGAGTGCACCAAATCCTGCGGCGAGCGAGGAGCGGGCCACCACTCCGTAGCACCAAAATCTCGCAGCGGTCGCGGGTAGCATTAATAGACCCACCGCCATGAGTGTGCCAAGCGCCTGAAAGGCTGAGACTAAATTAAGCACCACCATCAGCATGAAAAGCTGGTGAACGAACGCCCCTCGCCCCCCGACAGAGCGCAGAAAACCAGGATCAAAGCATTCCACCATCAAAGGACGCCAAATCGCCGCCAACAATAAAAGTGAGGCCGTCGAAGCGCCCGCAATCATCAGCAATGATTCAGCGTCAGTCGCCAGCACACTCCCAAACAAAAAGTGCAACAAGTCAACCTTGCTGCCTGAAGTAGAAATCAGCAACACCCCTAGTGCAAGTGCGATTAAATAAAAGGAAGCGAAACTCGCGTCTTCCTTTTGGCTTGTCCACCGCGTGACAAAATTAGCGACCAGTGCCATCAGCGCTGCTGCGATAAAACTACCGAGCGTCATGGCAGGCAAAGACAGTCCAAAAAAGATAAAGCCCACCGCTGCGCCAGGCAAAACAGCATGCGCGATCGCGTCTCCGGCAAGACTCATCCGTCGTAACACCAGAATTGTGCCAATCGGTCCACAGGCCAAACCAATCGCCACGCAAGCGATCAAGGCACGCTTCATAAAACCGTATTCGACAAACGGTGCAAGGATCCAGCTATATAAAAGTGTTCCCCACTCGAGCATCATCAACCTCTGCTCCCGCTCTCGGGTGGGCGAACACACCAAGGTGCGCGATCATCCCAGTACTCGGCTGTCTGTCGTGCGCGCGCCAAGTTTTCTGTCGTCAAGACCTCAGCACTACTTCCCCAGGCAATGACCTCCCGCGCAAGCAACAAGGTTTGTGGGAAATATTGGCGAACCATCTCCAGATCGTGGAGCACGGCAATCACGGTGCGTGACTGCCGATGCCAATTGAGCACCACCCCGAGCAAATCTTCGGCTGTGCGGGTATCCAGCGCATTAAAAGGCTCATCAAGCAAAATAATCTGAGCATCCTGCATCAATAGTCTGGCGAACAACACGCGTTGCAACTGTCCCACTGAGAGTTCGCCGATATAACGCCTCTCGAAGCCAATCAATCCGACAGCTGCCAACACCTCTGAAGCTCGGGCGCGTATGTCAGCAGAAACTGGACGAAAACTGCCGAGTTCGCGCCATGCCCCAAGCGATACCACATCCAGCACTCGGACCGGAAACTCACGATCAATGGCGGACTGTTGGGGCAGATATGCGAGTTTTGACGCACGCCCCTGCACAGACTGAATCGCAGGCGCAAAATCTATTGAACCTTCTATGCCACTTTTTTGACCCGACAAAGCTGAGAGCAAGGTGCTTTTACCCGCACCATTTGGTCCGACAATTGCAGTCAGTGACCCAGCTTCGAAGGCACCACTCAGATGGTGCACAGCGGGATGCCCTTGGTAGGCAAGCGTCAGATTTCGAATCTCGATTGCCTTGGGACTCGAGGTCATTACGTCAAGCTCAGCCATGTGTGCGCAATGCCCAAAAAACGACTAACCACAACACGACCAGCAAAGAGGAGACCCAAAGCAATCTCTGTCCAAGTCCGATCAACACGGGACTTTTGAGATCCTTGGTTTGCGCATGGGCGTGCAAGGATGCGAAGCCATGCGTATGCGCGTGAACATGCGCATGATCAGACTCATGCTGCTGCCCGTGCGGATGCGAATGCTCTTGATGTGGATGGGTTTGCATTCAAGACTCTAAAACAAGTGTAAAGTTAGAGATGTTATCAATATTGATAATACACTATCATTAAAGCCTATGGAACGCTCTACTCGACAACGGTCAGCAATTAAAGAAGCCCTGCAGACGGCCGCACGGCCTTTGCTCGCTCAGGAAGTGCTTGAGCTAGCCGGACATGCTGTGCCCAATTTAGGCATTGCCACGGTCTATCGCAACCTGAAAGCGATGGTCGAAGATGGAGCATTGCGACAGGTTGTATTGCCCGGTGAAAACCCAAGATTTGAACTGGGTAATCACGGACATCATCATCATTTTCAATGTAAGCAATGTCAAAAAGTCTTTGATATTCATTCCTGCCCGTCAGACTTAGCCATGCTGGCACCAAAGGGTTTCAAAGTCGAAGATCACGACTTAACACTCTATGGCCGCTGCAAAGACTGCTGATTTAATTGCCGGTCGTGCCTGTCCCAATTGCAGCACTCAGCAGCAGCAGGCCAAGCGCCAAGACCGCAAATGATGCAAGCGCTTGCAAGCCTATCAAGAAAACCTTCCCCCACACTCGCTGAGTTCCACCCGTCGCAGAGACCGTGACTTGGCTGACCCAAAGAGAAGCGGAGGCCAGCGCAGCAACCGTCAGCCCGGTCCCCAAACCCATCGCGAGAGCGGCTGCGATGCCTGCAATAAAAAACCCTTGTGCAAGTGAAAACACGAGCACAAAGACCGCACCCGAGCAGGGCCTGAGCCCTACGGCCAAAATCGCTGAAAGCGCCTTAGACCAATTGAGTGGACCTGCGATTAAATTAGGATCAGGCATATGCACATGCCCGCAACTCTCATCATGAACATGAGCATGGTCTGAATGGGCATGGTGATGTGTATGCCCATGATCATGGCTACACGCATGCTCTCCATGCATATGGTGCGCATGTTGAGTCTGTGGTCTCTGACCGGCGCGCAGCCATGTGCGAATTGAATGCATCAAGGGCTTAAGTACATGTTTGTAAACCAGCCAGGCACCAAGCGCAGCCATCATGGCGTAAGAAGCGAGCTCTAGCCACCAAGTGGCACGATTCATCGCCACCCCTGACACCTGCAGCACGCCTGCGGCAATTGCAACCAAAGCGATCGCGACAAAAGCCTGCAAAAAAGCAGACAGCATGGCGAGTAAAGCACCATTACGGATCGTCTCGCGGTTTGCCAGGACGTAGGCTGTTAAAACAGCCTTTCCGTGACCGGGACCCAAGGCGTGAAAAACACCATAACCAAAGGAAAGCGCTAACAACAACCACGCGGCCCAGCCATCTTGTTTCCAAGCCCGCACCGCACCGGTCAACTGGCGATAAAAATGCCCTTGCCATGCGGCCATCTGACCGCTGAACTCTGCGAACCAACCAGGCGAAGGCATGCTTAAGCGTTGCTCTGGCGTTGCAAAGGGGTGGGCAGTTTGGGCCCACACAGGTTCAGCAAAACCGATACAGAGCATCAGTAGCCATACAAAAACAAACCCGTTGAAACGCAAGTTTGTCATATTGTTTTTTAAAAAACCGTCATTCATCATGGACACTTCACAGTGAATTGATGTGAAAGCTGGCGTACAGCTTCGCGTAAATTCTCAGGCAATTCCTTTTGTGTTGGAGGGATTGACCACAGTAAACGCTCTGTTTTCGGGTCAAGAGGCCTCGGCGGCATATACCCAAATTTGCATTGGGCGGGTGCGTCGATGCCTTTTATGGCACGGGCACCCCCTTTGTAATCGAAAGCAACAAAATAGCTGGGGTCCTGGATATCCACCTCGAGTCCCTTTGCATCGACCTTGACGGGCGGGTCGATGGGCACCTCAAAAGACAAGACCAGTTGACTGGTCTTAGGATCCCAAGTGGTCTGTGCATGATTTGGCGCGCCAAGGGTCAAGGGCTTGCCTGCAAGCGTGATCTTTGTAAAGAAATGTGATTCGGGTTCCGCAAGCGAAGTCATCCACTCACTGGTGATTTTTTCGAGCTCTGCGCGCGCGACTTGACCAGATTGGTCTCGTGTCATGCCTTGCAAGGCATAGGTCGAAAACAACTCGTCAAAGAGCCAAGACTGGCGCAGGCTTGTCACCTGTCCTTGGCTATTAAAAACAAGTGAGACCCCGCCCTCAATATAGATGTGAGGATGCGCCTGAGCAACGGATAGCGACAACCATTGCGCAACAACCAATAGCAGGCCAGCGTATATTTTTTTGGACATCATCATATCAACTCATTTTTTCGTTAGGCTTGGTAGCGGACTGCTGCTAACAGGCCAAAAAGCTCACTGGTATCGTCTGTTGTATCCAGGCGATCCGTCAAGGCAATCACGCGGTCGATATTCACTTTAGACAGGCATGACTCAACGACGTTACGGAATTTATACACCACGTCTTCATGAGAAAGTGGATTTTCCGGACTCCCCCGGCGGTTCAAAATTTCGTGTTTGAATACGCGACCATCATGCGTGGTGACTGAGACGCGCGCTGCATGTCGGTAGGCGGGGCCCATTGCTTCGATCTCAGAATCAACGCGGGCATGAATTCTTTTAATGAAATCCATGATTTTTGGATCTGCCAGACGATCTTCTGCGTATTGTGCGACAAAGGCCTTGCCATCAAAACCAATGACCGCAATACCGTAATACAGATTCATTTGCGCAGCCGTCACGCCCTGCGCCTTGTATTCCCAGGCGCAATGCGTATATGTCATCGGACTCATTCCAATATCGACGTTGGCCACATCATCAGGTGTTAAGTGATGTTCACGCAATAAGTGCGCAAAAGCATCCAAGGCAGAGTGGATACTTGTGACACAAGCATGAGGCTTGTAGCCTACCTTGGCCGTTTCCCACACCTGACCCAAGTCTTCGGTCAATCTCACTGCATTTGGGGTGTTTGAATATGAACTGAGATATCCGCCATAGCCAGCCTCAAGCACATCAGTAATGCCCGTAAAGTCACGTTTCGCCAGATACGCAGAGTAAACCCCGCTTTGTGCTGCACGGCCTGAGTGAAAGCGCTTGACCATGGCACCCTCCTGGGCGGCCATCAAACCACCCGCTTGGGAGCCAACGATACCTAGCGCATGTTGCATCCGAGAGGCATTGAGATCTAGCATTTTTCCAGCACTTGCTGCGGCAACAAACACACCTGAAGCGCCTTGCGGATGAAAGCCCCGAAAAAACAAGCCCATAGTCGCCGCGTTTCCGACGCGTGTACCGATTTCATAGCCTGTCGTCATGGCAGTCAACAGCTGTTGACCGCTGCGACAGCCCAACTGCTCGGCAAGCGCCACCACAATAGGCGTCGCGATAGAGCCCGCATGCACAATCGACTCTTTATGAATATCATCCAGCTCAAACGCATGACCTGCGGTGGCGTTGACCAGCACCGCACCTGCAACGGAGGTTTTAACGCCCGCACCGAAGATCGAAGCCACTCCGCGGGCGCCCTCTTCTTCGATCATGGCTTGGACTCGCTGGGTCCAAGGAAGCGTCGCGCCAAATAAACAACACCCCACACTGTCCAAAAAGCTCGTCTTCATGCGCTGAATCACTTCCGCAGGAATATCGGCATATTGGATAGAGGTGGCAAACTCTGCAAGCGCCTGAGTGGCACCGGGCAAAAGGGAGGCGGGATGATTTTCCATAGTTTTAAGGGGCGCTGCGCTAAGTAGAAGTCCCGATGCTAACGACTGATGTTTGCCGGGTCAATTCGCTAGAATAAAAGACTATTACTGAATTTGATTCATGAGTACACTCATTGTCATGCGAAACCTTAATGCATTACTCGTTTTTGTCAAAGTTGCGGAAACACGCAGCTTTACCCTGGCAGCGCAACGACTAGGCTTGACCTCCTCGGCGATCAGCAAATCCATCACCCGACTCGAGCAGGAGCTCGGTGTCAAACTGCTGACACGCTCCACCCGCTTGGTGAACCTCACAGGCGAAGGCGCAAGCTTTTTTGAACGTTGCCGGCAAATTCTCATCGAAATCGAAGATGCCGAAACGGCGGTGACCTCCACGACTGCGACACCTAAAGGTCAATTGCGCCTACAGATGCCGGTAGGCTTTGGACGTCGGGTCGTGGTACCAAAAATATGGGAATTTACGCAACGATACCCGGAGCTCAGTGTTGATATCGAATTAAGTGATCGTCAAGTTGATCTTACTTATGAGTCTGTCGATGCCATTATTCAAATTGGCGCTGTCACAGACGACCGTGTCGTCGCACATAAACTCTGCAATCTGAGTTTTGCGGCCTATGCCTCGCCAGACTATTTAGCCAAGCATGGCATCCCGACTTCCCCCGCAGATTTAGATCACCATCAATGTATGGGTTATTTGCTGCCAATCAGTGGAGATCATCGCGAATGGCACTTTACTAAAAACGGCAAAGACTTTTCCAAAGTGGTCTCGGGTGCACTGAACATCAACAATGCAGAGTCACTTTTAGAGGCTGCGATCGCAGGAGCGGGCATTGTGATGGTGAGCGATTTTATTGCGGGTGACGCGCTGCGTTCCGGCAAGATTCAACGCATTTTGTCCGACTACGTCGTCGCTGGGCCAGAGGTATTCATTGCTCACCTGCCACGCAGCACTCTGGCTGCAAAAGTCAGAGTATTTGTGGACTACCTCAAGACTATTGTTGAGGAAATTGATCCACAAGCGCTGAGCAAAATCGAGCCATAACAATTATCAAATTCAACTTCACACGAGACAAAAAACACATGGTCACGCAACAGTCCCCCACCCAGTCGTCATTGAGCGTTCTTTCAACCATGGCGCTACGCAATGCACTCAACGAGCTCATCCCCGCTTTTACTGCAGCGTCTGGCATCCAGATCAACATTGAGTATGGCGCAACGGCCCATCTGAGTGAGCGCATCCGCGCAGGTGCGCGCGGCGATCTGCTGCTCGCGGTTGCCGGTTCAATTGACGAGCTGATTGTCGAGAAAATTTTAAACAGTGGCAGCAGAGTGGATCTGGTGAGTTCCGATGTTGCCATGGCCGTTGGGTTGTCGGCACCCGTACCTGACATTTCTACCCAGGATGCTTTTATCGCCACACTTAAAGCCGCACGCTCTATTGCCTTTTCTAAACAAGGCGCAAGTGGCATGTACTTTGCGAGTCTCATCAAACGGCTGGGGCTGGATGAAGAAGTCCGCGCCAAAGCAACGGTCCTGCCAGAGGGCTTGACCGGCGCATTAGTGGCCAAGGGCGAGGTGGAATTAGCCGTGCAGCAAATGAGCGAGCTCATGCAAGTGCCGGGGATCAATATTTTCGGCAAGTTGCCACCTGCCGTTCAACAGTCCACCGTATTTTCTGCAGGTATTTTTAGAGAAAGCGCCCAAAATGCCGCCATCGCAACATTGATTCAGTTTTTACAAACAGACCATGCCAAGCGCGCCTTTGTACAACAGGGACTGGATCCAGTATGAGCACAGAACTCCATTTCCAGACGATTGCCGAAGCAGGTCGACTGATCAAAGCCAAAAAACTTTCACCTGTTGAATACGTGGATCATTTGAGTGCGCGCATTGAGTCGCTAGATGATCAACTCAGCGCCTTCATCACCCCGACGTTTGGACTCGCGCGTCAACAAGCCAAAGCTGCTGAGAGCGAAATAATGGCTGGGCGCTACCTCGGTCCAATGCACGGCATTCCTTTTGGCGCCAAAGATATTTATGAAACAGCTGGCATTTTGACGACGGGCGGTTCACGCATCGGTCAAAAGCATGTGCCCAGCAGCGATTGTGCCGTTGTTGCCAAACTTTACGAGGCAGGTGCTTTATTAATGGGCAAGCTCAACACACACGAGTTTGCACATGGAGGTCCTTCTCTAGATCTACCTTGGCCACCGGTGCGCAACCCTTGGGATCTGACACGTTTTTCAGGCGGCTCTTCCAGTGGCTCGGGTGCTGCGGTTGCCGCCGGCTTTGTAGGGGCTGCGCTGGGTACAGACACAGGTGGCTCTATTCGCGGTCCCGCCTCTCTGTGTGGCATTGCAGGATTTATGCCTAGCTCGGGGTTAGTGAGTCGAGTGGGTGTAATGCCGAACTCTTTTACGCTCGATCATTGCGGTCCGATGGCATGGACCGTGGAAGACTGCGCGCTGATGCTTCAAGCCATTGCGGGGCATGACCCCGCTGATGGCAACAGCTTTGAACAGCCCATCCCCAACTATGCAGCAAGCCTTGGCCAAGACCTCAAGGGTTTACGTATCGGCGTGTTGCGTTATGTATGGGAGGAAGATCTTGTTGCCACTGAAGAGCATCGTCTGGCACTTGATCGCTCCATCGACATTTTCAAGCAACTCGGCGCCTCCGTTCAGGATTGTCGCCTGCGTCCCATGCAGGACTATATGGACGTCAAGGTCGTCTTGGCTGAGACGGAAATTTTTGGCGTTCAGCAACAAGGTCTTACCGAGAGACCACATGACTACGGGCGGGACTTTTTAACGCGCATTTTGCCCGCAGTGATGTTTCAGTCTCTTGATTTTCTTGCAGCGACCCGCGAGCACAAGCGCATGCTTGAGGAAATGAAACCGATTTACGAAAAATTTGACTTGCTTGTGATGCCAGGCTTCGGGCCAGCACAGCCGATTACGGCCCATCGTCCGATGACCTTTTGGCGCAAACCAAATGCTCAGGTACTGGCCAACATTACAGGTGGTCCAGCGGTATCCGTCAATTGTGGCTTTAACGCAGTCGGACTGCCGATGGGCTTACAAATTGTGGGGGCACCGCTTGCAGACGCATTAGTCTTAAAAGCGGGCCATGCCTTTGAGCAAGCTATCGGTCTGAAAAACAAACGCCCAGCACTGACCCCCGGTCAAACGGCGCCTGCCCTCACTGCCCCTGACCTGTCGCCAGATACCTCTCACTGCGATGCGCAAACACGTGCCTTTGCAACACGTATGGCGACCAATGCAGGACTGAAGCTGGATGAAGCACTGATGGACGTGCTGTGCGAAGCCGCGCCACACGCTCTTGAGATGACCAGTCGTTTGCGCAAGAACCGCAACTGGTTTGATGAACCCGCCAACGTTTTCCGCTCGGGTCAATGAGCGTGGACAGGAAACCAATCATGCAATCAATGAAAGCTAGACTGGCTCAGCCAGAAATTTTGCTCGCTCCCGGTGTCTATGATGCACTGTCCGCTGCCCTCGCAGAGCAAGCAGGCTTTGAAGCCCTTTACCTCTCTGGTGCCTCGATCGCCTACACCGCCCTGGGGCGTTCAGATATTGGTCTGACCACCTACTCTGAAGTCTGTGAAAAAGTGGCGCAACTCAGGGATCGTGTCCAGATTCCGTTGATCGTCGATGCCGACACTGGCTTTGGTAACGCACTCAATACTGAAAGAACAGTCCGCGGCTTTGAACGCGCTGGCGCCAATATTATTCAACTAGAGGATCAGTCCTTTCCAAAACGCTGCGGTCATCTTGACGGCAAAACCATTGTTTCTAGTCAAGAGATGGTCGGCAAGATCAAAGCAGCGACTGATGCCCGGCACTCCAGTGACACCCTCATCATGGCACGCACGGATGCGGTAGCCGTTGAGGGGTTTGACGCAGCGATTGAGCGTGCTGAGCGGTATCTGGAAGCGGGTGCGGATATTCTTTTTGTTGAGGCCGTACGCAGTGATGAACAAATGCAAATCGTTAACCAGCGATTTGCAGGGCGCGTTCCCCTGCTCGCCAATATGGTTGAAGGCGGAAAAACACCCGTCAAGTCCGCTGAAGCATTGCAGGCAATCGGTTACTCGATCGCCATTTTTCCAGGCGGTACTGTGCGGGCAGTCGCCCACCTCCTGCAAAACTATTATGCCAGCCTCAAAGTCACAGGAAGTACTCAGGCCTTCCAGTCTGCCATGCTGGACTTTGATGGACTCAATGCCGTCATTGGCACACCCGAACTACTTGCACGCGGCAAACACTACGAAAATGGCGGCAAACCATAACCTTTATTCAAGGCTCGCGTTCTAAAGAGCGAACGGGCTGTACTCTTTTTATTACCCAGAAAAATTGAACGACAACGCTAAGGATCCATCCATGAAAACATATCGTATCGCCGCAATCCCTGGTGATGGCATTGGTAAAGAAGTGATTCCTGAAGGTCAAAAAGTACTTCAGGCCATTGCAGCCAAAGATCAATCACTCAAGTTCGAATTTGAGAGTTTTGATTGGGGCGGTGACTATTATCGTCAGCATGGCGTGATGATGCCGGAAGACGGCTTGGAGGCTTTGCGCGACAAGGATGCGATTTTGTTTGGCTCGGCGGGTGATCCGCATATCCCGGATCACATCACGCTGTGGGGATTGCGCCTGAAAATTTGTCAAGGTTTCGATCAATACGCGAACGTACGCCCGACGCGGATCTTGCCCGGCATTGATGCCCCGCTCAAGCGTTGCACACCTGAACAGCTCGACTGGGTAATCGTGCGCGAAAACTCAGAAGGCGAATACTCGGGTGTGGGTGGACGCGCCCACCAAGGCCATCCCATCGAAGTCGCCACCGATGTGAGCATGATGACACGCGCGGGTGTCGAGCGCATCATGCGCTACGCCTTCAAACTCGCACAGTCCCGCCCACGCAAACTTTTAACCGTGGTGACAAAATCCAACGCTCAACGCCACGCCATGGTGATGTGGGATGAAATCGCCGTTCAGATCAGCAAAGAATTTCCGGATGTCAAGTGGGATAAAGAGTTGGTCGATGCCGCCACAGCGCGCATGGTCAACCGACCCGCCACACTCGACACCATTGTTGCGACAAACTTGCACGCCGATATTTTGAGTGACTTGGCTGCGGCTTTGGCTGGCAGCCTGGGGATCGCCCCGACCGGCAACATCGATCCTGAGCGACGCTATCCCTCCATGTTTGAACCCATCCACGGTTCTGCTTTTGACATCATGGGCAAAGGTTTAGCCAATCCGATCGGCACCTTTTGGTCTGTCGTCATGATGCTAGAGCACCTGGGCGAACAGGCTGCCGCGGATCGCCTGATGAAAGCCATCGAAGCGGTGACGGCAAATCCTCGCCTGCACACACGCGATCTAGGTGGACTGGCGACAACGGCACAAGTCACAGCGGCAATTTGCGAACAGTTGAACAGTTAATCATTTCAGGCCACCCAAGGTCACTTGGGTGGCACTTTCTGGAGAACGTCAGTGAATGCGAGTTATGAATTACTCATTAAAGGCAATAGCCTGAGTTTTCGCGGCGGTTTTTTTGGCTTGTGTAATGTTGCACTGGTGACGGCCGAGGATGGCACGCGCATTTTGTTCGACACGGGTCATTATTGCGTCCGTAAAGGCCTAATCAATGGTCTGAAAGAACGCGGCCTGGCTCCCACGGATATCGATCTCGTCTTTTTATCTCACCTGCATTTTGATCATTGTCAAAATCTGGACTTATTCAAAGGTGTGCCTGTTGCGGTAGGCGAAACTGAACTCGGTTACGCGCGCAACCCACATCCTGAGGATCTCTTTATTCCCTGGAAAATTCATGATTTGTTAGCTGAATTTGATCTGCGGGTGCTTCCCAAAAGGGGCATGATCGCACCTGGGATTGAGCACTTTGAAGTACCGGGTCACACCACAGGCTGTCAGGCGCTGCGCTTCACGCAGGCGGACGGTCGCCGCGTCGTCTTGGCTGGGGACGCAGTCAAGTACCCCAAAGAGGTGCTCGCGCAAGTCGGCGATATGTGTTTTGGTTCGACTGAGGACTCTAAACGCTCCATCGCGGAAATCTGCGAAGGGACCGACATTGTCGTGCCGGGCCATTTTCCAGAGATTTTTAAACGCAATGGCAACTGGATCTGGGACGAACCGCCTTCGATCGAACTGATTTTGCGCTAATTTGACCGAATATCACCCCAAGGCTCGGCATGGAGTGGATGAATTCGTGACATAATTTTGGAGGGACAATCCACTCAAAAAAAGTCTATTCACAATGTCTGAGTCTACGCAGCAAGAACATATCCAAACCGGCCCATTCGCCGGTTTGGTCGTCATTGAATTAGGCAACAGTGTTGCCGCACCTTTTGCCGGACAAATTCTCGGCGAGCTCGGTGCCCGGGTCATCAAAATTGAAAAAGCCGATGGTGACGATGCCCGTCGCTGGGGCCCCCCTTTCTGGGAAGGGGCTTCTCCTTTTTTTCAAGCCTTGAATCGCAATAAAAAATCGGTCGTATGCGATCTGCGCGATCCCCAGCAAATCGCAGAACTCAAGCAATACATCTGCGATCATGCAGACATTGTGATCCAAAATCTTCGACCGGGTCATGTTGAAAAACTTGGCCTGGATGCGGCCAGTCTGTTGGCCAAACAGCCTCGGCTGATTTATTGCAATCTTGGCGCCTTTGGCAAAGTGGGTCCTCTCAAAGATCGCCCGGGCTATGACCCACTGATGCAGGCGTTCGGCGGCATTATGAGTACGACAGGTGAGCCCGGTCGACCTTCGGTTCGCGTAGGTGCCTCGATTGTCGACATGGGTACGGGCATGTGGGGCATTATCGGGATCTTGACCGCACTGCTTGAGCGCCAACAATCCGGTGTCGGTAAAGTCATCGACGTCTCACTGTATGAAACAGCCACAACCTGGGTGTCCCTGCTTGCCGCGCAATATCTCTCAAACGGTGAGGTCGCGGCCAAACAAGGCTCGGGAGCCTCAGGTATCGTTCCCTATAAAGGCTATATGACGAGCGATGGTGAGCTTGTCATCGCCGCAGGCAGCGATGCGCTTTTCAAAGCGCTCTCCACCACGGTCGGCAAGCCTGAATGGGCAACCGATCCCCGCTTTATCGACAACCCTCGGCGCGTGGAAAACCAGACCGAGCTGTACGCGATGCTCGACGCCATCATTGCCACCAAACCCACCGACTATTGGGTCGAGCAACTTGAGACGGCTGGCGTTCCTTGCGCACCGGTTAACAATCTCGCGCAAATGGTCGCGCACCCACAAACCCAGGCACTCGGTCTGATGCAAGACGTCCCAGGAACAGGGATGCGCTTTATCGGCCTGCCGATTAGCTTTGACGGCGTCAGACCCAAACCCTACGCCGCACCGCCCAAACTCGGTGAACATTCTGAATTGATCTCCAAAAGGAACGCAACATGAGTACTTTTCCCACTTACGAAACCATCGCCACAGAGATGGTGAGCACCCATGTGCTCAAGGTCACCCTCAACCGCCCACAAGTCGGCAACGCGATCAACACGCAAACCGGGCACGATTTGCTGGATCTCTGGAATCGACTGACCGCGGATGCCGGTGAAGTGCGCTGCATCGTGCTGACGGGTGCCGGGGAAAAGATTTTCTGTGCGGGCGGCGATCTCAAAGAGCGCAACGGCATGACCAAGCGCCAATGGACTCTGCAACACGAATTGTTTGAGCGCATGTACTGGACGCTTGTTGACCTGCCTGTGCCCGTCATTGCGGCAGTCAACGGTCACGCCTACGCGGGCGGTCTGGAAATGGCGCTGTCTTGCGATTTTATTTATGCCAGCAATGCTGCGCGTTTTGCGCTGACCGAAGTCACACTTGGCATCATGCCCGGTGCCGGCGGTACACAAAATCTGCCGCGAGCGATTGGTGAGCGCCGCGCCAAAGAGATTTTGATGACTGGCAAGCCCTTTAGCGCCCAGCAGGCAAGTGAGTATGGCTTGATCAATGCCATTCTGGAGCCAACTGAGGTGCTAGCCAAAGCCATCGAAACAGCGGAAGTCATTGCTGCTAATGCCCCACTTTCTGTCCGCCAAATCAAGAAATCTGTGCGTTATGGCGGTCAAATGGAGTTGCGTACTGCTTTCCGTTTCGAAATTGAGGCATACAACCATCTCATCGACACCGAAGACCGAATGGAAGGTGTCGCGGCATTTAACGAAAAGCGACAAGCGAACTTCAAAGGCTGTTAAGCGGAGCATCACATGGCAAATCCAAAACAAAATATCACCATCGAAACTGGTGAGGACTATCCAGAAATCCGCGAAGGCGTCAAACGTGTCTGTGCGGATTTTCCAGGCTCGTACTGGCGCGAACTCGAAGAAAAATCAGACTACCCCACAGCGTTCGTCCAGGCTTTGACCGCCTCCGGCTATCTGGGTGCGCTGATCCCCGAAGAGTACGGCGGTAGCGGCATGCCGCTGCGCGCAGCAGCGGTAATTCTGGAGACGATCCACTCATCGGGCTGTAATGCTGGCGCCTGTCATGCCCAGATGTACACCATGGGTACCGTCTTGCGTCATGGCAGCGAAGCGCAAAAGAAAAAATACCTCCCCGACATCGCCTCCGGCAAGGTGCGTCTGCAAGCGTTTGGCGTGACCGAACCCACCTCAGGCACAGACACCACCAAGCTCAAGACACGGGCCGAGCGTCAAGGCGATCATTACGTCATTAACGGTCAAAAAGTCTGGACCTCGCGTGCTTTGCATTCTGATTTGATGTTGTTGTTGGCGCGGACAACTCCGCTCGATCAGTGCAAGAAAAAGAGCGAAGGCTTGTCTGTGTTCCTGCTCGATATTCGCGATGGTTTGGGCAAAGGTTTGGACATTCGTCCGCTCAAGGCCATGGTCAATCACCATGCGACTGAAGTGTTTTTCGACAACCTGAAAATCCCCGCAGACAACTTGATCGGCGAGGAAGGCAAAGGCTTTAAGTACATTCTCGACGGCATGAACGCCGAGCGTATTTTAGTGTCGGCCGAGGCGATTGGAGATGCCCGCTGGTTCGCGAAAACAGCGGTGGCCTATGTGAGCGAGCGTCGGGTCTTTGACCGTCCGATCGGTCAAAACCAGGCTGTACAGTTCCCGATCGCGCGTGCACACGCGGAGACCGAGGCCGCTGACTTGGTATTGCGCCGCGCGGCCGCGCTGTTTGATGCAGGCCTGCCTTGCGGAGATGAGGCCAATATGGGCAAGTTACTCGCCTCTGACGCGACCTGGCATGCAGCCGAGGCTTGTCTGCAGAGTCATGGTGGCTTTGGCTATGCCAAGGAATACGACGTCGAGCGCAAGTGGCGCGAAACGCGCCTGTTCCAGATTGCGCCAATTTCGACCAATCTGGTGCTGTCATATATCGGCGAACACATGCTCGGCATGCCACGTTCGTTTTAACCACTCAAAATAAAAATATTGTGCAGGAGACAAATATGACACAAGGATTAACCCACGCTCTCGCCGCCTTCGTGGCGCAACCGACCTTTGGTGGTCAAGAGCAAGCTGCCTATGCCGTTGCGAAAACAGGCTTTATCGATACGATTGCGACCATGATGGCCGGGCATCGCGAGCCCGTCGTCGACATCGTGCGACAGTTTTTCGCCCAAGCCACGACGCCAGCCGAGGCGCCAGTTCCCTTTTTAGGCACCATGCACCCCACGGCACAAGCAGCCTTCATTAATGCAGTGGCTGGTCACGCTTTAGACTATGACGATGTCGCGATCTCAGGCCACCCCAGCACTGTCCTGGTCCCCGCTATTTTGGCCGAAGGCCACAGACTCAACAGCTCTGGCCTGGACGCTGTGCGCGCCTATATCGTTGGCTATGAAGTCTGGGGGGAACTCGTGAGCCGCGAACCTGAGCAATATCACCTCAAGGGCTGGCATCCAACAGGCGTCTTTGGTGCGGTGGGTGCCGCCGCGGCTGTGGCCTATCTCAATAAGCTTTCTGTGGATCAGGCGCGTCAAGCGCTCGCCATCTCAGCCAGTCTTGCTAGTGGCCTGGTCGCGAACTTTGGCACCATGACCAAGCCTTTCCATGCCGGTCGCGCGGCCTCGCACGGCATTGATGCAGTCCGTCTGTCCAAACTCGGCCTGACCTCTGCTCCAGATGTGTTTGAGCATCCTGCTGGCTATTTGTTTGCACTATCTTTGTCAGGTCGTGCAGACCTCAAACGACCCGCTGACACCCTGGGTAAGACCTTGCGGATTTTGGATAGCGGCTTGTCGATCAAGCGCTACCCTGTTTGCTATTCGAGTCACCGAACCATTGATGGCGTGCTGGAGATTGTCGAACGTGAAAACCTCAAGGCAGAGGATATCAGCAAGGTTCATGTGACGATGGGTCCTGCGCAAGCCTCAATGTTGCGCAACAAACATCCTGTGACAGGTCTCGAGGCTAAATTCAGTGCCCAGTTTGCAGTAGCCTCCGCTGTGGTGGCGCGCCAAGTCGGTTTATCCCAATTGACGGACGCATTTGCCACACGTCCTGATGTGTCCGAACTCTACGGCAAGGTCAGTGTGACGACGGTTGATACAGCCTGTCCGTTAGAGCCTGCCTTTGCATTCACAGACCGCGTGGTGATTGAAACAAAGAATGGAAAAAAGTTTGACTCAGGTGAAATTCGTTTTCCGCTGGGCAATGCAAAAAACCCCATCGATGCCGCTGGTTTAAAGGCGAAATTTATGGATTGCGTCGCGACAGGCAAAGCCGAAAATCCGGCTATGCATGGCGCGGACGATGGACTCTATGACCGCATAGCGGGTCTAGAGAATCTCCCTAGCGTGCAGAGCCTATTTGGCAAATAGTCCTGCAGGCGCCGATGATGTAGTCAACGGAGTCTAATGAGTCAAAGCGTAGTGTGGTTTAAAAAGGACTTGCGCGTCCATGATCACGCTGCGTTGACTGCCGCCGTCAAACGCGGGCGCGTCTGTTGTCTGTACATCATCGAGCCAAGCCTCTGGCGCAGCCCGGATGCCTCGACGCAGCACTATGAGTTCACCATCGAAAGTCTGCGCGATCTCTATGTCGCGATTAAAAGACTTGGTGGACAGTTACACGTTGTAACCGGGGAGGCGCTTGACGTCTTGCAGAGGTTGCACGCACTCATGCCATTTGACGCTCTGTATTCGCATCAGGAAACCGGCAACGCACCGAGCTATACGCGTGACATTGCCGTCGGCAACTGGTGCCGCCAACAAGGCATTCGCTGGCATGAGCCGATACAGTTTGGCGTCGTGCGACGACTGCACAATCGAAACCTCTGGCAAGCCGCCTGGGAAGAGCACATGCAGCAAGACTGCCTGCCCGCCCCCGCCCGGATCGACGCGCTCCCCTTACCTTGGACTGAGCCACGGCCACCGAGTGCGGCGCAACTTTGCATTGACCCACTGAATCCGCCTCGCCGTCAAAAAGGCGGACGTCAGATTGGTCTGGAAATTCTCAATGATTTTCTGGAGGTCCGTAGCGAACAATATCGTGGCGGAATATCCTCGCCCTTGTCGGCGCCTACGGCATGCTCGCGGATCTCGCCCTACTTTACCTATGGCTGCCTCAGCATGCGCGAAGTCGTGCATGCGATGGTGGAGGTCATGGACCGCGAGAGCTCCAGGGAGAGCCGCAAATCGAAAGGGTTACGCGCGCTCATGAGCCGTTTGTACTGGCACTGTCACTTTATTCAAAAGTTGGAGTCAGAACCTGAGCTTGAGTATCAAAACGTTCACCGCGGCTACGATGGTCTGCGGGAAGAAGACTGGAATGAGGCGAATTTCGCCGCGCTGAGCGAGGGACGCACAGGTTGGCCACTGGTGGACGCCTGCGTGCTGATGCTCAAAGACACGGGTTGGATTAATTTTCGGATGCGGGCGATGATTGTCTCGACCGCGGCGTACCCGCTCTGGCTGCACTGGCGAGGGGTGGGGCAATGGCTCGCAAGACATTTTCTCGACTACGAGCCTGGTATCCACTGGAGCCAGATGCAAATGCAAGCGGGCACCACAGGCATTAATATTCCGCGCATCTACAATCCCATCAAACAGGCACGTGACCACGATCCAAATGGCGTCTTTGTCCGACGCTGGATTCCAGCGCTCAAAAAAGTCCCAGATACCTGGTTATTTGAACCCTGGCATTTGACACCTGAGATGCAACAACAGTTTGGCATCCACGCCGACAATAGACTCCCTGTCCCTGTTGTGGATCTTGAAGCCGCTACACGCGAGTCTAAGCGTCGCCTGTACGATAGACGTAGTGATGCAGACGTCAAAGCAGGAAAAAAAGCAATTGTTGAAAAGCACGCCTCGCGCAGGCGTTCGAGTCAGCCCGCCAGCCGCAGACGGTTCAACAGTCCCACACAAACGCCACCCCCGACACAGCACGCCTTGGATTTCTCATGACTACCCCCTCCCCCATGCGTGGCCGCAAAAAAGCTGACCTCCCCAGCAAAGTCTGTCAACGTTGCGCCCGTCCTTTTACTTGGAGAAAAAAATGGGAGCGTGACTGGGAAAACGTGAAATTTTGCTCCGACCGCTGTAGAACGTCTACGGGAGCATCTAAATGAGCACCTTGATTTATTGGTTTCGAAACGATCTGAGATTGCAGGACTCTCCTGCGCTGAATCAAGCCTGTCGCGCGGCGACACACCTCGTTCCCGTTTTTGTACTCGCGCCAGAGGATGCCACGACACGCTGGGGGTTTCCACGTGAGAGTGTGCCGCGCAAACGATATCTCACGCAGACCCTTGTCGAACTGGATGCACAATGTCGAGCACTCGGTACTCGACTGCTCGTGTTGCAAGGCGATGCGGTGACCACCCTCGCCTCACTGGTTCAATCCACGCAAGCCGACGGCATCATCTGTGAGCAAATTGCCGCCCCCGAAGAGCAAGCCGAAATCGAGCAGCTTAGAGAGCAAGGCATCAAGGTTCAATACCTGTGGCAATCCACCATGTTGGATTTGGCTACGTTGCCTTTTACGCCTCGGCAAATGCCCGATGTGTTTACGCAGTTTAGGCAAAAGCTCGAATCTACAGGACTGCGCGCCCGGGCAGTCGCCGCACGACCTGAGCGCATGCCCTCTCTGCCCGAGAACCTTGCGGTTGAAAGCGTATGCTTGAAGCAGCGGCTTGAGCATCTGGGTTCGCGTTCAGAAGCAAACAACCGATCAAGCGCAGGCACGACTCAAGGTCTGCAACACCTGGACCACTACTTCTCAGACGAACTGCCTCACACCTACAAGCAAACACGCAATCAGCTCTCTGGCACAGACTACGCAACCAGCTTTTCAACTTGGTTAGCGACTGGAGCACTCTCGGCGCCAATGATTGTTGAGCGGCTTACGCAATACGAAACTGCCCGAGGTGCCAACGATGGCACTTATTGGATCTGGTTTGAACTCGCTTGGCGGGATTACTTTCGTTTTTTACATCTGAAATATGGACGTGCCCTTTACTTGCGTGAAGGTCTGCGCAAGCCTGACCCAGGCAGTGATGCGCCAAGCCTTGCTGAACCCTTGAGTGGCATCGCGCTCAAACTCTTTGAGCAATGGACTCAAGGCAGAACAAAAAATGCCCTCGTCAATGCGGGCATGAACGAACTCGCCGCGACAGGCAAGATGTCCAATCGCATGCGCCAGATCGTTGCAAGCTATTTGATTTATGACTTAAGAATCGATTGGCGAGCGGGTGCGGCTTGGTTTGAGTCACAACTCGTGGATTACGACGTTTATAGCAATCAGGGAAACTGGCTCTATATCGCGGGCTTGGGCACAGATCCGAGAGGCGGCCGACGGATGAATTTAGAAAAACAAGCGCTAGAGCATGACCCTAAGGGGCTCTATCGCAAACAATGGGCACAGACATGACAACGCTTCGCTTAGTACTGGGTGACCAACTGAACCCCGCACACAGTTGGTTTTCAAAAGTGGACCCAAACGTTGTTTACACCTTGATGGAGATGCGTCAAGAAACAGACTATGTGGTGCATCATGCCCAAAAGGTACTGGCGATTTTTGCGGGTCTGCGTGACCTCGCAGCACTGCTTGAGTCTCAAGGTCACCGTGTCCACTACCTCGCCATTGATGATCCTACAAACACGCAGTCTCTCACGCTCAATCTTGAAAAGCTTATCCAGCAATACACTTGCTCGCGCTTTGAATATCAACAGCCTGATGAGTGGCGTCTGGATGCGCAACTTGAAACCTTGAGTCAAGGTTTAAAGATCGCGGTGGAGATGTGCGACAGTGAGCACTTTTACACGACGCGTCACGAGGCAGGAGAGATCTTTAAAGGTCAAAAAAGCTGGCTGATGGAACGCTTTTACCGTCAGATGCGGACAAAACACAAAGTTCTCATGCTCGATGCCAAGAAACCCGTCGAAGGGCAATGGAATTTTGATCATGAGAATCGCAAGCGCTGGACCGGCACCCCTCCAGAACCCAAAGATCAGCGCACCAAACACGATCATTCTGCCTTGTGGAAGGTCATTGAAACATCAGGTGTCCGCACGATGGGAGCGCCACATGCAGCAGAATTTGCCTGGCCCTTGAACCGCAAGGAGGCTCTGGCGGATCTGGATCGTTTCATCGAACATATTTTGCCAAACTTTGGTGACTTTCAAGATGCGATGAGTACAGGACACTGGCGAATGTTTCACTCGCTACTCTCCTTTTCGCTCAACACCAAGATGCTCAACCCACAAGAAGTGGTGAGCCGCGCCGAACAAGCCTGGCATGCAGGCAAGGTGTCAATCGCGACGGCTGAGGGCTTTATCAGGCAAATACTAGGCTGGCGCGAATACATCCGTGGGATGTATTGGCACCATATGCCTGGCTATGAACAGCACAATACGTTTAACCACACCACGCCCTTGCCAGAGTGGTTTTGGACCGGCCAGACAAAGATGCGCTGTCTCTCAGACTCCATCGGTCAATCTTTAGAGCATGCTTACGGGCACCATATTCAGCGTCTGATGGTCATTGGCAACTTTTCTCTGCTGGCTGGATTAGATCCCGCTGCGTTGCATCGCTGGTACCTTGGAATCTATATTGATGCGTTTGAGTGGGTAGAGTTACCCAATGTCATTGGGATGAGTCAGTTTGCCGATGACGGGCTGCTGGCCACCAAACCCTATGTGTCGAGCGCAGCCTATGTCGATCGAATGAGCGACTATTGCAAAGGCTGTCATTACGATAAAAAGCTACGCGAAGGTGAGCGCGCATGCCCGTATAACGCTTTGTACTGGGACTTTTTTATCCGGCACGAAGAGAAACTCTCCAAGAATTTCAGGCTCGGAATGGTGTACAGAAATATTGAAAAAATGAGTGATGCCGCCGTCGAGGGCATCAAAGAAAAAGCTCAGGAAATCAAAGCATCACTCAATACGTACTGAGGCGGTCAATCGCGCAGGCCATCATGATGTCGCGTGTCGACAGGCCATCCGCATCATGCGTGGTCAACACAATAGAGACCTTGTTGTAGACGTTGGACCACTCGGGGTGATGGTCCAATTTTTCTGCCAGGATCGCGACACGCGTCATAAAGGCAAACGCCTCGCTAAAGTCTTTGAAATGCCAACTACGGGACAAGCGCCCTCCCGCGGTCGAGTCATATTGCCAATCCGGGCAGGTTGCGCAGGCGGCATCGAGTTCACTGGACTGTAAGCGTGCAATGCTCATAATGGTCGACCTCTCAAGATGACTGTGTATTGGAAGGACCGGGCTCACGGGGCAACAGCATCACGACGATGGCCGTACACGCAGCAAAACCCGCCATGACTAACAACATGACATCAAAACCGAGACTCTTGACCGATGGGCCAAGCGCCCAGACGGCAATTGAACTCAACCCGAGAGAGACGGCCAAGCGAATACCCGCCACGCGCGAACGCATCCGGTCGTCCACATAGCGCACCACCATCACATCCACGAAGGGTACCGCGCCGAAAATGAACACCATGACGCCCAACAAAGCTGCGAACAACCACCAGCCTTGGGCGTGGGAAGCGAGCAAAAACAACGGGATTTGCAGCAACACAATGCCAAGAAAAATGGGGCGAATGGCAAAGCGGTCAAGCAACTTTCCGACAATCACTTGCATCAGCGACGCCACCACATAGATGACGGCCAACATGATGCCTAAGGTTGCGGGATCCTCCACAATGCCCTTAAAACGCTCGAGCAACAGCTGACCATTGCCATTGGTCGTAAAGTTAAACAGCACACTCCCGGTCGCAGCGCTCACCGTCATCACTGCCAACACCCGCGCAATCAAGGCAGGAGGGAATTTGACCTTGGCTGTTGTTTTACGCTTGGCGGGCGCCTCGGTTTCTGCTGGACACACATAAGCAAACCAGACGCCACAGGCAATCGACAATACGGCTGGGATTGCAAAGGCAGCGCGCCATCCGAGCCACTTGATCAAAAAGCCACTGACCACGGCGGCAAGCGCCACACCCAAATTACCCGCCAAACCATTGATCCCAATCGCATAGCCTGGATTGACCGACTTTTGCACCAAAAAGGGAATGCCGACAGGATGATAAATAGAGGCGAAGGCACCCACCAACGTCAGCGCTGCGGCGAGTTGCCAAGCGTTTTGGCTCAAAGCGGCAATCAGCGTGGAGGCACCTATACCGACAAAAAACACCACCATCATGCGACGGCGCCCCCAGAGATCACCCAGGCGACCCGAGGGAATCGAGCCTAAACCAAACAACACGAAAGCTCCCACACCATAGGGCATCAGATCTTCCCAGCTGTCAAAGCCAAAATCCATTGCAATCACGCCGACTGAGGCCGCAAAGATCAGCAAGAACATATGGTCTAAACCATGCCCGACATTGAGCAGCAATCGAACGGCCAACGAGTGGTCCTGAGTGTGCAAGGAGGCGTCAGTTGCGCTCATCTTCTTTGGATTCCTGTGTGTTTATGCGCGACCAATAATAGATGCCGTCAACATGAGCTCCTCCAAGAGCGCAAGTGACACCGCACCAGAAACCGAATAGGGATCCAACTCGGGCTGCTCGGAGTACTTGAGTACGATTGAGGTGTTGAGTTTGGAAAGATTGACCTTGCCCATTGTCCAGCCACCAAAACGTCTCTCAGTGATTTCTTCGTAGTGAAGCAACACAACGTCTTTGTGTCGTGTGTCACGAATGATGTGGCCATACAACTCATTGACTTGCTTGCGCCCACCTTCGATCGCCTGAAGGTAAATTCCGCCGCCATAACAAAGAATGCCGGTAATTCCATTGGCGATATTGTGCTGACGCGAGGAATCTAAAATCGAATCCGTCTCCTCGTTCGCGCTTGGGTCTAGTGCACGACTGACATATAACAAACGTACCAACATGGTTATACCTCTCGAGGAATCAAGGACAGGAACTCACGACGCAAATTGGGGTCTTTTAGAAAGGCTCCCCGCATGACTGAGTTGATCATACGACTATCCATGTCCTTGACACCGCGCCAGGACATACAAAAGTGTGTCGCGCTCATGACGACAGCCAAACCATCGGGTTGGGTTTTTTCCTGAATCAAGTCTGCGAGCTGCACCACAGCTTCTTCTTGGATCTGCGGGCGGCTCATGATCCATTCCGCGAGGCGGACGTATTTGGAGAGACCGATCACGTTGGTATGCTCATTGGGCATGATCCCAATCCAAACCTTACCGATCACGGGACAAAAGTGATGACTGCACGCGCTGCGGACGGTCATCGGTCCAACAATCATCAATTCGCTCAGATGCTCGACGTTAGGAAACTCTGTAATCGGGGGCTGGGGACGATAACGACCGCCAAACACCTCTTGAAGATACATTTTGGCAACGCGTCGCGCGGTGTCATTGGTGTTGTGATCGGAAACGGTGTCAATCACCAAGCTTTCCAACACGCCTTTCATTTTGCCCTCCACCTCATCCAACAGCAGAGCAAGCTCGCCGGGTTCGATAAAGTCGGAGATGTTGTCATTGGCATGAAAACGCTTGCGTGCTGATTTCAGGCGATTGCGGATGGATACCGAAATGGGTACGCCTTTGTCTGGGTCTTGATCAGTAGGATTCATAAGGTTGAGTTTAATCGTGGTGTGAGTATCTTGTGTTGGGGAAAAGAAGATCAAACTTAAGCATTAACGGAAGCACGACCTGGCTAAGCACTACTTGATCCGACGTTGTATCGCTGGACGAATCCGAAGAAACCCAACATAACATTTTTCTAAAAACCATATACCAGGAGGATGCGCAAACAACCGCCCGAACCAGCGCCAATATTTCAGGCTCAACCAGAGCTCGACAAAAGCCGCAGCCCCACTTTTGAGGGTGCCATCGGCGCCTCGCACATGAAAGCGCGCCATCGCTTGCTGGCAACTCAAATCACCAGCGACTTGTCCGTCTGTCGCGCGACTGACATCCTGCCAACTAATCTGGTCCGCGCCTGCACTGTTTTTATAAAAACCAATTTCTCGCCGGCAAAGCGGACACGAACCATCGAAATACACAGTGATCTGATTATTTGCTTTCACAGAGGCTTTGTCCATAAAGACCACACACCTACAACCACTTCTGCATGAAGAGGGCCTGCCCCGTTTCTGGGCTGAGGGAATATTGCTCAAAGCCAAAACGTTGATAAGAGCGCTGCGCTTGGGTATTGCCGCTCAGCACCTCAAGCGTCACCTTGCAGCACCCTGAAGCGCGCGCATACCCCTCCATCGCTGTCAAAAGCGCCTGACCGACACCTTGACCGCGGTGGGCAGGGTCCACGGCAATGTCGTGCACATTGAGCAAAGGGCGTGCTTTAAAGGTCGAATATCCGGGCAAGGCATTTAACAACCCGACTGGCTGGCCGTCCTTGAACGCCAGCCAACTGATCGCTCCGGAAAACTTAGCGAGGTCGTCACACAAACGCAGTCGTGTGTCCGCAGGCAGGGGCTCACCGCCTCCCATTGGGTCTCTGGCATACATATCAAGCATGGAAAGGAGAGCCTGGCGGTCACTTGGATCAAGATAATCCACGACTTTGACAACAATGCTGCACTGCATAAAAACCTCTCCTAGATGCTGACGCGGACCGACGAGCCTGCCACCGCTTGTCCGATGGTATAACAACTCGTTTGCAGACCCAAATCGAAGGTACATGATGTCCGACTCTCTGCCCCTTGAAGGCATTCGCGTTGTTGAATTTACACATATGGTCATGGGTCCCACCTGTGGGATGATTCTTGGCGATCTCGGCGCCGAGGTGATCAAAGTCGAACCGCTCGCAGGTGACAACACCCGCAAGCTGCTGGGCTCAGGCTCTGGTTTTTTCCCAATGTTTAACCGCAACAAGAAAAGCATTGCAGTCGATGTCAAACATCCTGCGGGAAAAGAAATTGTCCTTAAGCTGCTCGGTTCAGCCGACGTTTTTAGTGAGAACTTCAAAACCGGCACCATGGACAAGCTTGGTTTTGGTTACGAGGCCTTATCCAAGCTAAACCCCGCCCTCATCTATGTGTCCCACAAAGGCTTTTTGCCAGGACCATATGAACACCGCACCGCACTCGATGAGGTCGTGCAGATGATGGGCGGTCTGGCCTATATGACGGGTCCGGTTGGACAACCCTTGCGCGCGGGTGCGAGCGTGAACGACATCATGGGTGGCATGTTTGGCGCGATCGGTGTGTTGGCCTCCCTACAAAAACGGCATCGCACAGGCAAGGGCCAAGAGGTCGCAAGTGCTTTGTTTGAAAACAATGTTTTTCTAGTCGCGCAACACATGATGCAATTTGCCGTGACAGGTGCTCCGGCCAATCCAATGCCTAACAGGCTAAGCGCCTGGGCTGTATACGATGTCTTTACAGTCAAGGATGGTGAGCAGATATTCTTGTCAGCCGTCAGCGACACCCAATGGACGATCTTGTGCAAAGAGTTCGGCTTTGATGACCTCAAGTCTGACGATCGACTGGTGACGAACAATGACCGCGTCAAGGCGCGCAGCTGGCTCATTCCGATTTTGCGTGAAAGGTTTGGCGTGTTGAGTGCAAAAGAACTGAGTAGCCGTTTTGAACAATGCGGCTTGCCTTATGCGCCCATTACACGCCCACACGACTTGTTCGACGATCCCCACCTGCTCGCCACGGGCGGCCTGGCACCTGTCACGATCGCTGCCGACAACACGGGCGCCGGACGAGAAATCGAAACCCGCGTCGCCCTGTTACCAATCGCTCTTGAAGGTGAACGCCTGCAAGTGCGCAAAGCTCCACCAACAATCGGTGCCGATACGATCGAACTTTTACAAAGCATCGGCTATACCCAAGAAGAAATATCAGCCCTCAAAGACAATGGAGTCGTGACATGGAATTAAACCTCGCCCACAAGCACGTGCTAATCACTGGCGGCAGCAAAGGCATTGGCCTGGCCTGTGCCAAGGTATTTCTCGAAGAAGGCTGTAAAGTCAGTTTGGTCTCGCGCAATCCCGTCACGCTTGAGTCAGCTAAAAAACAACTCTCCACACAAGTACCGGGCAGCCAGGATCGAATCGCTTTGTTTTCGGCCGATGTGCAAAAAGCGGAGTCGGCCGAGGAAGCGCTCAATGCGGCAGAAAAAGCCTTTGGCGCAATCGATGTGCTGGTCAACTCTGCAGGTGCCGCCAAACGCACACCCGCAGAAAGCCTTTCACCGGCGTTCTTTCGGGAAGCGATGGATGCCAAGTTTTTTACTTACATCAATATGATTGATCCGGTGATCAAGCGTATGGGTACCCGAGGTACTGGTGTCATCGTCAACGTTATAGGCTCTGGCGGAAAAGTCCCCAGCACACCGCACATCGCAGGTGGCAGTGCGAATGCGGCACTCATGCTGACCACCGCAGGCCTGGCAGCGGCCTATGGCCCGAAAGGCGTGCGCATCAACGCAGTCAACCCTTCAGGCACCCTGACCGATCGGCTCATCGAGGGTCTCAAAGTGAATGCTGACCATGAAAAAATTAGCCAAGAGGAGGTTCTCAAACGCATGACTGCTCAGGTACCGATGGGTCGTTTGGCGAGCCCTGAGGAAGTGGCGGATACGGTTGTCTATCTTGCCTCAAACCGTGCCAGTTATGTCACTGGCGCAATCCTCACGATGGATGGCGCGGCACACCCCTGCGTCGTCTAAAGCAACCGGCCTTTTAGGCACGCGTCATATCAAGGTATTGTCTAATGATGTCTTGATAGGATGCATCCCCTTTAAGTCCTAAGCGATGGGTGCGCTGGCAATCAAACGTTGACGGCCAGCCTCCCACGATGCGTGTGATCTGCTCATCGGGTTCGACCGTGACGAGAGCGGCTACCTGCTCACCCGCTACCTCGCGTAAAGCCTGCAACATGTCACCGACCGTCACAGTCAGCGCAGGTAAATTCAGTGCCGTCCGGCCCCCGAACTCTTCGCGCGTCGCCTCCACGACGGCCAACACACCTGTAATGGACGTCAGGGGTGAGGACAAGGCCACACGCGTATCGAGACTCACTGGGCAGCGCATCGCGACACCCGAAAGCGGCTCTCTCACGATACCTGACAGAAAGCTTGAGGCCGCACCATTTGGGCGACCCGGACGAACCGAGACCGTCATCAGTCGCGCGACACGACCGTCGATAAAGCCTTTGCGGCTGTAATCCGCAATCAACTGCTCACAGATGAACTTATGAATCCCGTAGCTTGACTGAGGCGTCGGCAGAGTTGAGTCTGTCACCACAGAAGGCATGGCAATCGCGGGGTCTGAGCCGAACACCGCCACAGAGCTCGCAAAGAAAAACAAGGGTGCTTGACCCGTGCGAGCGTGCTGAGCACGCAGCCCCTCTAGCACGGCCCGGGTTGCCTCAAGATTTGAGCGCAAGCCAAGCTCGAAGTCTGCCTCGCATTCACCTGACACCGCTGAAGCCAAATGAAAGACCGCGTCGTAATCATTTTTAAATAACTCGGGCAGACGATTGAGCAAATCTCCCTTGTCAATGCGTACTATGGGATGCTGGACAATTTCCTGTCGCGTGGGTGCCACTAGGTCTGTGAGCGTCAGGCTTGTCAGGGGGCGACCTCGCAAACAGTTGCGTTTCAATAACTCGCCCGCAAGCAAGGTCCCCAAAAAGCCCGCACCACCAGTGATAAGAATATTCATGATTACCAAGACGCCTGAAAGTGTTGTCGACATTCCTCAATAGCCGCCTCTGAGAGTGGCTCGGCTTGACGACCACTCCTTAACCAGAGGCGTGCCGTTTCTTCGAGCTCTTCAAGTACAGCCATCGCCGACACTAAGTTGTTTCCCCAGACCTGCGGCCCTAGGCGATCACACATCACAGCGCGTAAGCTCAGGCCACGCGTACGATAGGCCTCGATCAGGGTTGCAATATGGTCCGCGACACGAACATCTCCCGGCCTAAAGTAAGGCACAAGCGGCACATGCCCCACTTTCATGACGAAATAAGGTGTGAGAGGGGGCACGATATCGTCATCGCGCCACACCCCTCTCAATGTCAAATCCACCAACCATGAAGAATGTGTGTGGATGACACAATTGGCTTGGGGCGAATGTTGATAAATGCGTCGATGCAAGGCCAGTGTTTTACTGGCACGATCACCTGAGAGTTGCTCTCCGCTTGCATCCACTTTAGCAAGTTTGTCGGGTTCTAGAAAACCTAGGCAAGCATCGGTCGGTGTAATCAAAAAGCCGCCAGCCGGCTCAGGCAGCCTGACGCTGATATTGCCGGTTGTTCCATGCACATAACCGCGTTCAAACAAGCTGCGGCCGACTTGGCACAGTTGCTCACGGAGCTGTATTTCTGAGGGCTGAGATAAAAGACTCATGTCGCCTGTATCCGTTCAAATGCTTGGGTGAAAAATTCGACACCACCAAAATTGCCGGACTTGAGCGTCACATGGATGAGCCTGTCTGCTGGATATGTCCGTCCCGCGCACCACGGCACACCTGGATCAATTTGCGCACCGATTTGAAGTTGCGTCATTTTCAGCGCTTGCACGACAGCACCTGACGTTTCACCACCTGCGACAATCAGTTGGCCCACGCCAGCCTCCACCAAACCTTGTGCAATCTTGGCGAGCGTTGCTTCGACGCGTGCACCGGCCTGCTCCACACCTAATCGGCTCTGCACCGCCTGCAAGGCCTCCGGGGCAGCGGTCGAATAGATCAAGACAGGTTGGTGACCGAGCTTGGGGCGCGCCCAGGTAAGCGCTTGTTGCACGACTGAAGCGACTGACTCATCCCCATCGACTAAAGCCATCGGATCGATCTCAAAACTCGCCCCGCCCTTTGCGACAAAATCAGCCACTTGCGCATTGGTCGCGCGTGAACAGCTCCCAGACAGAATCGCTTTTGAACCAGCCGCCGGAGGAAGTGCAGCTGAGTGGGGGTTGGGCTGAATCGAAAAGTTAGCTGGCAAACCAATGGCGACGCCGGAACCCGCCGTCACAAGCGGCATATCGGACAACGCAGGTGCCAGCCGATAAAGATCCGCGTTGCTGATGGCATCCACAATCGCCACACCAACCCCTTGCTGACGCAACTCAGCGATGCGAGTGCGTACCGCCTCCTGTCCTTGCGCCACGATCGCATGATCAATCAAACCCACGCGATGCTTGGTCTGCGGAGACAAGACGCGCAATAAGTTAGGATCCTTCATCGGTGTAAGAGGATGGTTTTGCATGCCACTTTCATTGAGCAACACCTCACCCACAAACAGGTGCCCCTTAAATACAGTCCGCCCCATATCCGGAAAGGCCGGTGTTGCAATCGTGAAGTCCGTCTTCAACTCGTCCATGAGGGCATCGATGACCGGGCCAATATTGCCCTGTGGCGTCGAGTCGAAGGTTGAGCAGTATTTAAAGTAGATTTGTTGCGCGCCTTGCGCCCGCAGCCATTTGCATGCCTCAAGGGATTGCGCAATCGCTTCGGCGGGCGCAATCGTTCGACTTTTAAGCGATACGACCACCGCATCCACATCCGCCTCGACCGGCGTTGCAGGCACTCCGATCGTCTGCAGGACGCGCATGCCGGCTCGCACGAGATTGTTCGCCAGGTCCGTGGCGCCGGTAAAGTCATCTGCAATGCAACCTAACAACACCTGCTTCATCGATTTCCTGCCTCTAAAGGTTTCAGGAAATTATATGCCCGGGTCGCCTAGCTTTCGCATGCCATACAGACCCATTACACTAATAACTCATGCGCACGCCCACTCTTTTACTATGGGTTCATCACCATGCATACGCTTACGACCGTTCGTTATGGACTAGGGCCAACACCCTTCGGATTTGGATTGATCGGGTGGACTGACCAGGGAATCGTGATGCTGCACCTGCAGCAAACAGCCCATCCCCAGCCTCAGGATCTATTGGCCTCGGAATTTCCGGATTGCACCCTTGCGCGTGATAACAAAGAAGCAAAGGCTTATCTTGAACAAGTATTTCAGATAAGCAAGTCGGGGCATTCGCAGCCGAGGCTCACACTGGCCATGTCAGGTAGCCCGTTTCAACTCAAAGTCTGGCAAGCTTTAAGGGGTATCCCCTTTGGGCAAGTCCGAAGCTACGGTGCACTCGCAGAGAGCGTGGGCCACCCTGGTGCTGCGCGCGCCGTTGGATCTGCGATTGCCGCCAATCAGCTGGCCTACCTTGTTCCCTGCCACCGTGTCGTTCGCGCCACAGGGGAAACAGGTCAATTTCGCTGGGGCGCCGCGCTAAAGGTACAAATGCTTGCCTGGGAAGCCCGTCAGCTTGCAGTCTCGAACGCCGACCGTTAGCATTTGGCGATTATTGAACACTCAATCTCGACATTACTTCTTTGCAGTCTCACAAAAACAAGGATACAGACACATGAGTCAGCTGTTTACGCCCATTTCAATCGGACCGCTTAGTCTTCCCAACCGCATCGTGATCGCTCCGATGTGTCAGTACTCCGCAGAGGAAGGCAAAACAACCGACTGGCACATCATGCATCTTGGCCAAATGGCCATGTCTGGCGCGGGCTTATTGATTATTGAAGCGACAGCGGTCGAAGACATTGGTCGCATCACACATGGCTGTGTCGGCTTGTATTCGGATGAAACAGAAGCCGCGCTCAAAAAAACGATTGATATCGTGCGTCAGCAGGCTTCGATGCCAATCATGATCCAACTGGCGCACGCCGGTCGCAAAGGGTCTAGCGCACGCCCCTGGGAAGGTGGTCAACTCGTCTCGCCACAGCAGGGTGGCTGGCAGCCAGTGGGCCCCTCCGCGATCCCTCACCTGCCGACTGAGGCGCCACCGCTAGCGCTGGACAAAGCAGGCCTGGCGCGCATCCGCGATGCCTTTGTTGAGTCCGCCAAACGGGCGCTGCGCATTGGGTTTGATGGCATTGAACTGCACGGCGCGCATGGCTACTTGTTGCATCAATTTCTTTCTCCTATCGCCAATCAGCGGACCGACGAATATGGTGGCTCGCTAGCCAATCGCATGCGTTTTCCTCTTGAAGTGTTTGATGCCGTCCGCGCAGTGACGCCAAAGACGACAAGCCTGGGCATTCGCATTTCCGCAACAGATTGGGCTGAAGGTGGCTGGACGCCCGAAGAAAGCGTGGAGTTTTGCAATGTATTGAAAGCACGCGGCTGCGACTTTATTGACGTGTCGAGTGGTGGCGTTTCCTCTCAGCAAAAAATCCCGCTCGGACCCAAATATCAGGTTCCCTTGGCAACGACCATCAAAAAAGGGACAGGCCTACCCACTATGGCGGTAGGACTGATTACTGAAGCCAAAGAGGCCGAAGGGATCATTGCTTCGGGCGAAGCTGACATGGTCGCACTCGCGCGCGGGATGTTGTACGACCCACGCTGGCCTTGGCATGCCGCGGCTGAACTCGGAGCCATTGTGCAAGCGCCCAAGCAATACTGGCGCTCACAGCCGCGCGGCTTGAACGCGTTGTTTGGCGATGCCAAAACGGGCGGTCGGTAAAGGCTCGTCGATCAAGGTTCAAGCGCTTGTGTTTAACAACCGCTTGAGCCACTCAACGTTTAAGATCCGGGATTTAGTCCCGGAAATTGTTGAACTGCAGTGGTAAAGGTACATCGACCTTTTTCAATAACGCGATGGCTTCTTGGAGGTCATCGCGTTTTTTACCTGTGACGCGCAGTTTTTCACCGGTAATCTGCGTTTCAACTTTGAGCTTGGCTTCTTTCATCGCAGCGATCAATTTTTTTGAAATCGGCTGTTCGATTCCCTGTTTGATTGTCACTTTTTGACGGGCGCCACCCAGGTTTTCCAAGGGATCCGCAACATCCATTGACCGCACATCAATCCCGCGCGCACTCAAGCGACTGCGCAGAATATCCAGCATCTGTTTGAGCTGAAAGGCACTCGAGGCCACCTGAGTCACGACAAAGTCATCCAGTTCGAACTTAGCATCCGTTCCCTTGAAGTCAAAGCGTGTCGAAAGCTCACGATTGGCCTGATCCACGGCATTGGTCAGCTCATGTTTATCGACCTCTGAAACCACATCAAATGAAGGCATAACGAAATCCTGACAGAAGTAAGAGCTTCATTTTAGAATAGAACGACCTTTGACAAATAGGAAGATCAGCATGCCAGACTGCACGGGCGTCATCAGCCAGATGTTCATTTACCCGATCAAGTCGTGCGCTGGTATCGAAATTTCGGAGTCGCCACTCCTGCATACGGGTCTATTGCACGACCGTGAATGGATGATCGTCGACCAAGACGGGCAGTTTCTGACCCAACGTCAGATCCCCCATATGGTCTGGATCACACCGCGGCTCACTGGAGAAGCGCTCTACTTGAGCGCGCCCGACCAACAGGAGGTTCGGGTGGCGTTTGACCATGTTGGCACAGCCAAACAAGTCACCGTCTGGCGCGATACGCTCCCGGGCGACGATATGGGCGATGAGGTTGCGGCATGGCTCGATGCCTTTTTAGCCGTCCCAGGCAAGCGGTTTCGCCTAATCCGGTTTTCGTCACAGGCCAGCCGGTTCTCGGCAAAGGAATGGACGGGTGATCTTCATGCCCCCAATATGTTTAGCGATGGTTTTGCACTACTTGTCGTGACACAACGTGCACTAGAGGTGTTAAACGAGCGCCTGATGGCCGAGGGCTTTGAGGCGGTGGACATGTTGCGCTTTAGACCAAACCTTGTTCTAGAGGGGCTGGATGCGCATATCGAAGACGAACTTAGCCATCTTTTGTTACATACCGCCGCTGGAATGATCGACCTCCAACTGGTCAAGCCCTGCGGTCGTTGTCCAATCCCTAATATCGACCCTTACACCGCCACAAGCACCCCCGAAGTCATGGAGACGCTCTCGGCTTACCGTCGACTCGATCGTATGCATGATGCGATCTGCTTTGGCATGAATGCCATTGTCCGTTCGGGAGTCGGACAAACCTTGCGGGTCGGACAGCCTTTCCAAGCAGATTATGCTGTTTGACTTTAAATATTCATCCCTCCAAACAGAACAGTCCTCTCTATCGTACTGCTGAGTGTTAAGCTAATCGAGCGCTACCTGTGCCAGGCCCAACTAGGAAGTCACTCCCATGATTATGATGCTGCCTTTTTTAACTGCCCTCATCGCGATTGGCTTGACCATGCGTGGCGAAAGGATGCCCACTATCATCGCCTGGGGGATTACCTTTTTGATCTTTCTCGCGTGGCTCCAGTACCACATGACAGACACACTCAATATTTCTCTCTAAAGGTCGGTCATGGACTATTCAAGTCGTTCACAAAGCACCACTGGCCAAGGCATTTCTTTCTGGCTGAACGCCTTCGCGTTGGCGGCAGTATGCGGCTCTCTGCTCGAAGCGCTGTACTGGCAGATTTTTTTCAACGAACTCCCTTGCCCGCTGTGCCAGCTGCAACGCGTCGCGCTGACGCTTGCAGGCATCGGCATGATGCTCAATGTTCGCTTTGGCGCGTCTCCCGTGCACTACGCCATCATTCTGGCCTCTGCGCTAGGAGGCGCTGCGGCCTCTGGTCGACAAATCCTGCTGCATATCGCGCCGGGCGACACCGGTTACGGCTCGACGCTCTTCGGGCTGCACTTTTATACCTGGGGCTTTATTTCTTTTGTCGTGATGATGGTGTTTTGTGCAGTGATGCTATGCGTGGATCGCAATCAGCTCTCTGAGCCCCGCGTTCAACTTTCCAGTCCCCCACAACTTAACAAACGAATCGCTACAGTTCTGATCGGTCTGTTTTTTCTGATTACCGCGGCAAACCTCATTAGTGCCATCATGGTGTGTCAGTTTGGCTCATGCCCTGATAATCCAACAGAGTATCTTTGGAAACTTTGGCCTTGAGTTTCGTTTCCTTCATGAAAATTCGCGCACTCTGGTTACTGGTCGCCTTTGCAGCGGTTATGGCGCCGATGTTCGCGCGTGCTGAAATATTCTCTGCCGCTCAACTCAAGCTTTTACATCAGCCCGTGCCTGGAGGCGTTGCTGTCGTTGATCTTTCCGGAGACAAACAAGGCAACAACTCCGCCCCGCCCACCGCCCGCTATTTGGACAAACCTGTACTCGTTTCACGCACCGACACAGGAAAATGGGTTGCCGTAGTGGGCATCCCACTATCCGCCCCCCTAGGATCACAAAATCTTGTGGTCGCACAAGGCGGAAAAAAATCGACACTTTCGTTTACTGTTGGCGACAAAAAATATCGCGAACAACGCATTACTCTCAAAACGAACAAGCATGTCGACCTCAGCCCAGAGGACCTCGCCAGATACGAACGTGAGAAAAAACTGCAAGACGATGCGTATCAAGTGTTTAGTCCACAGCAGCCTAGCAATTTGCTCTTAGATCGCCCAGTCAAAGGTCCCTTATCAAGCCCGTTTGGACTCAAGCGTTTCTTTAATGATCAGCCCCGTGCGCCGCACTCTGGACTCGATTTTGCAGTGCCAACAGGGACACCTGTTCAGGCACCCGCGGCGGGACGTGTCATATTGGTCGGTGATTATTTTTTTAATGGCAAAACCGTCTTTGTCGATCACGGTCAAGGCATGATCAGTATGTTTTGTCATTTATCGACCATCGACGTCAAGCCGGGTGAACGCTTAGCGCGCGGTCAGGTGCTCGGCAAAGTCGGCGCAACAGGTCGTGTGACCGGTGCGCATCTCCACTGGAACGTCAGCCTAAATGATGCACGCGTCGATCCCGCCATTTTTATCGGTATGTTCACGCCCTAATCCTCGATGAGAAGGGTACAAGGAAGAGGCAATGTCGATTATTTTTATTCGCCACGGTGAAACACTGCTCAATGCAGCGCGCACGATTCAGCCTGCTGACACACCTCTCGCTCCTCGCGGCCTCGCGCAAGCTGAGCACATGGCTACACGCGTGCGCGCACTCAAGCCAGCCGCTATTTTGGCAAGCGATATGCCGCGCGCCTGGCAGACTGCGGAGGCGATTAGTCGCCAGACAGGGCTCCATCCCGTCAGTACAGACTTACTATGGGAACGCAATTTTGGCGACCTGCGAGGACGTCCGCACGACACACTGAGTTTTAACGCCATGGAAATGCTTGAAGCACCTGCGAATGGCGAGTCGATGGCTGAATTTCACGAACGTGTCACCCAAGCGCTCGCCTTTGCAGTTGAATTCAGAGCGTCTCTTGATGGTCCACTGATTGTGGTGAGTCACGGCTTAGTGATCAGAGCATTGCTAGAAAACAATATCGATCTTGGACAACACAGTATTCCAGAACGCATTGGTAACACGTCACTCACAACGATCTCCGCTGATTCGCCCCATCGCGCCGAGCTCGTGAACTGCACCGCACATTTAGTGGGCACTGGACTCGCCGAGGGTGAACACAGCCTGTCAGGTGGCTAAGGCCGCACCCCTGGCGTTTCAAGCGGCATGCCACGTGCGCGCCACATCAAAAAGAGTTCGAGTTGCACCAACTCTTTTGCGCCCAGAGCATAGGGCTCCGCACGCACACCCGTCATGCAGTTTCGCAAGCGTCGCTGTAACGATCCGACCGTCTGCCATTCAAGTCTATAAATCGGGTACCCCGTTGGATGCGCCTCAGGAATCAGATTGCCACCGAGTTTGAGGCCTGCCCGCTCTGCGTGACATTGCGCACATGATAAGTTGAGTTGCCCGATACGCTGCTCAAATAAACGCTGACCTGCTTCGAGATCAGCGATGTTGTTGGATGTTCGCTCGACTGTGATTGGCATGCCTTTGGAAGCATGACCAATGTAGCTCGCCAACGACAGCAAGGCCTTGCTTTCCAGAGGCAGTGATGCAGCCTCTTGCTTATGTTGACGACACATGTTGATCTGGCCTTCTAGGCTCAGCAACGTGTGATTGACGACTTTTGGAAAGCTCGCAGCAACACCCTTCATTGAGACGGCAGCATCACCGTGACACTGGGCACAGGCCATATTTTTTTTACCTGCCGGTGCATTCCAAATTGTTTGGCCATCCAACACCCAAAAGGTCGCAGGATTGAGTGCTTCATCGTCCTGCATCGCACGCGTCTCAGGAGACATGAGCCAGTAGCTGGATTGACGTTTAAGCTGAGTCGGCTGTGTCAGCTGTGTCGCAGGCTCTTTAGGCTGGGCATGCGCAAAAGACATGCCCATGCACAAGAGAATCAGGCACACAAACCGAACCATTGCGCCTACCCTCATTGCGCCCCCTGCTCCACTTGAAAAAAAAGCCTCACACTAACCCGTCACAGTCAGTTGACTCGTGACACTCGAGGCATAACCGTTATCGCCCGTCCACTTGAATTCGAGCGTGCCCGTCTGCGTGGCGACGGTATAAAAACTAAAAGTCGGATTGGCACCTACGGCAGGATGCAACTCGGCACGAAACACTTCAACGCCATCATAGGTGCAGATAAAATCACGAATGATATCTCTGGGGACCTGCACACCACGATCGGTATGTCTAAAGCCAGACTCCATATCATGCTGAACAATCACGCGGATCGATACCACCTCACCCTTGGTGGCAGTTTTAGTCATCGACACAACGGTACGCGAGGTCTTGCTCATACGAGTACCTCCTCGGTGCAAGCCGCCAAAGTGACGAGAACCTCTGCAGAGCCTTGCCAGAACGACCCGTCGCTCATCTCTGCGACGGCCCAAAGTCTCTGTGAAGTTTGCAACCTGATACGCGTGGCCACCTGCGCACGACCCGCGCGCGCACCAAAATAAAAACTGACGATATTTGGCAGAGGATTACCCTCTGCAATCACATGAATCGCCTTCACGAAGTCAGTCGCTGTCATCGGACTGTCTACCGAGACACTCATAGGCACCAGATTGCCGTTTTCCACCAATGGCGATATTTCTAAATTGACACGCCCCATCTTTGGCTGAGCGTTGCCAAGAATTTTTTTAATGGCCTGCGTGGCCTCTGCGGGTGTGGCTTGCGCCTTCAACCAGGGAACGATGCTCGTCGCCCCCATGACTGCAATAAATGCTCTGCGACTTGTACTCATTGTTTTAAGCTCACTAAAAAAGCCACAACATCTTCGATTTCCTGCGCAGTCAACATCGTCTTGTTTGCGAACTGCGGGGCAATACGCGCGCCGTGATCTCGACTGAAATACGGTGGCATGATTGTGTTGGGATTAAAGCGACTCGCATCGACTAGTCTGGCCCGAAGCTGGCCTTCTGAAAGCTTGGCTGCGCTTGCTGCCAAATCAGGCGCCAGATTCCCCTGAAATCGCTCTTCAGGAAACGGACCGCTGTGACAAAGAATACACAAACCGCTTTGACGACTTAAAACAATCACGCGCCCCCGAGCAGGATCGCCGGGGGCACCTGACAGGGAGTCCACAATGACCTCCCCGCTTGTGATCTTTTTCTCAAGCTGCTGAGCGAGAGTGATAGATGGTGCCGCCAACACAAAACACGCTGCCAAACACCAATTTATCACTCGCTGCGTCATACCAAGGTAAAACCACTTTTCTTCAAAGGTACATCACGCAAACGCTTGCCTGTTGCACTGAAAATAGCATTCAGCACTGCGGGGGCCGCCACGCAAATCGTCGGCTCACCAATGCCACCCCAAGCTTTTCCGCCACCCTGAATAATGATGGTTTCAACCTTAGGCATCTGGGCCAGGCGAATTGAGTTAAAGGTGTCAAAGTTCTTTTGCTCAACGCGACCGTCTTTGATCGTGCACTCTTCCTCAAACAAGGCGGACAAGCCATACACGAAGGAGCCTGATACCTGGCGCTCAATCTGTGCAGGGTTGACGGCATAACCACAATCCGTCGCCGCCACGATGCGGTGGATCTTGACCTTGTTGCCGTCTGTCACAGAAAGCTCACACGCTGCAGCCACATAGCTACCAAAAGCCATCATCTGCGCAATGCCGCGGTGCACGCCCTTAGGTGCAGGCTTGCTCCAGCCAATGCCCTCTGCAGCTGCATTCATTGCAGCGAGGTTACGCGGGAATTTGCCCATGTATTGACGACGGAACTCCACTGGATCCATACCGGCCTCGTGCGCCAGCTCATCCATAAAGCATTCGATGAAGATCGCGTTTTGGTTCACGTTCACACCCCGCCAGAAACCGGGAGGCACGTGCGTGTTACGCATCGCATGATCGATCAACTGGTTAGGGAACTCATACCCAATGGAGTGCTCTCCACCTTCCATGACGCCCTGGAACACCAACAGATCACGGCCTTTGTCTTTTGCCACAATCGCTGGACGCACAGCCGCCAAAATCGACTGGCCAGACAAACGCATGTGCACACCGGTTAGCTTTTTGTTTGCATCAAAAGCGCCCGTCATTTTGCACATCATGACAGGATGATAGCGACCCTGCGTCATGTCTTCTTCGCGTGTCCAGATCAGTTTGACTGGCACACCAGGCATTTGCTTGGCAATATTGACGGCCTGTGTGGTGTAGTCCTGGAAAGCGCCACGACGACCGAAGCCACCACCCAAGTTGATTTTGTAGACATCGCACTTATCCGCTGGCAAACCAGAGGCCGCGATCACCGCAGCCAATGAGGCCTCGCCGTCCTGAGTCGGAACCCAAGCTTCGCAGCGCTCTGGCGTCCACTTGGCCGTGGCATTCATCACTTCCATTGGCGCGTGATTGAGGAAGGGATAAAAATAGGTCGACTCAATCTTTTTGGCTGCGCCTGACAAGGCAGCTTTGGTATCGCCACGCTGGTTGCCCACAAAGGCCTGCTCAGCTGTCAGTCCCTCTTTGAGCATCGCAGCAATCGATGCGCTGGAGACTTTTGCATTTGGACCCTCATCCCAGACGATGGGCAACGCATCCATCGCAGTCTTGGCGACCCAAAATGTTTCAGCCACAACCGCAACAGCGGAGTCACCGACTTGCACCACTTTTTTCACGCCTTTCATGCCGGTCACTTTGCTGGCATCAAAGCTCTTGATCTTGCCACCAAAAACGGGGGACTCTTTAATCGTCGCCACCACCATACCTGGCAAGGTCAAGTCCATACCGTAGATTTGCTTGCCAGTGACTTTGTCAGCAAACGTATCAATCCGCTGCACCGACTTACCGATAATTTTCCAGTCTTTTGGATCCTTAAGGGGAATGTCTTTGGGCACAGACAACTTGGAGGCGGCCTCAGCCACTTTGCCATACGTTGTTTTACGACCCGTCGCCTTGTGTGTAATCACACCCTCGGACACTTGGCACTCTGCGATCGGCACTTTCCAGCCATCCGCAGCGGCCTGAACCAGCATCATGCGCGCAGCTGCACCGCCCTGACGCACATACTGTTCGGAGGTGCGAATGCCGCGACTACCGCCTGTGGAAAATGAGCCCCAAGGGTTTTTACGCTTGAGACTTTCACCAGGAGTCGGGTATTCGGTCGTGACATTTTTCCAGTCACATTCGAGTTCTTCGGCCACCATTTGTGCCAGACCGGTGATGGTGCCTTGACCCATTTCGGAGCGCACCACGCGCACGATCACTTTTTCATCTGGTTTGATGACGACCCACACACCGATTTCAGGTGTGGCGCCAGTAGCTTGTGCCAGACTGCTAAAAGGAAACTGCAAGCCCAGGGCCAGACCAGTACTGACGGCAGTCGTGCCGACAATAAAATGTCTGCGGGAAGGATTCGGGACGCGAGCATTCATGTGAGACCCCTTAAGCTTTAGCAACTGAGTGAATCGCGGCGCGAACTTCCTGGAAACTTCCGCAACGACAAATATTGGTAATCGCCATATCGATGTCCGCATCAGTAGGCTTTGGATTTTTAGCGAGCAAATCTGTCGCAGCCATCAACATGCCTGCCTGACAGAAACCGCACTGAGGCACCTGATGATCGATCCAGGCCTGTTGCAATTTGGTGAGCTTGCCATCCGTTGCAAGACCTTCGATGGTCTGCACGCTTTTGCCCGCTGCCGCGCTCACAGGGATGACGCACGAGCGAATGGCTTGTCCATCGAGCATGACGGTACAGGCACCACACTGCGCCACACCACAGCCATATTTCGTACCTGTCAATCCGACTTGCTCGCGAATCGCCCATAACAAAGGGGTGCTTGGATCCACATCAATGCTGTGCGATTTGCCATTGACGGTCAGTTTTATAGCCATTTGGGAACTCCCAGTGTGGTGTTTAATTGTCTCGAAACGAGTTGCAGCGAATACTTCATTCTCCATGTATAAAGTTACTACTCCGCGCCCCTCAACACCGCTTGGTGCATACCCTATATTCCACCGGACATATCGCCCCCTATGCTCAACCAACAGATCGTTCTTGCTAGCCGACCCGATGGATGGGTCACTCCTGCGAACTTCTCTTTGAGGGAGACGGAAATCCCCACTCCCGGACCCGGTCAGGTCCTGATTCAAAACCATTGGTTGTCGCTTGACCCCTATATGCGTGGCCGAATCTCAGAAGCTAAATCCTACGCGCGCGGCGTCAATGTGGGCGAACTCATGGTGGGAGCCACTGTTGGCCAAGTCATCGCCTCCAATACGCCTGCTTTCACAGTCGGTGACACGGTACTCGCTGCGACGGGCTGGCAATTATTTGCAGCCATGGATGCAAGCGCCGTCACATTGATCCGCACGGATCGTGTCAGTCCCTCCGCTTATTTGGGTGTGCTCGGCATGCCTGGCATCACAGCCTGGACGGGACTCATCGATATTTGCCAGCCCAAAACAGGCGAAACCGTAGTGGTGGATGCCGCATCCGGGGCGGTGGGTAGCGTGGTGGGACAGCTGGCCAAACTGTACGGTTGTCGCGTCGTCGGCATCGCAGGCGGACCGGAAAAATGTCGCTATGTGAAGGAAGAACTTGGCTTTGATGTCTGCGTCGATCACCGCTCCGCTCACTTTGCTGCTGAACTCGCGGCGGCCCTGCCCTCAGGGATCGACTGCTTGTTTGAAAATGTAGGCGGAGCGATTTTTGAAACACTGCTGACGCACATGAACGTTGCCTCGCGCATTGCGCTCTGCGGCATGGTGTCAGAGTTCAACCGCGAACCGCATGCATACCGTACCCTTCGCTCTATTTTGATCAACCGCATCCGTATCCAAGGCTTTATCGTGTCAGACAAGCTCGAGACATGGCCAGCTATCAGAGAAAACCTTTACCAGTTAGTCGTCGAAGGAAAACTCAAGTTTCGAGAATCCGTGACAGAAGGACTCGCCAACGCACCAGACGCTTTTGTTGGTCTTCTGAAAGGTGAAAATTTTGGCAAACAGCTGATCAAGCTAACTTGAGCAGTGCTTAAAAAGGAAGCCGTGCTTTAAAGGAAACGATCCAAAATGCGGCGACTGTGTTTGTCGAGTTGCTGCATATCCGCCACGTAGAAACGCAGGCCGTGACTATCCGTAATGATGAGTGTGCCACCATTGAGGCGACGGATATCTTCCTCGCCTTTTAGGATAAATTTAGTCGGACCTCGATCCGTGACGACTTCCCAAGTACTGGGTGTCGAATACGTGGAGACTTTGGTCAGCTGCTGGATCACAGGCATGACTTCGCGCGAAGCGATTTCTTCGTTGACCAACGCGCGGATGTCTTCGGGCACCTCAGCCAGGCGCTCAATCCAGAGCACTTCCTTACCCTCGGTGCTCATCAACGCGACAAACTCTTGTGGCGATTGAACGGGAAACGCACGCACGGGAATGACACCCTCATGCATCGTGCCATCAGAGAGGCTCAGCACCAGTCGTCCGGCTAGGTTGCGCGTCAGTTGGAAATCATCCATTACTGGCCTCGCTTGCAACGGGCAAAGGAGGCTCCGCATCCACCTGTCGCGTCTGTGCTTCATACAGTGCATGATAGGCGCCACCACGGGCAAGCAGATCCTCGTGATTGCCAATCTCAACCACTTGTCCGCGATCCAGCACCACCAGGCGGTCGGCTTTGCGCAACGTACTGAGTCTATGCGCAATCGCAATCGTTGTACGACCCTGGATCAAGTTGTCCAATGCTTCCTGAATTTCCATTTCAGTGGTGGTGTCCACCGACGAGGTCGCCTCATCGAGAATCAAAATGCGAGGGTCGATTAGCAACGCGCGGGCAATGGAGATCCGTTGACGCTCACCGCCCGACAACGCCTGACCGCGTTCGCCTACTAAAGAGTCGTAGCCTTGTGGCAGTCTCAGAATAAATTCGTGCGCGCGCGCGGCTCTGGCGGCTGCGATCACTTCTTCGCGCGTCGCACTCGGTTTACCGTAAGCGATGTTTTCGGCAATCGTGCCGAAAAACAAAAAAGGCTCCTGAAGCACCAGACCAATGTTGCTTCGGAAAGAGTTGAGCGAATATGAACGAATATCCACACCGTCTACACGGATGCCACCTTCGGTGACATCATAAAAACGGCAAATCAGATTGACCAGTGAGCTCTTGCCGGAGCCACTATGGCCCACCAAACCAATCATCTCGCCGGCGCCAATACTCAAATTGACATTGCGCAACACAGTCCGGCTACCGTAGCGAAATCCCACGTTACGGATTTCGATACGACCTTCCATGCGTGTGAGCGGAACGGGACGCTGCGCATCCGGCACGCTTGAGACATGATCCAAAATATCAAAGATTCGTTTGGCGCCAGCCGCAGCCTGTTGGGTGTAAGTCACAATCCGGCTCATGGAGTCCAGGCGGGTATAGAAGCGGCCAATGTAAGCGAGGAAAGCCGCCAATACGCCCACGCTGATCGCGCTAGAGGCAACCTGAGTAATACCGAAAATCCACACCACCAGCAAACCAATCTCAGTCAAAAACGTCACGGTCGGTGCAAACAACGCCCAGACTTTATTGATGCGATCGTTCACGGCCAAATAACGATCATTCGCTTCGCGAAAGCGGGCGACTTCACGCTTTTCCTGAGCAAACGCCTTGACCACGCGAATACCGGGAATCGTGTCGGCCAACACGTTGGTCAACTCACTCCAAGAACGATCGACTTTTTCAAAACCAAAACGCAAACGGTCTCTCACTAGATGAATCATCCACACGATGATCGGCAAGGGCACCAGAGTCGTCACAGCGAGCCAGGGATCAATTGAGATCAGAATCGCAGCCGTCATCAGGATCATCAACACATCGTTGACGAAATCCAAAAAGTGCAAGGATAAAAATAGGTTGATGCGATCGGTTTCGCTGCCGATTCGGGCCATCAAATCGCCGGTGCGTTTCCCGCCAAAAAACTGTAGGGATAAAGTCTGCAGATGATTGAAGGTTGTCGTGCGCAAATCGGCACCCATTCGCTCACTGACCCAAGATAACAAATACGTTCGCGCCCAACCCAGCAGCCATGCCAACAAAGCCGCCACCACTAAACCTGTCAGATATAGGGTCACTAAATCGTAGTCAATTGGCTTGCCATTCTGAAAAGGGATCAGAATGTCGTCCATCAGCGGCATCGTGAGATAAGGCGGGACGAGGGAAGCGGCAGTCGACATAAGCGTCAACAGCAAACCCACCAACAACGGCACGCGGTAGGGCTTGGCAAACCGGGCAAGACGAAGCAAGGCCCAAGTATCACTAGGGCCCGTTGGCGTGGCTTCACACACGGCGCACTCGTCTTGATCTGGTGCAAAAGGCGTTCCGCAGGCAGGGCAGGCGGCTGCGTCAACGACAATTTCTGCTTGGGGGTCGCGCAGCTTAGTTTGTAAGTTGCTAAATAATTCGACCATTCTTGCGACGGCAGGAACCATACCAAGCGTATGACGCCAAATACCCAGCCGAGTCGAACCATCAAATAACTCTATTGAACCCACACCCGCATGATCACGATGTTGAAACGACTGAGTAGTGGAGACTGCCCAAACCAGCCAATCCGAGTCACCGGGGGCGCGTGCAAACAAACGTCGCGACGACAACACGAGCGCACCAGAGGCAAAGTAAAGACGTTCGTCTAAATCAGGCTCCAACCAAGCGATCACGAGCTCACCCGGCTCTAGCATCGCCGTCAGTGTGTCTGACCAGCTGCTTGGCATGGATGGGCTGAGTGAGTGCTCAGAGGATGAGAGAAGTGTCATTGCTGCGACAGAAGGGGCTCGTCAGTCTGGAACGCCGACTGCAACAGAAAGCTGTTCATTGGGGAAATTTGGCTTGACTCAAAAATGTGTTCACTCTGCAAGTATAACTAGCATATGCGTCTTGCATTGAACCATCCGTGACTTAGGCTCTGCCAAACCCCCCTTTTTGCTGCGATAATGACACATGCACGGCGTTGTGCAGCGCAACAAACCATTACTTCTGCAGCCTAAACTGTTTCTTATGAGCACATGTGACATCTCGACTCAGCGCATTATCCATTTGCGCGGGCCGAATATCTGGACCTACCGCCCAGTGATCGAGGCTTGGATACAGTTTGACGGCTTTCAGGCCTTACCTGCAGCAACGATGCGTGCCGCCTATGAGCGCTTGTGCCAAGCCCTTCCCTCACTCACCCAGCCTGGACCCGGCATAGAAGCGTCCAAAGACACGCCTTCATTACTCGCCTCAGGAATGTGGTCTCCCCATCTGCTCGAACACCTCACACTCGTCTTGCAGCAACGCGCAGGCATGTCAGGAGGTTTTGGCCAAACGCGCCCTACCTCCAAACCCGGCCTCTTCAAAGTCGTCGTACGCGCGTGGCACGAAATCGTGACGCAGCAAGCGCTCAAATTCGCGCGAATCCTGATACTCGATTCTCTCGGTGACCAACCGCTTGACGTCCAACACATGATCGACGCGTTACATGAGCTTCGTCTGCTTCATTGCTTGGGTCCCAGCACCGCTTGCATTGTCGATGCTGCAGATGACCGTGATATCCCTGCTATCAGGTTAAGTGCGGGCAATCTTTTACAGCTGGGCTACGGTGTCAATCAGCGCCGCATCTGGACCGCTGAAACAGACAACACGGGTGCCATCGCTGAGACCATCTCTCGCGATAAAGATCTGACGAAAAGCTTGCTGCAGTCCTGTGGTGTGCCTGTACCGACCGGCCGAGAGGTCTCCAGCGCCGAAGATGCGTGGGACGCCGCACAAGACTTAGGACTGCCTGTGGTGGTCAAACCCAGTGATGGCAATCATGGGCGAGGCGTTTTTACAAACTTGTCCACTCACGAGGAAATTAGGCGTGCCTATTGCGTCGCGATTGAGGAAGGCTCAGGCGTTCTGGTTGAGCAATTTATTCGCGGCAATGAGCACCGACTCCTCGTGGTGGGTGGCAAACTCGTCGCAGCCGCCAAAGGACAACACGCCTGCGTCACAGGTGATGGCAAACAAAGCATCCGAACACTGATTGATACTCAACTCAATGCGGACCAACGCCGTGGACACGAAGAAGATCAGCCCCTTAATTTTGTCAAACTAGACGCCGCTGCCACACTTGAAATTGAGCGACAAGGCTTTGCACCTGATGACGTGCCTCTAGCAGGACAAGAGATTACGATTCAACGCAACGGCAACGTTGCGTTTGACTGTACCGAAGAAGTTCATCCAGAGGTGGCAGCCGTTGCCTGCACTGCAGCCCGGATTGTGGGACTCGACATCGCGGGCATCGACTTGGTCGCTGTTGATATTTCCAAACCTCTCGGTGCGCAACAAGGCGCCATCGTTGAAGTCAATGCCGGTCCGGGCTTACTGATGCACCTCAAGCCCGCGCAGGGCAAAGCACGTCAAGTCGGCCGTGACATCGTGGGCTACACCTTCCCGCCCGGTGATATGGCAAGGGTCCCTGTCGTTGGCATTACTGGCACACGCGGTAAAACACTGACAAGCAAACTGCTTTTTAAGCTTCTTTCCCTGTACGGCTGGAAAACTGGACTGGCCTGCAGTGATGGCTTGTTCGTCGACCAGCGCCGATTGCACTCTGGCAACTGCGCCGATCATGCAAACGGTCGACGCATACTGTTAAACCGTGAAGTCGAAGCGGTCATTATCGAAAACGGCTGCAAACAAATTTTGACTGAAGGCCTTGCTTACGAGCGTTGCGAGGTTGGCGTCATAACCAACGTAGATTGGATCGAAGATCTTGCCGCATACGAGATCCGCGACGAACTTGATCTGATTAACATTTACCGCACGCAGATGGACGTGGTGCTTCCACATGGCATGGCCATCCTGAATGCCGATGACCAGCGCGTCATGGCCTTGTCTCAGTTTTGTGATGGTCGAGTCACACTCTTTGGCAGTCAGGCCAATCTGCCCGCCCTTGTCAACCATATTGCCAATGGTCAGCGCGCAGTTTTTATCGATCACGGCCAGCTGATTTTGGCCGAGGGCTCGGTTCGCCGAAATCTCTGTACGCTGGCCTCTATTCCGGTCACGCAACAAGGTACTCACCGTGAGCACATCAGCAGTGTGCTCGCCGCTGCTGCTGCAGCCTGGTCGCTCGGATTAAGTCCCGAGCTCATCGAAGCAGGTTTGATTGCTTTTGAACTGAACTAATCTGATTCATCCACTACACTCGTCCAACCTCCTCATCCTCAGGAATCTAAATGGAAGTTTCTAGAATTCGCGCGCTACGTGGTCCTAATTTATGGAGTCGCCACACTGCCATCGAAGCAGTTGTGACGTGTTCAGGCGACGAAGCTGACCTGGATCAGATGCCCGGTTTCGTCACACGACTGCGAGCACGATTTCCAGAAATCAAGCCTCTTCGTCCTTTTGGACACAAAGATCCGATTACTTTGGCGCACGCGATTGAAGCGATTGCACTGGGTTTGCAAGCCGCAGCGGGCTGCCCCGTTGCCTTTGGTCAAACAACGTCGACGCCCGAGCAAAATGTCTTTCAAATTGTCTTTCAATATACCGAAGAGCCTGTCGGTCGACGTGCCCTCGAACTCGCAGAGAGTTTGTGCCAGGCCGCGTTAGACGACACTGCCTTTGATATCAAACAAGCGCTCTCTGAGTTGCGCGAACTCGACGAAGACGTTCGTCTCGGTCCAAGTACTGGATCCATTGTGGATGCCGCGGTTGCACGAGGCGTGCCTTATCGTCGTCTGACTGAGGGTAGCCTAGTCCAGTTTGGTTGGGGTAGCAAACAAAAACGCATCCAAGCCGCTGAGACCAGCAGCACCAGCGCAATCGCAGAAGCCATTGCCCAGGACAAAGACCTGACCAAAATGTTGCTGCAAGCCGCTGGCGTGCCAGTTCCCCAGGGACATGTCGCGACCAATTCAGATGATGCATGGGAAATCGCCAACCACATCGGTTTGCCGGTTGTCGTCAAGCCTCGCGATGGCAATCAGGGTAAAGGCGTTGCGGTCAACATCGAAACACGCGAACAACTCAACAAAGCCTTTGACGTTGCCTGCACAATCAGTCGCGATGTCATCATTGAGCAATACATTCCCGGTCACGACTTTAGAATGCTGGTGATCGGCAACCAACTCATCGCCGCCGCCAGACGTGATCCACCCAGCGTCATCGGTGATGGTCAACATACGATTGCTCAGCTCGTTGAGACGGTTAACTTAGACCCCTTGCGCGGCGATGGCCACGCCACAGCACTGACCAAAATTCGCCTGGATGATATTGCTCTGGCGACGCTGGCCAATCAAGGCTTAAACGCCCAATCCGTTCCAGAGAATGGTCAGCGTATTTTGTTGCGCAACAATGCCAACCTGAGCACAGGTGGCAGCGCCACGGATGTCACGGATGAGGTGCATCCTGAACTAGCCGCCCGCATGGTGACTGCTGCGCAAATGGTCGGACTCGATATTGCGGGCGTCGACCTCGTAGCAGAAACCGTCGTCAAACCCATGGAAGAGCAGCGCGCCGGCATTGTCGAGATCAATGCCGCCCCCGGCCTGCGCATGCACCTCAGCCCCTCGTTTGGCAAAGCGCGTCCCGTGGGCGAAGCGATCGTATCGACCATGTTCGCCGATGGAGATAACGCCCGCATACCTGTGGTCGCCGTCGCCGGCACCAATGGTAAAACGACCACCGTCAGACTGACAGCACATTTACTCGGTGCGAGCGGCAAACGCGTTGGCATGACCAACTCTGACGGTGTCTATATCGAGCATCGCTGCATCGACACTGGAGACTGTAGCGGACCGCGTAGTGCACGCAATGTACTCATGCACCCTGATGTCGATGCCGCAGTATTTGAAACGGCACGTGGCGGGATTTTGCGAGAGGGATTGGCATTTGACAAATGCGACGTGGCCATCGTGACCAATATTGGCATGGGCGATCACCTCGGTATGAATTTCATCACGACGGTCGATACACTTGCATTAGTCAAACGCGTCATCGTTCAAAACGTGGCGCCTCATGGCACTGCCGTGCTCAATGCCATGGATCCCATGGTCATCAAAATGGCAGAGGTTTGTCCGGGTTCCGTGACGCTTTTCTCCAGTGACCGTCAACAACCCGCTCTCAACACGCATCGCGCCCAAGGCAAGCGGGTGGTGTATCTCGATGGAGACAATATTGTCGCGGCTGAAGGCAGTACTGAGCACCGACTCGCGCTAAAGGCGATTCCGCTGACGCGCAACGGTAGCATCACCTTCCAAAATGAAAATGCGATGGCCTCAATCGCTGCAGCATGGGCACTGGGCATCGACTGGCAAACGATTGCCACTGGTCTCTCAACCTTTGTGAATGACGCTCAAACGGCGCCAGGGCGCTTTAACGTGTTTGATTATCGGGGCGCCACGGTCATTGCCGACTACGGACATAATCCAGATGCGATTCAGGCACTGATTCAAGCAATTGAGACGATGCCAGCCAAGCGCAGAATGGTCGTGATTAGTGGTGCAGGCGATCGTCGCGATGAGGATATCGTGCGTCAGACTGAAATTCTTGGCGAAGCGTTTGATCAGGCAATTTTGTATCAGGATCAATGCCAGCGCGGACGAGAGGATGGTGAGGTGCTTGCGCTTTTGCAGCAGGGGCTGGTCAATGTCTCACGCACAAAAGACATCGTCGAGATCAGAGGCGAGTTTTTAGCGATTGATACTGCACTCGCCAAATTAGAACCTGGTGATCTCTGTTTGATTTTGATCGACCAGGTGCAAGAGGCTTTGGATCATATTGCCCTGCGCGTCAAGCAGGGCTGAGACCTTTAGTTTTTTCCTTTCTCGCCCGAGGTTCCGGGTGGGAAAGGAAAGGTCGAAAACATGGCACGTGTCTGATCTTGCATTTTGTCCTGCATCTGAGAAAACAGGCTTTTGCTCTGCTCCACATAGCTATTCATCATGTTTTGTACCATTGGGGTCTGGGCGGTCATAAATTGTGACCATGCTTCAGGTGCAAACTGATTGGTGCCGTACAGGCCTTTTGACTGATCGGCCATGCGCTCCTGAATCTCCATAAACCCCTGGATGTTTTTCTCAAGATACGTTCCCATCATGCCTTGCATGGCGTGACCATAAAAGCGAATCACTTGTGCCAACATCGTTGAAGAGAACATTGGCATACCACCGCTCTCCTCTTCGAGAATGATCTGGAGAAGAATGCTGCGCGTCAAATCTTCGGATGACTTCGCGTCCACCACTTTGAACAACTCATTTTCCAACACGAGCTGCTTGACATCCGCAAGCGTGATGTAGGTGCTGGTCTGCGTGTCGTACAAGCGTCGATTTGGATACTTTTTAATCAGGCGTGCGGGTGCGCCTGCTGCTGCTTCAGTCATTACTGTCCCCAGATCTATTGTCTATTTAACTGCTTTGTTTATTCGTTACTCAACACTCAGACGGTCAAACAGCTTAACCCATGTGTAAACCACCGTTTAGAGAAAAGTCTGCCCCGGTCGAAAAGCCAGATTCTTCGGAGGCGATCCAATTAATAATCGAAGCAATTTCCTCTGGTCTTCCCAAGCGCTTGACAGGAATAGTCGAAACAATCTTTTCAAGCACATCCGGGCGAATCGCCCGCACCATGTCAGTCCCGATATAGCCCGGTGAAACAGTATTAACCGTGACACCTTTGCTGGCGACCTCAAGGGCAAGCGACATCGTAAAGCCATGAATCGCGGCCTTGGCGGTTGCATAGTTGCACTGACCAAACTGTCCCTTTTGACCATTCACAGAACTGATATTAATAATACGCCCAAAACCACGATCAGCCATGCCGTCAATGACTTGCTTGGTCACGTTAAATAAGCTGTTGAGGTTGGTGTCCATCACAGCACGCCAATCATCGGAGGTCATTTTACGAAAAACACCATCTCGTGTGATGCCAGCGTTATTCACCAAAATATCGACTGGACCGTGTTCAGCCACTACTTTTTTAAACGCGGCTTCGCAGGAGTTCCAGTCAGAGACGTTTCCTACAGAAGCATAAAAGGTATAGCCCAACGCAGCTTGTTCGTCGATCCACTGTTGGTGGTCACGACTGGGCCCACAGCCCGCAATCACTGTCATGCCTTCTTTTGCCAGACGCTGGCAAATCGCGGTGCCAATTCCACCCATTCCACCCGTGACATACGCAATCTTTGCACTCATATTGAATCTCCGAAGTTATCCTGCACAACATGCATTGAACTGAACTTAGACTGCCCTGACCTTAACGTAAGAACCTGGTGCTTCCTCAAGTACTTGATACGGCGCTCGACCAGCTTGCTTGGGTGCCCGCACACGCTTACCGCTGTGTGTGCTCAGCCACTCGACCCACGTTGGCCACCAACTACCGGGCTTTTCGACAGACTGCTGGTCCCACTTATCCGGATCCTTGAGATCAGCCTTTGAAGTGCCCACCCAATAACTTCGCTTATTTTTAGCAGGTGGATTAATCACGCCTGCAATATGTCCGGATGCGCCCAACACAAACGTCTTGTCACCCGAAAATAAAGACAATGTCGCAAAGGCAGAACGCCAAGGCACGATGTGATCCTCACGCGAAGCATAAATAAACGCAGGGATCTTCACTTTGCGCATATCGATCGGCACGCCGCAGCTGGTCAAGACGTTGGGCTGACAGAGTTTATTTTCTAAATAGGTATGGCGGAAATACCAAGTAAAAAATGGGCCCGGTAAATTCGTACCGTCGCTGTTCCAAAATAACAAATCGAATGCGACGGGCGTTTCGCCTTTTAAATAATTGGAAACGACATAATTCCACACGAGCTCATTTGGACGCAGGAATGAAAAGGTCGATCCCAATTCACGGGCGGACATGAAACCACCCTGGCCGATTTGTCCCTCGCGTAATTTTGCATGTTGTTCATCGACAAACACGCCGAGTGAACCCGTATCATGAAAATCCACCATGGCCGTCAACATCGTGACTGCCGCGACGGGCTCCTCTCCTCGCGCGGCAGCAACGGCAAGCGCCGTCGCGAGCATTGTCCCGCCAACACAAAAACCGAGCGCGTTGATTTGAGGCTGTTTAGAAATCGTTTGCGTGACCTCAATGGCTTTGAGAATGCCGTGCTCTAAATAATCATCCCAAGACGCCTGAGCCATCTCATCGGACTCTTCTGGCAAAGGATTGCGCCAAGACATTAAAAAAACCGTCAGGCCTTGCTCGACCAAATAGCGGACCAAGGAATTTTCTGGCTGCAGGTCAAGAATGTAAAATTTATTGATACAAGGAGGCACCAGCAAGATCGGGCGTTGGTACACCGTGGGCGTGCTCGGAGCATATTGAATCAACTGAAAATAGGCATTTTGAAACACCACCGAACCTGGCGTGGTTGCGACATTTTCACCAAGCTTAAATTTAGTCTCATCTGTTTGGGTAATACGACCTTTTTGCAGATCTGACAGCAGGTTTTGCATACCTGCCACAAGCGTCTCACCCCCTGAGTCCACCAAGGCGGCCTGTGCTTCTGGATTCGTGGCTAAAAAATTAGCGGGCGACAACGCGTCCAGCCACTGACTAATCGAAAACTCTAGACGATTTTTAACGTCTGGCTCTGCCGCAGAGGCAGACACCATGCGACTCATGGCCTCTGCAGACAGCAAATACAAATGCGCCATCATTAGGTGCGGTGGACTGCTCGCCCATGCTGGTGCCGCAAAGCGTCTGTCCTTGAGTGGGGTCAAATGACCATCAGCAGCATCTTTAGAGATACGCTGCCAACCCTCCAAAAAATCATGTTGAATCTTTGCGAGCGCTTCGGGAGGGAGACTGGCTGGAGGCACCCAGCCTTCAGGAAATGGGAAATTCAAATCGAGACCTTTATCAGCACGTAGCGACCCAATCCTGCGCTGCATTAGAAAGATTGTCAATCAGGGGAAACGGACGCCAATCGGGACTGTTGATCGTTTAACGATTTTTAACAATGCTTATGGCTGATGAGAGACCATCCACGCTAGCGTTGCCATCCGCCCAGTTTGACGATCTCGCCGATAAGAAAAGAATTGCTTAGGGTTGGCAACCGTACAGCAATGACTCTGCTCAACATCCCTCACACCCATACGGTGAAGACGTAGCTGGGCAAGCCCCGCCAGATCGAGCCTCCAGCGCTCGGCTATCTGGGGATCGGCAAAACAGAGGTCAGGCTGCAACGCGAGTTCAGCCGCAAAGGCATCCCGAACGTCCGCCCCGACTTGAAAGGCTGCGGCACCAATACCTGGGCCGATCCAAGCTCGCCATCCTGAGCCTTCAGGCTGTTTGCGCAGCATAAGTGCAAGAGTTTCCTCAAGAACACCTGCAGCAAGGCCTTTCCAGCCAGCGTGAGCGGCTCCCAGCACAGAACCACGATCATCCGACAGTACAACAGAGAGACAGTCCGCAGTTAGCACTGCCAGCACTCGCTCTGGGTTAATCGTCACAGACGCATCGGCCTCAGGAGGAGGCAAATTGGGCGCAAAAATGCTCACATCGTCCGCATCGACGACACGCACGCCATGCACTTGCTTGAGCCAACTAGGCTCGGAAGGGACCTGTTGATTGAGCAGCTGTCTATTCGCTAAGACGACCTCTGGAGCATCCCCTGCCCCTAGGCCTAGGTTAAAAGTGTCAAAAGGTGCGGTACCCAGCCCCCCCTGCCTCGTTGTACAAAAAGCTCGGACGCCTGACCAAGCGCGCGCGGGCTGCACAACAGAAAGAGAGCCTTGGGTCATTATTTCCATTGAATCTGCTCTTGGACGCGCAGCATATCTTCAGCGGGCGAAGCGGTAAACGCCACCTCGTCGCCAGTACTCGGATCTTCGAAGCGGAGTTGAAAGGCGTGCAGCATCTGGCGATTGGCGTCTCCAATGATCCGCCCTCCATACTGCGTGTCACCCAGCAGAGGGTGGCCAAGGCTGGCCAAATGGACTCGAATCTGATGGGTGCGTCCCGTTTCCAGCCGACAACTGACCTGAGAAATATTAGAGTCGTGATACTCACCCACACGCATCAGCGAGTAATGGGTGATCGCGGCTTTGGGCGCGCTAGGACGCTCGACAGCCATGCGCACGGGTACGCGTGGATCTCGACCAATAGGACGATCAACGGTGCCCACACCCAGCATACGCCCATGGGCAAGCGCGAGATACTCGCGTCCCATCGTGCGGGCCTGGAGTTGACGCACCAAATGTGTCTGAGCGACCTCATTTCTGGCCACCACCAACAAACCGGAGGTGTCCTTGTCCAGACGGTGGACAATACCTGCGCGGGCCACCTGCGCCAACTCAGGATAGCGATAAAGCAAGCCATTTAATAGCGTGCCACTCCAGTTGCCGGCGCCGGGATGTGTGACTAAGCCGACCGGTTTGTTGACGACAATCCAATCCGGGCTCTCACCCATCACCTCAAACTCGATGGGCTCTGGCCTGAACGCCCCCTCCTCAGGGGAAGGCTGTTCATACACGGTGATAATGTCGTCTTCGCGCAGGTTCTGGCGCACACGGGCAACCTTGCCATTGATCAGTACGTGGCCACGCTCAATCCAGGTCTGTATCCGGCTACGGGAGTGCTGGGGAACTAATTGCGCCAGCACTTTATCCAGACGTTCCAGCGGCATTTCATCGGTGACCCGAAAAATCTGCGGTTCGTCTTCAGGAAGGGTATCTTCAGAAATAGGGTTATCAGGCATTTCGACTCGTCTTATAATCAGTTGAGAATGCTAACACCAAGGATCATCTCGTGATGAGTCGTACCGCCATTTCTTTTCTCCCCGCCCTCTCGCTGAACCAAGTGATCAGCCGGGTTTTATTGATGTTTGCCGCTCTGGCGCTGATTTCTGGTTGCGGGACCAAGGCCCCAGAATACGACCCGACAGCCAACTGGAACGCCGAGCGACTGTTTCAAGACGGTAAAACAGAGATGAACTCTGCTAACTGGCGTGTGGCCAAGGAGCGCTTTGCCGCAGTGGAGGCACGCTTTCCTTTTGGCGTCTACGCTCAGCAAGCCCAGATCAACTTGGCTTATTGCCAATGGAAAGACAAAGAGCCCGAGCTTGCCGTTGGAACATTGACACGCTTCCAGCAACAGTATCCCGGCAATCCTTCAATGGATTACGTCTTGTACCTCAAGGGTTTAGTTAATTTCACACCACCTAGCGCCGTTTTTTCGAGTATTACTCGCCAAAACCCAGGCGAACGTGATACGCGTGCCCTGCGCCAGTCCTTTGCCGCCTTTACTGAGTTGGTACAGCAATATCCAGATAGTCGTTACACACCTGATGCACGTAAACGCCTGAGCTGGTTGGTGAACACGATGGCAGAAAACGAAATGACGATCGCGCGTTTTTACTATGACCGCTACGCCTATGTCGCAGCCATCAATCGCGCGCAAAGCGTCATTACTGACTACCAAGGTGTGCCTGCCGCTGAGCCCGCGCTCTACATCATGATGATGTCGTATGAAAAGCTGGGTATGACAGAGTTGCGCAACGACACTGAACGGGTGCTCTTGCAAAACTTCCCAAAGACAACACTGATCAGTAACGGCTTTCCCAACAAATACAGCGCCTGGAATCCTTTGCGCTTGTTCTGATAAAGCGTCAATCAGTAGGCGCCTCGCTGTGGCGTTGATAGAAAGCAACGGCTTCTTCAACGTCACGCGTTCTGGCAAAAGGCGGTAAGCCCCGCCAAAGCTGTTTGCCATAGGGCTTATCGACGAGTCGAGTATCTCCGACCATCAACACACCCCAATCAGTTTCTGTGCGAATGAGGCGTCCCGCCCCTTGTTTGAGGGCAATCGCAGCCTCAGGTAGCTGATACTCCATAAATGGATTCCCTCCGCGACTACGGCATGCTCTGATCCGGGCCTCGAGCACCGGATCATCGGGGGGCGCAAAAGGAAGCTTGTCGATCGCTACGAGCGTGAGGCGATCACCCGCCACATCAATCCCCTCCCAAAAGCTAGCGCTCCCCACCAAAACAGCATGATCCAGTGTTCGGAAACGTTCGAGCAAATCTCTGCGTGTGCCATTACCCTGCCGCATAATGGGCCACGTCAATCCGAGCTGATCGTAGGCATCTGCGAGCAAGCTCGCGACCCGCTCAACTGCGCGCAAGGTCGTGCATAACACCAAGGCCCCTCCCTGACTGGCTTGAATGAGAGGCATCAAGGTCTCAACAAAGGCGGGCAAAAATTCGGGGGATTGTGGTGCGGGAAGCGTCCTGGGCACAAATAATAAGGCTTGATTGGCGTAGTCAAAAGGCGACTCTAGCCGCATGGTCTCAGCTTTTTCGAGACCCAGACGAGAGGTGAAATGAGAGAAGTCTCCATGCACAGAGAGCGTCGCAGAAGTAAAGACCCACGCTTGACCACCTTGCCGGTAGCGTGAAAACGCCTCTGCAACAGAAAGTGGTGCCGCGTGCAGACGAACATGATGCAAGCCTAACTCCACCCATCGTACGACCTGCTGGACGTCCTCAACAGGCCCCTGGCTGGTGCGTCCGGGCTTGCCCCACGTGGACAAGCGCTCGGCAAGCTCGTGGCCACTACGGGCCGCCGCTGCCAAATCTGGATGCTTTTCCTCCACGCTTGAAAGCATGCTTGCGATTTCATCCAGTGCCGTCTGTAACACCTCACGCGCCGCATCGAAACCCTCCGGGGAGGGAAACGCCTCAAAGGTCACTCGTCGGGAGGGCATTTTTTCAAGGCCGGCACAATTTAATCTGAGCTCTTTGGTGGCATGTTCAAGCCGGCGCGCTTGCTCGGACCAGTTGGTCAATTCACGCGCATGCGCCAGTCCGGCTGTTTCAACGAGCTTGGACAAGTCCAGTAACTGATGGGTCGACACACTAGTGCCAAGAAATCGTGTCGCCGTGTCGGGAAGCTGATGCGCCTCGTCAAAAATGACGGTATCAGCCGCAGGCAGCAGATCTGTGATGCCCTCATCACGCAACATCAAGTCCGCCATAAATAAGGCGTGATTAATCACCACCACATCGGCCTCTTGCGCTTGACGGCGCGCTTTGAGAACAAAGCAATCTCGAACGTTTGGACAGTCTTGTCCTAAACAATTTTCACGCGTAGAGGTGACGCGCTGCCAAATTTCAGCGTCTTCGGGTACTGAGGGCAGATCGGCGCGATCACCCGTGCTGCTTTGCTGAGAAAAAGTTTGAATATGCCGTAGCTGTTGCACCTCGCCGCGCGAATGCAAGGCGCGGTCCTCGCCTTGGAGACGCTCCAAGTGATAGTGGCAGACATAATTGCCGCGTCCCTTGAGCAGCGCAATTGAGGCGGGTAGACTCAAGGCCTCGCGAACCTTGGGCAGATCTCGCGCGAACAATTGATCTTGCAACGTGCGGGTGCCGGTCGACACAAGAACCTTGCCGCCACCCAGCAAAGCAGGCACTAAATACGCCCACGTTTTCCCTGTCCCAGTGCCTGCCTCCGCGACAAGTGTTGATCGCTCAGCAATCGTACGCTCGACCGCTTGCGCAAGTGCGATCTGGGAAGATCGGACACGAAAGCCAGGAGACATGCTGGCCAACGGACCATCAAGGGAAAAAAGCTCGGAAATTGTAGGTTCTTGCATAAAGGACACCAAAGGGCAAGCCGGATCATACCCCGTTGAAACAGAGCGGATTTCACTGTTGTGGCAAAATCATCCGTTTGCCGCAATCTATAAAGTTCTGGAAATCATGAGCGATTCAACGACCCCGCAATCCGCACCGCAGTCCGCCCTGTCAGCAAAACCTGCAGAGTCGTCTGCCCAAACTGCTGCGATCTCGTCTGCGGCCTCTGCGACATTTGCCGCTCCTGTGTCAGCCGCCCAAGCAGAACTCCGCATTACGGCCCAACTTGCCGAAGAGCTCAGTATCAGGCCTCAGCAGGTTGCCGCGGTCATCGAATTATTAAAAGATGGCGCCACGATTCCGTTTATCGCCCGTTATCGCAAGGAAGCCACTGGAGGTCTCGACGACACCGTCTTGCGAAATCTGGATACGCGCCTGCTTTACCTGCGCGATCTAGAAGAGCGGCGCGCGGCGATTTTGGCCTCTATTTCCGAACAGCAAAAACTGACGCCCGAACTGGAAAAATCCATCCAACAAGCAGACACCAAGCAGCGGCTCGAGGACTTGTACGCCCCCTTTAAGGTGAAAAGGAGAACACGTGCCCAAATCGCAAGAGAGGCGGGTCTTGAGCCTCTGGCAGATGCGATTTTGGCGGACTTGAGCTGCGACCCCATTACGCTGGCTGCACAATATTTAAATCCGGATGCAAATATTACGGAAGCCAAGGCAGCTCTTGATGGCGCGCGAGATATTCTGGCTGAACGCTATGCTGAAAATGCCGATTTACTGGCCGATCTGCGCACCCATTTGTGGTCACACGGCTACCTCTACTCAAAAGTTGCCGAGGGCAAAGAAGCCGAAGGCGCCAATTTCCGCGACTGGTTCGAGTTTAATGAACCACTCCGCACGCTCCCCTCGCACCGTGTGCTTGCTATGTTGCGCGGCCGCCAACAAGGTGTGCTGGAGCTACGAATTGGTCTTGAGGCAAGCCAAGATATCCTGGTTCCGCATCCCTGTATTGAGCGCGTGGCGCAATTCCTCAAGCTAGGCAGAGATCTCTTCGACGCGACCCCCTCGCCCCGTGCCAAATGGCTGGCTGATGTGGCTCGCTGGACATGGCGGGTCAAGCTGCTCACCATGTTTGAAACAGAAATGATCACGCGACTGCGCGAAAGCGCCGAAACCGAGGCTATTCGAGTGTTTGCCGCAAACCTCAAAGACCTGCTGCTCGCCGCACCTGCGGGCCCTAAAGCAGTGTTGGGCTTAGACCCTGGCATTCGGACAGGCGTCAAGGTGGCGGCGATTGATCACACCGGCAAACTGGTTGAGACCGCAACGGTCTACCCCTTTGAGCCAAGACGCGACCGTGCTGGATCTTTGGCGACACTGGCTGCGATTGCCCGCCGTCACAAAATTGAACTGGTTGCCATCGGCAATGGCACTGCTTCGCGCGAAACTGAAAAACTGGTTGCTGACTTGATGGCTGAACAGCCTGACCTCAAGCTCACACGCGTGGTCGTTTCTGAGGCGGGGGCTTCGGTCTATTCCGCCTCGGAGCTGGCTGCCCTTGAGTTTCCTGACCTGGACGTGAGTTTGCGTGGTGCGGCCTCGATTGCGCGACGCTTGCAAGACCCCTTGGCGGAACTCGTCAAGATCGAGCCTAAAGCCATCGGTGTCGGTCAATATCAACACGACCTTAACCAACGCGAGCTGGCGCGCTCTCTGGATGCCGTTGTTGAAGACTGCGTGAATGCCGTCGGTGTGGATGTCAACACGGCCTCTGCAGCGCTGCTGGCCCGCGTCTCGGGTCTGAACAGCACCTTGGCTAAAAACATCGTAGCCTATCGCGACGACAAGGGTGTATTCCCCAACAGAGCCGCCCTCAAAGAAGTTTCTCGCTTTGGCGAAAAAGCGTTCGAACAAGCTGCAGGTTTCTTGCGTATCCCCAACGGCAATAACCCACTTGATGCCTCTTCGGTTCACCCCGAAGCCTATCCTGTCGTTGAGCGTATTTTGAAAAAAATCGCGGCCGACATGAAAGAAGTCATCGGTAATCGGGAAAAACTCAAAGGCCTCTCACCGTCTGAATTTACAGACGACCGCTTTGGCGTGCCAACCGTGCGGGATATTTTGCTTGAACTCGAAAAACCCGGGCGCGATCCGCGTCCTGAATTCAAGACGGCGACATTTAAAGAAGGGGTCGAGACGCTTAATGATCTACTGCCAGGCATGATTCTCGAAGGCGTAGTCACTAACGTCGCCAACTTTGGCGCCTTTGTGGATATCGGCGTCCATCAGGATGGTTTGGTCCACATCTCTGCGCTTGCGGAAAAATTTGTCTCCGATCCGCGTGATGTTGTGCGGGTGGGACAAACCGTCAGCGTCCGAGTGCAAGAGGTCGATATTCCTCGCAAACGCATCGCCTTGACGATGCGCTTGAATGACGAGGCGCCACCTGCTCGTTCCATGAATACTGGTGCGGCTGGCGGTGGTCAAACTTCAGGCAAGAATCGCTCAGGCGGCTCAGGCAGCTTAGGAGGCGCCAAGCCAAGCCGCAATAGTGCTCCCGAGCCTACAGGCCAAGGGGCGATGGCAGCCGCATTCGCGAAACTCAAGCGCTGAAGGCTCAGGCGCTGAAGGCTCAAGCACTTGTATGCAGTTCAAGCGCTTGTATGCGCTGAGTGTCTTCCCTAGAGGTTGGACGCACTCAGCGAGTGACACTCACTCTGGCGGACGCAAACTCGCACGCAAGGCTTCAATGCGCTCAGCTCGCTGAACGCTGGAGACACTCGTCACACCCGTCGCGACCACAGCCCCATCAAGCGTGAGAGTAAAGTCCAGCTCGCCAGCGAGTGTCAGCATGACCTCAAGGTCACCGCTTTGCAAGGCACGCATGGCAGCCCCCGCCAACTTGGGATCTGCAAAAGCAACCGAAGAAAAAAGCTCTGCCCCATCCAAACCGAGGAAGCGGAAACGAAACTGCCCCGCATCGTCACGGAAACTCACAAAACGAGCGCCTTTGCCGCCACCCTTAGCCTGCTTGGCAGCACCGGATTTTGCTTGGGTCGCAAGCGTACGCAAGCCAACGGCTTGACGCAACTCATGAATAAAAGGTGTCGCGATGACACGTGCTTTACGCGCACCTTCTTGCAAGATGTCTTCGATTCGATTGGGATGTGCCATCAAATCTTCGTAGTTGTCGCGCATCGGCCCAAGCTCTTGCTCGATACGTTCGCACAAATTCTGTTTAGCCTCTCCCCAGCCCATTCCCGTTGCAAGCGCCTGACGAAACGCCGCAGTCTCTGACTGCTGAGCAAAGGCCTTGTAAATGAGATAGAGATGCGAAGCCTCTGCATCCTTGGGCTCACCCGGACCGCGTGAGTCGGTGACGATCTTGGCAACCGCAGATTTCAGTGCGCGCGCCCCGCCCTCAAAAAGGGGGACAGTATTGTTGTAGCTCTTGGACATCTTGCGTCCATCGAGACCTGGCAGAGTCGCCACATCTTCTGCAATGACTGCCTCGGGAAGTACGAAAAAGTCTTTACCCTGTCCGAATAAATGATTGAATCTCTGAGCAATGTCACGGGCCATTTCAAGGTGCTGTGTCTGATCACGCCCCACAGGTACCTTGTGAGCATTGAACATCAAAATATCTGCCGCCATCAAAATGGGATAGGAAAACAAACCCATCGTGATACCGTCATCAGGCTCAACACTCTTGGCGACATTTTGATCAACCGAAGCCTTGTAGGCATGGGCGCGATTCATCAAACCCTTTGCCGTGACGCACGTCAGCATCCAACACAACTCGGGGATTTCAGGCACATCAGACTGGCGATAAAAAGTCACACGCTCCGGGTCAAGTCCCGAGGCCAACCAAGTCGCCGCGATCTCCAAGCGAGAACGCGCAATACGGTCTGCATCCTCGCACTTAATCAACGCGTGATAGTCCGCCAAAAAGAAAAATGCATCCACATTTTTTTCAAGGCTCGCTTGAATAGCGGGACGAATCGCGCCAACATAGTTACCCAGATGAGGTGTGCCCGACGTCGTGATGCCGGTAAGAACGCGCGTATTCATGATGTTGACCTTAGAGACTGACGGTATCGCGCTGCTCAGAATCCAGATACTCCTTGGACTGCATCTCTAGGATGCGGGAAACAGTTCGATGAAACTCGTTAGACATGGGACCAGAGGTGTAGATTTCCTCTGGCTCACACTCAGCAGACATGATCAACTTGACCTTGTGGTCATAGAAAACATCGATCAGCCATGTGAATCTCCTGGCCTCAGAGGCGTGTTTCGGCCCCATTTTTGGGACGTCCGAGAGAATCACTGCGTGAAATCGGCTGGCGATTTCAAGATAATCGTTTTGCGAACGCGGCCCACCGCACAAGGTGGCGAAATCAAACCAGACAACACTACCCGCACGTTTTTTGGCCGTAATCTCTCGATGTTCGATTAAGAGCACCGGATCCTGCGGGGGCGTATCGGACAGTTGGGCAAAGGCCTCATGCAAGGCTTGGTCCGCTTGCGCGCCAAGAGGTGTGTGATAGCACTTGACCTGCTCGAGTGTTCGACGACGGTAATCAATCCCGGCATCCACATTCAAAATATCCATCCGGTCTTTGATCAAGGCGATGGCAGGCAAAATGCGATCGCGATGCAAGCCGTCGGGATAAAGCAGTGAAGGCTCGTAATTGGACGTCATGACAAAAGACGTGCCATGCTCGAAAAATTTGAGTAACAGCCGATACAAAATCATGGCATCGGCCACATCCGAGACATGAAACTCGTCGAAACAGATGAGGCGATAGCGTTTGGAGATGCGCTTGGCAACCTCGTCTAGCGGGTCTTGCATGCCTTTGACTTCGTCAAGCTGGCGATGCACGCTACGCATGAATTCATGGAAATGCAGACGGGTTTTACGCTTAACTGGAACAGTCGCATAAAACGCATCCATCAAAAAGCTCTTGCCACGCCCTACTCCACCCCAAAGGTAAACACCTCTGGGCACATCAGGACGTTTGAACAGGCGTTTGACGGCACTGGAACGATCGCTTTTAAAAGCGATCCAGTCGTCAAAATACTTTTGCAAACGCTCGATGGCGGTGCGCTGAGCGGGGTCTGGCTGATAACCGCGCTCAGCCAGACTGCTTTCATAGTGTTGTAGGACGTTCAAGAAAGTTGCACGCAAGTGCCTCAGAAATTGAGTGTGCGCTTGTCAACCGCCAAGGCGGCTTCTTTCATGGACTCCGACAAGGTCGGGTGTGCATGACAGATGCGGGCGATGTCTTCGGCGGCACCACGGAATTCCATGATGGTGACCGCTTCGGCGATGAGCTCGGAAGCCATCGGACCAATGATATGGACACCCAAGACTTCATCGGTCGCTGCATCCGCCAAAATCTTGACGAAACCAGTGGTATCACCTAACGCACGTGCACGACCATTGGCCAAGAAGGGGAAGCTGCCGGCCTTGTAAGCACGACCAGAGGCCTTGAGCTGCTGCTCGGTCTGACCCACCCATGAAATCTCGGGCGAGGTATAGATGACCCAGGGAATCGTGTCAAAATTGACGTGACCATGCTGTCCGCCGATGCGCTCGGCAACTGCAACGCCTTCTTCTTCGGCTTTGTGTGCCAGCATCGGACCGCGTACCACGTCACCAACCGCCCACACATTAGGCAAGTTCGTTTTGCAATCCGCATCCACCACAATAAAGCCGCGCTCATCGAGTTTGAGACCGACCGTATCCGCATTCAGTCCGCCGGTGTAAGGGACGCGACCGATTGAAACAATCAGTTTATCCACCACCAGTTTCTGCTCCGCGCCAGATGCGTCCGTGTAGGGCACAGTCACTTGCTTTGCAGTCGACTTGATCTCGCCGAGCTTGACACCCATCTGGATGTTTAAGCCCTGCTTGGTGAAGATCTTTTGTGCTTCTTTGGCCACCTGTGTGTCGACAGCCGCCAGAAACTCAGGCATGGCTTCGAGGATAGTCACTTCGGCACCCAAACGACGCCAGACGCTACCCATTTCAAGACCAATCACGCCAGCGCCAATGACACCAAGCTTTTTGGGAACCGCAGCGATATTTAGGGCGCCATCGTTCGACAACACCTGCTGTTCGTCAAAAGGCAGACCAGGCAATTCGCGCGCCGAAGAGCCTGTGGCGATCACAACGTGTTTACCAACAATATCGGCCTCTGTCGTGCCTGAAACCTTGATCGCCCAACCGCCATCGACTTGACCCGCAAAAGCGCCTTTACCGTGGAAGAAAGTGATCTTGTTCTTTTTGAACAGATACAGAATACCGTCGTTATTTTGTTTCACGACGCTATTTTTGCGACCGATCATTTTGTCGAGCTTGAGCGAAACACCCTTGACCTCGATACCATGATCAACCAGATGATGATTGACTTGGTCGTAATGCTCGGAAGACTGCAACAGCGCTTTGGAGGGGATGCAACCCACGTTGGTACAAGTACCGCCTGGTGCAGGACCGCCCTGGCCATTTTGCCAGGCGTCGATACACGCGACAGTCTTGCCCAACTGGGCCGCGCGAATCGCAGCGATATACCCGCCAGGACCCGCACCGATCACCACTACATCAAATTGATTTGAGGACATAAATTTTCCAGCTTAGATTTCGAGCAGCATGCGCTGCGGATCTTCGAGCGCCTCTTTCATGGCCACTAAGCCCAGAACAGCTTCGCGACCATCAATAATGCGGTGATCGTAAGACATCGCAAGATAGTTAATTGGGCGAATCACGATCTGACCCTTTTCAACCACGGCACGCTCTTTCGTTGCGTGCACACCCAAGATCGCGGCCTGGGGAGGATTAATAATCGGCGTCGACAGCATCGAACCAAACACACCACCGTTCGATATCGAGAAAGTACCGCCTGTCATTTCTTCGATGCCGAGCTTGCCTTCAGACGCTCGCTTACCGAAATCAGCAATTGTCTTTTCGATTTCAGCGATCGTGAGCTGGTCTGCGTTGCGCAAGATTGGCACCACCAAACCGCGTGGGCTGCCGACAGCGATACCGATATCAAAATAGCCGTGATAAATGATGTCTTTGCCATCCACCGAAGCATTCAAAATCGGGTAGCGCTTGAGGGCGGCTACGGCAGCTTTGACAAAGAAAGACATGAAACCGAGCTTGACGCCATGCTCTTTTTCGAACTTGTCTTTGTAAAGATTACGCAGGTCAATCACGCCTTGCATGTTGACTTCGTTGAACGTTGTCAGGATGGCGTTGTCCTGTTGCGATTGCAACAAACGCTCAGCCACACGTGCACGCAAACGGCTCATGGGCACACGCTGCTCAGGACGACCATCCAGCGACTGCGTCATGGGTACGGAGGGGTTTGCCAACGCAACCTTTGGAGCGGCTGGGGCGGCAGCAGGCGCTGCTGAGGCTCCCAATGCATCGCCTTTAGTGATGCGACCATCACGGCCTGTCCCTGCAACAGAAGCGGCTGAGACGCCTTTGTCAGCCAGAATTTTGGAGGCGGCTGGAGAAGCAATACCTGCTGAGGCTGCGGAAGCAGCTGGCGCAGGTGCCGAGACTGCAGCAGGCGCAGCGGCTGGAGCAGAAGCAGCGGCCGCGGGTGCTGCTGCGGCTTTGCCGTCTGTATCGATGCGAGCCAGAATTTCGCCAGAAGTGACTAAACTGCCATCGTCTTTGACGATTTCAGCTAGGACACCGGAGGCAGGAGCTGGAACTTCGAGGACCACTTTGTCGGTTTCGACTTCGATCAGGATTTCATCAGCCTGAACTGCTTCGCCAGGTTTCTTTTTCCAAGTCAAGAGAGTCGCTTCGGACACTGATTCGGATAACTGTGGAACAACAACGTCGGTGAGAGCCATTATGTTTTTTTCCGTAATTGGATAAATGCGTTGATCTGGGTTTATTTAGTCAGCATGAAGGTCTTGAACTTGCCAAACGCTTGCTCGACCAGCGCTTTTTGCTGCTCAAGGTGTTTGGCCAGATAGCCAACAGCTGGCGAGGCGGAGGCCGCACGGCCTGCATAACCAAGCTTTTGACCGCTGGACATGTTCTGATACAAGTGATGCTGAACATAGAACCAAGAGCCCTGATTCTGTGGCTCATCCTGAACCCAGACCACTTCAGTTGCTTTGGGGTATTTTCGCAATTCGGTTTCAAAGGTCTTGTGCGCAAAGGGATACAACTGTTCGGCGCGAATGATCGCAACCGTGTTGTCTTTACGCTCGCGACGACCATTGACCAAATCGTAATAAACCTTGCCTGAACACACCAGCACACGCTTCACCGAAGCGGGGTTGATAGACTCATCCACCTCTGCAATGATTGGACGGAAGCGGCCCGTTGCCAGATCAGACAAAGGTGAACCCGCATCTTTGTTACGCAGCAAGGACTTGGGCGTCAAAATGACTAAAGGCTTACGGAACTGGCGAATCATCTGACGACGCAACAGATGGAAAATCTGTGCAGCGGTCGTAGGCTGAACCACCTGGATATTGTTATCTGCGCAAAGCTGCAAGAAACGCTCAATCCGCGCGGATGAGTGCTCTGGGCCCTGACCTTCGTAACCGTGAGGCAACATCATAGTCAAACCGGACTGACGACCCCATTTGGCCTCGCCGGAGACGATGAACTGGTCAATCACAACTTGCGCACCGTTGACGAAGTCACCGAACTGGGCTTCCCAGATGGTGAGGGTCTTGGGATCTGCGCAAGAGTAGCCGTATTCAAAACCTAAAACGGCTTCTTCGGACAGCACAGAGTCGATCACCGTAAAGGGCGCCTGACCTTCTACGACATGCTGGAGAGGGATATAAGTGCCATCGTCCCAACGCTCACGGTTTTGATCATGCAAGACGGCATGACGGTGAGTAAACGTGCCACGGCCAGAGTCTTGACCCGTGATGCGAACGGCATAACCTGAAGCAACCAGTGTTGCAAAAGCCAGATGCTCGCCCATGCCCCAATCGAGATTCATCTCACCACGCGCCATCGTGCGACGATCGTTCAGCAACTTGGTCACGAGCGAGTGAGGTGCAAAGCCCTCAGGCACCACGGTGAGTTTTTCACCGATTCGCTTGAGCTCAGAGATCGGCACAGCCGTATCGGCCTGATCCGTCCACTTGGCATTGAGGTAAGACGTCCAGTCAATCGCATACTTGCTCTTGTAGTCCGTCAAGACGGGCTCGATCGTACGGCGACCATCTTCCATGTATTGACGATAGTCTTTGACGAGCTGGTCTCCGTCACCGTCTTTCAAAACACCCTGCGCCGTCAACTTGTCTGCATAGAGCTTGCGTGTGCCAGGATGCGCGCCAATCGTCTTGTACATCAAAGGCTGCGTCAAGGATGGTGTGTCTTGTTCGTTGTGACCGAGTTTGCGGAAGCAAACAATATCCACCACGACATCTTTACCAAACTGCATGCGGAAATCCAGCGCCATGCGGGTTGCAAAGACAACTGCCTCAGGGTCGTCGCCGTTCACATGAAACACGGGGGCTTCGATCATTTTGGAGACATCGGTACAGTAGATCGTCGAACGTGTGTCGCGTGGATCAGAGGTCGTGAAACCGATCTGGTTGTTGATGACCAGATGCAAAGTGCCGCCTGTGCCGTAACCGCGCGTTTCAGCGAGGTTGAGTGTTTCCATGACAACGCCCTGGCCTGCAAAAGCAGCATCGCCGTGAACGAGTACAGGCAAGACCTGTTTGTAACCGTCAGCACCGCGACGCTCTTGGCGTGCGCGCACGCTGCCTTCGACGACAGGATTGACGATCTCAAGGTGCGAGGGATTAAAGGCCAATGACAAATGCACTGGACCACCACGTGTGGACAAATCGCTCGAGAATCCGTTGTGATATTTCACATCACCATCGGTCAAGCCTTCGGCATGATGACCTTCGAACTCTGCGAACAAATCACCAGGCATCTTGCCCATGATATTGACAAGCATATTGAGACGGCCACGGTGAGCCATACCCACCACGATTTCTTGGACGCCTGACTCACCCGCGTGGTTGACCACCTCGTCCATTGACGCGATGAAACTATCACCACCTTCGAGGGAGAAACGCTTTTGACCTACGTATTTTGTGTGCAGAAAGCGCTCAAGACCTTCGGCCTCGGTTAACTGCTGCAAAATGTGGCGCTTGCGATCGGCCGCAAAAGTGGGGGCGCTGAGCGTGGACTCGAGGCGCTCCTGCACCCAGCGCTTGACGGCTGGATCTGACGCGTGCATGAACTCGACGCCGATCGAACGGCAGTACGTATCACGCAAGGCTTTCAGAATCTCGCGCAACGTCATCGTTGTCGCTTTGGTGAAATAGGTATTGGTCGCTGAAAAAACCTGATCCAGATCAGCTTCGGTCAGACCATAAAACGCAGGGTCGAGCTCAGGAATGGGGGGGCGATCCTGTCGCTTGAGTGGATCGAGCTCCGCCCAACGCGAACCGAGAGTGCGATAAGCAGCAATCAATGACTGGACGTGCACTTGTTTCATCGCGACCGCAAGATCGGGCTCCTGGCCACGCTGGACAAAAGCATTGGCTTTAGCGCGTTGCGCAAAGGATTCGATGATGGGTGCGTGGGCCTGGTCGCGCGTGGCTTCTTGACCATCTGTTGCGGGCATATGCTGCAACTGGTCAAAGTAATTACGCCAATTATCTGGGACCGAACCTGGATTATCCAGATAGGCTTCGTAGAGTTCTTCTACGTAGGGCGCATTGCCCCCAAAGAGATAAGAGTTCTGTAAAGAATCAAGAAATGACATTTTAGCGCTTCACCTATTCGGATGTTTCACCCGTTACGATGCAGGAATACCTTCCGTTTTCTCGGCCAAACCGATTTGCGGATAGCGGGGCAGAAGGCGGTTATTTAATAGCCTTAAGAGCCGGCACATAAGTATAACCCCAAGCTTTTAATTGTTTTGGCTGATGTTGCGCCGCAAAATCGAAAAAGTTGTGAATTTGATGCTGAAGCCTGCGCATGCCTGTAAGCTTGGCGTCACCTTTTTCACCTTTCGCATTGATGAGATCCATGGACGAGAACCTTGCCAAGTTGGCCCTTGATTACCACGCCTACCCGACTCCCGGAAAAATTTCGGTCACACCGACCAAACCGCTCGCGAATCAGGACGACTTATCCCTAGCTTATTCTCCTGGTGTCGCAGCAGCCTGCATGGCGATTCATGCCCAGGGTGATGAGGCGGCCGCAAAATACACCTCACGCTCAAATTTGGTCGCCGTTATTACGAATGGCACTGCAGTACTGGGGCTTGGCAATATCGGCCCCTTGGCGGCAAAACCTGTCATGGAAGGTAAAGGCTGCCTGTTCAAGAAGTTTGCCGGGATCGATGTGTTTGACATCGAACTTGCAGAGACCGATCCAGACAAGCTCGTGGACATCATCGCTGCCCTCGAGCCCACCCTTGGCGGCATTAACCTCGAAGACATCAAAGCGCCAGAGTGCTTTTATATCGAGAAAAAGCTGCGTGAACGCATGAAGATCCCCGTCTTTCATGATGACCAGCACGGAACAGCCATCATCTCCTCCGCTGCGATCATGAATGGCCTGAAGGTCGTGGGTAAAAAAATGGAGCAGGTCAAGCTTGTCGTGTCTGGCGCTGGTGCGGCATCGATTGCTTGTTTGGACTTGCTTGTCCACCTCGGCATCAAAAAAGAACATATTTTTGTTTGTGACTCGCGCGGCGTCATCTATGAAGGTCGCGACGCGCAGATGGAAGAAAACAAAAAACGCTATGCGCAAAAGACTGAGCTTCGCACCCTTGCGGAGGCAATGGTTGGCGCGGACGTCTTCTTGGGCTGCTCAGCCCCCGGAGTCGTCAACGGAGAAATGGTGAAAAGCATGGGCACAAAGCCCCTGATTTTGGCCTTGGCGAATCCTGAGCCTGAAATCCGCCCCGAAATCGCGAAAGCGGCACGTCCAGATTGCATCATCGCGACTGGACGCTCTGACTATCCGAACCAAGTCAACAACGTTCTCTGCTTTCCGTTTATTTTCCGCGGAGCCTTGGATGCAGGCGCCAGCAGTATTACAGAAGCCATGAAACTTGCTTGCGTCAAGGCAATTGCCGAGCTCGCAGAGGCCGAGCAAACTGATGAGGTCGCGCAAGCCTACGCCGGCCAAGACCTGACCTTTGGACCGGATTACATCATTCCCAAGCCTTTCGATCCGCGCCTCATTGTCCAAATCGCACCCGCAGTGGCGCAAGCCGCAGCCGAGTCCGGTGTCGCGCGCCGCCCCATCCAAGACATGGAGGCCTACAAAGCGAAACTCCAGGCCATGGTTTACCACTCTGGCCAGCTGATGAGCCCATTGTTCACTCAAGCCAAACGCGCGCCCAAGCGAGTGATTTACGCGGATGGAGAAGACGAGCGTGTCTTGCGCGCAGCCCAAACAGTATCTGACGAAAAGATCGCCTTCCCGATATTGATTGGTCGTCCATCAGTGATCAATATGCGCATCCAGAAAATGGGCTTGCGTCTGGAGGCTGGTAAAAACATTGAAATTGTGGATCCCGAGGATGACGCCCGCTTTAACGAGTCATGGCAAGAGTATTACCGCATCAAGGGTCGCGAAGGTGTGACACCCACTGTCGCCAAGGCGATGGTGCGCAAGCACAACACACTCATTGCCGTCCTGCTCCTCAAGCGCGGCGATGCCGATGCAGTGCTCTGCGGCATCGGGAGCCGTTTCGATAATCAACTCAAATATGTTGAAGATGTGATCGGCCTGCAAAAAGGTGCCTCTACCTTTGCCGCAATGAATGTGCTGATGCTTTCCGATCAGACGCTATTTATTTGCGACACGCACGTGAACGAAGATCCCTCAGCGGAACAAGTTGCGGACATGACCGTTCAGGCCGCACACAAAATGCGAAATTTTGGCATCGTTCCAAAAATCGCCCTACTCTCACACTCCAATTTTGGTAGTCGCCCGACTGCCTCGTCACGCAAAATGGCACAGGCTCGTCAACTCATCAGCGAGCGGGCACCTTCACTTGAGGTAGATGGTGAGATGCATGCGGATTCGGCACTTTCTGAGTCGATCAGAACAGCAAACTACCCAGACAGCACGTTGAAAGGCAGCGCTAATCTGCTGATCACGCCTAACTTGGATACAGGGAACGTCACGTACAACCTGTTGAAAATGACAGGCAGTAACGGCATCGCAATGGGTCCAGTTTTGCTGGGTGCTGCACGCCCAGTTCATATTTTGACTAATAGCGCCACGGTGCGTCGAGTGATCAACATGACTGCTTTGGCTGTGATTGATGCGCAGATGGAAGCCGAGCATCGTTAACGGCTATGCAGTCATCAATTGAGGGTCGCTCACGAGGCGACATCTCAAAATAAAAAAACGCCTGAATATTCAGGCGTTTTTCATTTGTAGCGAACTGGGAATTACTTACGCTTGGGAACCGAGCGTGATACAGAACCCTGATACAACTGGCGTGGACGGCCAATTTTGTACTCTGGATCAGAAATCATTTCATTCCACTGCGCAATCCAACCAACCGTTCGAGCTAAAGCGAAAATCGCAGTAAACAATGCAGTTGGCACACCAATCGCACGCTGAACAATACCGGAGTAGAAATCAACGTTCGGATAAAGTTTACGCTCAACGAAGTAAGGATCCTCAAGCGCAATACGCTCGACTTCCATCGCGAGTTTGAACAGCGGATCATTTTCCAGACCAAGCGCCGCCAATACTTCCTTGCACGTTTGCTGCATAAGCTTGGCGCGAGGATCGTAGTTTTTGTAAACCCGGTGACCAAAACCCATCAGACGTACGCCAGAGTTTTTGTCTTTGACCTGCTCCATGAACTCGCCCACCTTGGACATTCCGCCTTTGGCCTGCAAGTCTTCGAGCATCTGCAAACATGCTTCGTTGGCACCACCGTGAGCGGGGCCCCATAAGCAAGCAACACCTGCAGCGATCGCGGCAAAAGGATTGGTGCCTGACGAGCCACACAAACGCACTGTTGAAGTCGAAGCATTTTGCTCGTGGTCAGCATGCAAAATAAAGATGCGATCGAGTGCGCGTTCGACAACAGGATTAACCACATACTCTTCGCAAGGCGTTGCGAACATCATGCGCAAGAAGTTGCCTGTGTAAGAGAGATTGTTTTGTGGGTAAATGTAGGGCTGACCTTGGGAGTACTTGTATGCCATCGCAACAAGCGTTGGCATCTTGGCGATCAAACGAATCGCTGAAACATGGCGATGATGCGGATTGGTGATGTCTGTCGAATCATGATAGAACGCAGACAACGCACCGACTAAACCTGTCAATACAGCCATTGGATGCGCGTCACGACGGAAACCACGCAAGAAAAAGTGCATTTGTTCGTTAACCATTGTGTGCTTAGACACAAGGGTATCAAAATCAGTTTTTTGCTTGGGATCAGGCAGCTCACCATTGAGGATCAGATAGCTGATGTCCATAAAGTCACAATTGACTGCGAGCTCTTCGATGGGGTAGCCACGATAGAGCAACTCACCCTTATCACCATCAATGTAAGTGATATTGGATGTGCATGAAGCTGTCGACAAAAAACCTGGGTCGTAAGTAAACAGACCAGTCTGTCCATAAAGCTTACGAATGTCGATCACCTGTGGACCAACGCTGCCGTCGTACATTGGAAAATCAACCGAAGGGCTACCGTCTGAAAACGATAACGTGGCTTTTTTGTCGGACAGGTTCATACGTAATTCCTTCGTTTATATTTGGTTAGCAAGGCAAAATGCTGTCTATGCCGCGCGTATCTGCGCAAGCACCATCTTGACTGCGGGTCGGTCAAGCGCCCCCTCGGGCTCAACACGACCTAATAATAAGTCTAACAGCTCGTTGTCTGAGAGTTCAAACAGCTGGGTCAGCGCGCCAACTTCGACGTCTGTCAGCTCTGCTTGATAAGCATCGAGATAACGCGTGAGAATCAGATCATTTTCGAGCAGACCCCGTCTGGCACGCCAACGTAACCTTATTCGATCCTGATCTGATAATGTTCCCATGAGTTCTCTATGCTAGACCGTACGACGCACAAGCATTTCTTTGATCTTACCAATCGCGCGCGTTGGATTCAGACCCTTTGGACACACGTCCACACAATTCATAATGGTGTGGCAGCGGAACAAGCGGTATGGATCCTCGAGATTATCGAGGCGCTCAGCCGTTTCATGGTCACGAGTGTCCGCGATGAAACGATAAGCTTGCAACAAGCCAGCGGGACCGACAAACTTGTCAGGATTCCACCAGAACGATGGGCAGGAAGTCGAACAACAGGCACACAAAATACACTCATACAGACCGTCAAGCTCTTCACGCGCCTCAGGCGTCTGTAGACGCTCCTTTTCAGGTGGTGGCGTGTCGTTGATCAAATATGGGCGAATCGAGTGATATTGATTAAAGAAGTGCGTCATGTCGACGATCAGATCGCGAATCACAGGCAAGCCTGGGAGTGGACGCAACACGACAGGCTCTTTAAGCTCGAGCATGTTGGTTGTGCAAGCCAGTCCGTTTTTGCCATTGATGTTCATCGCATCCGAACCGCAAACGCCTTCACGGCATGAGCGGCGCAGCGCCAAACTGTCATCAACGTCCATCTTGATGCGAATCAACGCATCCAGCAACATCTTGTCAGTAGGCTGCAACTCAACTTCGAGTTTCTGCATGTATGGACGCTCATCCTTGTCAGGATCGTAGCGGTAAATTTCAAACTTCACGATGCGTTTTTTGCTCATGATTTATTCCAGGTATCCTGACTTAGAATGTGCGGGTCTTGGGCGGGAAGCTTTCGACTGTGAGTGGCTGCATCTGCACAGGCTTGTAATCGAGGCGATTGCCTTTCGAGTACCAGAGCGTGTGCTTGATCCAGTTGTCATCATCACGTGTCGGGAAATCATCCAGTGCATGCGCACCACGGCTTTCCGTACGTGCTGCAGCTGAGTGAATCGTCGAACGCGCCACCTCAATCATGTTGCTCAATTCGAGCGCCTCAATACGGGCAGTATTAAAGACCTTGGACTTGTCTTGGAAAGCGATGTTATCGACTTTCTCGGCCAGGGCATCAATCTTTGCCACGCCTTCTTTGAGGGAAGCCATCGTACGGAACACGCCGCAATGCTGTTGCATAGCGTTACGGATTTCGTTACCGACAACCTGTGTCTTTTCACCCGTTTTACGCTGCTCAAGCTTGTTGACGCGCTCAAGTGAAAAGTCCACGGACTCTTGTGGCAATGGCTGATGTGCACGCTGACGCTCTGGGTGAGCGGCAACGATATGGTTACCGGCTGCACGACCAAACACAATCAGATCCAACAAGGAGTTGGTACCCAGTCGGTTTGCGCCGTGAACAGAAGTTGCCGAGCACTCACCAATTGCGTATAGACCATTGACGATCTTGGTCTGCTGGCCGTCCCATGTTGTGACTTGACCGTTGTAGTTACAGGGAATGCCGCCCATCTGATAGTGGATGGTTGGAACAACGGGGATGGGCTCTTTGGTTGCGTCAACGTTCGCGAATTTGTGTCCGATTTCAAGAATCGAAGGCAAACGCTTGTTGATCACGTCGGCACCGAGGTGGTCGAGCTTGAGGTGGACGTAAGCGCCGTCCGGTCCGCAACCACGACCTTCCTTGATTTCCTGGTCCATACAACGCGAGATGAAGTCGCGCGGTGCCAAGTCTTTCAATGTAGGTGCATAACGCTCCATAAAGCGCTCGCCGTCCTTGTTGAGCAAGATACCGCCCTCGCCGCGAACACCTTCAGTGATCAGCACGCCCGCACCGGCAACGCCAGTGGGGTGAAATTGCCAAAACTCCATGTCCATCATGGGGATGCCCGCACGAGCGGCCATGCCCATTCCGTCGCCGGTATTAATAAAGGCGTTAGTCGACGCTGCCCAAATACGGCCCGCACCACCAGTCGCGATCACGGTTGTTTTGGCTTCGAAAATATAGATCTCGCCAGTTTCCATCTCGAGGGCGGTCACGCCTAACACGTCACCTGCATCGTTGCGGATCAGGTCAAGCGCCATCCACTCAACGAAAAACTGGGTACGTGAAGCGACGTTGCGCTGATAGAGTGTGTGCAACAACGCATGACCGGTACGGTCAGCTGCAGCGCAAGCACGCTGAACGGGCTTTTCACCAAAGTTAGCGGTATGACCACCGAACGGACGCTGATAGATCGTACCGTCAGGGTTGCGGTCAAAAGGCATACCCATGTGCTCAAGCTCGTACACGGCATTGGGAGCTTCGCGACACATGAATTCGATTGCATCTTGGTCGCCCAGCCAATCCGAACCCTTGACGGTATCGTACATGTGCCAGTACCAATTGTCTTCGCTCATGTTGCCTAAAGAGGCACCAATACCACCCTGCGCTGCCACGGTGTGCGAGCGAGTTGGAAAGACTTTTGAAAGCACTGCAACGGACAAGCCCGCGTTTGCGAGTTGAAGGGAGCAACGCATGCCGGCTCCACCGGCACCCACGACGACCACGTCAAATTGACGGCGCGGTAAAGTTGATTTGACAGCTGCCACGGCTTAGTTTCTCCAGAGGATGTGTACAAAGTACACGACTGATCCGACCAACCAAAGAAGAGTCAGAACCAGTAAAAAAATACGAAGGCCTACGGGCTTGATGTAGTCCATCCAGATATCGCGCACGCCAATCCAGGCGTGCCAAGCAAGCGAAAACATCGCGAGCGTGGCGAGGATCTGTCCCAAAGGCATAAAGAGCACGGTGAACGTGAAGAGGTTTTTCCAACCCTCGTAGTTGAAGCCAGACATCGTCAGGATGCCGACTAGCAACACCAGGGTGTAAACCGCGAGAATGATGGCGGTGACACGCTGGGCAATGAACTCGCCCGTGCCGTAGTGCGCGCCGACCACCAAACGCTTAGGACCGATTTTTTCGACGGGAACCATCACCACACTCCGAATAATTTGAGGCCAAAAACCAGAGTGAGCGCCAAGCTCACACCCATGACAAGACTTGCGCTTTTAGCTGCAGATTCTTTATCCAATCCAATATGCAAATCCAGGATCAAGTAACGAATGCCAGCACAGAAGTGATGCAAATAGCCCCAAATCAGGACCAAGAGAATCAACTTTACGATTGGGTGACCAATCACCATTGCGAGCGCATTGAACCCGGCTTGGCTAGCGAAACTCATTGCAAACAATGCAATCAGGAACGGCAAGCACAAAAAGAGCAAAGCGCCACTCACTCGGTGAAGAATGGAAACTTTTCCGGCCATCGGCAAGCGATACTTCATCAAATCAGTAACGTTAATGTTACGGAATTGAGGACGCGGCTTGTTAGCTGTGTCAGACATAACGACCTCGAACATAGAACAGTTGGATAAGAGAAAACACGTTATTTTCGCTCACGTAAAGAATGCGTGTAAAACGATAAAAAAAACCAATTAATTCAAGCTATTACGATAATAATACTCATTAGTCACATAATGACCGATACGTAATTCTACAGGACGGTTTCCATAGGTGAAGGAAATTCGCTCTACACAAAGTAGGGGTATTGAGGCAACCAAACCAAGGGCCTGAGCAATGTCGTGTGGTGCGGCTACAGCCCGCAGTTTTTCCTCTGCGCGCACCATGTTAATACCGAACTCAGACTCAAATAACCCATACAACGGACCCGAATAGTCGTTCAATAAATCTGCGGTCAATCCCTTAAATAAGTTGCCGGGCAAATATATATCGTCAATCACCGTCGGCACACCAGAGAAAGACAACACGCGTCGAATCGCCACCACAGGATCGCCAGACTTGATCTCAAGGGCTCGAGCGATGTCTGCGTTAGCACGGATGCGCCGACAATCCAGCACTCTGCTTAGGGCTGGCTCAGGCTCACCTTCGGTGGGTGCCAATCTCAAAAATCTGAAGCGAACACGCGGCTCGAGATGCGTGGCAACAAAAGTGCCTTTGCCTTGTCGTCTCAACAGAATGTTTTGTGAAGCCAGTTCATCAATCGCTTTTCGCACCGTACCCTGGCTCACCTGAAAGCGCGCAGCCAGTTCGATTTCGCTTGGAATAGACTCACCAGGTTTCCACTCACCCGCATCCAGCGACTTGACCAGCAAAGATTTAATCTGCTGGTAAAGGGGGCTAAATGCAGCCGCCGAGTTCATGCCAGAGTCGGCTAAAGCGGCGCGGGAGCGAGAACTATCAGACATCGGAAAGGCTCAAGAAAATCATTCCCCATTGTGACATAAGGCGAAATGAAAGTCCACCACTCTTCTGTCTTATATAAGATATAAGATCATTGACGAATTGCGTGTATTTGCATTAGCATTTGAGGGTCAATTTTCTTGTGCTGAGCCGTGCGTATAAGAGGCCCACAAAAAAGCTAAACTCCATCATTACCCTTTTCACAATCCTCTCAGTTCTATCGGAGATCGTTATGTCCAAACCCGCCATGCGTGTTGCGGTTACTGGTGCAGCAGGCCAGATCGGTTACGCCCTTTTGTTCCGTATCGCTTCAGGCGAAATGCTTGGCAAAGACCAGCCTGTTATTTTGCAACTGCTGGAAATTCCGGACGAAAAAGCCCAAAAAGCGCTCAAGGGCGTCATGATGGAGCTTGATGATTGCGCGTTTCCTTTGCTGCAATCCATGACTGCGCACAGCGATCCACTCGAGGCATTCAAAGACGTGGAAGTCGCCTTGCTGGTCGGTTCGCGTCCACGCGGTCCTGGCATGGAGCGCGCAGACCTGTTGGCTGTGAACGCAGCCATTTTCACCGCACAAGGTAAAGCGCTCGACGCAGTGGCAAACCGCAACGTCAAAGTGCTGGTTGTCGGCAACCCTGCCAACACCAATGCTTATATCGCAATGAAGTCTGCACCAAGCCTGCCAGCGAAAAACTTTACCGCCATGCTTCGCCTGGATCACAACCGTGCCTTGTCACAGTTGGCTTCAAAAATGGGCAAGCCAGTTGCAGAGATTCAAAAACTCGCAGTGTGGGGCAACCACTCACCTACTATGTATGCTGACTACCGTTTTGCCACCATTGGCGGACAGAGCGTAGAAAAACTGATCAACGACGCAGCCTGGAACCGCGACGTGTTCTTGCCAACAGTCGGCAAGCGCGGCGCTGCCATCATTGAAGCGCGTGGTCTGTCTTCAGCCGCATCAGCCGCTAATGCCGCAATCGATCACGTGCGTGATTGGGTGTTGGGCACAAACGGCAAGTGGGTCACGATGGGCGTTCCTTCCGATGGGTCCTACGGCATTCCCGAAGGCATCATGTACGGCGTGCCCGTCACTTGCGAAGGTGGTGAATATCACCGCGTGACAGGTCTCGAAGTAGACGCGTTCTCGCGCGAGCGCATGGACCTGACGCTTAAAGAGCTGACCGAAGAGCGCGACGCAGTCGCTCATTTGCTCAAGTAAGCACCGAGTTAATGGGCCCCATAAGGGCCCATTTTTTTATAAGATCATTTTTCAAAAGATCAATATTCGTCACGGAGATCATGATGTCCAAACAAGCCCCCGCTGGTCAACGGTTTCGCGAAGCACTCGCAGCCGAAAAGCCTCTGCAAATTATCGGCGCTATCAACGCCAACCACGCTCTGCTTGCCAAGCGCGCCGGCTTTAAGGCCATCTACCTCTCCGGTGGCGGCGTTGCAGCAGGTTCGTTGGGTCTGCCCGACTTAGGCATCAATACACTTGATGACGTACTCACAGATGTGCGCCGCATCACGGACGTCTGCGATACACCATTGATCGTCGATATCGACACTGGCTTTGGTCCCTCAGCCTTTAACATCGCGCGCACCATTCAGAGCTTGAGCAAATTCGGCGCTGCTGGTTGCCACATCGAAGACCAAGTCGGCGCCAAGCGCTGTGGTCATCGCCCAGGTAAGGAAATCGTGTCGACCGAAGAAATGCGCGACCGCGTCAAGGCTGCGGCCGATGCACGCACAGATGACAGTTTCTACCTGATCGCCCGCACCGATGCGATCGCTTCGCATGGCGTGGACGCAGCGATTGAGCGTGCGATTGCCTGCGTTGAGGCGGGTGCGGATGCAATTTTTGCCGAAGCAGCCTACGACCTCGCTACGTTTGAAAAGTTTTCAAAAGCGGTCAGCGTACCCTTGCTCGCCAACATCACTGAATTTGGTAAAACGCCACTCTTTTCAGTGGATGAGTTGCGCAGCTCAGGCGTTGGCATGGTGCTCTACCCGCTGTCAGCGTTCCGTGCCATGAACAAAGCTGCAGAGACGGTGTACACCGCCATCCGCCGTGACGGTCATCAGCGTAATGTCATCGACATCATGCAAACGCGTGACGAACTGTACGACCGCATCAATTATCACGAATTCGAAGGCAAACTCGACGTGCTGTTTGCTCAGGGCAAATCCAAATAATTCATTGAGAGAATCAATATGGCTACGACAAAAAAAGCTGTAAAACGCACCGCTCCAGCGAAAGCTGTCGAGACTGCAGCACCTGTTTTTAAACCTAAAAAATCCGTTGCACTTTCAGGTGTGACAGCGGGTAATACCGCCCTGTGCACAGTCGGTCGCAGCGGTAACGACCTGCATTACCGCGGGTATGACATTCTTGATTTCGCTGATACCAGCGAATTTGAAGAAATCGCTCACCTGCTGATCCACGGCAAACTGCCTAACAAAGCAGAACTGGCTGCTTACAAAGAAAAACTGCGTTCGATGCGCGGTCTGCCAGCACAACTGCAGACCGTTCTCGAGTCTCTGCCTGCCGCTAGCCATCCCATGGACGTGATGCGCACTGCCGCCTCCGCCCTTGGCTGCATCCTGCCGGAAAAAGAAGACCACAACACGCCTGATGCGCGTGACATCGCTGACCGCCTGATGGCCAACCTCGGCTCCGCCCTGCTCTACTGGTATCACTTTAGCCACAATGGTCGCATCATTGATGTTCAAACCGATGACGACTCAATCGGCGCGCACTTCCTGCACCTGTTACACGGCAAAAAACCCAATGCGGATTGGGTCCGTGCCATGCACACCTCACTCATTTTGTACGCAGAGCACGAGTTCAATGCCTCGACCTTTACCTGCCGCGTGATCGCAGGCACAGGCTCCGACATGTACTCAGCGATTGCTGGCGGTATCGGCGCTCTGCGCGGCCCCAAGCATGGCGGTGCAAACGAAGTGGCTTTTGAAGTTCAAAAACGCTACGAGACACCCGACGAAGCTGAAGCCGACGTGCGCGCCCGCGTTGAAAACAAAGAAGTCATCATCGGCTTTGGCCATCCTGTTTACACGATCTCTGATCCACGCAACAAGGTGATTAAAGATGTCGCGCTGCGCTTGTCAAAGAAAGCCGGCACTACCAAGATGTATGACATCGCGGATCGCCTTGAGGGCGTCATGTGGGATGCGAAAAAAATGTTCGCCAACCTCGACTGGTTCTCGGCTGTGTCTTATCACATGATGGGCGTACCGACCGCGATGTTTACACCTCTGTTCGTGATCGCGCGGACAGCAGGCTGGTCGGCACACATCATTGAGCAACGTATCGACAACAAGATCATTCGTCCGGCAGCCAACTACACCGGTCCTGATGATCAGAAATTCGTTCCACTCGCCAAGCGTCGTTAATCCATATGAATACTGCGAATCGCAAACCTCTTCCTGGCACCAAGCTCGATTACTTTGACACCCGCGCGGCTGTCGATGCGATCAAGCCCGGTGCTTATGACAAGTTGCCTTACACCTCGCGTGTGCTGGCTGAAAATCTGGTGCGTCGTTGCGACCCTGCAACGCTCGTCGCTTCTTTGACGCAAATCATCGAACGCAAGCGCGATCTGGATTTTCCCTGGTTTCCTGCCAGGGTTGTGTGCCATGACATTCTTGGGCAAACCGCCCTCGTGGATTTGGCAGGCTTGAGGGATGCGATCGCAGCGCAAGGCGGAGATCCCGCACTCGTGAATCCGGTTGTTCCGACACAATTGATTGTCGATCACTCTCTGGCAGTCGAGTGCGGCGGTTTCGATCCGGACGCGTTTGAGAAAAACCGTGCCATCGAAGACCGACGCAACGAAGATCGTTTCCATTTTATTAACTGGACAAAAAAGACTTTCAAAAACGTTGACGTGATTCCTCCCGGCAACGGCATCATGCACCAGATCAATCTGGAGCGCATGTCGCCCGTGATTCATGCTCAAGAGGGTGTCGCCTTTCCTGATACCTTGGTGGGCACAGATAGTCACACGCCGCATGTAGACGCGCTTGGTGTGATCGCCATTGGCGTGGGCGGCCTAGAGGCTGAGAGCGTCATGCTCGGTCGTGCCTCATGGATGAGACTACCCGACATCATTGGCGTGGAGCTCACCGGCAAATTGCAGCCAGGCATCACCGCCACTGATTTAGTGTTGGCGCTCACAGAGTATTTGCGTAGTCAAAAAGTCGTATCGTCCTACCTCGAGTTTTTCGGCGAAGGTGCAGCACACCTCACACTCGGCGACCGCGCAACGATTTCAAACATGACACCAGAGTATGGTGCGACGGCTGCGATGTTTTACATCGATCAGCAAACCATCGACTATCTGACCTTGACGGGTCGCGAGGCTGAGCAAGTCAAACTTGTTGAGACTTATGCCAAGCATGCAGGACTCTGGGCCGATAGCCTCAAGACCGCTGAGTATGAGCGTGTCTTACATTTCGACTTGTCCACTGTTGTACGCAACATCGCGGGCCCTTCTAATCCACATCGTCGTGTCGCCACGACAGATCTGGCCGCTAAAGGTATCTCCGGCAAGGTAGAAAACGAACCAGGCCTGATGCCTGATGGCGCTGTCATTATTGCGGCGATTACGAGCTGCACCAATACAAGCAATCCGCGTAACGTGATTGCTGCAGGCCTGTTGGCTCGCAATGCAAACGCGCGCGGACTGACACGCAAGCCTTGGGTCAAAAGCTCATTGGCACCAGGCTCGAAGACTGTTGAGCTTTATCTCGACGACGCGAAACTATTGCCTGAATTGGAAAAACTCGGCTTTGGCATTGTGGCGTTTGCTTGCACGACCTGTAACGGGATGAGCGGCGCGCTGGATCCTGTGATTCAACAGGAGATCATTGATCGCGATCTGTACGCGACAGCTGTCTTGTCCGGTAACCGTAATTTTGATGGCCGCATTCACCCCTATGCCAAGCAAGCGTTTCTGGCCTCGCCTCCCCTAGTCGTGGCCTACGCGATCGCGGGCACGATCCGCTTTGACATTGAGCGCGATGTGCTGGGTATCGACCAGCATGGCAAACCCGTCATGCTCAAGGACATCTGGCCCTCAGACGAAGAGATTGATGCCATCGTCAAAGCTAGCGTCAAGCCCGAACAGTTCCGCAAGGTGTATGAGCCGATGTTCGCCGCGACGGTGGACACAGGTGAGAAACTCAGTCCACTGTATGACTGGCGCCCACAAAGTACCTACATCCGTCGCCCTCCATACTGGGAAGGCGCGCTCGCGGGTGCGCGTGAACTAAAAGGCATGCGCCCACTAGCGGTGCTGGGTGACAACATCACGACGGATCACTTGTCTCCTTCGAATGCCATCATGCTAGATAGCGCAGCTGGCGAATACCTTGAGAAAATGGGCTTGCCTGAAGAGGACTTCAACTCCTACGCGACCCATCGCGGCGACCATTTGACGGCGCAGCGCGCGACGTTTGCCAACCCCAAGCTCCTGAACGAGATGGTGTTGGAAAACGGCAAGGTCAAACAAGGTTCACTGGCGCGTATTGAGCCAGAGGGCAAGGTCACACGCATGTGGGAAGCAATCGAGACCTATATGGAACGTAAACAGCCATTGATCATCGTGGCAGGTGCGGACTATGGCCAAGGCTCCTCGCGCGACTGGGCGGCCAAAGGGGTTCGCCTTGCGGGAGTCGAAGCCATTGCGGCCGAGGGCTTCGAGCGTATCCACCGCACCAATCTGGTGGGCATGGGCGTGTTGCCGCTTGAATTTAAAACCGGTGTCGATCGCAAGACCTTACAGCTCGATGGCACTGAAATCTATGACGTGTTGGGTAAACCCACGCCGCTCGCGACCTTGACCCTGGTCATTACTCGCAAAAACGGTGAAAGGCTCGAGGTTCCAATGACGTGTCGTCTCGATACTGCAGAAGAAGTCTCGATCTACGAAGCAGGTGGTGTCTTGCAGCGTTTCGCTCAAGACTTCCTCGAATCCACTGCAGCGGCATAAACACCCAAGCGGGCCCTCACTGAGGGCCCGGCCGAACTCCACTGAGAGCTATTTACATTAGGAAACTTTCAAATGGCGCATGCACCTCAAATTAAAGTTCCCGCCACCTATATGCGTGGCGGTACGAGCAAAGGCGTTTTCTTTCGCTTGCAGGATATGCCGCCCGCCACACAGGTGCCTGGTGCAGCCCGCGACGCACTGCTGATGCGCGTGATTGGCAGCCCAGACCCTTACGGCAAACAAACAGACGGTATGGGTGCGGCAACATCCAGCACAAGTAAAACTGTCATTTTGGCTAAAAGCACCCGTCCAGATCACGACGTGGATTACTTGTTTGGCCAAGTCTCCATTGACAAGCCTTTCATCGACTGGAGCGGTAACTGCGGCAACCTGTCTGCGGCTGTAGGCCCTTTTAGCATCAGCAATGGTCTGGTTGATCCTAGCCGTATCCCACAAAACGGCATCGCCACAGTCAGAATCTGGCAAGCGAATATTGGCAAAACCATCATCTCTCACGTGCAGATGACCAACGGTGCCGTGCAGGAAACAGGTGACTTCGAACTTGATGGCGTGACCTTTCCCGCCGCTGAAGTACAGCTAGAGTTTATGGATCCTGCGGCCGAAGAAGAAGGCGGCGGCGGCGCAATGTTCCCGACGGGTAATCTCGTGGACGATCTGGTCGTTCCTGGCGTGGGTACGCTCAAAGCGACCATGATCAACGCCGGCATCCCTACTATTTTTATCAATGCTGAGGCCGTCGGCTACAAAGGCACCGAACTTCAGGACGACATCAACAGTGACCCCAAAGCACTTGAGATGTTTGAAAAAATTCGTGCCCACGGTGCTGTACGTATGGGACTCATTAGTCATCTTGATGAAGCGGCCAAGCGGCAACATACGCCCAAGGTCGCATTTGTCGCCCAACCTACCGATTACATCGCCTCAAGTGGCAAAGAAATCGCAGCGTCCGATATCAATGTATTGGTTCGCGCGTTATCGATGGGCAAACTCCACCACGCCATGATGGGTACGGCGGCTGTCGCCATCGGTACTGCAGCGGCCATCCCCGGTACGCTGGTCAATCTTGCTGCAGGTGGCGGCAACTTGGACGCAGTGCGTTTTGGACACCCGTCGGGCACGCTACGAGTGGGTGCACAGGCGGATAAAGTAGATGGAGAATGGCAAGTCAAAAAAGCCATGATGAGTCGCAGTGCGCGTGTACTCATGGAAGGCTGGGTTCGCGTTCCGGGCTAATCCGCGCGAATACACATCAACGATCAAGCAGGCTGTATGCAACAATATTTTTCTCACGCACTCGTTCTGACCTTTACGTTTTTCATCACATGCTCCTTTGTATTTTTTATCTCAGGCGCTTACTTGTGGTTTTACAAGATCAACGAGGTCAATCACCGTTTTAAACATCCCTATCTGAAGGAGCGTAGATTCGCAGATCTGCCCATCAGCATCAGACTGACCATTACGCTGGACTATTTTTTACGTATCCTTTTTCACAAATCTACCGCCTCGTTTGCCAGCAACGCCAATCGCTTGTTGTCGCATGTGGATCCTGTCAACTTGCCCATGAGCGTTCGCTGGCCCATTGTCGGTCTTTGGGGCAGCTGTGCAGTAGGACTCGTGGCAATGTTGGGACTTTGGGCGCTTTTGATTATGGGATCTAACTAATGAACACCATTGAACACAACGTCACAGGCAAGTGCTTTGAGCTCAAGCTCGAAGGACATCGCTGCGTACTGGACTACACACTGAATAATCAAGTGATGACCGTGACGCATACCGGAGTCCCGAGCGAGCTTGGTGGACGCGGTCTCGCGGCCGAAATCACTAAGTTTGCGCTCGACTATGCGCAGGCACAGGGCTGGAAGGTGGTGCCTCAGTGCAGCTATGTCGCGGCTTACATCAAAAAACACTCGGAATATGCACCACTCGTTAGTTAAGTATTTCTTATATTATGGTCTTATATAAGATATAAGACACTTGCGACTCCAAGATCTTCCCTCTACAATCAAAATATCCTTCACCACATAGAAAGGCGCTCACATGCTACAAGCCTATCGCCAACACGTTGCCGAACGCGCAGCCCTTGGTATTCCTCCCCTTCCGCTTTCAGCTCAGCAAACTGCTGACCTCATTGAACTGCTCAAAGCACCTCCAGCAGGCGAAGGCGATGCACTCGTCGAGTTGATCACGCATCGCGTGCCAGCAGGCGTAGATGATGCCGCTAAAGTCAAGGCGTCATACCTTGCTGCCGTTGCGTTGGGCTCAGAGAAATGTGCGCTGATTTCGCGTGCCAAGGCGACAGAGTTGCTAGGCACGATGCTCGGCGGCTACAACATTGGACCACTAGTCGAACTGCTGGACGACAAAGAAGTCGGCACAATCGCTGCAAACGGCCTCAAGAAAACATTGTTGATGTTTGACGCATTCCACGACGTGAAAGAAAAGGCTGCTAAAGGCAATGCCAACGCTAAAGCTGTCATGCAAAGCTGGGCGGATGGCGAGTGGTTTACCAGCCGCCCCGAAGTCCCAAAAAGTCTCAAAATTACTGTGTTGAAAGTGACGGGCGAATCCAATACGGACGATCTGTCTCCTGCTCCAGATGCGTGGAGCCGTCCTGATATTCCTTTGCACGCACTGGCGATGCTCAAGAATCCCCGTCCAGGCATTGAGCCTCAGGAGCCAGGCAAGACTGGCCCTGTTAAGTTCATCAACGACCTCAAGAAAAAAGGCAACCTCGTTGCTTACGTGGGTGACGTGGTTGGAACTGGCTCCTCGCGCAAGTCCGCGACGAACTCCGTTTTGTGGTTCACGGGCGAAGACATTCCTTTTGTGCCGAACAAGCGCTTTGGTGGCGTCTGTCTGGGTAACAAAATTGCTCCGATTTTCTACAACACGATGGAAGATGCCGGCGCGCTCCCAATCGAACTCGATGTCTCCAACATGAACATGGGTGACGAGATCGAGTTGCGCCCTTATGACGGTGAAGCATTGAAAGATGGCAAAGTCATCGCAAAGTTCCAAGTTAAATCGGATGTGTTGTTTGACGAAGTCCGTGCCGGTGGACGTATTCCTCTGATCGTCGGCCGCGGCCTGACCGGTAAAGCACGTGAGGCACTCGGTCTGCCACCATCGAACTTATTCCGCTTGCCACAAAATCCTGCCGCCTCCAACAAAGGCTTTACCTTGGCGCAGAAAATGGTGGGTCGTGCATGTGGCTTGCCTGAAGGCCAGGGCGTTCGCCCCGGTGCCTACTGTGAGCCCAAGATGACTTCCGTTGGCAGCCAGGATACTACTGGCCCAATGACACGTGACGAATTGAAAGACCTCGCCTGCTTGGGCTTTTCTGCCGATCTCGTCATGCAATCGTTTTGCCACACTTCGGCCTATCCAAAGCCTGTTGACGTCAAAACACATCACACACTGCCAGAGTTCATGAGCAACCGTGGTGGAATTTCACTGCGTCCAGGTGATGGCGTGATTCACTCCTGGCTCAACCGTATGTTGTTGCCCGACACAGTGGGCACAGGTGGTGACTCACACACACGTTTCCCAATTGGCATCAGCTTCCCAGCAGGTTCTGGCTTGGTGGCGTTTGCTGCAGCGACTGGCGTGATGCCTCTGGATATGCCTGAGTCAGTGTTGGTCCGCTTCAAAGGAAAAATGCAACCTGGCGTGACTTTGCGTGACCTGGTGAGCGCGATTCCTCTGTATGCGATCAAAGCTGGCTTGATGACGGTGGACAAGTCAAACAAGATCAACATTTTCTCTGGCCGCATTCTCGAAATCGAAGGTTTGCCAAACCTCAAAGCTGAGCAGGCCTTTGAATTGTCGGACGCTTCTGCTGAGCGCTCCGCTGCGGGATGTACTGTTCGCCTGAACAAAGAACCCATCATCGAATACATCAACAGCAACATCGTGATGTTGAAGTGGATGATCGCGAATGGTTATGAGGATGAGCGCAGCTTGATGCGTCGTATTCAGGCGATGGAAGCCTGGTTGGCCAACCCACAGTTGCTCGAGCCCGATGCAGATGCCGAATACGCAGCCGTCATTGAAATCGACCTAGCCGACATTCACGAGCCAATCGTGGCCTGCCCGAACGATCCTGATGACGTCAAAATGTTGTCTGAAGTCGCTGGCACCAAGATTGACGAAGTGTTCATCGGTAGCTGCATGACCAACATCGGTCACTTCCGTGCAGCCTCCAAGCTGCTCGAAGGCAAGCGCGACATGCCCGTCAAGCTCTGGATCGCACCACCGACCAAGATGGATGCGACACAGTTGACTGAAGAAGGTCACTACGGCGTCTTTGGCTCGGCAGGTGCGCGTACTGAGTCCCCCGGCTGCTCGCTGTGTATGGGTAACCAAGCACAAGTGCGCGAAGGTGCGACCGTCATGTCGACCAGCACCCGTAACTTCCCCAACCGTCTGGGCAAAAATACCAATGTGTATTTGGGCTCGGCCGAATTGGCAGCGATTTGTTCGAAACTGGGTCGTATTCCGACCAAGGAAGAGTACATGGTAGACATGGGCGTGCTCAAAGACAGCAGCGCAGAAATCTACAAGTATCTCAATTTCGATCAGATTCCTGACTACAAAGACGTCGCTGACGCCATCTAAGTCTGTTTTCCCGGCAATTCCGAACGATCTGACTGGGATACACCTTTAGATCTGTTCAGCTCCTCAAATCCTCCTGTGGATATATTCACAGGAGGATTTTTTATTGTGCGCACGGTCTGTGGCTGGTGTAGGATAAAGAGATCAACACCTTGGAGCGTACGCCATGCAACACGACACCCTGAACACGCTTAAAAAATTCAAAATCGGCAAAAAAGAAGCACACTTTTATTCGCTGCCGGCACTCGGCGCGTCTCTTGGCATCGACATCTCTCGACTGCCGATGTCGATCCGGATTGTGTTGGAGTCCGTGCTGCGCAACTGCGACGGTAAAAAAGTCACTGAAAGTCACATTCGCGAGCTTGCCGCGTGGAAACCCAATAGTAAACGCGAGCTTGAAATCCCCTTTGTGGTGGCACGTGTTGTCCTTCAGGACTTTACGGGCGTACCTCTGCTTGCTGATCTCGCTGCGATGCGCGCAGTCGCCAAGAAAATGGGCAAAGAAGCCAAAGCCATTGAGCCTTTGGTGCCCGTTGACCTGGTCGTCGATCACTCTGTGATGATTGATTACTTTGGAACCAAAGATGCGCTTGATCTCAACATGAAGGTTGAGTTTTCACGCAATAAGGAACGTTACCAATTTTTGAAATGGGGTATGCAAGCATTTGATACGTTTGGCGTGGTGCCTCCAGGCTTTGGGATTGTTCATCAGATCAACCTTGAGTATCTCGCGCGCGGTGTGCATCACGATAAAAAACATGATGTGTACTACCCAGACTCACTCGTCGGTACCGATAGTCACACCACCATGATTAACGGTATTGGTGTCGTAGGATGGGGCGTAGGCGGCATTGAGGCCGAAGCCGGCATGCTGGGCCAGCCTGTTTACTTTTTAACCCCCGATGTAGTGGGTGTCGAGCTCACGGGTGAGTTGCGTGGCGGTGTTACCGCGACAGACCTCGTGCTGACCATCACAGAACTGTTGCGCAAAGAAAAAGTCGTGGGCAAGTTTGTCGAATTTTGTGGTCCCGGAACTGCCAAGTTGTCTGTGACGGACCGTGCCACCATCGGCAATATGGCGCCTGAGTATGGCGCGACGATGGGATTTTTTCCCGTCGATCACCGAACCATCGAGTATTTCAAAGGCACTGGTCGCACCAAAGATGAGGTCCATGCACTCGAGGCTTATTTCAAGGCACAGGAAATGTTTGGCGTGCCAAATGCTGCCGACATCAACTTCACCAAAGTCGTCAAACTAGATCTCGGTTCGGTGGTGCCCTCTCTTGCGGGTCCTAAGCGTCCGCAAGATCGAATTGAAATCGGCGATGTGAAGAAAACTTTTAAAAAACTTTATGCGAAACCGATTGCGGATAACGGTTTTAATCAACCAGCCGCCAAGCTCAGCAAAGCATTTACAACAGCCACAGGCAAGACTCTGCATAACGGCGATATTTTGATCGCAGGCATTACTTCGTGCACCAACACGTCCAACCCCAGCGTGATGTTAGCGGCAGGGTTGCTGGCTAAAAAAGCCGTCAAGGCGGGCCTTAAAGTGCCTGCTCATGTGAAAACATCACTCGCACCCGGCTCGCGCGTCGTCACCGAATATCTAGAGCGCGCGGGCCTGTTGCCCTATCTGGATCAGCTCGGTTTTGATGTGGCGGCCTATGGTTGCACGACCTGCATTGGCAATGCTGGCGATCTGGCAGCGGACTTTAATCAAGCCATCATCGACAACGACCTCATCTGCGCAGCAGTGCTGTCAGGCAACCGGAACTTTGAAGCGCGCATTCATCCTAATTTGAAAGCAAACTTTCTTGCCTCACCTCCTTTGGTGGTCGCCTACGCGCTGGCAGGCAACATGATGCGTGACTTGATGACCGAACCCGTTGGTGAAGGCAAACATGGACCGGTCTACCTTGGTGATATTTGGCCGACCGCGAAAGAAGTTGAAAAACTGATGCACTTTGCGATGGATCCTAAAGTGTTCCGTAGCAACTATGCCAAGGTCGAGAAAAAACCAGGCAAGCTCTGGCAAAACATTGAAGGTGTGACTGGGGATGTCTACGACTGGCCACTTTCCACCTACATCGCAGAGCCGCCATTTTTTGATGACTTTACGATGGAGCCCAAGCCAATGCCTGCCGTGAGAGGGGCGCGTACCTTGGGTATATTTGGTGACTCGGTTACGACAGACCACATTTCACCAGCCGGCTCTATTAACGAAACTTCTCCCGCTGGCCAGTGGTTGCTGGCGCACGGTGTTCAAAAAGCCGACTTCAATAGTTATGGCTCCCGACGGGGCAATCACGAGATCATGATGCGGGGCACCTTCGCGAATGTCCGTATCAAAAATCTCATGATTCCTGCCAGACCTGATGGGTCACGCGTTGAAGGTGGCCAGACCTTGATGCAGCCAAGCGGCGAGCAGGTGTCGATTTATGATGCCGCGATGCAGTACGTGGCCAATGGCATCCCGACTGTTGTGTTTGGTGGCGAAGAATATGGCACGGGTTCGTCGCGAGACTGGGCCGCAAAGGGCACTCAGTTGCTGGGAGTCAAGGCAGTCATCGCCCGGAGTTTTGAGCGTATTCACCGCAGCAATTTAGTCGGGATGGGGGTGTTGCCTCTGCAATTCAAGGGTCACGACAGTGCCCAGTCCCTGGGCTTGACGGGTGAGGAAACCTTTGACGTCGAAGGCCTTGAAAGCGGAATTGTGCCGCAACAGGACGTGACTTTGGTCATTCATCACCCCAATGGCTCTAGCCAACGCATCGCGGTATTACTCCGTATCGACACCCCTATCGAAGTGGATTACTACCAGCATGGGGGGATTTTGCCCTTTGTATTGCGACAATTGATTGCGGCTTAAGAGGAAGATGCGACCATAGCCGACAAATGTAAGCGATTGGAAGCGAAGGGAAGATAGTTCGTTACACTAGACTCCTTTTGTCGGCAGGCACGCAAACTCATGGCTCGTCTTCGTTCGACCCCTGGCACCACCCGTTTGACGCGAGATGCTTCGCGTCTGGTGGCACTCGCACTCGCGCTTCATAGTTCTGGCAGTCGCGTCGAGGATCGCTATTGGGAAACCGAACTGGCCACCATCCTGCTCAAGTTGATGCGGACAAAGAACGACTCTGCAATCGATGCTGCGCTCGACCATCTGTCACAGACGCATTTAGGTGGCTACGAGGTTCTGATCGAGCAAGCTGAAACGCTGTCGGAGTCTTGTGTCCTGACGCAGGACAGCAAGCGCTATGACGTTTTGCTCTTGGTCGCACCACTCGTCGCATGGACGCGCTACAGCATTCCCGCCATTGAGCTGCCAACCGCGTCAGCCCAAGCCTTACGCGAGTACCTACAAGCACACGTGCTGGCAAGCAACACACAGGTTGCACTTTTTCCTCACCTGACCAGCCTCGACCAAATGCCCCGTACCTTTTGCGAGACCTGGGACTGGTTACAAAAGCTTGGCCTGGCTGCGCTAGGAACGTCTTACACAGCACCCACTTTAAATAGTGAGCCAGAAGCGTTCAACATGCTGGCCGATACACGTTATCTCGTAGCTGCTGTGGCTGTGCCAGAAGGGCAGCCTTTATTTCGCTGGCAAGAAGAGCCGGGAGAACTTGGTCAAGCTCGAGAAGCTTGCCTAGAGAAATGGGCCGCAGACACAAAGAGTATTTTTTCAGGCCTTTTGCCAGGTTGCGGCTTTGAGATTTTGACTCCCGATGCCTATTACGTGAGCAATAGAGATGCTGATCGCTGTGCGCGCCCTCTCTCAGTCAAGGCGGCAGTTTCCTGGTTAGGAGCTGCGCTCAATATCGAAGCGGCACAACTTCGGGCCGTAGTGGCGGGTTGTGGTGAGCGTCGCGTGGACGAATACCGAATTGGCTTTACTCAAAAGAATCAAAACGAGGTGGTTTACGGCTGTCTGTGGCCAATGTATGGACGCGAAGATGATCAGCCTCTGTTGGATCACGAGCCCCCTCCAGTTGAAACAATTGATGAGATCGTTGCACTGCTCAAAGAGTGTGGTGTCAACGACATTCGTCGCTTGCCAGGCATCCTGACACCTGAGTTTTGCGAAGACTGCGGTGCGCCCTACTTTCCCAACCCGAATGGTGAAATGGTGCACGCCGAACTTCCCGAAGACGCAGAAACAGCACCCGCGCATTTTCACTAAACATGCACGCAGATATTTTTTGCCGGGTGGTCGACAATTTTGGCGATATCGGCGTGACGTGGCGTTTAGTGCGCCAACTCCAGCGCGAGCATGACTGGCGAGTCAGACTCTGGGTCGATGACCTGAACAGCTTTCAGCGACTGGAGCCGCGCGTATCCTTTGCTGCCGCTCAACACATCGAGGGTATCGAAATCATCCATTGGCCACAGTCAACCGACTTCACGCCCGCGCCAATCGTGATTGCGACTTTTTCTTGTGATTTGCCAGACCAGTATGTCGAAAACATGCGCGCGCAGTGCAATCATCCGGCTGCAAGACCCGAAAGCCTGTGGATCAATCTTGAATACCTGAGTGCTGAGGACTGGGTCGAAGGCTGCCATGGACTTCCATCCCTACGCGCTGATGGATTGTCCTCGTATTTTTTCTTCCCGGGTTTTACGGAGCAAACAGGTGGGTTGCTGCGTGAAACCGCACTCATCGCCCAACGCAATGCCTGGCAAAGAGATCGTACCGCGCAACGCGCCTTCCTTGAAAAGCTGGGCTTAAGCTCAGCAGCAGTCGCTGCGCTTTTTCCTGCCACGCGAGACACCCCCGCAGCCAGACTCGTCAATTTATTCTGCTACAACAACGCGCCTGTCGCCTCAATGATCGAAGTACTTCGCGACGACTCACGACCAACAGTCTTGCTCATCCCCGATGGGATTCAACCGCAACATGCGTCTGGACAACTGGGACAGCTATTCATAGAACGTGTGCCGTTTTTACCTCAAAATGAATACGACAAAGTCCTCTGGACCGCCGATCTGAACTTTGTCCGTGGTGAGGATTCTATTGTCCGTGGAATATGGGCAGGCAAGCCCCTGATCTGGCAGATCTACCCCCAGACAGAGAACACCCATCTGGAGAAATTACGGGCATGGTTAGCGCTAACGGGATTGCCTGAGGATATTTGCAATGTCATGATGTGCTGGAATCCGGAGAGTGCGCAGAGTCATTCTGTAGTCGCAGAAAAATGCGTGGCGTCGGCAGAACTCGATTACCAGATAAATATATCCGGTTATAAAAACACTAACGGCGACAGCGATGCTCCAGTAAACCGGACTCAAATCGCTGAATTCGCAAGCGCACTGCAACGACAGCTCAAACCGGAAAACTTCCTCGTCTGGGAGCAACATGCACACCGCTTCTGCACCAGTCAAACGGCTCAGACTGACTTGGCTACAGCGCTGACGACGTTCTGCCTGAGCAAGTTAAGCGAGCAAAGCAAATTTACCCCAGAAAGGCTAAAATAGAAGGCTTTTCTATCCCTAACTCCGGCTTGTACAGTCCCGGAGACTAATAGCTACCGGAGTTTATTCGAATGAAAACAGCACAAGAGCTGCGCGTCGGCAACGTGATCATGATCGGCAAAGACCCAATGGTCATTCAGCGTGCCGAGTACAGCAAGTCAGGCCGTAACGCCTCTGTCGTCAAATTCAAATTCAAAAACCTGCTGACCGGTTCAGGCGCAGAAAACGTTTGCAAAGCAGACGAAAAATTCGAATTAGTCGTCCTCGATCGTAAAGAGTGCTCCTACTCGTACTTTGGCGACCCAATGTACGTGTTCATGGACGCTGATTTCAACCAGTACGAAATCGAAGCTGAAAGCATGGGTGATGCCATGCACTACCTCGAAGAAGGCATGCCAGTTGAGGTTGTGTTCTATGACGGTCGTGCAATTTCTATCGAATTGCCCACGATGCTTGTTCGCGAGATCGTCTACACCGAGCCAGCTGTGCGCGGCGACACCTCAGGCAAGGTCATGAAGCCTGCCAAGATCAACACAGGTCATGAGTTGCCTGTGCCCTTGTTCTGCGCGATCGGGGACAAGATTGAGATTGACACACGCACTGGCGAGTACCGTAGCCGCGTGATGTAAAAATGCCTGGACGCACTAGTAGGTGCGTTCAGATCAAAGCATTAAAAGAGATGGGCGACAGAAATGTCGCCTATTTTTTTATGCGTTTAAAAAAGCACTGATATCTCGTTTTTCGTGAAGTAAACGCCAACAGTCAATTT
>JAOATE010000031.1:109700-140663 GCA_030158305.1 Burkholderiaceae bacterium
GCCTGTCCTCGCTTTGGACTCACGGCGAAGCTTTTCAATAAAGTTATTATCTAAAAGAATTGTTTTAGGAGAAATAGCACCCTCTATTAATAAAGCGCGTATTTCAGCTTTATCAGCGGATAACTGAGATGTCCTTAAAGCAGGTCCATGTGGCGGGGTGGGTTCAGAGAGTCGGTGGGATGCATTCAAAGTCATTCAAAATTTCCTAAATTAATTCTCATCATTTTGAATGAACTTAGCAACTATGTCTGTTTCATTATGTAACGCGTCACACGCTCAAGCTCCCCCAGCCACTGCAACGCATACTCCCGATCCTCCCCGCACATTTCCTCAGAAGGCTTAAGTCCCCCACAAAACGCAGGACGCTCAGGTCGCCCAAATATCGCGCAGCGATTATCACTCATGAGTTGCACGCAACGTACGCCAGCAGGCTTGCCTTGAGGCATCCCAGGTATTGGACTCGTGATAGACGGTGCTATGCAACAGGCGCCACAATCAGGACGGCATGAGGTAAAGGATGCTTTCACTGCGAGGTCTGTCACTGCAACTGATCGGCATCAAGAAAGTCTGGCAAGGCCACAACAGAAATCCCGTCTTCGACCAGGGCCTCACGCTCCTCGGGAGTCGCGGTTCCACGAATCGGACGTTCTTCGGACTCACCTTCGTGAATCCGGCGGGCTTCTTCGGCGAAACCCGATCCGACGTTTTCAGTATTGCGCACTAACTCGCGCATCTGCTGCATGATGGCGGCTTGGATTTGAGCCAACTGAAGCGCCTCAGGCGAAGAGGCCACGACGGTTTCACGTGAGGTGCTCGCGCCGGCTCCACTGACCTCAGAGGCACGTGGCTCGGCATCAAAATGTCCGACATTTAATCTGGGGGCAGATAAACGCTTTTCAATGGTGGCGCTGTGACACATGGGGCATGTCAGCATGCCGCGGCTTTGCTGCGAGTCGTAATCTTCATGCGAGCCGAACCAACCTTCAAAAAGGTGGCCATGCTCACACTGCAAATCGAAAACTTTAAGTCCCATATACCTAATCTGAGGGCAATGTTGTAAATAACAAGTCTGACAAAGTATAACGGAGACCCTCAGCAGACAGGCATATCACCCTAAACGGGGCACGGCAGCTAACAATTCTCTTGTCACCGCACTCTTGGGTGCCTGAAGCACTTGGGTTGCTTCTCCAAACTCCACCACCCTGCCCGCATCCATGACCACCACGCTGTCAGCCAAATACTCCACCACGCCAAAGTTGTGGGTAATGAACAAGTAGGCCATACCGGTCTCTTTTTGCAAATCAGTTAATAAATCAAGGATTTGCGCTTGCACCGACACATCAAGTGCCGAGGTCGGCTCATCTAGAATCAAGACCTCTGGTTCGACCGCCAGCGCGCGGGCGATGGCAATACGTTGACGCTGTCCACCCGAAAACTCATGCGGATAACGATCTCCAGCATCCGAAGGCAAGCCGACACGCTCCAGAAGCGACGAAATACGCTGGGATTGCTGTGGGGCTGTCCACTCGGGCCGAAGTGCCGCAATGCCCTCATGCAAAATCTCCCGTACCCGCATACGCGGATCTAGTGAAGCAAAAGGATCTTGAAAGACAATCTGGATCCGACGCCGCAGTGCTTTCAGTTCTGTGCGCGAGGCCGTCAATACATTTTGCTCACCCAGTCGAGCAGCACCCGAAATCAAGGCAGAAGAATCGAGCAATCTCAACAGCGCCTTGGCAACCGTTGTCTTGCCGCAGCCTGAGGCACCAACCAGTGCGAGCGTTTCACCTCGTTGCAGAGAAAAGCTCACCCCTTGCACGGCTTGATTGATACCCACTTGCCTGCGGAGCAAACCCTTGCGAATGGGGTAACCGATCTGCAACTGCTCGACTACCAGTGCAGGCACAGAGAGTAAGTGTTGTGTGGGCTCGGGCGAAGATGAAAAGGCCGAGTGATCGTCAGCACGTGCCACCGAACGCAATGCATGAGCAGGCGGCTCAACAGCCAGCGATGAAGCAGCACTCAAGCACTGACCACGTTTAGCAAATGTTGGAATCGCCGCAAACAACTCGCGCGCATACGGATGCTTCGGTGCTCTGAAAAACTGCTCAGCGGGCGCGGTCTCGACGATTTCACCAAAACGCATCAGTGCCACGGTATCCGCCACGTCACGCACCACAGCCAGATCATGGGTGATCAATAAAACCGCCATGCCAAGCTCTTGTTGTATATCGCGGATTAAATTCAAAACCTGTGCCTGCACCGTTACATCTAGCGCAGTGGTAGGTTCATCCGCAATCAACAGCTCCGGCTCTGCAGCCAAGGCAATCGCGATCATGATGCGTTGTTTTTGTCCACCGGAAAACTGAAAGGGATAATCATCGATCCGCTGCTCAGGATCGGGAATCCCCACGCGCTGCAACCACTGTATCGCTCGACTGCGCGCGGCCGTCCCACGCAAATCCGTATGTGTGACAATCGCCTCACATAACTGATCGCCCACACGCAAAACAGGATTGAGACTCGTCCCAGGTTCCTGAAAAATCATACCTGCACGTCCACCGCGCACCGCCCGCATGGCAGACTCAGACAAGGTATTGATATCGATGGCGCCCACCACGATTCGGCCATTTGTCACGCGCAAAGCCTCTGGCAATAGCCTCATCAGCGCGAGAGCGGTCATGCTTTTGCCGGAACCAGACTCACCCACCAACGCAAAAGTCTCACCACGATGAACAGTCAACGCCAAAGCTTGTACCGCATGTCGCCACGCCTCACCCGTATCAATCACGACATCTAGGCCATGGACGTCGAGCACTTGCGCCTGATCATTTCCCCCTCTCACTGGCAAGGCTGCCGCACCGATTCGCTCGGGGGAGACCGCTAAAGATGTATCAGCAGCGTCCCTTGAAATGACTGCTGGCGCTATCCCTTTTTCACCAGAAAGCTTAAAACGTCTCGGACGGAACATCCGTGAGCGCGGATCAAAGGCATCACGCACCGCATCGGCAAACAAGTTAGCTGCCAAGACCAACGCCAGCATAAAAACAAAGGCTGCGAGTAGGTTCCACCAGATCATCGGGTCACGCGACATTTCGAAACGCGACTTTTCGATCATGGAACCAAAGGAATTCATACTCGGATCGACGCCAATCCCGAGGTAGGACAACACGGCCTCGTACAAGACCAGACCAGAAAACTCCAGTACCACCGTGATCAGAACAATATGCATGACATTTGGTAGCAGATGCCGTGCCATGATGCGCCAATTAGAAATCCCGAATGCACGGGCAGCTTGCACATACTCGAGCTCACGCAATTTGAGAGCCTCAGCACGCAACAACCGACACAAGCCTGCCCAGCCGGTCAATCCCAAAATCATGCACAACAGAAAGAGACGTAAATCCGCACGCTGAGCCGCGGTGGGAAACAAACCCGGATGGGTATCGATGTAGACCTGCATCATCAATACGCAAGCCGCAATCAACAGCACGCCCGGAATAGAGGTCAGCGTGGTGTAGACGTACTGAATCACATCGTCGATCCAGCCTTTGAAATACCCAGCAGAAATACCGAGAATCAGCGCGGGCGGCAGCATCGCGACAGTGGTCAGGCTACCGATCACCCAAGCGGTACGAATACTTTTTAAAGCCTGCCACAACACATCATTGCCCGTACGATCCGTACCGAGCACGTGATAACCCGTTGCTAAACCAAACACAATGCCCAGTAACAAACACAACACAAAAACCGTGAACAACATCGCGCGCCAAGGCAGCTCGGTCTCGCCGCGGGAGATCTGTCTAAAGACCTGAACGCGTGAACTTTGACCCACACACAACACCGTCACACCAGAGAGCAACAGCGCCACCAAGGCACCCGCCAACAACCCCAACCCTGCTCTGCGTACAACATCGCTACCCCACTCCGCAGCCGGATCCTCGAGGTGTCGTCCGCCAAACCGCAGACGCGGAAAATCTCGCGTGGGTGCGCCCCCCTCCTGCAGCATCGATTCTTTGGTGAACTGCAACCAAGCCAAAGGTGCAGAGTAGGTTTTTTCGGGACGCACAAAGGCGGTGTCTTCAAGCAACACGTCCAGCAATGAAACGACCTTGGGTGCGTAAACCGGTGCGGCATTCGCAGGCGCACCTGCCACAGCCGGCAAGCGCGGCTGAAAATGCATGGAGTCCAGCAAGCCGATCACGACAAAGACCGAGAGCACCACCGCCGAACACATCGCAGGCCCACTGCGGGCCACTCTGGACCAGGTCGCGCGCAAGTTGCGAGAGCGCGACACATGCCAGGCATAGATGAGCGTCGCAGCAAATAGTGCGAAGATCGCGATATCAGTCCAGAGGAAAACAATTTTAGGCATGGCGGCTACTCAAAACGCACGCGCGGATCCGCGAGCGTGTAGGAAATGTCCGCCAGAATCAAACCGACGATATAAAGGCTTGCGCCCAAAAACACCATGGCGCGCACCACTGAAAAGTCTTGTGCGCCGATCGCATCGATCGTGTAACTCCCCAAACCTGGGATACCAAAAAACGACTCTGCGATCAGACTGCCCATAAATAGCAAAGGCAAGGCGGATACCGTGCCCGTCAAGATCGGTAACATCGCATTGCGCAGCACATGTTTAAACAATACAACCCGCTCACTCAAGCCGCGCGCCCGCGCAGTCCGCACATAGTCCTTACCAATTTCCTCAAGAAAGAGACTGCGGTAAAAACGCGCCTCTGGGCCCAGTCTGGAAATGATCGCCACCAAGATCGGCAAAGCCAAAAACTTGACCGCATCCCAGCCCCAAGCAAAGCCCGAATAAGGGACAAGCCGCAAGAGTTTTGAAAACAGCCACTGTCCGGCGATGATGTAAAAAAGACCCGAGATCGACAGCATGAGTACGCACAAGACGACACCCCAAAAATCCAGGCGAGTCGTCCGAAAAAAGACGAGAGACAATGAAAATGCAATGCTGACCAACAACCCGAGAATAAAAGTCGGGATCGCCAACGCCAGACTTGGCCACATCCGCACACCGATTTCACGGCCAATATCCCGACCTTCATCTGAGGCGCCAAAATCAAACTTCAACAAGGGTACTGAGCGCTGATAAAAAATGGTGTCGGTATATTTGTTGAGTCCTGAAGCCTCGGCATTTAAAAAGAGTGGTTTGTCATACCCACGATCGGCCTTCCATTTTTCGACGGCATCGGCGCTCACGCGCTGTCCTCCAATGGCAAGACGCGCCATATCATCGGGAGTATTCACCGCAAAAAATAAAATAAAAGTGAAGACGTTGACGCCCAACAAAATCAGCGCTCCGTACATCAACCGCCGAAAAACATACGCGATCATTTGCGCAACTCCTGCTGTTGATTAGGCTGCGTTTGATGCGCCTGCGCGTGGTGATGCTGCACATTTTCACCAAAAGCATTGAGACGCTCTTGCCGACGCAACACTCGCCACGCAGGCCACACGGCAGCGGCAAGTAAAGCGATCAGCACACCCAACGGCCACCAGACTGGTGGATTCCACTCAGCGATTTTCTTGGCACGCAACGCAGGATCAATCTTCATGTACTGCAGGGTATTGCGCACCATTTGTGTTGGCTTGGCATTACCGACCCATTGTTGGAACGCGCCGCCAGATTTCGGAAAAGCACCAAACATCCATGGCGCATCGACTTGCAGGATTTTTGTCATCTGCGCGATGACTTGAGCTTTTTCATCACCATCCGGCAAGTCACGCATTCTTTCAAAAAGCGCGTCGTACTCCGGATTGACATAGTTAGAGGCATTTTCACCGCCCTTGCCTGCTTTCACATTGGGCCCATACAGCAGAAACAAAAAGTTTTCGGCATCGGGATAATCTGCCACCCAGCCCCACATATACATTTGGGCAACGCCCCGCGCCATTTTTTCTTGAAAGCGGTTGTAATCGGTCGAACGCACATCTAGCTGCACACCAATATTGGCAAACTGACGACGCATCCAATCGAGCGTGGGACTTGAACCACCCGCACCACTTGCCGAGTCAAAGTGCAACACGAGCGGCTCACCGGTTTTCTCATGCCGACCATTTGGATAACCCGCTTCGGCTAACAAGCGTCGCGCCTCATCGAGCGACTTGCGTTGTGGTTTGCCGTCCTTAATGTCGTAGACCACTGGATTGATCCCTGCCTCGCCTCCTTGATAACCCAAAATGCCGGGCGGGATCGGTCCGTAAGCCACCTGCGCCTGGTCATTTTGAAAGATTGCGACAAATTCTTCCCAGTTAAAGGCGATGCTTAATGCCTGACGCAATTTGCGATTGCGAAGCTGCTGTTCGGGTGTGTCGCCCTGTCCGACCACTGGATCACGCCAATTGAAACCAAAGTACTGCATTTGCGCTTCGACCGTGGTGGGAAGCTGAATCCCGTGTTTGGCATACAACGCTGCTTTTTCTGTCGAATCACTCGCCGCCACCAGCATGGCAACACCGGTATCACCACGATCAACTTGAGGAATATCGTAATAACCCTGCATGAACTTTCCCTGCAGGGGAATACTTTCTTTTTCGATATTAAAAACAATGCGATCAATGAAAGGCGTCATTTTTCCGCAATCGACTAACAGACCTGCAGCTTGATCACCCGGTTCTCCCTCGCAGGGATAGGGCTCGCCACGGAAATTCGGATTACGCGAAAGCACGTGTCGCCTATTTTGCAGGGACTCCGTCAACATGTAGGGACCCGTCCCGACTGGCCAGTGATTCAATGAAAGATTGCGCTGTGCCATGCCGGCTTGACTATAAAAGCGGTCCGCTTCCCAAGGAATCGGGGCGACAAACGTCATCGCGAGCCAATACTTGAACTGCGGATATAAGCCTTTCACGCGAATGCGAAGTGTGTGCTCATCCACAGCCTCGATGCCAGCAAAACCAACACTGCGCAAATCCAGCCAAGGCAAATCTCTCGCACCGACAGGCACACCCTGCCGAAGCTCTGCGTCAATTTCACGCAAACGCTTGCCATACGCTTCCATGCCAACGATGTGCTGGGCTAGGGTCGAGAAGATCGGTGAGGCAACCCGTGGACTCGCAAGCCGACGCAAGGCGTACACATAGTCATGTGCCGTCAAAGCTCGGGTACCGGTGTACTGAAAATCAGGAATGGCAAACTTACCCTCAAACGCCTCTGCCTCCATTGGCCAATACTGAAAGCGACCATCATCCTTGCGCGCGAATGCTGGATGCGGCTGATACAACACGTCAGGCCGAAGCGTGATGTCATAGACGCTTTCCACAATGTCTGTGGCGGGCGCCTCTGCATCGAGGATATTGCCTTGCCAGTCCAGAAATACTGGCTCAGCAACATGCGTCGCTGTACGTGGAATCAGTTCGTATGGACGCTTGAGATAGTGATAGCCGTATAAAGGCTCATAAATATTGTAGGTGTAGGGGGTCTCATCCGTCGAATAGGATCGCGCAGGGTCGAGGTACTTTGGGGAACGCTGTGTAAAAGCGGTGTATAGGACATTTTGTTGCTCAGCACCCGCTGCATACGGGCTGTTAATTGGAGAGTCAGCCGAGGCATGCCCTGAAGGCATGCGCTGTTCGCAACCCGCCAACAACAGGGTTGCAAACAGAACAAAAAATCCGGTCAGCCGCTTTAGGAGCATTTTTTATTTTTCCAGCATTGCACACGCCAGTCCCACGGCGCAACAGCCCCTGGTTCAGCCCATAGCCCAAGCTTTTTCTGACGCGCAGATTTTTCTAAATCCACCAAAGACTTGTCGCGCAGAAATTTGCCTTTGGCCTGCTGATTTGCCCAGGCAAATCCCTGTTCGACCTGCAAGCGATTGGCAGTTGTGCCATCAACGGGGATGTCACAGATATGTCGGTCGTAATGGTCCTTTTCAAAACAGACCACTGTCAGTGTTTTACCTGCCACATATTGAGCCAGATTTTTTCGCGATGCCTCGCCAAAAGGCTGTCCTGGCTGACTGCTACCGTGGGCAGTTTCTGGTGCATCAATACTCGCTAAGCGGATACGCTCCTGCTTGTTTTCAACTAATAAGTTGACCGTATCGCCATCTGAAACCCGAACGACCTTGCCTGTTAGTTTGTAAGGAGCGTTTGCAGCCTGTGCCGAAGTCAAGATTTTCTCAGGTATCTGCTCCGTCGCCCAAAGACCCAACAAAGTGAGCAAGCCTGCAAACAAGACATAACTACTCGTTTTTTTTGATTGGTAATTTTTCATTTAAATGATTGATTTATATAAATTATTTAGACAAAAACTCGTTTGAAACGCGTGATCTTCCCGCAACGTTTCGCACGCATACAGTCCGCCTTCTTTGAGCAGTCCATTTGCGCTAAGTTCAAACAAGCTAGCAACATGATTTAATGCTCAATCTCCGAGATCACGGCAATAGATATCAGACCACATTTGGGCGAAGTGTAACCATGCAAATCGTATTTCTTGACAGCGACACCATTCCAACACCCTTGCCCGTCCCAGAATGGGTCACCAAATGGGTCAATCTTCCTGCCACGGCACAAGATCCAGAGGCAGTCGTCCAAGCTCTTGCGGATGCAGACATCTGTATTACAAATAAGATCAAACTCACCCAAGGCATTTTGGCTCGACTGCCCAAACTGAAATTTGTTTGCGTCGCGGCGACCGGTTATGACTGTGTAGATTTGCAGGCATGCCGCGAACATGGCGTGATCGTCTCCAATGTCCCCGGCTACTCACGTCAAAGCGTAGGCGAAGGCGTTATCGGTTTTATATTTTCTCTTCGACGCGCATTGCCCTATTACCAGACCACGGCGCGTCAGGCTTGGCCAAACTCTCCGCATTTTTGTGTGCACGGTGCACCTGTTCTGAACGTTCGAGGTGCCACACTCGGCATTTTTGGTCGCGGTGCGATTGGTCAAGAGGTGGCGACCCTTGCGCAAGCACTTGGCATGAACGTCCTGTTTGGCGAACATCGCAACCGACCCGAGGTGCGGCCAGGCTATGTTCGTTTTGAAACATTGTTGGCGCAAAGTGACATCATTACGCTGCATTGCCCGCTCACCGAAGCCACCCGCAGCATGATTGGACAAGCCGAGATCGCACAAATGAAACGCGGTGCAATGCTCATCAATACCGCACGCGGACCACTCATCAATGAACAGGCTGTCGCAGATGGCTTACTCAGCGGTCAGCTCGGTGGGGTGGCACTGGATGTACTGGCGGTCGAACCCCCTCCCGCGGAAAACCCTTTGTTACAAATGCATATGCCCAACCTCATCATTACGCCCCATATCACGTGGGCCAATGAACACGGCATGCGCAGCCTGATGGATGGGATTGTGCGCAATCTCAATGCGTTTGCTGAGGGCCACGCTGTCAACGTGGTGAGTTGAGAACCCGTTGAGCATGCCCCCCACCTCGCAGTCCCTTCGCTCGGCCTACATCAAACTCGTGCTCTGCGCCTTTTTTTGGGGCGCGACGTTTATTGCTGGACGCATCGCGGTTCAGGTCATGCCCCCTTTGACGGTAGCGACCGGTCGCTTTGTGGTGGCGTCCTTGCTCCTGCTGGTGATTGCCTATCGCGTCGAAGGCGGTTTGCCAAAACTCAGTCACAAACAATTTTGGGTCACATTGCTCTTAGGTCTGACTGGCGTTGCCATCTACAACGTTTTTTTCTTTGGTGCGCTTGAGCGTATGCCCGCAGGCAAAACAGCGTTGCTGGTTGCCCTGAGCCCCATCATGACGGCCGTCACAGTGGCCTTGATCCTAAAAGAAAGGCTTGGACCTTATCGCTGGGGCGGCATTGCTCTGGCGCTGATCGGTACACTCACGATCGTCACCAAAGGCGACATTTTGGGTGCCACGCAAGGTTTGCTGCAGTCCTTTGGCTGGGGTGAACTGCTGATGTTGGGCGCCATCGTCAGCTGGGTGAGCTACACCGTCATCAGTCGCTTCGCCTTGCGAGGCCTTTCGCCTATCGCAGCCACCACCTATGCCTCGCTCTGGGGGGCACTGGTGCTGGGTCTCGCCGCGATCACTGAAATTGATACGCTTGAACCAGAGATGCTCAATTGGAGCAACTTTTTTACCATCTTTTACCTTGGCGCCTTTGGCTCTGCGATTGCCTTCATTTGGTATAACGAAGGTGTCAAAATGATCGGGCCTGCCCGAACTGTTGTCTTTACTAACCTTGTACCTGTTTTTGGCTTATTGTTAAGCTATCTGATTCTCGACGAACCCGTCTATCTCTCGATGGTGATTGGCGGGGCGATTGTTATTGCTGGCGTTACTCTCACTAATCAGGCAAAAAAATGAGCTCTTTATCTTCCTCTGATTCAGTACAGCGACCGCTTTATGTCGGTTGCGCAACCGGTTTTTCCGGTGACAGAACCGATGGCGCAGGTCCTGTTGTTGACACACTCATCGCTCTGGGCGGCGGCGTACTCAATTTTGAAACGCTCGCTGAACGCACACTCGCGCTGGCGCAAATTGAAAAGCGCAAAGATCCCAAGATGGGGTATGAGCCCTTGCTCGCAGACCTCGTGGGACCCGTACTCAAGCGTTGTCTGGATCACAAGATTCAAATCGTCAGCAACTTTGGTGCGGCCAACCCTCAAGCAGCAGCACAGCGTATTTTCGCTCTCGCGCGCGAACAAAAGCTGCGCACCCCGCGCATTGCGGTCGTCTACGGTGACGATCTGACTGAACCTGAGCAACTGAAGTTTTTGCTGAAAAAGCTCGGCTCCAATATTGATCCCGCGCGCGTTGTCAGCGCCAACGCCTATATCGGCGCCTATGAGATCGCGCAAGCGCTTAAAGAAGGAGCAGATGTGGTGGTGACGGGACGTGTGTCGGACCCTTCTCTGACTCTGGGCCCTGCCATCGCGCATTTCGGCTGGGCTATGGATGACTGGCACAAAATGGGCTGCGGCACGATGGCCGGTCACATGCTGGAGTGCGGCACACAAGTTTCTGGCGGTTATTACAGCGTACCCGGACAAAAATCAGTCCCTGGCATGGATCAGATCGGCTTTCCAATTGCAGAAATTCGTGCAGACGGCACGTTCTCGGTTTTCAAGGCCAACCACACTGGCGGGCTCGTCGACGACCGCACCGGTCGTGAACAAATTTTGTACGAAGTACATGACCCTGCCCGTTATCTCACGCCCGATGTGACCGCAGACATTACCGAGGCCAGCATTACCCAAGAGGGGCCTGATCGCATTCGTGTAGAAGGTATTCAGGGGCATCCCAGACCGGCAGAGCTCAAAGTCAATGTCTGTTACGACAATGGCTATTTGGCTGAAGCAGAAATCTCCTACGCAGGCTTTCGCGCCAGAGAGCGTGCAGCGCTTGCTGGTGAAACCGTGCGCAAACGCATCGGTCACTTGCTACCCTTGCGCGTGGACTTAATCGGTGCCATCAGTATTTTTGGTGATGATGCGGGTGAGCTGATGGGCAAAGGCTTGCCTGAAGCGCGTGACGTGCGTCTGCGTGTTGCGGGCGTGCACATTGATAAAGCCATCGCAGAAAAAATCCTCCGCGAAGTGACCTCACTTTATTGTTGCGGACCAGCAGGCGGCGGTGGCGTGCGCACCTCTCTTAGACCACGACTCGACACCTTGTCGTGCACCATCCCCCGTGAATCCGTCCCTTGTGGCTACAGCTTTGTCGAGGAGCAGCGCGTATGACTTCAATGACTCCACCCACCACTCAACTCCCACTCTATCAACTCGCGCATGGCCGCGCCGGCGACAAGGGCAACACCTCCAACATTAGCGTGATTGCCTGGGATCAAGCGTGTTTCGACGTGCTGGTGGCACAAGCGACCGAAGCAAAAGTTGCAGAATGGTTTGGCTATCGTCATCCGACCAAAGTCACGCGATACGTGTTGCCAAAGCTCAAGGCGATGAACTTTGTTCTCGAAGGTATTCTCGATGGTGGCGTCAACGACGCCCTCAATCTGGATACGCACGGCAAAGGCCTGTCCTTTTGGATGATGGATATGCCGATTGCTGTTTCCCAAGACCTTGCACAAAAGCTCACTGTTAGAGAGTATTCTCAAACTGTTTGAAGCTGACTGCCGTAATATTTACATTCATCAATTTGCTTGGAGCCCTTCTCATGAAAACCAGACGCATCGCGCTCATTGCCGGCCTCTCCGCCCTTGCCTGTTTGACCGCGCCTGCTGCATCCTTTGCTCAGGCCTACCCAAACAAGACTATTAAGCTTGTGGTGCCCTTTCCTGCAGGTGGCGCCACAGATCTCGTGTCGCGCGTCGTTGCGCAACAACTCGGCATCGAGCTTGGGCAAAGCGTTGTGGTTGAAAACCGTGCAGGTGCGGCGGGCGTCATTGGCTCCGAGGCCGTGGCACGCTCGGCCCCTGATGGCTACACTATCCTGATTGCAACCTCTAGCACGCACACGATCGGCCCAATTCTCAACCCAAAAATTCCTTACTCTCCTACAAAAGACTTTACGCCAATCATGTTTTTGGCCTCCTCACCACAGGTGGTCGTAGTCCCGTTGTCTTCGCCAGTCAAGACAATGCCTGAGCTCATCGAGTACATCAAGAAAAACCCAGGCAAATTAAATTTTGGCTCAGCTGGAACCGGCGGAATCCCTCACTTGTCCACCGAGCGTTTCTTGGCGATGACGGGTACAAAAATGACACACGTGCCTTACAAAGGTACTGCTTTGGCCATGCCTGACCTCATGGCAGGTCGCCTGGATGTCATGTTTGACTCTATTTCGGTCTCCCTACCCCATATCCGTGACGGCAAAATTCGCGCGCTTGCGGTGACTTCTCCCACACCATCCTCTGTTGCACCAGACATCCCCCCGCTGTCTAAGTTTGTACCAGGATATGAGTCTCTGACGTGGTTTGGCGTGTTTGGCCCTGCTGGGATGAGTGAGCCAGTTTTAAGCAAGCTTAATTCAGCCCTAAACAAGTCCTTGAAAGATCCAAAAGTCTTAGCCCAACTCTCCAAGCTTGGTTTTGATCCAGGCGGTGGCAGCTCAGCTGATTTTGCTAAGAAAATGATTCAAGAGAGTGCTGTTTGGAACAAAGTGATCACGGATGGCAACATCACCATTGAAAAGTGATCCGGCTCCTATTCAAAATCACGTTCACCCCAAAAAGCTTTTGCTGAGCAAGTGGACCGCAGTGCGGCCCACGCACAAGGAAAAGCATTTTTGGGTGACAAAGGTGATCGAGCCAGAAGTATTAGGCGCACCGGTGATTGAGATAGAACTTGAGGCGGCGATGACCGGCCGCGTGCTCAGGCTTGCTTGGCGGGACCTCAAAGATCAACAGTGTTGGTTGCGTGGCTGGGTGTAATCATCCTAATGGGATGTTACGTGATGGTATAGGATTGGTTTATGCTCGAACAGATCTCGTGACCATGCGGATCGAAACACTCGCGACATACAGCACAATCATGGTTCCAGTCAGATCTCCCACAAACATCGGCAAGACCCCTGACCAGGCATCGTATGACAAGCCGGTCATGTAAAAAAAGAGGTTGTGGGGAAATACGTTAAAGACTGCGCCCGCCACTGCAAACACAAGCAACTGTGACCGTTGCAAACCAGAAAGATCCCCCGGCAACTGCAACCATCTCGTACAGAGGTGCACGGCAATGACGGGGCCGAGTGCAGACAGTGCTGCAAGAACCATCACGTTGAGGGGTTCTAACTCAAGCAAACTAAGATTGGTGAGAATCGCACCAACAAACAAGCCTAAAGCACCTGCCCAGCCCCCAATCATCACTGCCAACATACGAATCGCTGCAGGCAAAAAAATCCAGCTAATGAAGCCGGTGAGGTGTATTTCAGAAAAAAGCCAAACATTCACCTGAAACAGGACTACCCAAGCAATCGCAACTCCCGTAGCAAATAAAACCATCGCCCCGATACTGGGGCGATGGTTGAAGTCTTTCTGATGGGTAGCGCCTGGTGGCGTGGAAAACATTCGCTTAACCTGATTGATGGGCCTTGTCGATTGCTTGTCCAAGTGTCACGAAATATTGTTCTGCGAGTGGAGTTGGCACCACGTACTTCACGCGGCTATCGATTTTGTCAGTATCTAAGTCGATCATACCTTTTTTACGCAAGGTCTTTAGGCGGCGGTGCGCAGTCGTTGCTGATATCTCAGTCGACAAGCCCATGGCTTCGAGGACGCTTACTTTTTTGCCGTTATGCCAATTGACACCCAACATCGCCAGCAGACGTTCCTCGACGGGATCCATCGAAGGGAATGTAGGAATCTGCTTGATCGCGTGAACGAGATTCAAGAATCGCAGATAAGTCAGAGATGATTTTGATTCAGTAGTCATATCTGAATAATAACGCCATTTTTTAGAAAATGGTAAACCCAATCAGCCAAACGGAGTATGAATTTAGTTTAAGTTAATGCGGCGCCATGCTTGGACGAGGCTTGATGTGGTTGCCCACTTTGGCGCACAACTTGGACATACCGACTTGGGCATACAAAAATTGGGCATACAAAATGGACAAGGGCTTACAGAAGTAAATCTGTAAGCCCTTGATTTTATGGTGCGCCCGGCAGGATTCGAACCCACGACCCCTTGGTTCGTAGCCAAGTACTCTATCCAACTGAGCTACGGGCGCTGCAAAGACAGAAATTATATCAGCTTTTTTCTATAATTGTTTTCAACTCTCGACACCCCATTCCATCACCATGCCAAATCAAAAAATCCCTCCATCAACGTTGACGACAGACACAGGACGGCTGCTGCTGGAAACGATTTGGGGGGCCGCAAAGGGTGACAGACTTGACACCACCCATGTTTCCTTTTCGGGCCAAGGCAGCCTTCCCTCATTTTTTGGTGTGACCGAACTCGCTGCTGCCTCCATGGGCGCGGCAGGTCTGGCTGCCGCATCCCTCGTGGAGGCACTCAAGGCTGCAGAGGGTCAACGCCACACAACAAAACCTTCCGTGGAGGTCGATCGACGTCTCGCCTCCTTTTGGTTTGCTTCAACACTCAGGCCCGAGGGATGGTCCCTGCCAGCACATGCCGAAGTGGGTGCTGCAGACTATTTGGCTCAAGACGGCTGGATACGCTTGCACACCAATGCATCCCATCATCTGGAGGCCGCGCTCAGCGTGCTTCAGTGCGATGCCACACCCGAGGCCATGGCGCAGGCCGTTTCCTCTTGGACACGCGAGGCCCTCGAAGCACGCATTCTCGCGGCAGGAGGCTGTGCGGCGACGATGCGCTCTGCCGAGCAGTGGCACCAACACCCTCAAGGACAAGCCATTCTTCAGGAGCCATTGATTGCTTGGGCCGATGGCGAACAAGGCACAAAAGGATCCTGGAGATTTGAAGAGGCTCAGCCGCTAAAAGGTTTGAAAGTCCTCGACATGACGCGCGTCCTAGCAGGTCCGGCCGCCACCCGTATGCTGGCAGGTCTGGGCGCGCAAGTGCTGCGCATAGACGCCCCCATGTGGGATGAGTCCAATGCCCCCGAGATGACACTCGGTAAACACTGTGCCGAACTTGATCTGCGACAGGCAGAGCAACGTGAGCAATGGGTCACGCTTTTAAGTCAAGCCGATGTGCTTGTCCATGGCTATCGCAGCGACGCTTTGGCAAGTCTAGGACTCGACGCACGCGCCCGTCAGCGCATCAGGCCGGGACTCGTCGATGTTTCTTTGGATGCGTATGGTTTTACCGGACCTTGGGCTAACCGCCGAGGCTTTGATAGTCTGGTGCAAATGAGCATCGGTATCGCCCACGCTGGACAGCAGCTGTCACAAAGCGAGCGGCCACTGCCCTTGCCAGTTCAGGCGCTTGATCACGCAACTGGCTATCTGTTAGCGACCGCGGCACTCAGAGGTCTTAAACATCGTGTGAAAACGGGCATGGGTTCGATTGCACGCGCCTCGCTCGCGCGCACGGGAGCTCTATTGATGACAAGCTTGGATCCTGCAGGATTGGGCAGACCCAAGCTCGCGCCTGAAACCTCGGAGGACTTGAGCGCGGTCACCGAACACACCCACTGGGGCCCCGCCAAACGCGTGAAATGGCCCATCAATATCGCTGGCGTTGACATGCACTGGTCAGTGAGTGCAGGTCCACTTAAACGTGATGAGGCGCGTTGGTCGTAAAGTATTTTTCTAAAAGAAAAAACCCACCTTGCATCAATAGCGCCATCCCGGCTGCTGGAATCGCCCCCGCCAGTAAAAGCTGCGTATTGTTCAGGGCAAGGCCTTGCACAATGCGCTCGCCAAAACCACCCGCACCAATAAAGGCTGCGATCGTGGCCGTGCCTACACATAGAACAGCTGAGATTTTGACCCCTGACAAAATCATCCCACGCGCCAAGGGCAACTCGATCAGCCAGAGCCGTTGACCCGTTGTGATGCCAAGCGCTGTTGCAGCCTGACGCATGGATGACGGGATCTCTTTGAGGCCGGCATGTGTATTTTGGACAATCGGCAACAACGCGTACAAAAACAAGGCCACAATCGCGGGCACCGTGCCGATGGTGCCAAGCACAGTAATTAAAAAGGCTAAAACGGCCAGCGAAGGAATCGTTTGCATCACGCTTGTCACCGCCAACACCACTTGGCCAAGCCGAGGCGCATAAAAACACACCATACCAAGCGGTATGCCCGCTAATGATGCCAAGGCAAGTGCACTCAGCACCAGAAACAAATGCTGGCCCGTGAGACGCCAAAAATCTGGGCCAAACAGGACTGTCATAAAACCACTGCGCATCGCAGTCGTCGGTGACGTACCCGTCGTGGTGTTTTGCAAAAAGTGTTTGGCCACTGAAGAAAAACTTTGCTGATCAATTTCAGCGCGCGTGTTGAGCGCAAGCATGCTGTCCTGTGTGAGGGAATGTTCGAGCTTTTGCAATGCTTGCCACGCTACCGGAAAACGCTCAGGCACCTCCGCGCGAAACAGTAACAGCGCCTCATAGCTGGGGAAAAAATGACGATCGTCTTGGAGTGCGGTCAACGCATAGCGCGAGAGCTTTGAGTCCGTTCCATACGCATCCACCAAATCGATTTTCTTGGCAGCGATAGCCTCATAAGCGAGTCCATGATCAAGGCCCCGAGGTCGTAAGGCTTCTAAGCCATACTCTTTCGACAATCCCCGCCAGCCATCCGCACGGCCGATGAACTCGTGCGATAAACCTAAGATCAAAGTTGGATATTGGCTGAGATCAGAAATTGTTTTGATGTTGAGCGAGCGTGCCAGATCACTGCGCATGGCCAACACGTAGGAGTTATTGAAACCCAGTGGCACCCCGGCCCGCAAGCCCATCGGCGCCAGTCGTGCATTGATTTCCTCAAGCGACAAGGCTTGCTCGGTTTTGAGAATTTCCCGGGCGATCGTACCGGTGTATTCGGGGTACACATCGATTTCGCCGCTTTTGAGTGCGGCGAGCAAGATGCTGGTATTGCCCATGCCAGACTTGAGCTGCACAGAAGTATCACCCGCATCGCGCACAGTCTGGGCAATGATTTCACCAAGAATAAAAGACTCAGTGAACCGTTTAGACCCCACCACAAAGGGTGCAGCGCTCGCGATCTGTGTCACACAGACACAGATCGCTGCAATCACCGTTGGCATAAACCTCAGGTGCAGGGATCGCCACATTGTGCTTAGACCACCACGAGTCGTGCGGCTTGCTTGTCCACGACCTGACCAATCACGCTCGCGTGTCCAAAATCGTGCTTCTTAAAAATGGCGAGCACATCCTGAACGGCTTCAGGCGCACAACACACCAGCAAGCCGCCACTGGTCTGTGGGTCCGTCATCAGTGTCTGACATTCGGCGGGCAAGCCTGCTGCCAGACTGACGTCCTGACCATAACCGTCCCAGTTGCGACCTGAGGCGCCCGTGACCATCCCAGCCTTGATCAAATCAACAACCCCTGGCAACAAAGGCACATCTGCCCATTTAATCTGCGCAGTCAGATCCGCACCGCGCGCGATTTCGAGGGCATGACCGGCCAAGCCAAAGCCCGTGACATCCGTCAGCGCATGCACACCCTCGAGTTCAGCGAGTTCAGGTCCAGGTGTATTGAGCTTGGTGGTGTTGTGCAGCATGGAGGCATAACCCGCTGCATCGAGTGCTTCTTTTTTAAGTGCGGCGGACAAGATCCCTACACCGACAGGCTTGCCTAAAATCATCACATCACCCTTGCGGGCACCATCATTACGTTTCACGCGATCGGGATGGACAAGCCCCAGCACAACCAAGCCGTAAATGGCCTCGACTGAATCAATCGTGTGCCCCCCCGCGATCGGAATACCCGCTGCGCGGCACACCGAGGCGCCGCCCTCGAGGACTTTGCCAATTGTTTCTGTCGACAAGACATTGATTGGCATTCCCACGAGCGCCAAGGCCAAAATCGGACGCCCACCCATGGCATAGACGTCACTGATGGCGTTGGTTGCCGCAATACGACCAAACTCATGTGGATCATCCACGATCGGCATAAAGAAATCCGTCGTGGCGATCAGCGCCTGCTCGTCATTTAAACGATAGACCGCCGCATCATCGGCGGTCGCGATGCCAACCATCAACTCTTTGGGGATCGGCATCTGAAGCGTACCCTTCAAAATCTCGTGCAAGACGGCCGGAGCGATTTTGCATCCACAACCGCCACCATGGGACAGGGACGTTAGGCGTGGCTCGATTGTTTTCATGAGAATCCTTGGGGGTTAAGACGAAATAGATTGTTGAACGATTGTAATCAAACGCTCTTGTTCTAGGGCAGGGGCAAATAAAGGGGCACGCAAGGCACACTGACTCGCTAGCAACGCATAAAAAGAGGGTTCATGTCGCACCCGCATCAACAAGGCCGCCAAGGCATTGGCATCCCCGGTCGGGAAAAATCCTGCGTAATCCTGACCCAACATACCTTCGTTCCCTGAAATACGAGAGGCGATCACCGGCACTCCGCTACAAATTGCCTCCATGACCACATGCGCGCCCCCTTCCATCGCACTCGGGTGAACCAGTACATGGGCACGCTGGATCAATCGACGCGTGGCCTCATGCGCACGCGCACCTAAAAAAGCATAGTGGGGACAAACAACGGCCGTCTCGTGCGCCTCACGCGCGAGCTCAGGATCATGCTCGCCACCGACGTGTTGCAGGTGAATATCCGTCTGTGCTGCCAAGAGTTTTGCGGCCTTAAAAAAGGTCTCTGGTGATTTTTCAGCGCGCAAGTGTCCCACCATGATCGCGCGAAGATGGCGCGTCGTTTTAGGCAAAGTCTGTCGTGTTGTCGTCGATTGAAATGCCACCACCGTTTTGGGCTGAAAAGCCTCAGGCACCGCTTGCACACCCTCGGTTTGCAGAACAACCAGCGTATGAGCCCAACGCAGAGACTGCTGGGCCTCAGGATCACTTTGGATATCGCGGTACAAGTCGGTCCCCGTGAGCACCACCACCAAGCCTCTTGCACCGTGGCGGACGTGCCAGTCGGCAATCGAGGCATAGCTGCGACGCGCATGAAGCGCAATCATCACATGATCTTGATCGCTGCCGTCCCATCGCTGAACAATTCTGACCCGACAACATGAACGGAGCATGCTGGCATAACGCTGCGCTGTTTGCCAATTGCCGTTGTTTGCCGCGGCTAGCGCAGGGCTGACGATGACGACATTTAAGCGAGTGGGCATGGGTAAAATAGGCATAACAAAAGGTTACCAAGAATCATGAGACAGGCAGAAGTAAACATATTGACTCAAGGGCTTAAGACCCTCAGGTCTCAGACGCTAGAGGCCTTTGCTCACTATCAGCGCGCCGGGGCTCTCAACGTCCCGCTAGGCGATGAGTTTAATCCGCCTCTTTGGGAATTAGGGCATCTGGCCTGGTTTCAAGAGTATTGGGTGGCACGCAACCCGCAGCGAGAGCTCGGTGTGTCCCAAGACCTCAGCCAACCTCGCCGGCCCTCGGTGCTTGCCTCAGCCGATACTTGGTATGACAGCGCAAAGGTCGCTCATGAAAGTCGCTGGAGTTTGCCTCTGCTGCAAACGACTGACTGCCTGGCTTATTTACACAAGACTCTGGACAGCACGTTAGAACACCTTTTGCAAGAAAGAAATGGTTCGCCTGCCTTGTATTTTTACTGGCTTGCGCTGCAACACGAGGCCATGCACCTCGAAGCAAGCGCCTATATGGCCCAAGCGCTAGACATCCCTTTTGAGGCGACCTGGGCTCAAGCTCCCCAAGCACAGCGATCCGCCAGTCAGCAGACACTCACGACCATGCGACACCTCAAGGCGGCTCAATGGTCAATGGGCACGGACTGGCAAACACTTTCAGGACAGTCCTTTTGTTTTGATAACGAAGTGGGGCATCGCCAAACCACACTCGAGGCATTTTCGATTGCGCTTCGACCTGTCACTTGGGCAGAGTATTTCAAGTTTATCAGGGCGACCGGTCATCGCTTGCCTCTGTACGTACGTGAAATAGCGATCGCTCAGCCACCCTCATCTCCCCCCACCACACTCCCCTTTGAGATTAAAACCTTTGGGACCTGGCAGCCGCTCAATCCCGAGGCTTGCGCCACGCACCTTGCCTGGGAGGACGCACAAGCCTATTGCCAGTGGGCACACTGCCGACTGCCCACTGAAGCCGAATGGGATATGGCCGCACGCACGCAGGATAATTTCGCTTGGGGCGAAGTGTGGGAATGGACTGCGGACAATTTTGAGCCGTTCGAGGGCTTTAGCCCTCACCCCTATGTCGAATACTCCGCGCCATGGTTTGGCACGCGCAAAGTATTAAGAGGGGCCGCATGGGTGACTCATCCGTATCTACGCGACGTGCATTACCGCAACTTTTTCACCCCAGATCGGCGCGATATCTATGCGGGCTTTCGGGTCTGTATTGATCAAGACAGCAAAGCTAAAGGCTGACACTTGAGGTGCCTTTACCGAGGTGTCTTAACTAAGGTCCCTTAACTCGCCCAACATAAAGCGTATTGTGCTTTCGCATCCGTCCAGCACTGCGTCTGCGAAAACCCAGCCTGTTTCAAAAGCGCTGTGAAGCTTGGGATCGTCCATTTGTAGGAGTTTTCCGTGTGGATCCCCTCGCCCGCCTGAAACGCGCGCGACCGCTCACCCCAACGCACCGTGACGTCATGACGCGCCAACAAGTGCATCTCGATACGAGATTCGGCCACATTAAAAAGCGCCTTGTGCTGCCAGTCGCGGACATCAAAATCCGCCCCCAACAAAGTGTTGATATGCCTCAACACATTGAGATTAAAGGCAGCGGTCACCCCAAGATCATCGTCATAGGCGCGCTCCAGCACCTCGCTCGACTTGACGAGATCAATCCCAATCAACAAACCAGAACCAGTCTGTCCTTGTTGACAGAGACTTGCAATACGACTCAAAAAGCCAAGTGCCTCTGAAGGGGTGAAATTACCTAAACTGGATCCAGGATAAAAAGCAAAAATGGGGTGCTGCGTGAGCTGAGTGGCGAGCGCTGCAGGAAAATTGAGTGAGGAAGAAAAATCCATTCCCACACCCACCATTTTGACGCTCGGGTGACTACGCTGGAGATTGATCAGTGTGTCGGTCAAATAATCGAGTGAAATATCGACAGCCACATAAACGCCAGGCGGAGTCCTTGAAAACAGGCTTGCCGCCTTTTGACAACTTCCGGCGCCTAAATCAAGCCAAGCGGCTTGTTGCGGAATATGTTGGTGAATCTCTGCTTCATACTGAGCAAAGATACTGGCCTCAGTGCGCGTTGGATAGTACTCAGGCAAATGCGTAATTGCCTCGAACAAGGTCGAGCCCAAGGCGTTATAAAAATATTTTGGAGAGCAATGTGCATCCGCTGCGGTCAACCCTCTCTCTAACTCAGCCGCCACCACACGAGGATCAAGGTCAAACGTTTGATAAAAACTCGGGGTTTGCTGGGTCATGCACGTGCTCCGGACAACTCACAATGAACGGCTCAAACCTTAACACGTCCACATTCAGCACTGCCTAAAATACCTTGGCTGAGGCATAATCACCCACACACTTTAAGCCCTCAGCGCCATGACAACCACCCATACCAACAGCACAGACTACCACCCATGGAGAGTCTTTCTGATTTTTCTCCGCTTGGGACTGACCTCCTTTGGTGGACCCGTGGCCCACTTGGGGTATTTTCGCGAAGAGTTCGTGGTTCGCCGGCAATGGCTCAGCGATCGCAGCTACGCAGACCTTGTGGCGCTTTGTCAATTTCTGCCGGGTCCCGCGAGCAGTCAAGTCGGGATCGCACTCGGATTTTCTCGTGCAAGCTATACAGGGGCACTTGCCGCTTGGGCAGGCTTTACCCTGCCCTCCGCCATCGCGTTGATTCTTTTTGCCATCGGTCTCTCAAACTTTGGCAATAGTTTGTCGCAGGGCGCACTGCAAGGCTTAAAAATTGTTGCTGTCGCCGTTGTTGCTCAAGCCGTCTGGGGCATGGCGCGAGGCTTATGCACAGAAGCCAAACGGGTCACTCTCATGATGCTAGCGACCTGTGGCGCATTATTGATTCCCTCTGTCTGGTCACAAGTGGGCATCATTGTCCTGGCGGGAATTGCTGGCATGATGCTGTTTAAACCTGCTCAGCTTTCTCCACATGAGCCGCTCCCTATCCAGCTTTCCAGACGCACAGGAGCGGTCTGGCTCGCACTGTTCTTTATTTTATTGATCGCCTTACCGCTTGCAGCAGAAGCATTTCCAAATCAGACACTGGCGATTGTCGATGCCTTTTATCGCGCAGGATCTTTGGTGTTTGGTGGCGGTCATGTCGTACTGCCCTTGCTACAGACCGAGGTCGTGCCGACAGGCTGGGTCGGCGAAGAGGTCTTTCTTGCGGGGTATGGCGCGACGCAGGCGATGCCGGGACCATTGTTCACCTTTGCCGCGTTTTTAGGTGCCTCCTTGTCCTCCCCGCCAACCGGCTGGATAGGAGGGCTCATCGCACTCGTCGCGATCTTTGTCCCTTCGTTTTTATTGGTCGTGGGTGCACTGCCCTTTTGGGAGAGTCTGCGCCAAAATCTTCGCACACAGGCGGCGTTAAGCGGCATCAATGCCTCGGTCGTGGGTTTGTTACTGGCCGCGCTGTATCAACCGGTCTGGACAAGCGCGATTCTGAGCACCCAAGACTTCGCTTTGGCATTGATCGCCCTAGTCGCCTTGATATTCTGGAAACTCCCCCCTTGGCTGGTCGTCATCGCAGGCGGCTTAGCGGGGGGCTTGCTTAGCGTTTTTTGATGAACAACAGGGGTACAAGGGTTTTCGATAGTATGGTTCGTCCCCTGCATGACTGAGACATCTTTTATATTACCCACACCAAGAAAAATTCGGAGATCAACACTATGCAATTCAAATTAGCCCTCGCGGCAGGATTACTTTCGGGATTAACCATGTCAGCAGTGCACGCGCAAGCTGACAGCGGAGTGAACGTCGGTATCGTGACTTTCTTGTCCGGCCCAGCGGCATCGCCTTTCGGTGTACCTGCCCGTAATGCAGCAGAGCTGATGCTCAGCGAATTTAACGCCGGCACTGCACCCGCACCCTATAACAAAAAGGGTTTCGGCGGTTCGCCCCTGAAAACAACGCTGATCGACGAAGCAGGCACCAGCACAGCCGTTGTGACCGAATTTCGAAATCTCGTCCAACGCGACAAGGTTGACTTGATCGTTGGTTATATTTCTTCGGGTAACTGTCTGGCGATCACGCCTGTGGCCGAAGAACTCAAGACCGTCACCTTTCTGTTTGATTGCGGCACACCGCGTATTTTTGAAGATGGCAAAAAAGACTATGTCTTTCGCGCAGTCAACCACGCCACCGCTGACAGCGTCGGTGCAGCACGTTATTTAAAAGCACAAAAGCCATCGATCAAAAACTTTGGTGGCATCAACCAAAACTACGCCTGGGGACAAGACTCCTGGAACGACTTCAACGCGGCCATGAAGGTGCTCTACCCGAACATCCAGGTCACCACTTCACAAATGCCTAAGTTGTTTGCTGGCCAGTACAGCGCTGAAATTTCAGCCTTGATGGCGAGCAAGTCAGAAGTGGTCCACACCAGCTTCTGGGGCGGCGACATGGAAGCCTTCATTCTGCAATCCGTACCGCGCGGTCTCTATAAAAATAGTGATGTCGTGCTGGTCGCAGGCGAGACCGCCATGTTCCGTTTGGCTGACCGTATTCCTGACGGCACGATTATCGGTGCACGCGGCCCCTACGGCGTCCTCGCACCTGACACGCCTCTGAACCGCTGGTTCCAGGAAAAGTTTACTGCGCGTTATAACGTCGCACCAAACTACACCGCCTACCAGATGGCCAACTCCTTGCTGGCTGCAAAACTGGGCTACGAAAAAGCCATGGCCGCGAACGGTGGCAAAAAACCAACTTCGGATCAAATCGCCGCAGCAACACGTGGCATTGAATACGAAGGTTTTGGTGGCAAGCACTCCTTCAAACTTGGCAACGGTCACCAGGCTGTTTCTGAAATCGCTTATGGTCGCGCCAAGAAAGTTGATGGCAAAATGACCTTGGTAGACATTCAGCGCTTCCCTGCGGAGCAAGTCATGCCTCCAGAGGGTGTCAAAAGCAACGACTGGATTGCTGGCGGAATGAAAGCCAAGTAAGTCTGTCAGCTCTGATGACTTTTTAACCCTAGAATGGGAAGAGGCGGTTCCACATGCGAACCGCCTCGCATAGCTAAATGATTGATCAAATTATGATGGTGCTGGTTGACGGCATCAACTATTCGGCGTGGCTGTTTCTTGCCGCTGTTGGACTGACGCTGATTTACGGAGTCATGAAAATTGTCAACGTCGCGCACGGCAGCTTTTATGCGCTGGGTGCTTATGTTGCAGCAAGTGTCGTGGGTGCATGGGTCGCCTATGACCTCCCCCCTGCACTTTCGTATGTCGCTTTATTTGTGTCCGCATTGTTAGCGGGCTTTATCGTAGGACCGCTCGTCGAACGTCTGATCCTACGCTATCAGTATGAAAAAGATGAGGTCGTGATCCTTCTGATTACCTATGCGATCTTCCTTGTACTTGAAGATGTCCTGAAGCTGATCTGGGGTGTCGATCCCTATTTTATCGTTGAGCCCTACGCCTACTTGGGCAACTTTGAAATCGGTGGCATGAGCTACCCGAACTATTATTTATTGATGCTCGGACTCGCGATTGCCGTTGGCATCATCCTCACCTACGTGTTGAAGAAAACCAATTTTGGTCGTTTGCTGGTGAGTGTGATTCATGACCGCGAAGTGAGCGCGGCCATGGGCATCGATGTCAGCAAAATATTTGTACTGACCTTTGGCGTTGGCTGTGCGCTGGCAGGCGTTGCAGGCGCATTTACCGCCCCAACCACTTCGGTGACGCCAGGCATGGGCGTTGAAGTGATCGTGTTGTCTTTTGCCGTCGTGGTCACGGGTGGTCTGGGTAGCTTGCCCGGCGTCGCGCTTGCCGCCATCATCATGGGCATCGTGCGGGCCTTTTGCATTCATTACATCCCCCAGCTCGAACTGTTTGTCATTTTCAGCGTCATGGCACTGGTGCTGGCGTTCCGGCCCCGAGGCCTTTTTAGCCTGGCTGAGGCAAGAAAAATATGAGTTTCGATAAAACCATCCAGCGTTTCCTGCTGGTCTTGATTTTGGTGCTGGCCTTGTCGCCGTTTATCCCGCAATGGGCGCTGTTCATGCTCACCATTACGGGGGCAAATGGACTGGTTGTTTTGGGATTGATGCTTTTCCTAAGGGCCGGACTGATTTCCTTTGGACAGGCGCTTTTTTTCTGCGCGGGCGCTTACACCACAGGATTGCTTTCACTCACACTCAATATTCGTGAAATGAGTATCTTGATTTTGGCGAGTGGTGCAGCGTCCGGAGTCATCGCGTACTTACTTGGCTTTCTAATGGCAAAGTACCGAGGCATATTTTTTGGTCTGCTGTCACTTGCCTTTTCAATGATTCTGTATGGCTTGCTGGTAAAAACTGAAGCCTTAGGCTCCACGGATGGATTCAACGTCCCTGCCGTCACAATCTTTGGCTGGTTACCTGGCAAAGACTTGGTTCGTGTCGCTGTTCTGGGGATGACATTTTTAATCATCATCCTGTCAGTCGCTTTTGTGCAGTCTATTCTGAAAGGCCCCCGTGGCTTGCTGCTCACAGCTATCCGGGACAATGAGATTCGTGCCGAATACATGGGCGCCTCTGCGCGTCGCACGGTGCACCTCTTTTACGTCATCGCAGGTATTCTGGCTGGATTTGCTGGCTCTATCGCAGCCGTTGCGGTTGGACACATTGATCCAGCCATGTCGTTTTGGACGACCTCGGGCGAATTCATCTTTATCACCATCCTGGGCGGTGTGGGGAGCGTTGTGGCGCCCTTCCTCGGTGCGCTGGTGTTCGGCATTATCCACACGGTCGCGTTTTCATACTCACCCAACACCTGGCAAATGGTCATTGGCCTGACGCTCATTCTTGTGATCCTCGTGTTGCCCAATGGGCTCTGGTCGCTGAGAGATAAATTTCGGAAGAACAAACCATGAGCAATGTCATTCTTCATGCAGAGGGTCTGAATAAAAGTTTTGGTGCAGTCACCGCTGCCGCCAACATCAACGTCAAAGTGCAAGAAGGTTCAGTCATTGGACTGATTGGTACGAATGGTGCTGGCAAAACGACGTTTGTGAACATGATCACAGGCTATTTAAAACCTGATACCGGCAGAGTCATTTTTTCCGGCCAAGACATTACACAACTCGCACCACGTGACATCACACGACTCGGAGTCTGTCGCTCATTTCAGATCCCCCAACTCTATAACTCCATGACCGCGCTCGAGAACCTCGAGGTCAGCTATGGCATTGTGAGTCTGATGGCGCATCACGGCAGTCTTTTTACCAAGATGGATGCCAAGATCCCCTCTTATGATAAAAACATTCGCCAACTCGCAGAAGAGTCTCTAGAAAAGTTTGGCCTGACACAGTATCGCGACAAAACAGCGCGCGTATTGCCGGGCGGCATACGCAAGTTGCTAGACATCGCCATGGCGATGGCCGTTCGTCCAAAAATCTTGCTGCTCGATGAGCCGACGAGCGGCGTCTCAGCCGAAGAAAAGTTTGACATCATGGATATGGTGATGAAAGCGGTCAGAGACGGCAACACGACAGTGTTGTTTGTCGAGCACGACATGGACATTGTCAACCGACACGCCGAGCGCGTGCTTGCCTTTTATGCCGGTCAGATCATCGCAGACGAATCACCCGAACTCGCCCTCAGAGACCCGCAAGTCATTAAATACATTATCGGCGAAACGCACGCTGCGCGCCTTCAGGAGGCACACTGACATGCTCAAGGTTAGCAATCTCAATGTCTCGATTGGCGCTGTCGATATTTTGAGGGATGTCTCTCTCGAAGTCGGCGCAAGTGCGATGGTCGGTCTCGTAGGTCGTAACGGTGCAGGTAAAACCACTCTGATGAAAAGCCTGATGGGCTTACTCAAGCCAAAGTCTGGCACCATTGAGTTTGATGGGAAAAACTTTGTGACCATACCCGTGAATCATCGCAACAGACTTGGCGTAGGCTATATGCCCGAAGACCGCAGACTGATTCCAGATCTGACGGTTGAGGAAAATATCCTAGTCCCCGCCTGGGCCAACAAAGAAATTGATGGTCCGGCGCGACTCGAATATGTCTACAACATCATCCCTGAGCTGAGAGAGTTTGCGCCACGCCGTGGTTTGCAGCTGTCGGGCGGGCAGCAAAAACTCGTGGCACTGGGGCGCTCCCTGATGGTAGGTAAAAAATTACTCCTTCTCGATGAGCCCTTTGAAGGTGTCGCGCCTGCGCTTGCGCAACGCCTGGCAGATGTCATTAGTCAATTAAAGTCTGAGGGAATGTCTGTGATTTTTTCAGAGTCTGATCTTCAGTATTCTCGGCATCTTGTGGAGACGATTGTTTCAATCGACCGCGGTGCCGTCAGCATACAAACCCTTTAAATCCAGTCACGACGCGATCATGAGGTCTGATGTCAGCCAGCTCAGGGCCGCACTTTCTGATGCCAGTCGCGCGGCCTCTGTTGCCACACAACTAGAAAGACTGGAGCTCTGGCTTCAAATCGTCGCAGACGATGCGGTATTGTTTGAACATGCTGCCAATACGGCACAAGCCCCCCAAGTCGTCCTGAATGCACCGCTCTCCGTGTGGCAAGAGGCTTGCAGTCTGCACCCCAAGCCTGGTTATCAATCACTCGGTGCACTCTATCGACTGTGTCCTGAGTTTTCCATTCAGGCACAAACCATTGAGTTGATGCAGTCACTGCCGACGGCTGAACTGCTGCTCGAAGCGGCAAGACAAAAGCTGCATCACGTGGTCGAGCCTTTGATCCACACCGATGATTTAAGTCAGATCAAAGGCGAGTATCTAAAAACACCGCAAGGCTGGATCTATGTCGAGTCCGCAGGCAACCCAGACAATCCCCCCATTTGCATGCTGCACACGGCAGGCGCTGACAGTCGTCAATGGCACGGGTTGATGAGCATGCCAGAGATGCTGGAAAAATGGCATATGGTGGCGTTTGATATGCCGGGGCATGGTCGCTCCACGCTCCCCAATCAGACAGCGAATTGGCAGTGGACACTGACACAAAATGATTATCGTCAGACTGTCCGTGATTTTATTCAACGTCGCTTTAGCCAAGCTGTCGTGTTGATGGGTTGCTCGATGGGCTCTGCGATTGGTGTGACCCTGCTGGCGAAACATCCCGAACTGTTTCGTGCTGCGATTTTGCTAGAAACACCCTACCACTCACCTGGACGACGTACGCCCTACCTCGACCATCCGAAAGTCCATGGAGCGCGATTGGCGGCCACCTGGGTCGCTTCGCTGCTCAGCCCTCATAGTCCTCTCTGGCGACGCAAACTTGCGACTTGGATTTACTCACAAGGCGCGCCGAGTGTGTATGACGGAGATCTTGCGTTTTACAGCGATGAATTTCGAGCAAACGAACACACCTCTAGTATTGACACTGCGGCTACGCCGCTCTGGTTATTGACAGGCGACTATGATTATTCGGCTAGTCCGGCAGAGACCAAACGCGTCGCCGCCGAAATCAAAGGAAGTGTCTTTCAGGAGATGCAAGGCTTCGGACATTTTCCAATGACCGAAGATCCAGAGCGCTTGTATCAGGCTTATCTGAAGAACGTTCTTTCAAAGATTGGTTGACTCAATCTTTTCGTTTTGATGCTCATGAAACAAGACTAAGCTGTGCGACCGTACTGATCCTCAAAGCGCACAATATCGTCCTCCCCCAGATAACTGCCTGACTGCACTTCGATAATTTCAAGCGGGATCGTGCCTGGATTGGACAAACGATGGGTTTGGCCGAGAGGAATGTAGGTGGACTGATTTTCAGACAAAATTGTGACCTTGTCACCATTAGTGATTTCAGCCGTACCTGAGACCACCACCCAATGCTCAGCACGATGATGATGCATCTGCAAACTCAGACTCGCCTTTGGATTAACGAGAATCCGTTTGACCTTAAAGCGTCCGCCACCGTCGATGCTGTCATACCACCCCCAGGGACGATAGACCTTACGGTGCAAGTTTTGCTCTTGACGGCGTTGCTTGTTGAGCGCCTCGACGATATGTTTCACATCCTGACCACGAGACTTGTCGGCCACCAAAATCGCATCGGCTGTTTCAATCACCACAAGATTTTGCACACCGACCAAACTCACTAAGCGACTGGACGCATGCACAAAGGTGTCGCGACAGTCTTTGGAAATCACATCACCTTTGTGAGCATTACCAGCTGCGTCTTTTTCTTGAATATTCCAGACCGCATCCCAAGCACCAAGATCACTCCAACCCGCATCCAGACTCACCATTTTGGTGGCGAATGCACTGCCTGGACAGCGTTCCATGACGGCATAGTCGATTGACTCACTCGGCACCTGCTCAAACTCGGCTTTGCCGGGACGCAAAAACTGGCTATCTGGCTGACGGGACGCCCAAGCATGTTTGATCTTGATCAGCATCTCAGGCTGAAAGGTCTCCATGGCTTTCAACCAGACTGAAGCCTTTAAAACAAAAATACCGGCATTCCAGAAATAGCCGCCTTCGTTCACGTAGGCCTGCGCAGTTTCAAGATCGGGCTTTTCAACAAAACGCTCTACAGTCGTCACCGTGCTCTGAGCATTCGCAGAAGCACCCGCTTTGATATAGCCGTAACCTGTCTCTGGACGGTCGGGTTGAATACCCAGGATCACAATGCTGCCTGTTGCCGCCTCCGTAATCGCTGTTTGCATAGCTTGAGTAAATATTTCTACACCAGACACCGCCTGATCCGCCGGCGTCACCACCAATACGGGATCAGCGTCACCGTCTTGTGCAGCAAGCGCGGCAAGCGTGAGGGCGGGAGCCGTGTTGCGAGCGAGGGGTTCGAGCAGGAACTTGGCACCGTGGATGCCACTTTCACGGAGTTGCTCTTGGGCGAGAAACCGATGCTCTTCGTTGCAAACGATTAATGGCGCAGTCGCTTGAGTCGTTGCACTATCGAGGCCCTGTAGTCTTTCTGCGGTCTGCTGAAACAGACTGTTATCACCCGTCAAACATAAAAACTGCTTTGGAAAGCCGCCGCGAGAGAGTGGCCAAAGCCGCGTTCCCGAACCGCCACAAAGAATGACTGGGGTAACTTGAATCATGTCGGTCCTTATTCGTGCAAAGTGTCAAAACTTATCCATTTGGCATTATAGAACGTACCATCCTCAAGCAAACTGTAATTTCGCCAACCTTGCATACAGCCCGCCCTGAGTGATGAGCTCTTCGTGCTTGCCTTGCTCGACGACTATGCCGTCTTCGATCACGATGATGCGATCGGCGCGCAACACAGTGGCCAGGCGATGCGCAATCGTCAACGAGGTTCTCCCTGGGAGCACACTATCCAAGGCGAGT
>JAOATE010000032.1 GCA_030158305.1 Burkholderiaceae bacterium
GGCCAACTTCCGCGTTGAAACCGACTGGAACACCGTGTCCAACAAGGGCAACACAGGTTCTGCTTCTACGCCAGTGGTTCTGGGTAACGAAACTGTGGCTGCTGCTTCGACCTTCGGTAACGGCGAAATTCGTGCTGGTTTGGCTGGTGGCTTTGGTGCTATCGACGCTGGCGCCGTGAACTACAACACACTGGGCACCTACTTGACTGGCCAACCTTTCGGTACCGCCATTGGTTCGGGCTTCCGTACTTTCTACGTGAACGATGCTCAAAGCACTTCGCAAGTGCGCTCTGACAACTCCGTCAAATACACATCGCCTTCTTTCAACGGTTTCAACGCTTCTTTGTACTATGCTGCCAAGCAAACCAAAGCTGTTGATACAGTTGATGGCGCGGCTAAAGCCGTCAAGCAGACCAGCTTCGGCGGCCTGGGCGCTTACGATATGCAAGGCACCACTGAAGTTGGCGTGAACTACGCTAACGGCCCTCTGGCTGCTTCGTTCAGCTCTTTGAAGCAAGACTTCAAAGATGTTGGCACTGGCACTACTGACCAAACAGTCAACACCTTGGGCGCCAACTACGCTTTCGGCGATGCCAAGCTGTTCGGTTTGTACCAGACCAACAAGACCAACACCAGCAGCGTGAACAACAAAGCTTTCTCGATCTCCGGTACCTACACAATGGGTGCTGTGGTCTTGATGGCACAAGCTGGTGAGTTGAAGAACGACGTTAACAGCACGAAGTCTAAGCTTGTTGCTTTGGGCGCTGACTACAACCTGAGCAAGCGCACTGCCGTGTACTTCCGCGCTGAGTCGATCGACGACAAGGCCGGTACTGTGCAAGCTGCTTTGACTCCTGCAACCATCAAAGGTGCAGACACCAAGTTTGCACGTACCGCTATCGGTATCCGTCACGCTTTCTAATCCCACGCTGTCGTAAGACAGTTTGAGATTTAAAGTCTAAAAACCCACTGTGGCAACACGGTGGGTTTTTTTACGCCTGTGTGGGTCGTCTTGTGCTGTGACCACGAACTGACCAAGGCGCGCACAGTGCAGTGTCGTTTTAAACGTCAGCGCAAGTGTCGATTAAATCGACGCTCGTGCAGCCAATCATTTCTTAAAGAAAGCAAGCTCAAATGGCTGCGTAGATAGCAAGTTGCTGGGTAGCCACACGCTGATCAAGCGGTGTGTTGCAGCACAAGCCCTGCAAGCTGCGATCAGACCATCACGCTATCCTCAAGCCCGGCCGTTTTTGTGGCTTGGTTACAGGGCTGCTTTGACTGGGGCTTGATACACAAAAAATGCCAAACTTGCCCCCTGTTGTCGGTGCAGAATGGAGGCATACGCAAAGTATTACTTAAAGTAATGGTTTGCCAACAGTCGAAAGCACAGCAATGCCACCTGCCAAAAAAACGACCAAACAGACCGTTGCCAAGCCTCGTGCAAGCAAGGCAGCAAAAGGCCAGCCGATCACCGCTGCAACTTCATCATCTGTTGTCATCGCAACGACCAGCACGAGCGTTGTTTCGGCCAATGTCATTGTGGCTAAGGGCTTCGAGGAAGAGCGCAATGATGAGATGACGCCACTCATCAATAAGGCGGCGAAGATTGCAAAAAACTTTGCCAACATCACGGCAAAGGTAGCTGCATTTGAGACCGAGATGCTCTACAAATATCTTGGCCAAACTTATGAGCTGTACGAAGAGATCAAGCAGCACAAGTACCGAGATACATACTTTGATCATCTTCGTCATTACTTGAAAAAAAAGGGCATCAAGACCAACAAGAACACAAGTGATATCAGCTTGTTGATCAGGCTGATCTTTGTGGTCAAACCGAAGACTGCTCACCTGTACAGTCGTGCGATCGAAGCGGCGCAAGAAGCCAAGATCAAGCCAGCAGCCTTCATTGCGTATGTGGAAAAAGAAGGTGGTCTTGAGAAGCTGCGGATCTCTCAAATCGAACAAGACAAGGCCAAGCTGTACCGTGAAGCGCTGAAGTCTGGCACTGAGTTGGCGTGGCGGTATTTGAAGGCAATGGAACTGCAGCCACTTGGCACAGCGCACATCCCTCGCGGCAAAGTTTTGCAAACAGCACCAAACGGCTATGTCATCACGGTCAGCACTGCGTTTGCTGTTCCACGCAATCCCTCAAACTTAGCCGAACTGCGGATGCTGACTTGCTTGCCAACAGACAAAGACACGGAGGATTTTGTGATCAATGCAATCGCCAAGAACTTTGCAAAAAATCTTGAGGCTGCACTAAAAATGGTCGAAAGGCTCGAAGGCAAGGACACGGAAGCGCTTGAGGACGAGTGACCATCCTAAGTCTCATTTTGAGAGTTGGTGTGGCAGTTTCGTTCGATCTGCCACCCTGCATCCCGCAAAGTATTACTTAAAGTAATGGTTGATCAAACGAGCTCCACAGCCTGACGTTTCATCTCGTCATTCACATCAATGTAGCGTTGGGTTGTGGCAATGCTGCGGTGTCCTGCAAGTGATGCCAACAGCCGCACACTGACGCCACGATTTGCCAATGTGGTGATGAAGGTGCGGCGACCGGAATGGCTGGATGCACCTTCAATCCCCGCACGCTTGTAGAGATAGTGGAAGTGCTGTGTCATCGTGTTGGCCGAGAAGCCTTTGCGTGGCGTGTGCTGTGTGCAAAACAGTGCTTGATCGGCGGCATACCAATTCTTGCTGGTCACATAGGCTTGCAGTTCTGCCTGCAAGCGAGCATTGATATAGACAGTGCGTGCGTGTGCGTGTTTGACCCGCGCAGCAGCCAAGAAGATTTCAGCTTTCACCGTGCCATCAGCGTTGCGCACATCGGCAATGGTCAAGCCAGCAACTTCGCCAACCCTCAATCCTGCCCACACAGTCAGCAGCAGCGCCACTCGATTGCGCATAGCGTTGGGTTTGCTGTCGATGTAGGTCAGCACTTGTTCAAGTTCTGCGGGTGTGAGTGTTTTAGCTTGTGGCATTTCGGTGTTCCAAATAATTTGCGTGCTTTAAGTGTGTGATCTTTTGCGGGGTTCGAGCAACCGAAAACACAAGGCCTCACTTCTTCACGCAAAGATGTTCAAGATCAACTGGTTGC
>JAOATE010000033.1 GCA_030158305.1 Burkholderiaceae bacterium
GGAGGTTTTGATACGCTTTTTGGCTTAGATGTCGTTATTTGTAAGTATTTGTATGCGAGGAATTTGAAACCGGAATATGCTTTATTTGCCTGTGAAAGGAAAGGTGATTATAATTTCATATGAAAATATGGAGAGTTTCATGAAAACCGCTCATGCAATGCGGTCAGATGCAGGCAAGGTGCTCACGCAAGCGACCCTTCGCGCGGCATCGCAACTCTCGCTCGGCGGCTCTGAGCTTGCTCGGATTATCGGCACCAGCCCCAGCACCATCTCACGCCTAGGCTCAGGCCTAAAGACAATAGACCCACAGAGCAAAGAAGGTGAGATGGCGCTCCTAATGGTTCGACTGTATCGTTCGTTAGACGCTTTGGTGGGTAACGACAGTCAGCGTCGCCTGGACTGGATGAGCTCGCACAACCATGCTTTTAATGCTGTTCCTCGTGACTTTATTCAATCTGCCCAAGGCTTAGTCTCCGTTGTGAACTACTTGGACGGCATGCGGGCTACAGTTTAAAGATGCCAGGTTTTGATCACACCTGGGTCGCCCAGCATAGTCGTATCAGTCGTAGGCAACTCTGGCGAGCAGTTGAGGCTCAACACCGCGTGGCGACGATGAGTCTTGTGGACAACGTGGAGGAACAACACTTGCTGGAGCATATGCTCGAAAGCAGCAAGCCACCTACCCCCCTCAATGCAGACTATTTGCTAGTCACTCCGTTTCGTTACACCAGCGCCTACCCTTCTCGATTTCGACGCGCGCACGAAAGTGGTGTGTGGTACGGAGCCGAAGACATCCCCACGGCTTGCGCAGAAGCGGGTTACTGGCGTTGGCGGTTTTTAATGGACAGCGAGGGTCTAAAGGATAAAGAAGTCCGCGCGGAACTGACGATATTTCAAGCGCGGGCACAGGGATCATGCATCGACCTCACAGCGGCACCCTGGAATACCTTGCAACACCTGTGGGGAGACCCACTCAACTACGCTGAGTGCCACATACTCGCCGAGACCGCCCGAACATGCGGTGTCAACTGGCTGCGCTATCGCTCAACGCGATGGCCCAAAGGGATATGTGCCGCCGTGCTGTCACCCATCGTATTGAGTCGACCGCATCCGGAGCGCGTTCAAACATGGCGATGCAGGATTAGTGCCACGGGGCTGCATTTCGTTCACGGGGAAACGTGGTTGAGCTTTAAACCAGATGGCAGTGGTTTTCTAGATAGTACGAATGTCCTTAAAGACTCTTCGTATAACTAATCTGATCAATATAGTTGCGATACTGCTGCGGCGATTCGGCGCCGCCTCTGACCACGCCACTTAGCATCAGCGCCACCAGCGTCAACGCACCCGTCTGTAAAAAAACAATCAGCAAAATACCCAGGGTCACGGAGAACCAGCCCGGAGTGGCAAAACCAATGATCTTGAACACCGTCGCAATCAGTCCCGCACCGATGGTCAATGCGGCCACGACCGAACACACGATCCCCACGCGCACCAACACGTCTTCGGCAAAAATCATCACCGCCCTAAAACCATGCAAGGCCAAACCGGTAAAGTTCATCTTGCTTTTGCCGGCATAGCGACGACCGCGATCGATGGGCTCAGAGCGCACGCGCAACTTGGAAAGCAGGACGCAACCTGCGAGGTGGGTCCAAAGCTCCGACATGGAGGCAAGACGACGCACGGCGGCAGGCTTAAGCGCGACAAAATTACCAAAGTTAATTTTGCGACCCGTCAGTAGACGAAAAATGAGTTTGTACACCACGTAAAAAAGCTTGAAGTGCAGCGTTTCCATCCGGCTTTTACGTTGCGCGACGACAGCATCGACATCCTCAGACTCAAGCGGCGCGATCAGCTGCGGGATGGTGGCGGGCGTATCCTCACCGTCGGAGTCCATGACAACCGTGCAGGGTGCGTTAGGAAAGTTTTCCGCGACATAATGCAAACCAATCGCAATCGCGCGCTGATGGCCGACGTTGCGACGCAAATGGATCACGGCACCTGGCAGTCCAATCTCGTCGAGGTGCTCTGCGCTGATGGGGTGTCTCAGCGACCCATCATCGACCGCCACCACAAACACTGAAGTTCCGTACTGCGCAAACAGCTCACGAAACAGCTGACAAGAGGCCTCTCTATCCTCGTATACAGGCATGACGATGATCAGCTCGTAGGCTTTGGCGGTCACAGCCAGAGAAGGAGTCTGACGAGTGGAGTTTGCGTGGGTACTTGGCATAGGGCGTCGCGGATGTATCAAAGAATGAGTTTCATTACTTTACTCGTTTATAGTGGGTGATCCCTACGTTTTGTCTTACCTCCTTACCTAAAAGCCCCTTTTATCTCATGCGCCGTGTAGATGTCATCGATTTGTTGTTACTCGCCGCGATCTGGGGAAGCTCATTTCTGTTTATTCGCTTATCCGTCGGTGACTTTGGTCCGATCGCGCTGTCTGGGATGCGTACGCTCATTGCTGGCGTGACGCTGTTGCCGATTTTGTTCCTGAGTAAAAAGATCGCTGTGATTCGCACCTATTGGCGCTCAATCATCATCGTCGGCTTATTCAACTCGGCGCTACCCTTTATCTTTTTTAATTTTGCCACCATGACGCTGCCTGCGGGCACGATGTCCATTATCAACGCGCTCACACCCCTCTGGGGTGCGGCGATCGCCTGGGTCTGGCTCAAGGACAAGCTCCCGCCTCTGCGGATGCTGGGACTGATGGTGGGCTTTACCGGGATCTTGGTGCTGGTGTGGGACAAGCTATCGTTTAACGATACCGCTTCTATCTATGCCGTGATTGCCGGGGTGGCGGCACCGATCTTTTACGGCATTGCTGCTAGCTACACCAAAAAATACCTCATGGACGCCGATCCCATTGCGACCGCTGCAGGATCACTCGTCGCAGCGGGTCTCATGCTGTTACCTTTTACCCTCTACACCTGGCCCTCGACTCCGATCTCCGGCGGCGCTTGGGCGGCACTCATCGGACTGGGCTTGCTCTGTACGGCGCTAGCGTATGTCCTGTACTACCGTCTATTAATCCGAGTAGGTCCCCCGCGCGCCATGACCGTGACTTTT
>JAOATE010000034.1 GCA_030158305.1 Burkholderiaceae bacterium
CACTGGCCGTTGCGAACAATCAAGCCCTCGGTACCGGTGCCCTGACCATGCAGGCTAATACCACCTTGCAGGCCAATGCGAATGTCAGCGTGAACAATGCTATTACACTCAATGGCCCGAGCACGATCAACACCAATGGCCAGACACTCACGCTCTCTGGTGTCATTAGCGGCTTGGGAAGTTTGAATAAAATCGGTGATAACGTACTGGAACTTTCAGCTGCGAATACCTATACCGGCAACACAACCGTATCAACAGGGACCCTTCTACTGAATGGCTCCATCAACTCTAATACCTCCGTTTTATCGGGCGCCATTCTCCAAGGCAAAGGCACGATTAACGGGAATATGAGTAACTTTGGTATCATTCAACCGAGTGCTACAGGTAACCCGACTAACTTGACGATCGCAGGAAATTATACGAGTGCTGGTGGCGTGTTTGTCACCAAACTTTATAATTCTCAACCCAATCTAATCGCTGACACCCTGACGATCAGTGGTCCAAACTCCACAGCAACAGGCACCACGCAGATCGGACTCAACAACATCCAGTTGCTCGGCAGCCCCACTTCCGGGGATGGGATATTACTGATCAACACTAAGGCAGGTGCCACAACAGCCAGCAATTCGTTTTATTATCCCGGCCGAATTGCGGCAGGTGCTTATGAGTATCGCGTGATCCAAGGTGGCACAAGTTCGTCTCAAAATTGGTATCTCCGCGCAGACAATACTGCATCGACAGAAACTGCAGCCGCCTATGGTAGTGCCCCTGTTCAAGATTACATCCCAACCGAGCAAACGCAACAAGCTGTTCCTCAAGTAGTTCCAGTTATTGTGCCAGTGCCCGAGCCTATTACTCCACAACCCACCCAGCGAATCGAGGTCGCGAACTACCCTTCTATTCCGAGCTTGGCTCGCCTCTACATGCTATCAACAGTGGATAGCTTTGATCAACGTCGAAATGATCTTGCTCAAGCTAACGGGGCACTTGGTATTAGTCATAACAAAACCAGTTGGGGTCGGATGCTTGGGAAATCCGGTGAACTCCGCTCTGATGATCGCAATCAAGGTCCGGGATTAAACGCACGAACTTTTGCCATTCAACTTGGCACAGATATGTATAAAAACGAATCAGGAGACGGTGCCAAAACTTTTATTGGCCCATTTATCACGCTTGGACAAGCCTCAGGTAACACTTACAACTCCAATGGCAGTGTCGGAACTGGAAATGTACTGTTGCAAGGTTATTCATTGGGCTTAAATGCGACACATATCACAGCGCAAGGCCTTTATGTAGACTCGTTATTGCAAGTCTCGCGGTTGAGTGGCGTGCGCGCTAACTCAATTTTGGGAGCATCAACCAATACGACGGGCTGGGGTGTGACTGCATCTGTCGAAACGGGCTGGAAGCTCAGCGTATCTGAGCGAGTGAGCCTGACACCTCAAGCCCAGTTAATCTATAACAACACTAAACTAAATGACACGGCAGACTTTTACGCCAACATTGGTATCCCGAACGACTCATCACTGACCGGTCGCATTGGCATCAAATTGGCCTACAACAATAATAGCAATAGTGGCACGGACAGTCAGGCTTGGCTGCGACTGAGTGGGCTGTCCACGCTTGCAGGAAGAAACGCTCAGATTGTTTTCCAAGGCCCAAATGGCCTCAGCAATGTAGCGTTTAACGCCCAGTTGCCTGCGAATTGGATGAGTGTTGACGCTGGTCTGAATGTCAAACTCTCCAAGAGCAGTCAACTGAGTTTTTCGCTCGGCTACGACACCTCCATTACTAATGCTTACAAAGGCGGCTATGGCCAGATCGGGCTTCAAGTCGCCTTTTAATGCTTAAGAAACGTCAGGCTCCTCACCAATCCAAGAAATACGCAACAGGTTGGTGGAGCCCGGCACGCCAAAAGGTGTTCCGGCAATAATCAACAACGCCTGACCAGGTGTCCCAAAGCCGTTTTTCTTGGCGGCGAGCGTCGCATGCATCACGATTTCTTCGGTACTTTCTACGTCAGCGGCCTGGATCGAATGTACGCCCCAAACGAGTGACAAACGGCGCGCGGCCGCTGCGACTGGGGTCATACTCAAAATCGGCGCACGTGGCCGCTCATGTGCAACGCGCAGAGTCGTTGCACCTGAGGAAGTATAGGCAACTGTGGCCGCAACCGGGAGCGTCTCAGCGACAGTACGGATGGCCGCGGAAATTGCATCACGCGCATCGTTTTTGCGACGCGAATGAACGGCTTCCATCATGATACGTTGAAGAGGATCCTTTTCTGTGCTGAGCAAAATCCTATCCATCATGGTCACAGCTTCGATCGGATAAGCACCTGAGGCAGACTCTGCAGACAACATCACTGCGTCCACACCGTCGTAAACGGCAGTGGCCACATCACTCACCTCTGCACGGGTCGGCACGGGTGATGTAATCATAGACTCCAGCATCTGTGTCGCGACAATGACCGGTTTACCAGCTTCTCGACAGGCGCGAACAATGCGTTTTTGCAAGACAGGGACTTCTTCGGGGGGCAACTCAACACCCAAGTCTCCGCGCGCCACCATCACGCCATCAGAACTCGCCACAATCGCCTCAAGCGAGTCAATGGCGGAGGGCTTTTCAAGTTTGGCCATGATCCAGGCACGATTGCCTACAATTTCACGCAACTCAATAATATCCTCAGGACGCTGCACGAAAGAAAGTGCAATCCAATCCATCCCGATACTCAGACCAAAATCGAGATCCTCTCGATCTTTGGTGGTTAAGGCGGACATTGGCAAAATCGCACCGGGTACGTTGACCCCTTTGCGATCCGAGATAACGCCTGCATTGAGTGCCTGAACATCCGCATACTCTTTGGTCGACGAGAGGACACGCAGGCGGACCTTACCATCGTCAATCAACAAGTCATCGCCTGGGCGAATCGCTGCGAAAATTTCGGGGTGCAATAATGGCACACGATTGATATCACCTGGCGTGGGATCCAAATCCAAGCGGATTTTCTGACCTGTGCTCAGCGCGAGTTTGCCGTCTACGATCTTGCCCAAGCGTAGCTTGGGACCCTGCAGATCCATCAAAATGCCAACTGGACGCCCCACATCGGCCTCAATCTGACGGATCGCGTCGTAACGCAATTTGTGGTCGGCATGCGTACCATGGCTAAAATTTAGACGAAAAACATCCACTCCGGCATCAAAAAGCTGGCGGATCATGGCAGGGTCGCTGCTCGCGGGCCCTAACGTGGCAACAATCTTGGTATTGCGGTGACGGTGCGAAATCGCATCAAGTTTCATCTTTTAACCTTATCTAATTTAAATACGCTCACGCATTGCGCGATCGCATGGCATCATTTAACCTAGTTCTTACATTAAGCGCAATCAATCTGTTTAGCTACAGAGTCGCTAAATTGCCACAAGATTCACGAAACTTTCATGGAGTTAGATTATGTCTGTCACCGCACTTGCCCCCCTGACTGATTTGCGCGTCAATGGGGAGCGCCTGTGGCAAGCTCTGATGGAGCTTGCAAAAATCGGTGCCACTAAAAAAGGCGGTGTCTGTCGACTGGCGTTGACGGACCTCGATCGCCAAGGCCGTGACTATTTTGTTGCTCAAGCCAAAGCCGCGGGCTGCACGATTCGCATTGATGCGGTCGGTAATATCTTTGCCAGACGTGCGGGCCGGAACAACGACTTGCCAGCCGTCATGACAGGAAGTCACATTGATACACAGCCCACTGGTGGAAAATTCGACGGTAACTACGGTGTGCTAGCAGGCATCGAAGTGCTGCATACCTTGAACGATGCAGGTATAGAAACCGAGGCACCGCTTGAAGTCGTGGTGTGGACCAACGAAGAAGGCTCACGTTTTGTCCCGGTGATGATGGGATCGGGTGCATTTATTGGCGAGTTCAAAACGGACTTTATCCTTGAGCAGAAAGATCGCGATGGGATCTCTGTCGGCGAAGCCCTCAAATCAATTGGTTACAACGGTACAGACCAGATTGACCCTAAAAAAATAGGTGCCTACTTTGAGGCGCATATTGAACAAGGACCGGTTCTAGAGGCACATGACATCACCATTGGTGTAGTGACTGGGGCATTAGGACAACGCTGGTTTGATGTGGTCATCATAGGCTCCGAAGCACATGCGGGCCCAACACCCATGGCATTGCGTCACGATGCCCTGCTCGCAGCCTCACACATGATTCAATTGGTCAATCAAACCGCCTTGGATCATGCGCCCAATGCACGTGGTACGGTTGGCATGTTGGACAACTATCCTAACTCGCGTAACGTCATTCCTGGCACAGTCAAAATGTCTGTTGATTTTCGTGCGGACAGCGACGAGGTGTTGACCCGCATGGTCGAAACCTTGCAGGCTCGAGCGCAGGAGATCGCGAAAAAAGGCAAGGTCACCATCGACATCACGCAAGTGGTCTACTTTCCACCACAAGCTTTTGCAACAGAGCTTGTCAGTGCTGTTCGCAATGGCGCCCAAAAGATTGGTTTATCCGAGATGAATGTCGTGAGTGGTGCCGGACACGATGCTGTGTATATGGCGCGCGTCGCCCCCACTGCGATGATTTTTGTTCCATGTAAAGATGGAATCAGTCATAACGAAATCGAGGATGCGCAGCCTGCGCACCTTGAAGCGGGTTGCAACGTGTTGTTACATGCGATGTTGGAAAGAGCCGGTACGTAAACAAGTACCGGATCATAGAGAATAAAAAAGGCCCGAAGATCGGGCCTTTTTTATCGCGTCAGACTGAGTTTGACTCAACTCAGTCGCAGACAATTACTTGCCAAGACGTGCTTCGAAGCTGGCTTTGATTTTGAGCAGGTGCTCAGGCAAACCAAAGGAAAGCTTTTCAAACAACTCATCGTGAAGTTTGAACTCCTGCTGCCATGCGGCAACATCAATCGAGGTAATGGTGTTGAACTTTTCCTTTGAAAAATCCATGCCATCCCAATCAATATCAGCAAATTCCGGCGTAATGCCAAAAGCATGCTCGCTGCCTTGAGCTTGGCCTTCGATACGACCTAACATCCATTTCAAGACGCGCGTATTTTCACTGAAACCAGGCCAGACAAACTTGCCATTTTCATCCGTGCGGAACCAGTTGACGCAGAAAATCTTTGGCAACTTGGCACCCGAGGACTGCAGGAAACTACCCAGGGATAACCAGTGGCTGAAATATTCGGCCATGTTGTAGCCGCAGAAAGGCAACATCGCGAAAGGATCGCGACGCACAACACCCTGTTGACCCACGGCTGCTGCAGTGGTTTCAGAACCCATCGTGGCGGCCATGTAGACACCTTCAGCCCAGTCACGTGCTTCAGTGACCAAAGGCACTGTCGTGGAGCGACGACCACCGAAGATAAACGCGTCGATCACAACACCCTCTGGATTGTCCCACTCTGGATCCAGTACGGGATTTTGCGTAGCAGAAACTGTAAAGCGTGCGTTTGGATGGGCAGCTTTGATGCCCTTTTCCTTGGCCTGCTCCGGCGTCCAGTCACGGCCCTGCCAATCGATCAGGTGTGCGGGAGGAACCTTGGACATGCCTTCCCACCAGACATCTCCGTCATCCGTCAGGGCGACGTTTGTGAAAATAGTGTCACTCTTGAGAGTGGCCATGCAGTTAAAGTTGGACTGCTCGTTGGTGCCAGGCGCTACGCCAAAATAGCCTGCCTCTGGATTGATCGCGCGGAGGTTGCCTTGAGCATCAGGCTTGATCCAGGCGATATCGTCACCGATTGTGGTGATTTTCCAACCCTGCTGCGCCAAACCTGCGGGAGGAATCAACATCGCAAAGTTAGTTTTTCCACAGGCTGAAGGGAAAGCGGCTGCGACATGATACTTTTTACCCCAAGGAGCTTGTACGCCCAGGATCAACATGTGCTCGGCCAACCAGCCGGGGGCCTTTTCACTCGCTTCGCTGCGACCCATTGTCGAAGCGATGCGCAAGGCGAAACATTTTTTGCCCAGTAAGGCGTTGCCGCCGTAACCAGAACCATAAGACCAAATTTCGCGGGTCTCTGGGAAATGAACAATGTATTTAGTCTCGTTACAAGGCCAGACCACGTCTGCTTGTCCCGCTGCGAGGGGCGCACCAACAGTGTGCACACAAGGCACAAACTCACCATCTGTTCCAAGAACTTCGTACACCTTTTTGCCCATCCGCGTCATCATGCGCATGTTGACAGCAACGTAAGGCGAATCAGATAGCTCTATACCGATCTGAGCGATCGGGGAACCCAGTGGGCCCATCGAAAATGGCACAACGTAAAGCGTACGGCCAGCCATTGAACCTTCGAATAATTCGTCCAACTTGGTGCGCATTTCAGCAGGCGCAATCCAATTGTTGGTAGGACCCGCATCTTCTTTTTTCGCGCTACAGATAAAGGTGCGATCTTCGACGCGTGCCACGTCATCCGGAGCAGAGCGTGCCAAAAAGGAATTTGGACGCTTTTCAGCATTGAGCTTGATCAGCATGCCGGACTGCACCATCTCGGCACACAGTCGGTCGTATTCTTCTTGGGAACCGTCACACCACACGATGCGAGCAGGTTTGACCTTGGCAGCGATGGAGGCGACCCATTTTTTGAGGCCTTCGTGACGAACGTAATCAGGAGCGTTGAGTGGCAGATTCATGTAAATGCTTCTTAAAGACACTGAGTTCAAACTTCGGTAACCTGAAATAGTAGCACCGGATCAGCGTCAGAGAAAATCAAATCCCCTCGCGCGCGCGGGAAGCATCTCCTAGATAGAGCGCTTCAATCGCTGCGATAGCTCACACAAATAAAGTAAATCTTAATCTCTTTTGAGTAACTGTCGTAAACGCACCAGAATTTCTGCCGAATGCGAACGATTGACGAGATGTTCGGGCAATTCTCCCCTGAGTAATTGCTTAACTTGAGCCGCCACACTTGCGCCTACAGCCTTGAGACTGTCGTCAGTAATGCCAGCCATATGAGGAGACAGCAACACATGGTCTAAACGATAAAGGGGGGAGGATGCCGGCAAAGGCTGTTGCGTAAATACATCAAGCGCAGCGCCTGCGATTTTTTTAGCTACCAACACATCCACGAGAGCCTCTTGGTCGACCACGGCGCCGCGAGCCACATTAATCAGGCAGGCGGTTGATTGCATCGACTCCAGCAAGCTTCGATTGATCAAACCTCTAGTTTGGTCGTTTAAAGGGCACGCCAGCACCACAAAGTCTGAATCTGAGAAGATCTGTTCCAAGGAGACGCTCTCAATAATGTCCAAACTTGGTCGTCCACTGGGTCGGTAACCTATCACTTCCATACCAAAACCGGCATGACAGATCTTAGCCACAGCCTGACCGATCGCGCCCACGCCCACCAAACCGACCCGCTTACCCGCCAAATCGAAACCCTGATCCGCCATGGCTCGCGCCTGGCCCCAGCCTTCGGTTCGTATTTTCATATTAATGGCCGCACTTTTGTGGGCCAGAGCCAGCATTTGACCGACAGCAAATTCTGCCACTGTACGAGCGTTAGCACCCGGGGCATTGCCAACAGCGATGTGATGCTGCGATGCCACGTCAATCGGCACCATGTCGACGCCCGCCCCATGACGCAACACGCCCACCAATTGCGACGCACGCTCAAACAACGCAGGGGGCAACGGGTGACGCACCACGATGACTGAAGCGGACTCCGCGCCAGCAATCAGATCTAGGTCACTGGTGGACGGCGAAACGACCACACGAGCGACTGTTTCAAGCTCCGCATGAATTTCTGGATGAATCGGGTTGGTCAAAAAAACAATTTTTTTAGTCATGGCAACCAGTCTGTAACAGGGAGAGAGCGTGTATATTTCAAGACACAAATCCTAACTAAAAAAATCAACCTAGCCTACAACTATTCAGTAGCGGGAGACAAATGTGAGCTTGACTTTCACAAAACTGCACCCAACGTTCATGGCGCAAGCCAGTCCGATTGATTTATGCGCCTTGAATGACCAAGTGCTTTTAGAGCAAATTAGACGCGCAATGAGTCAGTACGGTGTACTGGTGTTTCGCGGCCAACAGTTTTCACATGATGAGCAAGTCAAGTTTGCTCAACGTCTGGACGGTGAACTTCACGCTAAGACTTCCTCTGCCGTACTGTCCAAAAACCGTTTTGGGAACGAAGCGCTGACGGATATTTCCAATGTCGGCAGTGACGGTAACATCCTGGAGGCACAGGATCGTCGCAGAATGAACGGCATTAGTAACCGAATCTGGCATACCGATGCCTCTTTTGAAAACCCCTGTGGTCGTTATTCCATGCTTTTCGCACGCAACATTCCCCCTGTGCGGGCAGATACTGAATTTGCGGATATGCGGGCAGCTTACGATGCTCTGAGCGCTGAGCTCAAAACAGTCATCGAGCCTTTACACGCGCACCATTCAATTGTGTATTCGCGGCACACCATGGGATTCGACTTTTCACCTGAGGAACAAGCCAAGCTTCCGGGCGCGACACACCCTTTAGTGCGAACCGTCGAAGGCTCTGATCGCAAAGCGCTTTATTTGGCCTCGCATGCCGCGAGAATCATTGAGTGGGAAGTGCCGGAGGGTCGGTTGTTGCTCAAGGACCTGATCGAGCACGCCACGCAGAGGGAGTTTTTATGCTCCCACCAGTGGGAACTAGGCGATCTGGTGATTTGGGACAATCGAACGACGATGCACCGGGCGCGGCCGTTCGATGACAAACAGTACAAGCGAGAACTGACGCGGGTCACAACATTGGACTTGCCGCGTCAAGCGCACATCACAAACAAAGCTGCTTAGGCTTAGGTACCCACTTTGAAGCTAGACTTCATTTTGCGTAGCATGGCAATGACACTCTGAGCCACGATTCGGCCTGTTTTCGGATTTTCAGAGGGGATATTTTCCATCGTCATAGTGAACTTGGCTGAATCGGAGTCCACAACGATCGTGTGAGTGTTTCGGACCACGGCTGGATCAGCCCAGATTTCCAACAGCGTATTTTCTGGTCCGACACCCGCGAGTGCTAAAGCAACGACTACGTTTAAGTTGGCTGGAAAACCCTTGGCAGCATCTCGCGCGTTACCCTCAAACACTTTTTTCGCCTCTGTCAGGCCTTCGATGCTGATGTTGTGCTCGATCAAATGTGGCGCACCGGCCAAACCCTTGGGGGGCTTGCGGGTCACCATGCGCACCGAGTGAATCTTACCCTCGGCTGCGGCAATCATAGCGTCGAGGCCGATGAGGGCACCTGTCGGAACGTGGATCACGCCGCCCTGCTCTTTTGCCATTGCGATCAGTTCAGGGTGGAACAGTAACGCCCCTACTGACAAGACGATGACTTGCTTTTGGGCTTTTAAAAATGGCGAGGCAATTTCTGGCAAGAGCGCGGCGGGTGCACACTCAATCACGAGATCGGCCTCTTTTTCCAGCTCAGAAATATTTAATACTTTGACGGGTTTCGCTAAGGTAGATACAAACTCTTTCGCTTTTTCATGGTTTTTAGCAGAAACCGCCGTTAACTCAACGCCGGGAACACCGCCTTTTGCTAAGGTGGTTGCAATGGACTTTCCAATCGCGCCTAAACCAGCAATCGCGATGCGTAGATTTGGTTGTTGAGCTGCAGCTTGCGTCATGATGAAATACCCACCTGGATAAAATTGAAACCTAAGAGCGAGCGATTATAGTGAAATCGATCGTTTACTTCACCACAGCAGACACGACCAGCTGGCGCCCATACACCACCTGGTCTCGCGTCGCGAGGGTCCAAAGCTGGCGAACACTTTCAGAGGGCGCTTTCTTTAGGCGGCGCTTGGCAAAGCCCTTGATCACGAAACCAAGTAAATGTTCCCAAAGATGACGAGGTTTCTCTTCGTCCACCTCATGTACTTGCATGTTTTTGAAACCATTGAGACCAAGCAGTAGCCACAACTGGAAGATGCCTAGGGACAACCATGGCATGTGCGGCTCCATGGTGTCATTTTGCTTGAACCATGAGTAGGATCTGGGAAAGCCCTGAATCAAATGATTGATTCTTGCGCCGACGTAGTTAGGATTGGGAATGGACAAAATAAAGATCCCATCCTTTTTTAAATGTTTGCTGACACTTTGCAAAAATAAACCGGGATTTTGGAGATACCCCATTGCCTCGCAGCAGACGATTGCATCGTACTGCTCCAAACTGGCTGGTAATCCTTGATTAAAGTCCGCAACCTCAAACCGATGGTAGCCCTTGGGCACTTGCTCAAAGAAGTCAACCCCGTGTAACTCAACATCCGGGCCAAGTGAGTAAGGCAGCCAACCATCGCCGCAGCATATATCCAGCACTTTTTGGGGCTGATGCTCGGCAAGAGCACGAGCGACAGCTGCGCGATAGGCCTTGGTTTTAACCATTAAAGGGGCAGACATATTGACGGACTCACTTAAAAGTAAAAAACAAACGACTACATCACGCGGAGATTATTTTATGGGATAACAAAGGAGGCGACTTTAATTTTGTCTTTGGTGCGGCAACGATCGCCACACACCATGTCCGTCGTATTGATCACACCTTCATAACTTGTCTTTTTCCCATCAATGGTCACCACGACGGTATAGGGAATATTTTCGCGCTGATCCCTCGCGACGTTTGCGCTAAATAAGGCAACGTAAACGTCATAACGACCAGCAGGCGGCTTGACATTCCACGATATGTTTTCAACCGGGTCTGGGCGTGAGGGACAGCCTGACATTTTTTGACAAGCGTTAGCATCAATGTCGAGACTACCGCCTGTTGCAGATTTGCGGACATGATTGTCATACATACTAATTGCAACCCCACCTGGCTCGACCACAATCAAATCTAAGTCACCCTGGTTTTTCCAGGCGAGCGTCACATTGACAAACTTGCCTTGAGCCACTGAGTTTTCTTTGAGTCGCCGATCAATCTCTCCACTGGTCACTGTCGCTGGAGGCTCTTGAATCGTGACAGGCGGTGTGACAACAGGAGGTGTCGTGACGACGGGCGGCCGAATAGGTACAGGCGGGACACATGCAGCCGATTTTTTGTCGACTTTGTCCCATAGCTCGGCGATTCGAGTTCGCAAGCTTTCTTCTATTTGCACAGAAGGTCCGGGATCCAAAACAGTTAGCCACTGCTTGTAAAACAGACCTGCAAATAACAGGAGGCACAAGGCTGCCAGGGTCAACCATTGGGCAATTCCAACAAAGCCGAAGGTTCTCGAGGGCGATTGCGTTGCGACCTCCGCAGCTTTTTGTGAGGCAATGACTTTGGCTGCGGGCTTAAAGACCTGCGCGAAACGGGTGTCAAATTGATGGTCATGGGCCTGCGCACCGTAGGGCAAACATCCCCATTGCGTGAACACCAACTGGTCACCCACCATAAAAATTGAAGCGAGCACATCCGGGGTTGAAAGCATCGCCCTCAATGCTTGCGCGCCATAGGCAGCCGAAGAGCCCGCTCCGGTTCCAACCTTGTCAGCCACACGACGCACGATCCCGCACGCCTGAGTCAAGGTTTTGGCAACCTTGAGTTTTTCGTCTGCAGTGAGTGTGTCGAATGGACGAACTGAACCTTCCAGCTTAGTGACCCAGGACACCTCCCCACGCATCACGTTGGTGACAGGCTCGGCAAACAGATGAGCCCATTCATCGTGTTGATCTTCCTTTTTAAGCAAGCTCAACAACTGTTGGTAATACGTAAAAATGGGCTGACCGTTGATGCCCTGGACATCAATTTGGGTGCGCTTGGTAATAATCGGCAGTGTTTGCATGGCGAGGGGCTCTGTCAGCTTTTAATCGCTGTGTTAGTTCTTGGGGTCCGAGGAACAGTCGTTGGCGATCTTTTGATAAGACACCCCGCTCTGGTCCAAGAAGCTTCGCAATGCATTGCCCGACAAGGCATATAAAGAGCGGTCGCTGAACTTGTCAGTTTGCGCACCGATAAACGTGTTGACACCCACGACATTGCCGCAACGATTGACGAGTGGCCCCCCCGAACTGCCCGTCGCGATCCGAGCGGTGTGCAAGACGAGCACCATATTATTGGGTTGGCGCTGCAGCACACTCACCTCGCCCTGAGAAAACACTGTGTTAGGCGTCACGATATTGGCATCGACTCTGATCTCTGAGCTTGGAAAACCAGAAGCCACCACTGTTTGAAGCAATTGCGGCTGGGTGGAGATGGCAAGTGGGCGCACAGTCGCAGGGACTTTATCTGCACGCAAGACAGCAAAGTCTGGATTGGTGTATTCGGAATCTCTCGTGGCAGCGATCAGTTTGACAGGCAGTGGTTCCTTACCCAAAAAACTGCTGGTAATCGCAAACTTTTTGCCAGCTTCAATGACGTGTCGATTGGTCACAACGGTATTCTTGTCAATAAAGAATCCCGTTCCATGACCGAGATATTTCATTTGCTCTGAAAACACCAACACTCTCACGGTCGCCGCCTCAAGCAAAGCGACTAACTGTTCTTGAGGCAGGATTTTTGTGGAGGTTTGATCTGGAGGGGCTACGGGCGACTCTATCGGCGTCGCAGTCGTAGGGACCGATACAGAAGACGGTGGTGTAGACACGTCAGGCGTTGCTGCGACAGAAGCGTTTGGTGTAACAGTCGGCCTGGAAGTGATAGCCGCGCCTGAGCCGGGTTGAGCACGCAACAGCGGTCCGACTTCGCCGCGGCGATAGGCTTGCATTTCCGGACTCGTGCACGCGCTGTCTAACATTTCCTGTATGCGTTGGCTCTCCGCTTCGAGCCCAGCAACAATTTCACGATTGACATCCGCTGGACGCAGCACAACGAAAGGTCTGTTTGCCCACCACAGGTAAACAAACAGATTGAGGGCGACCAAAATGATTGCCGCAACAGCAAAGGTTCTATTAGACAATTTCATTTGAGAGATATGCTGCTTAGCTAGCAAGCGCTCTCATTTCGGCATAAAGATCTGCCTTGCCTTCGAAACCAATGCCAACAAGCTCTGGCAAGGTCACAATACTGTTTTCAACACGCGCGCCATCCGGAAATCCACCATAGGGTTGAAACAGATCAGGATAGCTTTCATTGCCGCCGAGTCCTAGGCCCGCGGCGATAGCCAGAGACATTTGATGCCCCCCGTGAGGCACGCAGCGTGATGGTGACCAGTCGTACTCGCGCAGCATATCCAAGGTGCGTAAATACTCCACCAAGCCATAACTCAGCGCACAATCAAACTGCAGCCAATCACGATCACGACGCATCCCACCGTAACGGATCAAATTGCGCGCATCCTGCATGGAGAACAGGTTTTCACCGGTCGCCATCGAGTTTTCGTAATGATTGCCGAGTTCGGCCTGCAATTCATAATCGAGGGGGTCACCCGCTTCTTCGTACCAAAAGAGGTTGTATTGCGCGAGCTCTTTTCCGTAGGCGATCGCAGTCTTGAGATCAAAGCGTCCATTGGCATCCACGGCTAAACGCTGACCTGGACCAAGCAACTTGAGAACGGCTTCGATTCGCTTGCAGTCCTCAGCCAAAGAAGCGCCGCCGATTTTTTTCTTGACGACCGAATAGCCACGATCCAGATAGCTCTGCATTTCGCGCGTCAGGCCCTCAAGTCCTTGTCCCGGCCAGTAGTAGCCGCCGGCGGCATATACAAACACTTTGCGATTAGGCTGGCCGTTACCGTAGCGGTCCGCCAACATCTGATAAAGAGGGACGCCTTCGATCTTGGCCACGGCATCCCAAATCGCCATATCGATCGTTCCAATCGCCACCGAGCGCTCACCATGGCCGCCAGGCTTTTCGTTATTCATCATCGTGGCCCAGATTTTGTGTGGACACAAAATGCCACGCTCATCCAGCAACGTATCGGGTGCAGCCTCCAGCACGCGAGGAATAAAACGTTCACGCATGAGCGCGCCCTGTCCATAGCGACCGTTGGAGTTGAATCCGTAACCAATGACGGGCTTGCCATCACGGATCACGTCCGTGACCACGGCCACCAGACTCAAGGTCATCTTGGAAAAGTCGATATAGGCGTTTCTGATGTTCGACTTGATCGGGCGAGTTGACTCGCGGATTTCAACAATTTTCATTTTTGATAA
>JAOATE010000035.1 GCA_030158305.1 Burkholderiaceae bacterium
CTTTGTTCGCGTCTTTCTTTGGCTTTGGCTTGTAACCAGCGCTCAACCGACGGGAAGACAAACTTGCTGACATCGCCACCGAGCTCGGCAATCTCTCGCACAATCGTGCCAGAAATGAACTGGTACTGATCAGAAGGGGTCATGAATAGTGTTTCGACCTCAGGCAAGAGATGGCGGTTCATCCCTGCCATTTGAAACTCGTACTCAAAGTCGGATACCGCACGCAGACCTCGCACAATCACGCGGCCTTCTTGTTCGCGCACAAAGTCCTTGAGCAAACCCGCAAAGCTCGCGACTTTGACGTTTGGATAGTGACTCAAGACCTCGCGGGCGATTTCTACACGCTCGTCGACAGAGAAAAAAGGACTTTTTTTGCGGCTATGCGCCACGCCAATCACAACCTGGTCAAACAGGCCGGCGGCTCTGCGCACCAAATCCTCATGGCCGCGTGTCATAGGGTCGAATGTTCCGGGATAGATAGCAGTGATCATTTTTGCAGCGCAACAATTTGGAAGAGATGATAGTGTACGGCCCCTGCGCGATCTTGGCGCAATAACCTGTACGCGTCCGGTACGACAACCGGTTTTTCGGCCTCAATATAAACAAGACCGTTGGGTTCCAACAAGTCCGGCAAAAGTGGCCAGAGCGATTCTAGCCAGTTTTTGCCAAAAGGGGGGTCAATGAAAATCAAGTCAAAGCGAGCGGCTTCGAGCCGACCTAGGACATGCGCGGCGTCACCCGCGTGAATCCTCACAGCTGTCGCACCTAGCTTGTCACGTAGCGCGCGGAGTGCGGCAACAGCGCGAGGGTGTTGTTCCACCATCTGGACGTGCGCGACGCCTCTGGATGCAGCCTCAAAGCCCAATGCGCCACTGCCGGCAAACAAATCCAGCACGCGTTTATCGGAAAACTCCCCGCCCCAAAAATAATTTAGCCAATTGAACAAGGTTTCGCGTACCCGGTCGGGGGTGGGACGCAAGCCTTCCGCATCGATCACCTCAATAGGGGTTCGACGAAACTGTCCGGCCACGATGCGAATATACTTCTTCACTATGTTCCGCTTCTTCAAGAAAAAACCAATCACCCCTGAGTCTTCAGTCGAAGATCAGTCGCCCACGCTCGCCTCTCAAGAGGTGGAGCATAGCCCGGATCAAACTGCAGAAAAGGTGATCGTACCTGAGACTGTGGCTGAGGCTGCGGCTACGCCAGCGCTGCCACCACAAACACCGTTCAGGAGAAGTTCTTTCGCAGCGGCGTTAGGTGGCTCTGGCATCGCGACGCCCGAATCAGTCTTACCAGCTGTGCCGATCGAGCCAGTCGTCGTCATTCAGCCGGTTGAACCGATCGCACTCGTCGAACCGCTCGAACAAGTCGAATCGATCGAATCAGTCGAGCCCGTCATTCCTGAGCAAAATCAGGAAAAAAAGGCTTCTTGGCTGGCGAGACTGAAGGGCGGACTGGCGAAAACAGGTCAAAGCATCGGTAGTTTGTTTGTCGGCGTGCGCGTAGATGAGGCACTCTTCGAAGAGCTCGAAACGGCCCTGATCATGGCTGATGCCGGTGTTGAGGCCACCGAGCAACTGCTCAAGGCCTTACGTCTGCGCGTCAAGCGCGATCGGATCGAAGACGCAGAAGCGGTGCGTCAGGCGTTACGCGAAGTGTTGACCGAGCATTTGAAAGTCTTAGAAAAACCCTTTGATGTTGGTCGTGTCAAACCGTTGGTCGTGATGATCACTGGTGTGAATGGCGCGGGCAAAACAACTTCAATCGGAAAGTTGGCGTTTGCGCTTCAGCATGAGGGCGCGCGCGTTCTGCTGGCAGCCGGGGATACCTTTCGAGCCGCCGCACGCCAGCAGTTGATGGAGTGGGGCGTTCGCAACAAAGTAGACGTGATTGCCCAAGAAGGCGCAGATCCTGCTGCAGTAGCCTTTGATGCCGTGCATGCGGGTCGTGCGCGCGGCATGGATGTTGTGATGGTGGACACCGCCGGTCGGTTACCGACACAGCTTCATTTGATGGATGAACTCAAGAAAATCCGGCGCGTCATTGCCAAGGCAGACCCGACTGCGCCGCACGAAGTGTTACTGGTCGTGGACGGCAACTCAGGACAAAACGTCTTGGCGCAAATTCGCGCCTTTGATGCTGCCGTCGGACTCACCGGGCTCATTGTCACCAAGCTTGATGGCACAGCCAAAGGCGGCACGTTGGCTGCTGTGGCTGCGGGGAGTCAGGGCGTGCGTCCTGTCCCGGTTTACTGGATTGGTGTCGGTGAAAAAATCGAGGACCTGCAACCTTTCGTCGCTGCGGAGTTTGCGGCGGCGGTTGTCGGTTAAAGACACACCCAGCACACACTCTGGGCTTAGTCCCAGGGTAGCTTGGCCTTGGCGAGTCGACGAAAGGCCTTGGAGGCCGCATCGGTAAGAGTGGCTTGACGCGCCTGAATCCAGCCGCAAGCGAACCATGCTTGAGGCTGATCCATCTTGAGTAATTCAAAAAGCGGCAGCGCAACGTAAAGATCGTTCATCTCACCCAAAATATCTTGCACAACGGCGAGCTGCTTTCTGTAAGGCTGCAGGTTTGCTGCGGGCAAAAGGTATTCGCAGAACTGAAGTGCGTAGCGCAATTTTTTACACTGTTTGCGTAACGCATGTTGCTGTTCAATGTTCAGGTTGCGAAAGGCCACACCATTTTGCACAATCCTGCGGTGCCACTTTTTGAGTTTTTTAATTAATAGAGGCTTAAGTGGTGGCTTTTGCGGGAGCTGTGGCGCATGAGGAAAGATAAAAACCTCGTCATGATCACCATCACCGCGTGCAGATACTGACACTGGCGCAACCGGTTTAACCATCAAAGGCTCAGCCGGAATCGTACACAGCGCCAGCATGTCTAGAAGCCAGCGCTGAAAGCCCGCGCTCGCCACCAGCTGAGTGCCTAGGCCTTGGTGTGGTGAAGCAGGAAGAACTAAGGGCGGCAGCCCGGCTGCAGCGAGGGCAGGC
>JAOATE010000036.1 GCA_030158305.1 Burkholderiaceae bacterium
CCTTTGCCATTTGATTGATTTGCCAGGCCATACAAAAATTAGACGAAATCGCTGACATACCTAAATCTGCGAGCGCCATGATCGGTCCAAGTGTTGGCATGCCTGCGCCCGCAAGCAAAATTAAATCCGGTTTGTGCACTAACAGTCGTTTGGCTGCTGAGAGAACCGAATCATTGCGCATCATGTAGATATTGTGAAACCCACCCGGGGTGTCTGGCGCTTCGACGGCACAGATTTCGACACCACAGCGTTTCCAATATGCGATACTTTTTTGAGTGAGCCAATCTGGATAGGGACTGACGAGCGCGATGCGTTCCACACCCAGACATTGAAAGGCACGGCGTATGGATTGTGCCGCAGACACGATTGGATAACCATAGCGTACGCCCAAGAGATCGAAGTGTGCGTCCTCTTGTTCGGGGGTGAGGTGGTAGGTTGAGCCGGTGATCAGGAACCCGAGACCATTTAAGGGCGCATTGGCAAACGTAGAAATAAAGCCATCGATTCCAGTTAGAAAATCAACTAGACGCTCTTTCATTTCAGGCTGTGGGCTTGTCAGGCGACCCGTCAATAGTGCAATATCTGTATCAAGCATCGCCTGCACCTCAGGCTCTGCCGTTGTGTTTGCCTGAGGGACGAGCAAACCCAGTGTTCCACGCGCACCATATTCGACTTCATCAGTTAAATCAGGCATTTTGGAGACTCTCACTATGAACAAAACAATACGTTACGCAGCTGCAATGATCGGAGCTTTGTTGTTGAGTACTTCGTTTGCACAAAACTGGCCTACAAAACCACTCCGCATGATTAATCCCTATGCGGCGGGTGGCTTTGGTGACACGATTGCGAGACCAATGTTCGACCAGCTTGGACAATCCCTTGGACAACCCATCATAGTTGAAAGTCATGCGGGTGCAAACGGGACGATTGCCTCCAATGTCGTCGCTAAAGCGAACCCAGATGGCTATACACTGCTGATCGCCAATCTGGGTCCGATTGCGATGAATCCTGTCCTGTATCCTGCGACAACCTTGGATCCACTCAAGGCTTTTGTGCCCATTACACAGCTGGTTTCGGGACCGCTGGTGATCTTGACGCATCCAGAGTTTGCAGCAAAAACACTGCCTGAGCTGATGCAATATGCACGCAACAATCCTGGAAAAGTGTCCTACGGCTCGGTTGGTCCAGGTAGTACGACACACCTAGCGGGTGAGTTACTTGCGCTCAAGGGTAAAGTGGATTTGTTGCATGTTCCATTCAAAGGGGCGGCACCTGTCATTACTAATCTGTTGGGAAAGCAAGTGGACATTGGCATTGTCAATATTTCACTCGCTAAACCTCACATTGATGCGGGACGCTTGATCCCGATTGCCGTCACGACATTGAAGCGTTCAAGCATTTTGCCAAACGTCCCAGCGGTGGCTGAGGTCGTGCCAGGATTTGAAGTGAACCCTTGGTGGGGCTTGATGGCGCCAGCGGGAACCTCTCCTGAGGTGGTGGCACGGATTGAAAAGGAAATGATTCGAATTCTTCAGATTCCGTCTATTGCAACAAAATTACGGGAGAGTGGACTCGAGCCTGAGGGGACCACGGCTTCAGCTTTTGGAAAGACAATCGCCTCAGATCTCGAGCAGTGGAGAGAGGTGGTCAAGACCAACAAAATCACACTTCAGTAAGCGAGTTTTATGCTGATAAATTCAATCGTATATCTGGAGACATTGAAATGATAAAAATTCGTGAATTAAAAAAACTATTGTTGGTGTTCTGTTTAGTATCGTTTAGCGCACTCTCCTGGGCTTTAGACCCCACAGTCAAAAGTCCTCAGGTTGATTCACCCAAGCGCCTATTGTTGATTGGGAATAGTTATCTTTATTACGGCGACAGTCTGCACAATCTTTTGCGCAATATGGTGATCGCCGATCAACCAGGTCTTGCAAAAGCCTTGCAATATAAATCTGCAACGATTGGTGGTTCAAGCCTCGATCATCACAACATCGACTGGTTAACCAAACCGGGACAAATTGGGGTGAAAGAGCCTTTTGAGCTGGTGATTTTGCAGGGTCACAGTGGCGCGGCGATCGACGCCAAGCAAGGTGCGACCCATATCAAGGCCGCTAAGGCAGCGGCAGCTTTGATTGCTGAGCGAGGTGGTAAGGTCGCGCTGTATATGCCGCATTCCTATGTCGCACCACATAAACAGGCAGCGCCAGAGAATGTGCAAAAAAATAATGACTATTACGTCAAACTGGGTAATGAGCTGAACGCTTTGGTCATCCCGGTTGGATTGGCGTTCGCAGAGGCCTATAAACGCGATCCTGGCCTGCAGCTGCATAAAGCCTACGATGGCAGTCACCCTTCAAAAGCAGGTACTTATCTGGCTGCTGCCACGGTTTACGCAGCGCTTTATAACCGATCGCCTGTTGGAAATACGTTTGATGCGTTCGGTGAAGTTGATCCCAAGACACGCTTGTTTTTACAACAAGTGGCTTGGGATACGGTCAAACAGTTTTACGGTCGATAAAGCACAACGGACCCAGACTTAGGGTTTGCAGGCCCCGGGTGATTGGGGCTCTATGATGGCCCATTGAATTTCGATGGGTCGAACTTTTTTATAGCGATTCCAATACATGTGAATCGATCCTTTCTCTGTCGCCCGCTCAAGAAAGCCCTTCATGCCCTCAGTCAAGGGTCTGTGTGCTTCGGCGGTATCCAGAACAATCAGTGCGCCGCATTTTTGAATGAGTTCGGGTGTGATGGCGGGTGCCTGAGCTGCAATTCCGTAGGGCATCACTAAGGGCTGGTCACGTGACATGACCGAAGTGACACCTGCAACCCACGTTTCACCAATGACCACCTTGAGTGGACCGCGCTTTTTGGCATCCCAGACTTGGTCCAGCAACTCACCTTGCAATTTTGCTGGATAGTTTGCACGACCGACTTTACCAATGATATCAATCACTACGCCGTAGTAGAGGCCGACTGAGCAAGCAAAGGCGATGTTGATCGCGAGTCCGACGCCGACTACTCGCTGGAGCGCGATCGAAGTGTCGAATTTTGGAATGTATCGGATCGCAAAAAGGCCAATCACAACAAAGTATGCGGTTGCCCAGTTTGCATTTAAATCAATCCAGATGGCACCCAGTGCGCACGTGACGAGCATGGGGCCGAAGGCGGTAAACGATACGTAGCGCTCTTCGTTCGTCGCATTGGAGCCACCACGAAGCGGTAGAGCTGGCACGCCATCGCGTTTAAATTGCAGATTAATCACGATGAGCGCAATCAGGAGGGGAGAAAGCTTACCCAACTGGCTGAGTAAAAATTTACCGACCTCTGAAAAGTGATTGACCTCGGCGCCGAATTGGCGCTGCATGTAGCGGATGGGCGGCGCGTCTGCTCGGATCAACCATTCAAAATGTGGAAGCATGGCAATGCCACCCGCCACAATCGCAATCCCAACCCCAACAATTGCGCGACGGTTGTGTGCGCGTTTATCAAGCAATAACCACATACCCATGACTGCAAACCATATACCTCCAGCGTATTTGGTCAGCAAACAGATGGCACCCGCTACGCCTAACAGTACCCAGCGCCACCAGTCTTGGTGTCGCACAGCCAGTAAAACAGCCCACAGAAATAAGGCTGTTGGGAATAACTGCATGAGGTTAGAGCTGACTTGTAAGCCATTGACGTTGTGATAGGCGACCAGGCTCGTCAAGACGACTGTCATCAATGCGCGCGAGGGCGTCGTGACCAAGAGGGCAATGCGCCATACCACCAAGAGCATCAGGGCCACGTTGACCACGCCCGCGAGGTAAGTCACCCAAACCGCACGTCCAAATATCACGACAAAGAGATGTACCCACCACGTCCCGATGGGGCCAAATTTAGGGTAACCCCAGTCGAAGTATTGCAACCAGTTGAGCTCTTCGATGCTGTCCTTATGAGGGGCAGTATGGCTCAGAATCGCGATGACAAACCAAAATATCGCATGAAAAGCAATGAAGGCAAGTGTTACTTTGCGTAACTGACTGGCATTGTTCGCATCAAGATTTTTTAAAGAAAATTTACCTAGCATGTGGCCCCGCCTACGATTTAAGTCACGCGTTCGTGAGAGTCGCTCATTTACAAAGATTTCAAGTATTACATTTATAGAACGGCGTTATCCGTGCAACTACGTCATGATATTGACACCATTTTATGACATGCTTTTTTTATGTCGCAGTGTGACAATATCGTGAACGGAGCCCCAGTCCCATGCCAGTCAAAATTCTATCCAAAATGCTTACTAATAGACCAGCCAGGCAAAAAATTGCATGGATATTTAAAAGAGCTTCGCATTGTCTAAAACGTATGACCGCGGTGTTTATCCTGTCACACGTGGGTTTGGGGGTTTGCTCGGCTCAAAGCTTTAACTTTGTCGCATTGGGTGATATGCCCTATGGTAACCAAAATCAAACATATCTCACTTATCGGAGCTTGATTGAGGCGATTAATCGTTCACAACCAAAATTCTCTATCCATGTGGGTGACTTCAAGAGTGGCTCAAGTTTGTGCTCGGATCGCGAGTACGCCGAGCAGCTCAAGCATTTTTCCATGTTTGAAGAGGGCGTTGTTTATACCCCTGGCGATAATGACTGGACAGATTGCTATCGGTTAAATAATGGCGGCTATGACCCGTTTGAACGACTCAGCACCTTGCGCGAAGAATTTTTCAAGCCCGAGGTGTCTCTGGGTAAACAGCCTATTCGACTCGTGAGTCAGGCGCAGCTTCAGTCTGATTTTGAGGAATATGTTGAAAATCAGCGTTGGGTCGTAGACGAGGTATTGTTCGTTACCTTGCATATTGTGGGCAGTAACAACAATTTCGAATCGCGTGATCAAAGTGTGATCAAGGAGTTTTTTGAGCGTGAGGCAGCCAATATTGCCTGGATCCGAGATGCGTTTGATCTTGCGCAGCAAAAGAAATACAAAGCGATCGTCTTTGCCTTTCAGGCCAGTGTATTGCTGAGCCGCTCGATATCGGAGGATTTTCCTACTTGGTCTGGATTTCGTAATAGTATTGGTCAGACACTCTTGCCACTTGCCAAGGATTGGGCAAAACCTGTGTTAGTGATTCACGGTGATGGACATCAATACCGTTTTGACCAGCCTTATAAAATCAAAGGTCAAGTACTCTCAAACGTGACGCGACTCGAGGTGCCTGGCGCCTCTGATGTGCGCGCCGTCAAGGTCACTGTCGATCTGGAAAAAGAAAAGGTTTTCAGTACAGCATTCATTAAACCTTAGCGATATCCATGGTGTCGCTAATGATACTGTCTACTCCCATCTTTAATAGAGCGTGAGCGATCCCGACATCATTGACGGTATAAGCCAAGCTATACAGACCCAGACGCTTGATTTCGTCGATCAATAGTGGGTTGTATAGAGGGAAGTGACACGCTAGTGCTTGGCACTGTAGCGCACTCACTGTCTCTTGCCAGTCTGAGGCCAGTTCATGCATCAGAAGTCCACGTGGAAGCTCGGGCGCAACAACCATTGCGCCTTGTAGTGCCTCAGACTTAAAAGAGGTCAGCAACGGGGGAATAGCTTGATCCGCCCACAGGCGCTGCGCTTCGCGAGCGACACGCTCACCGGTTAAACGTTCAAAACCAGGAGAGGGTTTGATTTCAATGTTGAGGTGGCAAGCATGATCAATACAGAAACTTGCGAGCTGTTCGAGAGTAGGAAGCTTTTCTTGGGCAAACTTTTCACCATGCCAACTCCCCGCATCGAGAGTGCATAACTCATCCCAAGTATGGGTATGCGCCATACCTTGGGTGTTTGTGGTTCGGTCGAGTGTCGCATCGTGTAATAAAAAGACGACACCATCGGCACTCAGCTTGGCGTCGCATTCAAACATAGTAAAGCCAAGCTCAAAGCCCAACTGAAAAGCAATCATCGTGTTTTCTGGTGCAGCTAGCCCTGCACCACGGTGAGCGATCCATTTGGGGTAGGGCCAGTAGGGTCTCATCAAGAGTAGTTAATCAATCTTCATCTTGGATGATTTAACGATTTCCGCGTATTTGGCCACTTCGGTGTTCAAGTGTTTGCCGAACTCTGCAGGCGTGCCACCAATAATTTCAATGCCACGTTCGGCTAAGTTACGTTTGACGGCCGGATCCTGAAGCGCCTTGTTGAACGAGGCATTCATCTTGTCGATGGCGATTTTCGGTGTTGAAACAGGCGCAATGATCCCGTACCACGAGTCTGTTTCGAACTTAGGCAGTCCTTGTTCAGCGATCGTTGGGATTTCAGGAGCCAGCGGCGCACGCGTCAAATAAGTCGTACCAAGTGCTTTGATTTTGCCGCTTTTGATGTGTGGCATGAAATCAGGCAGATTGCCAAACATCAAGTCAATATTACCTGCCAGCAAGTCTGTCAGTGCGGGACCTTGTGCTTTGTAGGGCACATGGACCATGTCGATTCCCGCCATGGTTTTGAGCATTTCACCTGCGAAGTGCGGTGTCGTGCCATTACCGAAGGAGCCGTAAGACAGTTTGCCTGGATTTTTCTTGGCGTAAGCGATCAGTTCTTGAAGGTTGTTGATGCCTAAACTTGGTTTGACCGCTAGGACGTTGGCCGTTTTTGCCAGCAAAATAACTGGGGCAAGATCCTGAAGTGTTTTGTAGGGAAGATTTTTAACAAGTGTTTGGTTGACCGTAAAGCTATTGGCCACACCGCCAAAGGTGTGACGATCTGTGGCTTTGGCAACTGCATCCACGCCGATCACTGTGCCTGCGCCGGGTTTGTTTTCCACAATCACTGGAGTAGCGAGGTCGCGGCCGACTTCGACCCCAAGGAGACGGACGACGGCATCCAGAGTGCTGGCGCCACCGGGAAAGGGAACAATCAAGCGAATCGGTTGGGTCGGCCATGTGGCTGGCTGAGCTGTCTGCGCGTGTGCGGAAATAGCTAAAGTCGATAGCAATGAAAGGGCGGTAATTAAAAGTCGATGTTTCACTTAGTATCCTTCAGAAATGATGATGTTGACCTTCCCAGGTGGTGTCATATTCTATTATTGATATAAGATTTATTGCATAGGGTTAGTATGGGTTTGCTGTTTTAAAACGATAAAATTAAAAGGACGAGACATGAAGCAGACTTTGATGCATTGGATGCACCTAATTAGGGCAGTACTTTCTGTTGTCGCAGTTTTTTTATGCAGTTTCATCACAACAGCGAACGCGTCCGAGGTTTTTCCAAATCGCCCCATTAAATTTGTGGTGCCTTATGCGGCGGGTGGAGCAACCGATACCACAGCGAGATTGATTTCTAAGGAGTTGACGGCTTTGCTTGGTCAACCCGTTATTGTAGAAAACAAAGCCGGTGCTGGCGGAAATATCGGAACGGATTACGTCGCGAAATCTGCCCCAGATGGCTACACGATGCTATTGGCCTACACAGGTCCAATGGCGATTAATCCGTCTCTTTATGACACGCTACCCTTCAAGCCAAAGCAGGATTTCGCGCCTGTGACTTTGTTGGCGCAGGCACCGCAGATACTCGGTGTTCATCCTTCGATTCCTGTCAAAACAGTGGATGAGTTAATTGCCTATGCCAAAGCAAATCCAGATAAATTATTTTTTGGTTCTTCGGGCAATGGTGGTGCAGATCATCTGGCAGGGGAGCTTTTTAAAATGCGCACGGGTGCGAACATTACGCACGTCCCCTACAAAGGCGGTGCACCTGCCTTGGCGGATCTTGTCGCGGGTCGCACGCAGATGCAATTTATGACAATCCCGGCAAGTATTGGTCATATTCAGTCAGGACGCATTAGACCCTTGGCGATTTTGAACAAAGAGCGCTATCCCTTGTTTCCTGATGTGCCGACGATCTCTGAAGCGGGAGTGAAAGATTACGACATCAACAATTGGTACGGTGTCGTCGTTGCAGCGGGTACGCCTCCAGCGATTGTCAACAAGCTTAATGTTGCCTTGATCAAGGCGCTTCAATCTGAAGAGGTGCAATCTCGCTTTAAGGGTCTGGGTTTAATTCCAGTTTCAAATAGCCCTGAGGTATTCAAAGTCTTTATTGATAAAGAGTCTGATCGCTGGGCAGAAATCATCCGTGTATCAGGCGCAACATTGAAATAGTGATCAACGTTAACCCTTGATTTGCGGATTTTCTAAGTTGATGGCTTGCCACAAAGCTTGACACATGAGAGGGACTGTCCTAAGGTTGTCTCAAGCTTTTTGCGCAGGCAAGAGCAGATAAAAATACGGAGAAGACAATGAAATTAATGAATCGATTTATCAAATCGGCTCTTGTGGTAGCACTATCCCTATCGGCGATTCCTTTGGTGGCATCGGCGCAAAAGTTTCCAGATAAGCCCATTAAAATTGTGGTGCCATTTCCACCCGGCGGCGGCACTGATTTCGTCTCTCGCATTGTGGGCGCAAAGCTTGGAGAGTTGACAGGCTGGACTGTGGTCGTTGAAAACAAGCCTGGCGCAGGTGGAAACTTGGCGATCGAGTTTGCCTCGAAAGCACCGGCGGATGGCTACACCTTGGTCATGGGACAAACCGACAATATGATGTTGGGTCCTTGGCTTTACAACAACCTCACGTATGACAGCGTCAAGAGCTTTGCGCCGGTCATTCAAGTCTCTGTGACACCCGCAGGTATTGGCACTGCACCGACCTCTGGGATCAAAACCCCGCAGGACTTGGTCGCCAAGGGTAAGACAACCGAAGGCTTGCGTTGGGGTACTGCTGGGTTGGGTACGCTCGGACATATCATTGGCGAAGATTTCAAAAAGCGCGCCAATATCAATTTATTGCAAGTCCCCTATAAAGGTGCGGGTCCAGCCATTGTGGATGTGATGGGTGGTCAAGTTGATATTTATATTGGTACCCTGGCTTCTCTCGCGCCTCATGCTAAAAGTGGCAAGCTAGTCGCCGTGGCGGTTTCTTCTGCTAAGCGCTCGTCAGAGTTTCCCAATGTGCCAACACTGGATGAAACCGTTGCCAAAGGAATGGACTTCAGCATCTGGACAGGTCTTTTTGCTCCGGCCGGTACGCCACCAGCTAACATTGCAATCTTGAATAAAGAGCTGAATCGCGTGCTGGCTTCACCTGATGTGATTGCAAAAATGAAAGCAGGCGGTGTTGATCCAGGCGGTGGTACTTCAGCTGCATTTGGCGCTTTTGTGGCTAAAGACTATGCCAATTGGGGCCGTCTCATTAAAGAGTCTGGCGTGAAATTGAATTAATTTTTTACACGATGCAATAAAAAGCCTGCTGATGAGTTGAACTCATTCAGCAGGCTTTTTTTATTGGACAATCGTTTTAAAAGATAAGTGGTTTTAAAAGATAAGCGGTTTTAAAAAGAAGAACAATTAAAAAGAAGGACGATTAGTTGGTATCGAACTTCATATTTTTAAGAATAGAGCCCCACTTTGCAGATTCACCTTGGATAAACTTGGCAAAGTCTTGTGGATTTGAGGGTCTTGGATCCATGCCTAATGCGACCAGCCGACCTCTGAATTCTGGGTCATTCAGCGTTTTCATCAAAGCATCGCTGAGTTTCTTTTGCACCTCGGGGGGAAGGTTGGCGGGCGCGACTAAGCCATACCATGTGGACATGTCGTAAGTCGGCAAACCACCTTCGGCGATAGTTGGAATGGCTGGTGCGGCATTAGAACGTGTGCTGGTGGTGACGCCAAGCGATCTCAGTTGACCTTGTTCAATCAAGGGCAAGGCAGTGGGAAGATTTGGAAACGCCAGATCGACTTGTCCGGACATCAAGTGCGGCATCAAGGCTCCAGCACCCTTGTAGGGAATGTGCACCATGTCAACACCTGAAAGCTGTTTGAAAAGCTCTCCGGACAGATGAAGCGAGGAACCAATGCCTGAGGAGGCAAAATTGATTTTCCCAGGATTTGCCTTGCCATAAGCAATCAGATCTTGGACTGTTTTAAATTTGGAGTTGGCAGGTACGACCAAGGCATTGGGACCTGCGAGTACTTGACCGATCGGAGTGAAATCTTTCACCGGATCGTATTTGGCCTCTTTGTAGATCAAGGGATTTGTGACGTGTCCAATTGAGGTGTAGAAAATTGTGTAACCATCGGGTGCAGATCGGCGTACAAAGTCAGTCGCTAAGTTCGCATTTGCACCTGGCTTGTTTTCGACAATGACCGACTGTCCTAAAATTTTGGTAAACGAATTGGCGAGTTGACGGCCCACCGCATCGGTGCTGCCACCTGGCGTAAACCCAACAATCAGTTTGATGGGTTTGTTTGGATAATCACTTGATTGCGCGACTGATGAAAGGGGGATGCATGCAGTCAGTGCGAGTGCTGCAACAATAGGGATATTTTTTTGAAATCTGAGCATGTTTGTCTCCAACAATAATGAATATTTTTATCTTGCTTTAGCGCGGCAGGCGGCTTGCATATCTGGGTCTCGGATAAATCCGCATTGACTCGAGCCACCGCCTGTTTCAGCGCGGCACATAGCCTGCAGATCACTGTTTTGAATAAAGCCGCATTGTGATGACCCACCCCCAGTAGTCGCGCGACAGTATGCTTGCCTGTCAGAATCTTGAATAAAACCGCATTGACTCGAGGCACTTGAGGAGTGACCTCTGTTGTCAGCGCTGGCACGGCAGGCGGCTTGCATATCGGGATTTCTGATAAAGCCGCATTGTGAAGAGCCACCTCCAGTTTCGGCCCGGCAACGCGCTTGCAGGTCATTGTCTTGAATAAAGCCACATTGACTAGATCCACCGCCATTGATGGCACGGCAATACGCTTGTTGGTCTGAGTTTTGAATAAAGCCACATTGACTTGACTGCGCATTTGCGACAGGCAAGAGCAATGTAGACAGCAGCCAGGCTGCGCATAGAAATTGACGAAGATGAGGAATGTTCATTTGTATGCTCAGCGGCTGTGTAGAAGTGATCGTATCAATTAATTCGAGGTCGGTATCTTGGCGTTTTTGATGACAACGCCCCAACGATCGTATTCGTCTTTGATATATTTTTGTGTGTTTGCAGGCGTTGTGTAGACCAACTGTGCACCACCTGCCTCAAGGCGCTTTTGTGCATCGGTGTCTTTCAGGCCTTTGATCATCGCTTGATTGAGGCGGTCAACAATGGCTTGTGGAGTTTTGGCAGGCACCATGGGCATGTACCAAAGCGAGGTCACCATTTTTGGATAGCCTAGTTCTGTAAAGGTGGGCAGGTCTGGTGCCAAGGCGTTACGTGTTGGGCTGACTGCCGCGATTGCACGCAGTTTGCCGCTCTTGATGTGTGGCGCTAGCGAGGGAAAGCCATCAAACATGATGTCGACTTGGCCGCTCGCAACGTCTACGACTGCGGGGGCAGAACCTTTGTAAGGGACATGCAGCATTTTGACGCCCGTCTCAGTGAGGAAGAGTTCTGCAGTGAGGTGCGGGGCGCTACCTGGGCCAGGCGTGGCGAAACTCATCGTGCCATTTTTCTTTTTAACCAAAGCAATGAGTTCCTCCAGATTTTTAACTGGTAGGTTTGCATTGATTGCAAGTACTAGCGGAAACTCAACCACAACGCCCAAAGACATAAAGTCTTTAAAGGGATCGTAAGGTGTCTTGGTATAGAAATGCGGACCAATGCCGTGAGTAGAAATCGCGCCTTGCAGAATGGTGTAGCCGTCTGCAGGTGCTTTTGCAACATAGGCGGTTGCGATGGTACCGCTGGCGCCAGCTTTATTTTCGATCACTACGGTCTGACCCACTTGCTTGGATAGCGCCTCAGCAATCGTACGACCCGCAAAGTCAGCCGCACCACCCGGAGGCACTGTGACGACGTAATTGATGGGCTTTTCTGGATAGTTTGTCTGACTATTTGCAGAAAAGGAAGCGAGGGGAGCAATCACTGCACAGGCGATGCCTGCCACTGTCTTGAAGAGCGAACGGCTTTGCATAGTAAAAATCCCTAGATAAGGTACGTGAGGTCTGCTTAAAACATATGAGAAAAGATTACTTGACCGTGCTGCCTGGCACAACCCCGTCAGGCAAACTGTTGATATGGTCGTAAATCTCTCCTGGACGTGCTAGCCAGATTTGGTCTCGGTGCGCCAAAATGTGTTGCATGACTCGGCGAAACTGTCTGAGGCGATAGGGCTGTCCCAAAATAAAGCTGTGGAGCACAACGCTCATGACAAGCGGCCGTTTGGCGGACTCTTCGAGCATTTCGTCAAACTGATCGATCAGGTTTTCACAAAAGAGCTGCGCGGGCGTGCGTCGCGACACGCACTCAATTGAGTCGTTCAGATCATGAGAGTAGGGAATTGCGAGGATTCTTCCGTGTTGCGTCCGAAACCAGACAGGTTGGTCATCCAGTGGCCAATCCATCATGTATTTAAAACCTTGCTCTTTCAACAAATCCGGCGAATCGTAGGTCTGCGAGATATAGGGGGCAAGCCAGCCTTTGGGGGCAACGCCCTCGTGCTTCAGGATGGTTTGAGCCGCCTCTCTAATGCAGGCGCGCTCTTGCTCGAGGTTCATATCGGCTTGGCGCTCACCATTTGTGCGGCCATGACCCACAATCTCATCCCCGCGCTTGCTAAAGGCCTCGATCATTTCAGGGCAATAGTCATACAGTTCTGTGTTGACGAGCAAGGCGTAAGGGAAGTTCAGGTCGTTGGCGAGCTCTAGCAGGCGCCAAGCACCGACGCGGTTGCCGTAATCGCGCCAAGCGAAGCTACGGGAGTTCGGTTCAGGGTGCGGGGCGGCATAATCGTTACCCAAGCCTTCTCCAAAAGAAAAGTGCTCGACGTTTAAGCTAAAGTGGATCGCTAGGCGTTTGCCGCCCGGCCAACTATAGTCTGGGCGATCTGTAATCGCGGAGTATTCATAACGATTGTGAGATTTCAACATCTGAACGTGACTCCCAAAAACTTTAAAAAATGATGTAATCCGATTGATAGTATCTCCAAATCCTACGGAAAATCCATGAAAATCAAATTGGCTGAAAATTTTAGAGCTGTCTTTTACGCCCCTTTTTATGCGACCCATGCGCTTGGGTTGTTTAAGCAAGAGGGCATTGAAATCGAGCTGATTGATTCTCCCTCTCCCGGAAGCGGGATTGCCGATATGTTGGCCGGCAATATTGATGTGGTGTGGGGAGGGCCTTTGCGTGTGATTAAACAGCGTGATCAAGAGGCCGACTCAGAGAACGCTTTACTCGCCTTTTGTGAAGTGGTCGGAAAAGATCCCTTTTTTATCGTGGGTCGTGAGGGCCAGTCACCATTTCGTTTGAGTGATTTAGCCGGTAAAAAAATTGGTGTGGTGACTGAGGTGCCGACTCCTTGGCTGTGTTTGCAACAAGATTTGCGGGATGAAGGTGTCGCCATTGACTCTTTAATCGTCAATGAACAAAACTCGATGGGACAAAATCTCGAAGCCTTGAAGGCAGGCGAGATTGATTACGCGCAATATTTCGAGCCGTTCGTTTCTCAGACGATCGCGTCGGGGGCCGGGCAGGTGTTACATGCTGCAAATAGCCGCGGACCGACTGCTTATACGACTTTTATTTCTACCCGAAAGATCATTGCGCAAAAGCAAGCAGCCTTTGAGGCGATGATTCGCGCGATTGAAAAAATGGGGCCCTGGATTGCCGCGCATAGTGGCCAAGAGTTAGCCTCGCTCATCTCGCCCTTTTATCCGCATGTCGCACCTGATATTTTGGTGCAAGCCATGGAGCGATATAAAAAGGCGGGGCTGTGGTTTTGTCATCAAACAGTTTCGCGCGTGGGTTTTGAGCGTTTAAAACTCAGTATGCGCAACGGAGGCTTTATTTCTTGCGATCCTGC
>JAOATE010000037.1 GCA_030158305.1 Burkholderiaceae bacterium
TTTTTAACAAGTGGTAGACAGGAGTCTCCGTTACCGAGTCGCGTGGGCGCTTTGCTCATGTCGGCACCTTCTACCCAGGAAAGCGACAGAAGTAGTAAGGGGTTATTCATACACGACATATTTTCTAGGATATTACCTAAGGAGCGAGGTATTGCCTTACCAGGCCAAATCGTCAGTCGCTGGCGACGTGTGACCGAAAATATGTTGTTGGTTTCATGGATTAGTTTATGTGTTGCGATATTGATATTTATATTTTTGTCATATCAATCCACGGACAACACCATAGAACGTTTTGCAAAAGCCATCCCAGATAATTTTGGTCAAGTCGCGTCTTCAAATATCTCAATTCATGAGGAAATTGAACAATTAAACAATGGCTTGATGGTTGTCAATCTGATTCTCAAAGAAGAGGGGCACTGGAATACGAGATGGCTCGCCTTTAATCCTGAAGTCGTCGCTCTTGAAAGCAAACTCAAGCAAGTTTACGTTGCTAAATTTCGCGAAGTTCAAGACTCATCGTCAGGCGTAAATTTTGATCTTAAACATTTACTTTCAACGAATGATCCGATCTTACGTGCACATACTTTGTTGGCGTTAGCGCGCTACGTCAATATGCTGCAAGCGCGTATTGATGGGGCGAGTTACAAACAACTACTGGCGATGCCGCAAATGCCGCAAGAAGTGATTGCGAGGACAGACCCAGAGTTAATTAAACGACTCTCCACTCAAATTGATGCGTTGCTTGTGGCTTCAATTGCTTGGTCATCTCCGGATGACCCGTATCTTGCGCAAATATTATTGAGGTTTCGAGAGTTACTTCTTGCTGAGGTATTTAAATCTCCTCAAATGGAGTGGTTGGTCCAGTGGGCAAATTTGATGCCAGGCGTTACACCGATCACACTCGGTAATTTTTGGAATCCTGATGTGGTTTCGCGTTCGGGACCAGAAATTGATGGTGGCTTAACTCTGCGTGGCAAGCAGCGCATTGATATGTTCATGAATGAATTGCGTCAGGCTTTGCAAAATCGTGATGAAGTCACAAAAGCATCCAAAGCATTTTATAGTTGGTATTTAGATGAGCGGTTAAATGCTTGGCGTGGATTTGCTTGGGGCTTGATGCAGGGTGAAAATCTCATCACGACCGAGCCTGATTTCCGTCAGGTTATCGCTAGTCTGGGCACAATCAATAGCCCATTTATTTTGTTTCTAAATAAGATCAAGGATGAGTTTGATACGCTTCCTTCCACCCAATCCCCGTCTTGGCTGGAGTTTGCTCGATATTATCTAAAGCTTTTTGATCAAGTCCGCTCTACCTCTCCGTTGCGTGGCGCGATGAGTACGGTGAGTGCCGTGAATAATGTTGCTGGCCAAGCTTTACGTGACTCAGTGGAGCAGCGCACTAACCTGATCTCCGGTCAGGTATCAAAAGCTCGAGATGACATGGCCTTCGTTGAGCAATTTTTAAATGGACTCAGAGAGACGAGTGTTGAAGTATTGCTTAGCACAAAGTCTTCATTTGATATGACTGAGCAGTATTTCTCTAAGTCTACGACGACTGAAAAAGCGAATGCATTATTGTCAGGCATTGAGCGAGACTTCAAGTCCTTTAAAGCGAATTCGAAGTTTAATTCTCCTGATGATGCTGTGATTTGGAATGTGCTTGAAGGATCGATCGATACTATTCGTCTATACGCCTTCGAACAGGCCTCTTGCAAGCTACAGCAAGACTGGGAAAAATCTGTCATGTGGAAAACTCAACTCGCCATTAATCCTCAAGAAGCGAGCGCGCAGCTATTTGGAGACCAAGGCAGTGTCTGGGGTTTTGTCGATGGTCCGGCGAAAAATTTTGTGACTCGTAACGCTGGCTTTATCAGTCCCGTAGAGGTTTCAGGTAAACAATTTCCATTTGCACCCGGATTCATTGCTTTTTTAAATCAAGCTGTGAGTAGTCGCGTCAATGAAGTGGTTAAAGAAAAGCTTGCACAGACCTCGTTAACGAAGGGAGCAAAAATTTCACTTGCGGCATTGCCAATCGGTGTGAATCAGGGAGCCAAAGCGCGACCGTTCTCCGCTACGCTTTCTATCCAATGCACGCAGGAAACGATAGAGTTGAGTAATCTTAATTTCCAAGCGAGCAATACTTTTGAATGGAAGCCGGATCAATGCGGCGAAGTCATCCTAGATATCCAAGTTGATAATTTGACTTTGACCAAACGTTATCCAGGTGCTTTAGGTTTATCCATTTTCCTTGAGGAATTTAAAGACGGTGCGCGTATTTTCACACCTGTCGATTTTCCCGCATCAATGGAGCGTTTAGATGAGCTGGGGATACGTGAAATTTCGCTGAGATATGATATGCAAGGGCGTGATGAGGTATTAAAGCTTGCGCGAGATTACGAACTTATTTTGGATCAATCTACCCCATCTAATCGTCCCGTACTGTCTCGTTTAAACATCGAGGTTCCCGCTCGAGTTGGACGCTGCTGGACAGCGCAGACTCCATCGCCGGCACCCTTGACATTGCCTCGTTTTATTCAGCAACAAGCTCAGATCAAGGCTAATCCTCCTCCAGTCCCTACTCCGGAGCCAGTTTCGCCTCCAAGACGTCTTGAGGAAGGACCTGTTAAAACCATTACCGTTGCGGCAGGTGAGACGCTTTCTTCAATTGGCAAACGTTACCGTGTTGACTCCTTAACATTACAAGTTCTTAATAAGCTTAAGACAGATAAGATCTTGACAGGACAAAAACTGTTAGTGCCGATGTGGTCTGAGTCTGACAAGTAGCGAGTGTCATTTTCTTGAGTTTTAAAGTGCAAGCGATTTTTTAGTAAGCACAAAAGGGCTAGGAGATTTTCACATTGAGCGCAGGCCAAGCCTTCTTTGATGCGCAATCCCTGCGGGCCACATTCAATGGTGTTCTGTATGGAATCCTGTTGCTTGCAATATTGATCAATGTGCAACGTTGGCGAGTAACAAGGCATTCGCGATATGCGTATTTTGTATTGTTTTTAATTTTTGTATTGTTTGGCATGATCAGCGTGAATGTGGCTTGGTATGGAACTGCGCTGAGCGGGGTGACTGAGCAGATCGGTATTTTTCAAAAGATTTTCTTGATTGGAATGTTCGCTTCCGCATTTCTATTCACGACGCATTTATTTCCGAAAACGATGCAGCTTGTCAGGCATCGCCGAGAAGTCAACATACTGTTTATTTCCATCATTTTTTTATTAATTGCACTTGGATTTTTGGGTGTTCCTTCATCCCTTTTCTGGTGTGTCTTGTACTTTTTATTCTTATTCTATGCATCTTTGTCTCTAGGATTAAGTTTTTATTCTTTTTCACGTACGAATAATTGGCATCATGGTCTGCTTGTATGCAGTTACCTAATCTTGTCTCTTGTCCAATGGTTTTCATTTGATATTGCGTTCAAATCACTCCCAGTGGGTGTGTTCGATTTAGCGTGGTGGCAGCTTGGCCTTATTTTGCATCTTGTCATTGTGCATATGGCTCTTTTTATTGACGGTCAGCCCAAAAAACTGTCAAGAACTGGCCTCCAAAACCAAGCGTTAGCATCTTCTGACCATAGGGATCTTGAGAATACCCCTGATCGCGATTTAAGTAGTGTGATCGAAAGACTGATTCATGACTTTAAGACTCCATTAGCTGTGATTGATAGTTCTGTGCAAAGTCTTGGCATGCTCGATCACGCCAACACTGCTGAACATGCAGCTCGCTATCAACGTATTAGGCGCGCAGTGACTAGAATGAATGATCTGTTGATGCACTCTTTAAATACCAATAGGAGTAACTTGACGTCGAGCACTGAGGCTCGTCAGCATTTTGATTTGCCCACCTTGATGGAAGCATCCATTGCTGAGTTTGCAGCTTATGATTTCGCGTCTAATCAAGACGTCGTGATTAGGCTTGATCCAAATAGACAAGAACAAGTCCAGTGGTTTAAGCTGTATTGGAGGGAAATCGATCATCCTCAAAGTATTAGGCTCGAAGGAAATTTTGAGCTGTTACGGGTTGCGCTGAGCCATTTTTTTGAAAAAGTCTTTAAACATGATGCGATCAACTCCGAAGTGTCCGTCATGCTTAGAAAGCTCAAGCTTAGTTCTGGGCTCGAGATGGTTGATATATCGATTCGTCACAGTGATGAAAGCACGACATTTGATGCTGACTATCAAAAGATAGCTAACAGTGCATTGCAAAATCTTACATCTCACAATGACTCAGGCGCGGATCTTGGTTTGAAGATTGCTAGGCAAGTAATTGAGGAGCATGGAGGAGTTTTGAATATGCAGCTTACACACGCTAATTGCATTGCCTTTCAATTTCAATTGCCATTAATAAGCGATTAATTAGCCATGGATATGTCACCTACGAATTTAGTTGCTGAAATACAAGACAAACCTGCTCCCTTGATGCTGTTAGTTGAGGATCACGACGATCTCAGAGTCGAACTTGCTTTTCAATTACGCTATCACCGAATGGGTGTGCTCGAGGCATCTAATGCTCAGGAATGTGAGCAACTTCTTGCGACAAATAGTCCAGATATTCTTTTACTGGATATCAATTTGCCTGATCGATCTGGCTTTTCGATTGCAGCAGACGTGAGACAGAGATTTCCAAAAGTAGGGATCATCATCTTGACGGCTCGAACTGAGATTGATGATCGTGTGCTTGGTTTTGAAATGGGGGCTGATGTCTATATGGTCAAGCCTGTGGATTTCCGTGAATTACACGCGTGTATTAAAAGTTTATATGCACGCCTGAGTCAAAACACACAACTTGCCCAGTGGAATTTTTCAGAGTTGTCTAGAACGTTGATCTCTCCAGATAAACGTATGCTTGATCTGACTTCCCTAGAGGCGCTTACTTTTAAAACAATGCTTAAAAATAGAGGCTTAGTCTGTCCTCGTGAAACCTTACATGAAACGCTTGGATTTGCGGGACTGAGCCTCAATGACATTCGTTTAAACACCTTGATAAGCCGTTTGCGAAATCGTTTGGTTCATTTTGATCCAGAGCTACGCATTGTGACTTGGCGAAACAAAGGTTATGTCTACGTCGGACCGCCAGTTGTGCTTCATAATGCAAATTAAAGATATCTTTAAATTTAAATCTTTGATTTTTTAGTGAGCAAGCGGTTTTCGCCTGCTCACTAAATTGGCTGCCCAAAAGAGTAGGGTCAACAACACTGCAGCACCGACCTGTGTGACCAGCACAATATCGTAGGATTGATCAATCGCCCACAACCAAGCCGCCACGACAGGCCCAATGGCGCGCGCGATGATCGTTGGGACAGTAATCAAGCCATTGAGTGCTCCGTAAGCGTGTGCGCTCAGCATTTCGGGTACGACCTGCGAGCGTACGATCGTAAAAACACCATTGGCTAAACCGTAAATGCCAAACAGGGCGGCAACGAGTTGAAAGCTGAGCGAGTCCAGCAAAAATGTCGCAAACACAAAGGGAAAAATACTTAGCATGATGGAGCCAAGCGTGCGCATAGAAACGCGCGTTGCAAAGCGACTGATAATCATGCGCCCAAGCACTTGAGCAGGACCAATAATTGAAATCGCCCACACCACTTCGTTGGTTGGCAGTTGTTTGTCCAGCAGCATCGGATACATATGAAAGGTGAATACTGAAAACACCATTGAGTAGGTGGTGAGTGCGATCAATAAAAGCCAAAATACTGAGCTGTGAAGTGCTTCGTGAACGATATTTTTGTCACGGGCGATGTTTTCAGCTTTGCTCGTCGTTTGTGTCGCATTGACCGCGTCTAATTCGGGTTTGATCCAGTGCCAATAGCCTGCTGCGCAGGCGACATTGACCAATGCGAGGACCCAAAGCGAAGTACGCCAACCCCAGCCATCGATCAGAAACTGTTCGAGCGGAATAAATACCGTGCTGGCAAAGCCTGCCCAGAGCGTAATCGTGGTGATGCCTGCGCGAGAGTTTTGTGGCCCGACGCGACGCGCTAGAAGTGCAAAGGCAGACTCATAAAGAATGGCGGCTTGCAGCGAGCCCATGGCTGCGGCGATTAAATAAAAAATGAACAAGCTTTGTACAAAGGACCAAGCAATAAAGAGCACCGCAGCGGTCAGTGAACCCCACACCATGACACGTCTGCCATGACCGCGATCAATCGCGAGACCGACCGGATAGGCAAGTGCAGCGGCAAGAAGCAAGCCAATGGTGAGGGCGCCGTAGACATCGGACTTTGACCATCCAAGCTCGCGTTGCATGGCCACAATAATGAGCGGGAACGCATAGTAAATCGTCCCATAAGAGCAAATTTGGGCGATGCCAAGAAAGCGGGCGAATCCGTGAACTTGACCGGTAGTAGGGGCGTGCGCGGGTTCCATACCTTGTCTCGGTGTTATGATTTATTTTGTCATTATGACAAGAATTTACTTCTGCATAGTTTTTTGATTCTGCAGGGATTGCAATTCAATTCAATTCACATTTCAGCAAAAGATTACCTCAATATGAAAACCTCATCGATTTTGGCTTTAGCAGCATGCGCAGCAGTGACTATTTTGGTGGGCTGTTCTGGCAATACCCCGGGTGACACGGCCTTAGCGATGCGCGCAGATATGTGCAAAACCAAAGACATGGGCAGCATGACAAAGTATCTGACCGAAGAGTCCAAGCCTATGATGGAAATGGTCACCAAGCTGGCCTCCAGTCCAGAAAAGAAAGCCATGATGGACAAAAATTTGACAGAGACCTGTGCCAAGCCGTCCAAGGTTGTCTCTGAAAAGATTACGGGTGACACCGCTGAGGTCACGCTCGAGGGTGACAAGCCAATGAAAATGCGCAAGGTCGACGGAAAATGGCTCGTCGTCATCTCCAAAAACTAAGCATTCTTGTTGGAACAGGAACAGCCGCACTGATTGTTGCGGCTGTTTTTTTTCTGGTATGGCCGACAAGAAATGAGACTGACTTGTCTGCGCATCAAGCGCAGCAACTGGCCTTGGCGTTTGCTCCACAACTCCAGCAAGGTGATTTGGTGTTTCGCCGCGGGCGGGGCTTTTGGTCGGAAACCTTCTCTGACAAGGCGGGCTCCAACCTCAGCCACGTCGGTGTACTGATCCATGATCAAGACGGTTGGGGCGTGGTGCACGCAGAGGCAGACGATTTGAGTTTGATTGGTGGCGTGCAACGTACACCACTTGCATTGTTTCTAAACGGCACAGCACTTCGTCACATCCGAAGAATACAGATGACAGAGGTGGCACGTGAAAAGTTTGTGCAAAACATCCGAGAGCATTTGCGGCGACAGACCCCGTTTGATACGAGTCTTTCACTTGAGGATGAGGCGACCCGCGTGTATTGCTCCGAGCTGATTTGGAGTGCGGCTCAACATGCCGGGATCGAGCTGGCTCGACCCCGGGATTTACTTGGCAAGTCATACATCACGATTGACGACTTGTTTTTTAGTCCGTTATTGAGCGTCGTGTCAGCCCAGCCGCACTAACCCGTCTACCGCCAAGACTTTATTTTCCTGAACAAACAAGGGATTAATTTCGGCCTCGAGAATATTCGCGCCCGATACCGCCGCAAGCTTGGAAAACGCCACGACCGCTTGCGCCAAAGCATTGCAATCACCTTTGGGCAAGCCGCGGAATCCCTTGATCAGCTTGGTGACACGCACCTCGTCGATCATGGCGTGGGCTTGTTCGAGTGTGACCGGTGCCAGTCGAATCGCAAAATCTGGAGAGAGTTCAGCGGTGATGCCACCTGCACCCAAGATGATTGTGGGGCCGACCAGTGGATCATTGCGGTAGCCAAGAATCAATTCCAGCAGACGCGACTCCATCGCTTGGACTAAAAATCCATCTAGCTTCGCTTGAGGTGCGTAGGCATGCGCACTCTGGGTGATGTCTTTGACGGCAGTTTCAAAATCAGCGGTGTTGCGAACGCCAACCTTGACACCACCTGCTTCGGTCTTGTGCGGGATATCGCGTGAGGAGACCTTGACCACAACGGGGTAGGGAACCGTGTGGGTAGGGTGTTCGCCGCTCACGAGCTGAGCCTGCGCAGTATTGACCCCCAGTGTTTTAAAGACTTGTGCGGCCTCATACTCAGTCAGTAAGCCTTGTGTGGGCAAGCCAGCGGGCCAAGCAATGTCTGCCAGAACCGGTGGTGCTTTGTCACGGGCCTGAAAAAAGACCGACAAGGCATCCGCGCACGACTCTGGTGTGCGAAAGGCAGGAATGCCGGCTTGCTGGAGTAGGCTCAGCGAAGCCATCGCTTCAGGCGCCAAAAAGACCGCAAGGGGTTTGGTGTCCGGCTTGTCGGATTCGACCAGAGGTTTGACGGCCAACTCCGGGTGAAATTGTGCGGACGACCCCACCACGCTCAGCACGGCATCGCACCAGTCAGTGCGTAACAATTGCTCGAGCAAATCTTTGTACTGTGCGCTGGTGGCTGCGAGCGTCAAGTCGATGATGGTGGTTTCACGGATTTTCATGCCACGCTGGGCCATTTGCGCCACAAACGAGGGTGGGGGCGCGACTGCTACCATGCCCATCAGTCCCAAGTTGTCCACGACCGTTGCCGCGCCGCCGCCCGTGGTGGTGATCACCGCCACGCGGGCAGGCTGAGGGTGGGGCGCCGTTTTCCCCAGATAACGTTGGGCCAGCGGTGCGATTTCAAACAAGGTTTCAAGGTTGCGCACACGCAGCACACCGTGCGCGCGCAAAAAGGCATCCACTGCGACGTCATTACCCGCTAAGGCACCCGTATGCGATTGCGCGAGCGCATCACCTTGCTCGGAACGGCCAATCTTGTAGGCAATCACGGGCTTATTGTGCGCACGTGCGCGTTCGAGGGCGCGTGCCAAGGTCGGTGAGTCGCGAATGGTTTCAAGAAACAGCAAAATCACTTTCGTGTTCGCATCATCGACCAACGCGTCAATCACTTCGCCAACGGTGACGTCACTTTCGTTACCAACTGAAACTGATTTTGCAAAACCAAACCCGCGCGCGTTGGCGCGTGCCATCAATGAGCCCATCATTGAGCCGCTTTGTGACACTAAGCTCAGTCCGCCGGAGATGAGTGTCTCTGCTTCGAAGGCTGCGTTGACGGACAAAATCATGCCGCTATGCAAGTCAGCCAAGCCAATACTGTTTGGTCCCACAATACGGACACCGAGTTCTTTGGCGCGGGCAATCAGGGCGTCTTGGGCCACCATGCCTTCAGGACCTGTTTCTCCAAAACCATCCGAGTAGATGGTGATGACTTTCGCGCCGGCCTTGGCGCAGGAGTCAATCAAGGGCAGGACCAAGTCGCTGGCGACCATCACAAACGCTTGATCAATTGGGCCGGGCAGATCGGCGAGGTCAGCGTAGGCGGGCTCGCCCATGATCTCTGTCTGCGTGCGATTGATGGGATAAATTTTTCCCTGAAAACCATGCTTGCGCATAAAGCGCATCGGTCTGGCAGTGTTTTTTTGTAAATTTCCTGAGGCACCTACCAAGGCAATCGCGCGAGGAGAAAAAAGTGCTTGGGCAAAGTCGGGGGCAGAGACGGGCTTATTCATTCGTTCCAACAGGTTTAGAGAGTACTTTCGTGGGTGAGATTAATCTTTCGTTACGATAACTCAAAGAATCACGCAGTTTTTTAGACCGACTACCCTACAATCGTCGGTAGACATAAAAATCTGGTTACAAACGGAGGGGGTTGACCCATGAGTAAGGAAAGTAGCGGAAAACACGTTAAAACGCCTGAATCTCTGCGCAGCGCACGCTGGTTCGCACCGGACGATTTGCGTTCCTTTGGTCACCGGTCGCGTGCCATGCAAATGGGCTATGGTCCCGAGGACTGGGTGGGCAAGCCCGTGATCGGTATCGTTAATACGTGGTCCGACATCAATCCCTGCCATAGTCACTTTAAACACCGAGTCGAGGACGTCAAACGTGGCGTACTCCAGGCGGGAGGCTTTCCGATCGAGTTGCCTGCCCAGTCTTTGGCAGAGCAGTACGTCAAACCCACCACGATGCTTTACCGCAACTTACTCGCCATGGATGTCGAGGAATTGCTGCGCTGCCATCCCATCGACGGCGTGGTCCTGATGGGGGGTTGCGACAAAACAACGCCAGCCTTGTTGATGGGTGCAACGAGTGCCGGTTTGCCTTCTATCTATGTCCCCGCCGGTCCGATGTTGCGCGGGAACTGGCACGGCAAGGTCTTGGGCTCTGGTTCGGATGCCTGGAAATACTGGGATGACCGCCGTGCGGGCCTGATCAACCAAAAAGACTGGATCGAAATTGAGGGTGGTATCGCACGCAGCCACGGCACCTGTATGACCATGGGCACGGCGAGCACGATGACCGCGATTGCCGAGGCTTTAGGCATGACCTTGCCTGGCGCCTCCTCGATTCCTGCACCCGACTCCAATCATTTGCGCATGAGCGCAGAGTCCGGACGACGGATCGTTGACATGGTGTGGGAAGACCTGACACCCAACAAAATCCAGACGCATGCGGCGTTTGAAAACGCGATTGCTGTGGCGATGGCCATGGGCTGTTCGACCAACGCCATCATCCACGTGATTGCACAGGCCAAACGTGCCGGCTGTGACATTGGTCTCGAGGACTTCGACCGCTTTAGTCGTTTTGTGCCCGTGATTGCCAATGTCCGTCCGAGTGGTGATGCCTATTTGATGGAAGACTTCTTCTATGCCGGCGGTCTGCCTGGTCTGATGTCTCGTATCAAACAGCATTTACATTTAGATACGTTGACCGTGACCGGCAAAACGCTTGGTGAAAATATCGAAGGCGCAGCGGTGTATAACGATGATGTGATTCGTCCGATAGACAATCCTATTTATGCCGAAGGCGCGCTGGCTGTGCTCAAAGGCAATCTGGCACCAGATGGCTGTGTCATCAAGCCCAGCGCATGCCCACCCCATTTGCATCGTCACACTGGGCCCGCGCTCGTGTTTGATGACTATCCCTCAATGAAGGCTGTGATTGACAGCGATGATCTCGATGTCACGGCTGACCATGTGTTGATTTTGCGCAATGCCGGCCCCCAGGGTGGTCCAGGGATGCCGGAGTGGGGCATGTTGCCTATGCCTAAAAAGCTGCTCAAGCAAGGCGTGCGTGACATGCTGCGCATGTCCGATTCGCGGATGAGTGGCACGAGCTATGGCGCATGTGTCTTGCATATTTCTCCCGAGTCGTTCGTCGGTGGTCCTTTGGCGTTAGTGAAAACGGGTGACATGATTTCGGTGGACGTGCCAGCACGCACGATCAATCTCGAGATTTCCGAAGAAGAGTTCGCCCGGCGCAAAGCAGCCTGGAAGGCGCCCGAGCCTAAGTACGAACGCGGCTATGGCTGGATGTTCTCAAAACACATCCAACAAGCCAACGAAGGTTGCGACTTTGACTTTTTGCGGACTGACTTTGGCCGTGCTGTTCCCGAACCCGATATTTATTAAAAGACTAAAAAGAGACTGACTGATGAGCAAACTGACTGCTTCGACACGTGAAAAACTGATGGCGGTGAGCACGGCCACGCTGGCGACTTGCCTCTACAAGAGAGGCTTACGTTCGCAATTTATCCAAAATGTCCAAAAACTCTCGCTGGCCAAGGAAAATATGGTGGGCGAGGCGTACACGCTGCGCTACATCCCTGCACGCGAGGACTTAAATGGCATCGAGGTGTTCAAAGATCGAGCGCATCCTCAGCGTAAAGCCGTTGATGAGTGTCCTGCGGGTGCGGTCATGGTTATCGATAGTCGCAAGGATGCCCGCGCCGCTTCGGCCGGTGGCATCTTGGTGGGGCGCCTCATGGCTCGTGGTGCGGCGGGTGTGGTGACGGATGGCGGTTTTCGGGACTCCGGGGAGATCGCAGCGCTCGGCATCCCCGCCTATCATCAGCGCCCTTCGGCGCCTACTAATCTGACGCATCATCAGGCGATTGACATCAACGTGCCGATTGCCTGCGGAGACGCACCTGTTTTCCCGGGCGATATCATGGTCGGTGATGCAGACGGTGTCTTGGTGTTGCCCGCGCATTTGGCGGACGAGTTAGCCGATGAAGCAACAGAAATGACGGTTTTTGAGGATTTTGTGACCGAAACGGTCAAGACAGGGCGCTCTATTTTGGGTTTATATCCAAACACGGATCCCCAAACAAGCATTGACTTTAAAGCTTGGCGCCTAAAAATGGGCAGATAAACCAACAGAAATCTAAGTGGGGTGAACGACGGGGCTCGAACCCGCGACAACCAGAATCACAATCTGGGACTCTACCAACTGAGCTACGTCCACCACAGAAGCAAAATTCTATCATGTTTGCGCGTTTGTCGTGCTTCGGAAACACCAATACCCTTTATCGCTAGGTAGCATCACATGGTTCGGCTCCAAGAAGTTTTGATTGAATATTGGCCCCATCTCTTGCTGGTGATTTCGATCGCCGCCAGTGCGGTCGCCTCCGTGCATGCTGCGATGACGAAACAAGATGTACGCGCGGCAATCGCCTGGGTAGGGGTGATTATCTTTTCCCCTATTTTTGGCGCTTTCTTGTATTTGGTGGCTGGCATCAACCGGATTCGCAAAGATCGCGTCTCTGCTCGACGTGCGCATACCCTCTATGACCAGACCAAAATTGACAAAGTCGTGGTGTACGATGTCGTCGCAGTCGCTGGACCACAATTTGCCTCCCTCAAAACCTTGGGGGACCATGTTAGCGACTTTAAAGTGCTCGGCGCCAATCAGATCAAGATGCTAAATGGTGGAGATGAAACCTACCCGGCGATGCTGGAGGCGATTCGGCAAGCACAGCGCTCCATCGTGTTGCAGAGCTATATTTTCGATCACGATACGGTTGGCAAAGAGCTGGCACAAGCGTTGATAGAAGCACATAAGCGTGGGGTAAAAGTCAGGGTATTGATTGACGCAGTCGGGTCAAAATATTCGCGCCCCCCCATTACCGCGTTGCTGACAAATGCGGGTGTTCCAACAGCATTGTTTATGCGGCCTGTGATTGGCATCCGGCTGGTGTATGCCAATTTGCGGAGTCACAGAAAGCTTCTTGTGATCGACGGTTTGCACGGTTTCACAGGAGGCATGAATATCCGCCAGGGCTTTGTCACGGCGATCGCCAAGGAGGCGGTCACGCATGACACGCACTTTCAGGTGAGTGGACCGATTGTGTACCAACTCATGACAAATTTCGCGCATGACTGGCAGTTTACGACGAATGAAAAACTGTCTGGCGGTGAATGGTATGCACCCTCCGCGACTGAAATTAGTGAGACCGGAATCGCCTTACGCTGCGTCCCCTCGGGGCCGGACTCTACGTTGGCCAGCACGCACAATATGTTGCTCGGCGCCTTGGCCGTGGCGCAAAAACATGTGCGGATTCAGTCGCCTTATTTGTTGCCTGACATGGCTTTGATCGCTGCATTATCGACCACCGCGCGCAGAGGTGTGATCGTGGACGTCGTAGTGCCGGGCGCCAACAATCTCAAACTCGTGAACGCTGCCATGATGGCGCAGATTGATCAACTCATCATGACAGGCTGCAGAGTCTGGCGAGCCTCAGGCACGTTTGATCATTCCAAACTATTTACCGTCGATGG
>JAOATE010000038.1 GCA_030158305.1 Burkholderiaceae bacterium
CATGCGGGTTCCAAGCGAATCAAGGCCAACCTTCACGGGTTGGCCTTTTTTCTTGGGCGTTTCAGCGGCGCATGGCCTCCTCCAGCAGGGTCTGGTAGTGCCCTCTGACATGGGGCGCCACCACCTTGGGGTACACAGGGATAAATTGGTACCGATCGCCCTGGCCGAGAAAGCCCTCCACCCACGCACCGCACATCACGCCGTCTTCGCGCAATGTGGCACCCTGACTTGGCCATGCAGCGTACAGTTCTTGGACGGCCTCTGATCGGCGCTGCACTGCATCGGCCAACGCAGCCGCCCCGGTGGGCGACGGCTGCTCTTTCATGTAGACCTCGGTCAACACTTCAAGCCCTTTGTAAAACTTGGGCCCTTTGCCGGGATCATTTGCAAAAGCTTGCGACAAAACGCTGAAGATGGCGGCGCAATGCATGGCCAGCCCGGCCAACCGGCTCTCTTGCGCTGCCATGGCATGGGTATTTCCCAAGAGCACCGCCAAGAGCCCCAGTGTCACGCGGATCACGTTTTTTCTCATGAGCGCTCCTTTATTGACGAAACTCAAACAGCATTCAGTCAGTCCAAGCCAATTGCGATAAATCAATCCCCGATTTATCGGCAAAACGGATCATGAACACATCTGCAATGGAAGGTGAAATCATGAAAATGTTAATCGATCTCTTTTCGACGGACTACGGCTTGATGAGCTTGGGCGTGATTGTTTTCATGCTCTTGATGGCCGCGTTCTTCTTGCGTCTTTTCTTGAACAAGATGAACAGTTCTGCCTGAGACAGTCCATCGAATGGGGCAATGCCTTCCGAGCGCAAGGTCCGCTGAAGTGCAGGCGGTCAATACAGTCGCACGGCGAGGGCACCTCAGCAGTCCTCGCCTGAACTGCTTTGGCCCCCTGCCACCAGGCCTCATCACGCTGCAGCGCAGCAGCAAAACTGCACCCGCGTTACCCAGGGGCTTTGAGATCAGTCGGATTTCCATTGCTGATGGCTGATATATTCCCATTCAGGGCAACAAGCGTCCGCAACAGGAATACTTCAATGCACACCTCCAGCGAACTCCAAATTCATGGCATTTTTGATGCCAACACATGGACTGTGACTTATGTGATCCACCAAGGCGCGGGAACTGCCTGCGCGATCATCGATTCGGTGCTGGACTATGACCCAAAATCTGGCCGCACACACCACAGCAGCGCAGACAAAGTCATCGACTATGTTCAAACACACCATTTGCAAGTGGCCTGGATATTGGAGACGCACGCACACGCTGATCATTTGACGGCTGCGCCTTATCTGAAAGCGAAACTCGGTGGCCAAACAGGCATCGGCGACCACATCACTCAAGTTCAGGAAGTGTTCAAGGGCATCTTCAACCTGGAGTCTGACTTCCCCACCAATGGCGCCCAGTTTGATCGGCTATTCAAAGATGGGGACGAGTTGCCCGTTGGCTCAATCACGGGAAAAATCATCTATGTCCCCGGCCACACGCCGGCCTGTGTGGCATACCAGTTCGGTGATGCTGTATTTGTAGGCGATACATTGTTCATGCCTGATGTGGGAACTGCTCGATGCGACTTCCCTGGTGGTGATGCCAAGACACTTTACGCATCTGTCCAAAAACTATTGAGCTTGCCCCCGACAACACGCTTGTTCATGTGCCACGACTATCCACCCAAGGGGCGCGAGGTGGTGTTTGAAACCACCGTGGCGGCACAACGCTCAAGCAATATTCATGTGCACGATGGTATCGATGAAGCCTCTTTCATCAAGATGCGCAGCGATCGCGACAGCACTTTAGAAATGCCTGTCTTGATTTTGCCTGCGGTGCAAATCAACATTCGCGCCGGTGAGTTCCCCCCCAAAGAAGACAACGGCATTGCTTACGCCAAAATTCCCTTGAATGCGCTTTGACATGACGATGACCAAATTCTTTCTATCCTTGTGCATGGTGCTGCTCACCGCCTGTACATCGGCCAATGATGTCAACAAAGTTTCACTGGAACAAGCACGTGCCGAGCACGAAGCGGGCAAGGTCACACTGATCGACATTCGGGAGACGTCCGAACACCGCACTGGTGTCGCGCCTGGGGCCGTGTTGCTGCCCATGAGTGAGCTGCCCCGCAGACTCAGCTCAATCCCGCAGACACCAGACAAGCCTGTGCTGTTGATCTGCAATACCCAAAATCGTTCCAAAGCCACGCTCAGCGAACTTCAAAAACGAGGCTATCAAAACATCCGTTATGTCGAAGGCGGCATGAGCCAATGGGCGGCCAAAGGCTGGCCGCTTTCACGCCCACAACCCTGAACAAGGACGACAAGATGGATGCCTTTCAAGACCATTACCCCGAGAACGTCGCACACTGCTACGGCTGCGGACACCTCAATGCGCACGGCCACCAGATCAAAACCGTTTGGGATGGCGACGAAACCGTCACACACTTTCAACCCGAGGCATATCACACCTCCGTGCCGGGCTTCGCTTATGGGGGCTTGATCGCCTCTTTGATTGATTGCCACAGCACAGGCACTGCGGCGGCTGCCATGTACCGCCAAGAAGGCCGCGACATGGACTCCTTGCCTGCTTTTCGATTTGTGACCGGCTCTTTGCATGTGGATTTCCTCAAACCCACACCGCTTGAGGGCGAGATGGTCATTCGCGGCCGAGTCAAGGAAATCAAAGGCCGAAAAGTGGTGGTCGAAACCACGGTCTTTGCAGCAGGCGTCGCGACTGCACGCGGCGAAGTGGTGGCCGTTCAAATGCCCGAAAGCTTTGGCCAAACCCCAAGCCAGAAAGAAGCCACATGAAATTCATTCAAGACTATTGGCCCATGATGGCTTTGGCACTTTGGTTTGGCTACAAATGGTGGA
>JAOATE010000039.1 GCA_030158305.1 Burkholderiaceae bacterium
TCGAGCAACACCAAAAAAGGATTGCCCATCAGGGTGCGGGCCACGGTCAGCATTTGCTGCTCACCACCACTCATTTGTCCACCCAGACGCTCAGGCATAGCAGCCAGATTGGGAAACAGCGCAAACACACGCTCGACCGTCCACGTGGGTGCTGCATCACCCTCCGGCCAGCAACGCGGCGGCTGTCGTCCAACGGCTAGATTTTCAAGCACGGTCAAATCGGTAAAGATCCGTCGATCCTCAGGCACAAAGCCTAGACCAGACGAAGCAATGCGATAAGAGGGTTGCGTAGAAATGTCACGCCCCATCCATGTGACAGATCCCGCGCGCCGCTCCAGCAGGCCTATGAGCGCCTTGAGCGTGGTGGACTTGCCGGCCCCGTTGCGCCCCATCAAGGCCACGACTTCGCCGCGCCTGACCTCAAGGTTGACGTCAAACAGGATTTGCGCGGCACCGTACCAGGCGCACAAATTTTCAGCCGTTAATAGCGCAGGTTGATTGTGGTCTGGCTCAAGCATGCGCGCCCCTCTTGTCTTCATGCGTGGTAAAGGTCGCCCCTGTTCCAAAGTAGACGTCTTGCACCAGCGGGTCGCGACGAACTTCGGCGGGCGTGCCTTGCGCAATCAAGCGTCCCCGCGCCAACACAATCACTCGATCTGCAAAAGCGAACACCACGTCCATGCTGTGCTCGGTAAAGAGCACGGCAATATTTTGCTCAAGCACTAAACGTTTAGTGAGTGCCATTAAGGCGTGGCGCTCTTGGGGAGCCATGCCAGCGGTTGGCTCATCCATCAGTAGTAATGTTGGCTCATTGGCCAGCGCCATAGCGAGCTCGACACGTTTGACATCACCATACGCTAACGCACTACAAGCGCGCTCCGCTTGCTCTGCCATGCCGACCTGATGGAGAAGCTCTCGGGCTCGGTCTAGATAAAGCGCGCGTGCAGGTTTGAGAAACGAAAACAAACGTCGCTGATGCGACAGTAGCGCCATTTGCACATTTTCCAACGCAGTCAGTGAGGAAAAAGTCTCTGCAATCTGAAAGGTCCGACCAACACCCATTCGCCAAATGTCGCGCGGCGCCAGGCCAAGCAACTCGTGCTCAGATAAACGTACTGAGCCTCGGTCGGCCCGCAATTGTCCGTTGATCATATTGAATGTCGTCGTCTTGCCTGCGCCATTGGGACCGATGAGGGCCAACAGCTCGCCCGGACGGATCGAAAAACTGACACCATCGACTGCGGCTAAACCACCAAAAGACTTTCCCAGATCCTTGACCGTCAGTAAGCTCATCGGGCACCCTGTCGAGTAAAGAGGCGGCGCGAAGCTCCCGCAATGCCCTCTGGAAATAACAATACCAATAACAAAATGATGGCACCCAACATCGCGCGCCAATATTCGGTGTTGCGCGCCACCGTATCGTGCAGCCAGGTAAACGATAGCGCACCCACAATCGGTCCCGATAAGGTTTGAATTCCGCCAAGTAACACCATCACCAGTCCATCGACCGACTTGCTGACATGCAATACCTCGGGCGAGATACTGCCTTTTGAAAAAGCGAATAACGCGCCCGCCAAGCCCGCAAACCCACCCGCAATCATGAAGGCAAACCATTGCATACGCTTGACGTGGATACCGATGGCATCTGCGCGCAAGGCTGAGTCTCTCGCCGCACGCAGCGCATAACCAAACGGCGCATGGAGCATGCAGCGCAACAACCACACGGCGGCGACGACCAAGGCCAGCGTCAACCAGTAGTAATGCCTTTTATCCGTTAACCACTGGGCGGGCCACACGCCGGTCAGACCATTGCTGCCGCCCGTGAACCCATCCCATTGAAACACCACGGCCCAGGTGATCTGCGCAAAAGCGAGCGTCAGCATGGCAAGATACACGCCAGACAGGCGCACGCTAAACCAGCCAAACAAACCCGCGCCAAGCACTGCCACGACAGGTGCGAGCAACAATGCCCCCTCCATGGGCACCCCTGCATACTTTAAAAGTAAAGCCGCCCCATACGCTCCCAAACCAAAATAGGCGGCATGCCCAAAGGAATGCATGCCAGCGGGCCCCATGATGAAATGCAAGCTTGTCGCAAACAGCACTGCCACTAGCAAATCAATACTCAAAATCGTCACATAAGGCGAGGACTGCGTCAGCCAAGGCAAGGCGACGAGCAAGGCAATGCCTACACCCCACAGTCGCAAGCTCCAGACCCCTGACGCACGCAAAGGCGCTTCGGCTTGGGCAACCTGTCGCGCAGGTGGCTGGGGTCGACCAAGCAGTCCCCAAGGCCTGAGCATGAGCACCGTTGCCATGACTAAAAACTCCACCACGAGCGTCAGTTTAGAAAAAGAAATTTCCACACCAAAAATGGCGACGATCCCTAACCAAATGCAAATGGCTTTAATTTCTGCAATCAGTAACGCCGCCACAAAAGCCCCAGGAATGGAGCCCATGCCACCGACCACCACCACCACAAAAGCGGCGCCAATAATATTGAGATCCATCTCCAGGCTAGCGGGTTCGCGCGGAAGCTGAAGTGCTCCCCCTAAGCCCGCAAGTAAGGCACCGAGTGCAAACACGCTCGTAAACAACCAAGCCTGGTTGACGCCAAGTGCAGAGACCATTTCCCTGTCTTGGGTGGCAGCACGCACATAGGTGCCCCAACGCGTTCGGGTGAGTAACAGCCACAACAAGCCAAGAACAACAGGCCCCAACACAATCAGTAGCAAATCGTAAGAAGGAAAACTACGCCCTAAAATTTGCACCGCGGATTTAAAGCCTGGCGCACGCGGGCCGAGCAGTTCTTCGGGTCCCCACATCCACAAGACGGCGTCTTTGATGACAAGCACCAGTGCAAAGGTGGCCAGCAACTGAAACAACTCGGGTGCTCGATAAATGCGGCGCATGAGGGTCATTTCAACCAAGGCGCCGAGCACGCCTACAACAAGCGGTGCTGCGAGAAGTGCGGGCCAAAACCCGATCGTGGCAGAAAATTTAGCAACAAAACTGTATGCGACATAAATGCCCACCATGAAAAAAGAACCGTGGGCAAAGTTGACAATGCGAGTCACGCCAAAGATCAACGATAGCCCGGCCGCCACCAAAAACAATGAGGAAGCGCCGGCCAGACCGTTTAAGAGTTGAACAATGAAACTAGCAAAATCCATACGATGTGGTGAGCGTGTTTAGTCAGCCGGTCGAAGCTTTTTAACCTCGGCAGCGGTTGGCAAAAATCCTGTGCCGTCCATGTAACGAAAATCTACCATCACCCCTTTGCCGCCGTCATTTTTCGTACGGCCGACATAGCTGCCCATCGTGGACTGGTGATCCTCAGGGCGGTAGGTGATCGGTCCGAAAGGTGTGACCAGTTGCAAACCGCTAAAGGCAGTGATCAACGCCTCAGTATCGGTACCTTTGGCCTTTTTGATGCCCTCTGCGAGCGACATGATGGTGCTGTAGCCGATCACTGAACCCAGGCGCGGGTAGTCTTTAAAACGTGCCTGATACGCCTTGAGAAAGGCCTCGTGCTCGGGAGTCTTGATGCCATACCACGGGTAGCCCGTCACTAACCAGCCCTCAGGGGTCTCATCCTTGAGAGGATCGAGGTACTCAGGCTCTCCGGTCAACAAACTCACGACTTCACGGCCTTTGAACAAGCCACGCGTGTTGCCTTCACGAACGAATTTTGCAAGATCCGCGCCGAACAGCACATTGAAAATGGCATCAGGCTTGGCGTCGGCGAGAGCCTGTACGACACTCCCCCCATCAAGCTTACCCAAAGGGGAAGCCTGCTCGGCGACGAACTCGACATCAGGCTGCGCCGCCTTCATGAGCGTTTTAAAAGTGGCGGCGGCGGACTGGCCATACTCGTAATTGGGATAAACGATCGCCCAGCGTTTCTTTTTCGTCGCGGCCGCTTCGGGCACTAACATTGCGACCTGCATATAGGTAGAGGTCCGCAAACGGAAGGTGTAGCGATTACCGTTTTGCCAGACGATTTTGTCCGTCAACGGCTCACTCGCCAGAAAAAATACCTTTTTCTGTTTGGCAAAGTCAGTCAAGGCCAGCCCAATGTGTGACAAAAACGAACCCGTCAATACATCAACTTTGTCGCGAGAGATCAGCTCCTCAGCCACACGCACCGCATCACCCGGATTTGCATTGTCGTCACGGGTAATGAGCTGAACTTTTTTTCCGTTCAGACCGCCTGCCGCATTGATCTGCTCGACCGCAAGCTCCATGCCTTTTTTATAGGGTTCTAGAAAGGCGGGTTGCGCTTTATAGCTATTGATTTCACCAATTTTGATGGTGCCCTGTGCAAACGTGGCAGACGAAAACGCCAGCATTGCGGTGGCTTTTAGCACTAAACGGGTCCACTTAAATGGAGTCTGCACACTCATGAATTTTCCTCTGACTGCTTCTCAAAATTTCTATGAATCATTCCTGCGAGTAAACACTATAGCCGTCTCAGCAAAAAACGTTAACCAAATCGCGCGTAGGCTTCGCCTTAATCTGAGATAACTGTCAACTTGACTAAGAATCACCACCATATTTGTTATAGTTTTTGATTGTCCGTCATAAAGAACATCCGCATGAGTGCCTTTAACGAAGAAAAAGTCCTGAGTGTGCATCACTGGACAGACCGTCTCTTTAGCTTTACGACCACGCGGGACCCTTCACTAAGATTCAGCAATGGTCATTTCACCATGATCGGTTTGCGGGTGAACGACAAGCCCCTCTTGCGCGCTTACAGCATCGCAAGCGCCAACTACGAAGAGCATCTCGAGTTTCTGAGCATTAAAGTCGAGGACGGTCCCCTGACCTCGCGGCTGCAACACATTCAGGTGGGTGATTCGATCGTGGTGGGGCGCAAACCCACCGGCACCTTACTGATCGACTATCTGTTGCCTGGCAAGCGTCTGTATATGTTTGCGTCGGGTACGGGTTTGGCGCCCTTTTTGAGCGTGATTCGTGACCCCGAGACGTATGAAAAGTTTGAAGAAGTGATCTTGGTGCATGGCGTACGCGAAGTTGCCGAGCTTGCTTATCACGACTATTTGACCCAAACCTTGCCTGAGCACGAGTTTTTGGGTGAGATGGTCCGCAAACAGTTGCGCTACTACCCGACCGTGACACGCGAAGCGTTTACCCATACAGGGCGGATCACCACGTTGATCGAAAACAGCAAGCTTTTTACTGATCTGGGTGTACCAAATCTGGATCGCGAACAAGACCGAATCATGATTTGTGGCAGTCCTGAGATGCTGCGTGACCTTAAAAAGATGCTCGAAGACCGCAACTTTAAAGAAGGCAATACGACCCGGCCCGGTGACTTTGTGATTGAGCGTGCGTTCGCCGAGCAATGATGTCGGGCAGTACACTGAACGTTCTATTTTGAGTATGGATGCACAGCATGACTGAAATCTGGCTAGTTCGGCACGGAGAAACACCCTGGAACGTCGTGCGTCGCGTTCAAGGATGGGAAGATATCGGGCTGAATGACAAGGGCATTGAGCAAGCACAGTCGCTCGCGCGTCACGTTAAACAGCTGACTGAGTCAGGCACGCGTCTGGATGCCATTTACAGCAGTGACCTCAAGCGCGCGCATCATACGGCGAGCATCGTGGCGGACGCTGTCGGCCTGCCGGTCGCGATTGAGCCTGGTGTGCGTGAGCGTCATTTTGGAGTTTTGCAAGGCTTGATCTTCCATGAGATGGATCAACACGAGCCCGAGGCTGCCAAGGTCTGGCGGAGCCGCGATCCGGAGGCAGAACTGCCCAAAGGCGAATCTCTCGGCGTCTTTCAACAACGCGTCGTGGGCGCACTGAATCAGTTGGCTCAAAAACACGCTGGGGAGCGCGTGATGGTGGTCAGTCACGGTGGTGCGATGGATATTATTTGGCGGCATGCCAGCCAAGTGGGCTTACAAGCCACGCGCGAAGCGCCACTGCTCAATGCCAGCCTGAATCGTCTAAGCATTTCGCCAGAACGTTGGGAAATCTTAAGCTGGGGTGAAGTCGCGCATTTGGATGGTGCCGCCCAATGCGATGTGACGCCCTGACCTTTTGACGATCAACCTACCCGTCAATCTGCGCGCAATGGCTGTTAAGGCTGGCGGGGCTGGCGGGGTTTTCGAGGCGCATTGACGGCCATTTTGTCGTAGAGCCAATTCGGGAGCATGCGCATGATTTTTCCGACCACGCCCATCTGCCAGGGAATCACCACATAAGAGTCTTGACGTGCGACCGCCCGCGCCGCACGGCTGGCAAAGACCTCCGCATCGAGCAAGAAAGGCATGCTGTAAGGATTTTTAGCCGTCATCTCTGTTTTGATGTAGCCCGGGGCAATCGTCACCACGCCCACAGCAAAAGGTTTGAGTTCCAAGCGCAAACTTTCACAATAGGTGGTCACGGCCGACTTAGAAGCACTGTAGGCACCGGCACCGGGGAGGCCTCGCACACCGGCGACTGAGGCAATCCCAACCAAGGTCCCTGCTCCGACCTGTTTCATGTGAGGGACAAAAGGCTCAAACGTTGAAACGGTCGCCAAAACGTTGGTTTCAAAGATCGCTTTGAACACGTCAAAATCATCTGTTTGTTCGGTCAGGGTCCCGGCGCTGATCCCGGCCGACGCGATCACAATATCGACTCGCCCGACTTTTTGTATGAAGTCTGCGGCCGCCGCGTGCAAGGCCTGGCGCTCACAGACATCGACCACATAGAGGTGATGCGATCCGGGCAAGGTCGCGACGAGCTCTCTGAGCCTTTCACCCCGACGCGCCAGCAAACCCAGCACGTGACCCTGCGCGGCATAATGCCGCGCCAAGGCTGCACCCAGACCGCTACTGGCACCCGTGATAAAGACGGCCACGACTTAGCGACCAGCCTGTTTCACAACACCCGACGCGATGAGTTGCTCGATCGTCTCCTGGGACAGGCCTAACTGCTCAAGAATCTCAATGGAATGCTCACCAATCCGCGGAGAACTCTCCACAGGGCGACGGTGGGGATGAATCGGTATTCCGATGTATGGCAACATTCCAACACCTGGTTGATCGAGCTGTTGGGCCAAGTTGAGGTGAAGCGCTTGAGGATGATTGAGCACGCCTTGGTAATCACGCACCACAGCGTGCAGCACATCGTGCTTTTTAAACAAAGCAACCCAGTGCTCGGTTGAATGATGACGCAGTTGTTGGCTCATCTCTTCGCGCAAGGCGTCTCTGTTTTCAAAACGAATGTGCGTATCGATAAAACGCGGATCGGTTTTCCACTCTGCACGACCCATCGCATCACAGATATGATGGAAGTGTTCTGTATGAACGGTCACGATCGACAAGTTGCCATCCGCAGTTTCAAACACACCATTCGGTGCGCTGACGGAGCCAAAGGGACGTTTACCCGCAATGGCCTCCTCAAGAAAGCACATGCCTTGAAACGAGGCACAGGCCTCGAAGAGACTGACCTCGACATGCGTACCTTGCTTGCGTGCCAAACGCTGGTAGAGCGCAGTTGCGGCGCCTTGCGAGGCATACAAACCCGTCATGATGTCGGCCGCCAACACCCCCAGACGCCGAGGAGTCCCCTGCTCATCCTGATTGGAGAACATCAAACCGCTATCAGATTGCATCACGGAGTCAGTTGCGGGCGCGTCCGCATAGGGACCATCGGGACCGTAACCGCTGATTGAGACATACACCAGCTCGGGTTTTTGCTTGGAGAGTTCCTCGTAGCCGATGCCGAGACGTTGCGCCACACCAGGGCGAAAGTTTTGCACGATGACGTCAGCTTGCATCGCCATGTCATACAAAATTTTCTTGCCTTCAGTGGTGCGTGCATCGAGTGCAAGGGCTTTTTTGCCGGCACTATTTTGAATGCCGTAGGCGCTGTGCTCACCCTTGTTGACACCGATGAAACGAATCCAGTCGCCCGCGGGAGGTTCGACCTTGATGACATCGGCACCCTGTTGCCACAGGATATGTGCGCAATAAGGTCCTGCGATGCCCTGGCTGATGTCTAAAACACGTAATCCGGTGTAGGGAAGAATCATCAGCCAGTCTGCCTAAGGTGAGGTTAAGAAGCGAGCGAGCGGTGCAAGTCCTGCAGTGAGTAAACCTTGATACCGAGACCTTCACGCAGGTATTGCATGCCCTCAACGGCAGCGAGTGCTCCCGCGATGGTGGTGTAGTAAGTCACGCGAGCTGCCAAGGCTTGTGTACGGATCGCACGTGAATCGGTGATCGCATTGCGGCGCTCCTCGACTGTGTTGATCACAAGCGAAACCTCACCGTTTTTGAGCATATCCACGATATGCGGACGGCCCTCGGCGACCTTGTTGACCAAGGTCACAGGAATCCCAGCCTCTTGAATCGCAGCCGCAGTACCGCGTGTCGCGACAACTTTGAAGCCCAGCGCATGCAGACCGCGTGCGACATGAACCGCCTTGGGCTTGTCAGCATTTTTCACGCTGATAAAGACCGTACCGGATTCAGGCAAATTGACGCTCGCAGCCATTTGGGATTTGACAAAGGCCTCACCAAACGTCTCGCCTACGCCCATGACTTCGCCCGTCGACTTCATCTCGGGTCCGAGAATCGTATCCACACCGGGGAACTTGACGAAGGGGAAGACGGCTTCTTTGACTGAGAAGTAATGCGGCACGACTTCTTTTGTAATGCCTTGCGAAGCCAATGTCTGACCCGCCATCGCGCGTGCGGCAATTTTTGCCAACTGCAAGCCTGTGGCCTTGGAGACAAAAGGAACCGTACGCGATGCACGTGGATTGACTTCAAGCACGTAGACGTCGTCATTTTGGATGGCGAACTGAACGTTCATCAAACCTTTCACATTCAACGCGCGCGCCATCAGCGCGGTTTGACGCTTGATTTCCTCGGTCAACTCAGGGGACAGCGAGTATGGCGGCAAGCAACAAGCGGAGTCACCGGAGTGCACGCCAGCTTGCTCGATGTGTTCCATCACACCACCGATAAATACTTCTTGGCCGTCACACAAGCAATCCACGTCGATTTCGATTGCATTATTCAAAAAGCGATCGAGCAAGACAGGTGAGTCATTACTGACTTTGACAGCCTCGCGCATATAACGCTCGAGATCGGTTTGTTCGTGCACGATTTCCATCGCACGGCCACCCAACACATAGCTTGGACGCACCACCAGGGGATAGCCGATTTCCTGGGCGTGATTGAGGGCTTCGCTTTCTGTGCGCGCGGTGCGGTTAGGCGGCTGACGCAAATTGAGTTTGTTGAGTAGTTTTTGAAAACGCTCGCGATCCTCTGCCACGTCGATGGACTCTGGGCTGGTGCCGATAATCGGCGCGCCGTTCGCCTCGAGTGCGCGTGCGAGTTTCAAAGGGGTCTGGCCACCATACTGAACAATAATGCCGACCGGCTTTTCCTTGTGGACGATTTCAAGCACGTCCTCAAGTGTCAGTGACTCAAAGTACAGGCGATCAGAGGTGTCGTAATCGGTCGACACGGTCTCTGGGTTGCAATTGACCATAATGGTCTCGTAACCATCTTCGCGTAATGCCAGAGCTGCATGTACGCAGCAATAATCAAACTCAATACCCTGACCAATACGGTTGGGTCCGCCACCGAGCACCATGATTTTTTTACGATCAGTGGGTTCGGCTTCGCATTCTTGCTCGTACGTTGAATACAGGTAAGCAGTGTTGGTGGCGAATTCGGCCGCGCAAGTATCGACACGCTTGTATACAGGGCGAACGTTGTACTGATGACGCAACTTACGCACTTCGGCTTCGACTGTATCGAGCAGGAATGCCAAGCGTCGATCGGAGAAACCGCGGCGCTTGAGTTGCAAGAGTGTTTCAACGTCCAGATCTGCCAGAGTCCGCTGTTCGAGCGCCAATTCGATATCGACAATTTCTTTGATCTGCGCAAGGAACCAAGGATCGATCTTGGTGAGTTGGTGCACCTCGTCAAGACTGAAGCCTTGAGCGAACGCGTCGCCTACATACCAGATCCGCTCTGGACCGGGCTCACCGAGCTCGACCTGAATTTTTTCGCGATCAGTTGTCTTTTGATTGAGACCGTCAACACCAACTTCGAGGCCGCGCAAGGCTTTCTGGAAAGACTCTTGGAAGGTGCGGCCAATCGCCATGACTTCGCCAACCGACTTCATCTGTGTGGTCAGACGCGCATCAGCCGTCGGGAATTTTTCGAAAGCGAAACGTGGCACTTTGGTGACCACGTAGTCGATCGTCGGTTCGAAGGAGGCTGGGGTCGCACCGCCGGTGATTTCGTTTTTCAACTCATCAAGCGTGTAACCAACGGCCAAGCGAGCTGCAACCTTGGCGATGGGGAAACCCGTTGCCTTGGAGGCGAGCGCCGAGGAGCGGGACACACGTGGGTTCATCTCAATGACGATCATGCGACCGTTATCAGGATTGACGGCGAACTGTACGTTCGAGCCACCGGTATCCACGCCAATCTCGCGCAACACCGCGATCGAGGCGTTACGCATGATTTGATATTCTTTGTCAGTGAGCGTTTGTGCAGGCGCGACCGTGATGGAGTCACCAGTATGCACGCCCATTGGATCGAGGTTTTCGATCGAGCAAACGATGATGCAGTTGTCGGCGCAATCACGCACGACTTCCATTTCAAACTCTTTCCAGCCGAGAAGCGATTCCTCGATCAGCAGCTCGCTGGTGGGCGAGGCCTCGAGACCGCGACGGCAAATGGTTTCAAACTCTTCGGCGTTGTAGGCAATACCGCCGCCGCTGCCACCCAAGGTAAAGCTTGGGCGAATGACAGCAGGGAAACCTGAAGTCCCAATTTCAATCGCGATGCGCTTTTGAACTTCCCAAGCCTCTTCGAGTGTATGCGCCACACCGGACTTAGCCGACTCGAGTCCAATCGCAGACATTGCGACCTTGAACTTTTGGCGGTCTTCGGCTTTTTCGATGGCGTGTGCATTCGCGCCAATCAACTCGACGTTATATTTTTTCAGTACGCCGTGCTTGTCCAGATCGAGCGCGCAATTGAGCGCAGTCTGACCCCCCATCGTAGGCAAGACCGCATCGGGGCGCTCTTTTTCGATGATCTTTTCGACCACTTGCCAAGTAATGGGCTCGATATAGGTGACGTCGGCGGTCTCCGGATCCGTCATGATGGTCGCAGGGTTGCTGTTCACCAAAATAGTGCGGTAACCCTCAGCCTTTAAGGCTTTGCAGGCCTGTGCGCCGGAGTAATCGAATTCGCAGGCTTGACCGATGATGATCGGGCCTGCGCCAATGATGAGAATACTTTTTAGGTCTGTACGCTTTGGCATGGTGACTCTTTATTTTTTACCGGCCATCAGGCTCATGAATTGATCGAACAGGACCACGATATCGTGCGGTCCAGGGCTGGCTTCGGGGTGCCCTTGAAAACAAAATGCCGGGCGGTCCGTGAGCGCAAAGCCCTGCAGGGTGCCGTCAAACAAGGAAATGTGTGTCACACGGGCATTCGCGGGGAGCGTTTTAGCATCCACGGCAAACCCGTGGTTTTGGGCAGTAATAAACACTCGCCCTGTCGCCAGATCCTGAACAGGATGATTGGAGCCGTGATGGCCTGTTTTCATCTTGACGGTCTTGGCGCCTAGAGCCAGACCCATGATCTGGTGCCCAAGGCAGATGCCGAAGGTCGGGAGCTTGCGCTCCAGGAAAACCTTGGTGGCGGCAATGGCGTAATCGCAAGGATCTGGATCGCCCGGGCCGTTGGACAAAAATACTCCGTCCGGATTGAGTGCTAATACCTGCTCAGCAGTTGTTTGGGCGGGCACCACAGTGATGCGACAGCCTCGCTCGGCAAGCAAGCGCAAGATATTGGCTTTGACGCCAAAGTCATAGGCGACCACGTGAGGGGTCTGGCTGTCATTTTTGCCAAAGCCTTCGCCAAGCTGCCAAGTGGACTCTGTCCATGTGGCATTTTTAGTGGCAGAAACGACCTTGGCCAGGTCCTGGCCAGACATGCCTGGAAAGGCTTTAGCAAGCTTGAGCGCTTGATCCGCATCATCGCCCACAAAGATACAACCACCTTGCGCACCACCTTCTCTGAGAATGCGTGTCAGCTTGCGGGTGTCGATTTCGGCGATCGCGACAATACCTTGCGACTTGAGGTAGTCTGGCAAGGACTGGGTCGAGCGAAAATTGGACAAGCGTGCGGGGCAGTTACGGACAATCAGGCCAGCGGCGTGGATTTTGGTGGACTCGACGTCTTCGAGGTTGACGCCAGTATTGCCGATATGAGGATAAGTCAGCGTCACGATCTGGCCGCTGTAGCTCGGATCGGTCAAAATTTCTTGGTAACCTGTCATAGCGGTGTTGAACACCACCTCGGCAACCGTATGGCCCGTGGCACCGATCGAGATGCCTCGAAACACGGTACCATCAGCCAACGCTAAAATAGCAATTGTTTTAGTGGCACTTGAATTAGTTCCAGACCCTGGGTTCTTAAGCTCAATTTCATCAAATATATTTGGCAGCACAATTAACCCCGGCATCAAATCTAGTAAGCAAACCTTGGAAGTATAACCCGATGGCCAGCCTTCTCGAATCTTTACGCAAGTACACCACTGTTGTAGCAGACACCGGCGACTTTGAGAGCATGAAACGCTATCAGCCGACCGATGCGACTACCAATCCGTCTCTGATTTTGAAGGCGGTACAGCAGGAGGTCTACCGCCCGATGCTGGCACGCTGTGTGCACGCGCACCCGAACGCCTCTAAAGAGGCCTTGGTGGACCACTTGTTGGTGGCGTTTGGGAAAGAAATTCTTAGCATTGTGCCGGGACGCGTGTCGACCGAAGTCGATGCCCGCCTGTCCTTTGATACTCGCGCCACCATTGATCGGGCTCGCCAAATTATGGCGCTTTATGAGGCCGAAGGCTTTGACCGAGAGCGTGTATTGATCAAGATTGCGGCGACCTGGGAGGGGATTCAGGCCGCGCGCGTATTGGAATCCGAGGGCATTCGCTGTAATTTGACGTTACTTTTTTCGCTTTCGCAGGCTGTGGCGTGCGCGGATGCCCGCGTTCAGCTGATTTCCCCTTTTGTAGGGCGCATTTACGACTGGCATAAAAAACAACAAGGCAGTGCATGGGATGAGGCGGCAAGCAGTGGTCGTCACGACCCCGGTGTGCTGTCAGTTACCAAAATTTACAACTACTACAAGTTTTTTGGTATCACGACCGAAATCATGGGTGCGAGCTTTCGGAATACAGGACAAATTTTAGCCCTCGCAGGTTGCGATCTCCTGACGATCAGCCCTGAGCTTTTAGGCAGCCTGAACGACGCACAGGAAAGCTTGGCCGCCTCGCTCACGCCAGAAAATGCGCGCGCCAGTCAGCCACAAGCCCTGCCCTGCGATGAACAGAGCTTCCGTTTTTTGTTGAATGAAGACGCGATGGCAAGTGAAAAGCTGTCCGAAGGCATTCGGGCATTTGTTGCCGATGCGCGTAAGCTCGATGCCTTGATCGACGCGCAACGCTAAAGCCAAGTGGGTCAGCACTGAGGTCGGGCGACGATTTAGGTCGGACGTCTTTCCATCAACGCCCATGCCACAGTGCCGGCATCCACGTACTCTATTTCGCTGCCTGCGGGCACGCCACGTGCCAATCGGGTGACCTTGATACCGAGTGCGCGCAACGACTCTGACAGGTAATGGGCTGTGGTTTCGCCTTCGGCTGTAAAGTTGGTGGCTAGGATCACCTCACTCACGATGCCGTTGCCCGCTCTTTTCAAGACGCGCCCAAAATCCAGCTCATCCGGCCCTCTGCCCTCAAGCGGCGCAAGACTCCCCATCAACACATAATACAAACCGGTGTAGCCATGGGTCGCTTCAATCGAGTTTTGATCAGCGGGGGTCTCAACGATACAAAGCAACGACTCATCACGCTCGGGATGCTGGCACGTCGCACAAACGGGCACCTCGGTAAAACCATTGCATTGCTCGCAGTGCTGCAGGCGCTCGACCGCATCTGTCAACGCCTGACCCAGCTGCTCGGCTGCTTGTAAATCGTGCTGCAACAAGTGATAGGCCATGCGGCGCGCGGTTCTGACACCGACGCCGGGCAGACGTTTGAGCGCATCCACGAGCGCGAGCAGCGGTTGTGGCTCAGAGCCGACTTTTTCCATCTTAGAAAGGAAGTTTCATACCGGGTGGCAATGGCATGCCAGCAGTGACGGCCGACATTTTTTCTGAGGAGGTGGCCTCAGCTTTGCGCAAAGCATCGTTAAAGGCAGCTGCCACAAGGTCCTCGAGCATGTCTTTGTCGTCTGCGAGCAAGCTCGGATCAATCGACACACGCTTGACATCATGACGGCAAGTCATGGTGACCTTGACCAAACCACCACCCGAACCGCCCTCGACCAAAATATCGGCCAACGCGTCTTGCGCCTTTTTCATGTTTTCCTGCATTTGTTGCGCTTGACGCATCAAACCGGCAATTTGTCCTTTCATCATGATTGGATTTCCTAAATAAATTAAAGAATGAGTAAGGTGAGCGCGCTAACTAAGCTGACTCGGACGAATCGATCCTGGCACGACTTTGGCACCAAAATCTTGAATCAGTGCTTGTACGAAAGGATCATGATCAATGGCGACCTCGGCGGCATCTTGTCGCGCTTGCTGCGCCACTAAATCAAGGGCATGCGCAGAGGAGCCCTCGCCTGCCCCAATTTCAAAGAGCAGCTCGACATTGAAACCAAAATAATCGTTCAGTACCGTGCGCAAGCGCTCGACCGGCGCGCCCTCTGACAACGCCTTGCTGGGCACCCGCAAGGTCAATTGCTGTTTGAATATGGCAACGCACTCGGACTGTCTAGCAAGCTGCTCCGACATGCCAGACAATGGGAGCTTGGCGGCAAACGCGGCCCAAGGCTCTGGCAGGACGATCGTACCTTGGTTGAGCGAGTGGGCAGGCGCGAGAATGGGAGCGGGAGTGGCTGGATTGAGGCCCAGAGCCTCCTCTTCCTCTGCAGCATGCAGTCTTTCAAAGTCTGCTGCGCTCAACGAATATTCGTCGTGCTCGCCCGCGTCCTGAAAACCGAACCCGTCGTCAGGCTCTGGTTCCGAATCTGATTCAGGAGACTGTGCAGGTACCGATGAAACGGCAACGGATGCGGGTGCGGGTGTGGCTGCAGGTGTGGCTGCAGGTGTGGGTGCGGGTGTGAGTGCGACTACGGTCACTGCAGGTGCGGGAGGTGGCGTCACCACAGCTGGACGAGTCTGAACAGGCGCAGCAGTCTGTGCCGCGACTACCGCAGCCGCTGGCGCGGGAGCTGGTGCGAGCACAGCCGCGGCGGCGGCTGCAGAAACGGAGGGTGGCGTAATCATTGGCTGAGACGTCGACTCAGGCGCAGGCATCGCCATACCGGACGAGCCGCCTAACGAAAGCATTCGTAAGCAAGCCATCACAAAGCCGGCGTACTCGTCGGGAGCAATCGCGAGCTCGGAGCGGCTGTGCACCGCAACGGTATAAAACAACTGCACAACATCAGGGTGCAGGGAAGTCGCAAACTTGCGGATATCCAGTGCGATCGGATCTGCCTCATCTACAGCAGCACTGACCCGCTGAGCAATCGCAATGCGAGACAGCAGCACGGCGAGATCGGCCAAGGCGGCACGATAGGACAGACCACGTGTTACCAGCTCATCGGCGATTTCGAGCACGGCAGGCGCTTGACCAGACTGCAGCGCCTCGAGCAATCGCACGAGATGTCGCTGGTCGATCGTACCCAGCATGCCACGCACCGCTTCTTCGGTGAGGTTGCTGGCGCTGTAAGCGATGGCCTGATCCGTCAACGACAAGGCATCACGCATCGAACCCGCTGCGGCTTGACCCAACAGGCGCAAAGCAGGGACCTCGAAAGGAATCTGCTCATGCCCCAGAACGTTTTCAAGATGGCCGACAATCGCCTCGCCGGGCATCTGCTTGAGATTGAACTGTAAACAACGCGACAAAACCGTCACAGGAATTTTCTGAGGATCAGTGGTCGCCAGGATGAATTTGACGTGAGCGGGAGGCTCTTCGAGCGTTTTGAGCATGGCGTTGAACGCATGACCGGTCAGCATATGAACTTCGTCGATCATGTAGACCTTGAAACGGCCCGCGCTCGGGGAGTACACCGCCTGTTCGAGCAGCTGAGTCATTTCATCGACGCCGCGATTGGACGCGGCATCAAGCTCTAAATAGTCGACAAAGCGCCCTTGATCAATCTCGGTACAAGCCTGACACACCCCACAAGGGGTTGCGGTGATGCCTGTCTCGCAATTGAGCGACTTGGCCAGGATACGAGAAAGCGTTGTTTTGCCCACGCCTCGTGTGCCGGTAAACAGCCAGGCATGATGAAGTCGCTGGGTGGTCAGTGCGTGCGTGAGGGCACGAACAACGTGATCTTGACCGACCAGCGTATCGAACGAGCGAGGACGCCATTTACGCGCGAGGACCAGATAGCTCATAAGTTTTACCGACCAGAGACGGAAATTGAAGAGGCGAGCCTGACTTCGGCACTAATTCTGCACGGCTGTGGCTGCTTCGTTCCCGACCTGACCAGATTGACCGCCGAACCATGCGAAGGGGCCCGCCAACTTCGATTTTAGCAGGGCTTGCCCCATCAATCTGAATTGAGCGGTATCCACAGGTCATCTCTTGGAAAATAAAGGGCTGCACGGGCACTTCGACCATCAAGATCTGTCAATTGTTGACAATATCGTTCAAGTTGGGGGGCATAGCGTTCACGCATGCGCTGCACGAAATTCACTTGAGCTTCACCCTGCCCTGGACGCCCTGTTTTATAGTCAACCACCAACCAGCCCTGCTCATCCGCGAGGGCAAGATCGATCACGGAGACCTTGCCAGCTGCATCCATCAACGTCCATTCCCGATAGGATTGCGGATGACTTAACAACCAGCGCCCGCGCTCTCGTGTCAGCATCGCCACCAAAGTATCAGTGACCTCAGTCACAGCCAATCCAGCTTGTGAAACTGGTAAACCCGCCTGCGTGAGCTGACGATGAATCAAAGATGATTTCTCAAGGACTGCCTCCGGTGACCAGCCAGCCATCCCCTGTTCGCCAATGTGCGCGAGCCAGGCATGCACAAGAATGCCGACTTCCCGATCAAAGGTCGTTGAATCGCGCCAGGCATAGGCCGCATTACGCGGGGAATCAAGGTGCAGCGGGAACGCAGGCGGAATATGTAGGCGGCGCCTGAGTGGCTGCCCGGTCAGGACCGGTCGATCCGAGGCGACCTCATCGGGGATTTGCAAACCTTGCGGCACCTCAGGTTTTTGCACATGCGACCACAGACGTCCGAGCAAGCTTCCTGAGACAGGATCCGCTAAGAGACCGGTTTTCTTGTCGAGCTTGACCTCTGCCACTAAATGTAAAGATTCTTTGGCGCGCGTCGCAGCGACATACAGCAAACGGTCCACTTCAAAGGCTGCACGACGCTTTTCACGTGAGCCGAGATATTTGGAAAAAACATCAGCATCGGAGCTAGCCCGAGGTTTGATCGGACCAAACATGACGTGCTCATCAATCTGCTCAATACGCACCAGCGGACTTTGATCCGAACGTGGCGCATGATGCAGACCGAAGAGAATGACTCGCTCAAATTGCAAGCCTTTGGATTTGTGCATCGTCATGACTTCGACAGCACGGCTTTCAGAATCCGGTGCCGCAAACAGTTTTTCAAGCTTGGATTCCAGCGCATCAAGATCCAGACCACCATACGGTGCCATCTGTTCGACTAGCTGAAACACTCTTTCGGCATCCTGCAAGTCCCCGGCCCCTTGTGCCAAAGCCGGACCGCCAAGCAAACGCCATACCCGCTCAATCATATTGGCGAGCGGACGAATATCATCCTCTTTTAATGCTTGCAGTAATACCGGGGCAGTCGCCAGCAAGCGAGCATACTCATCAGGCTCAAGCACCTGCTCTGCATGACAGACGTTGTCCGTTGGAGATATTTTTAAGGCACGCTCCAGTATCGCGGGTACCGCTTCTAGCCGATTCTCAGACACCAAGGCGTGCAGGCTCTTGAGCGTCAAGCCGCAATAGGGTGACCGCAGAACGGAGACCCAGGCAGCACGATCGCCGGGATGACTCAAGGCACGGATGATCTGGACCAGATCCACCACAAACGGGCGCTTGTACAAGGGGACGAGTTCTACCGCCCGGCAAGCAATGCCAGCCAGAGATAACAACTGCGTCACTTCTTTCAAATGCGTCCGCGCGCGCACCAGAACGGCAACAGGATGCTGCTTGTCGGGATACATCTCAAGCGCCTCGCGCACCAAGTCCACCACCACTGCTTCAGCTTTCGCGCCAGACTGTACGAATACTGGGTGAAAACTCACCGCAGGATCCAGGCTCAGGGGATGAAAGGCCTGCGAAGGCGCATAAGAAATCGCACCCGCTGCGGGTTCATCCTCAGCAGGCAACAGCTTAGAAAAAGTAGTGTTGACCCAATTCACCACGCCCGCTTGCGAGCGGAAGTTATCTGTCAACTGCAAAGACTCTACGCGCAAATCCGCGAGGCCGTGATCGCGAATTTTTAGAAACAGCGCGACATCCGCTTTACGAAACCGATAAATCGACTGCATCGGATCGCCAACCAGAAAAAGCGTTCGGCCGTCATGGGTCTGCCACCCAGAGGTTATTTTTTTGAGCAAATCGATCTGTGACTGGCTCGTGTCCTGAAATTCATCGATCAACAAATGCCTGATGCTGGCATCAAGTTTCAACAATAATTCCGAAGGATCGTCCGAACGCCCAAGCGCCTGATCTGCGCGCCTGGCGATCTCAATGAAGTCCACCTCACCGGCTTGTGCAAATTGCACCATGAGTTGCGCAGAAGCTATCCACAAACATTTTATTTGTGCGCTCAGGATATGCCACTGCTCATCCGAAAATGCCGGGTCAGGCGTTTCAACGATCGCAAATAATCTTTGAATCCAGGTCGCAGGCTCATTGCTTTCGTGCGAAGCCAACCATTCCTGCAACAATTTTTTTTGCTGCGATTTTGGCGGACATCCATTGTTTACAGTCAAGGCGCGCCGCAATGTACCACCTCCCGTTAAGAGGAGATCTGCCAGCGCGCGCCATTGCGCCAAGTACTCGACCTCAGCGCCAAACGACTCTCCTTCCCAATCGAGTAAGTCAGTCAGCGCGTGTTCTGCATGCGTTTCAGACAGCGCAGCAGCCGCCATGCGCGCGACTGGCGCCAATTGCTCTGCCCAGCCGATCGGCATGAGCGAGGACAGGCGGGACAAATCCGCTTCAATCGCAGTCTGTAAGTTCAATTCCAATAAATCGCGATCATCCCCTTTTTCGAGCAAAGGTAACCACTGATCGCGCTGACCCAACATATCTGCAAGCGCATCCGCTGCGACCTCGATATCCAGATCTAGATGCTTGAGCAAATCAGTCACGCACACAAACTCTTGCTGATCAGCAAGGTCCAGCGTCATGCGGGCAGCGGCCAGATAATGCGGGCGCGCATCATCGACCACTCCTGGCAAACCGCCCATGGAGGACAGCCAAGGCATCGTGCGTACGAGCGATGCGCAAAAAGCATCAATCGTACGAATCGACAGTCGCGCGGGATGTTGCAAGATTTGCCAACCCATCTCCTGATCTCGCGCGAGCGCAAGACGCGCCAGCTCCCAGCTTTTACGCGCATGTATTTTTTCGGGGGGATCGATCGCCAGACCTGCCACCAGTTTTTGCAACACCCTTTCGTGCATTTCCGCCGCGGCTTTGCGCGTAAAGGTAATCGCCACGATTTCTTCGGGACGATTCACCGTCGCAAGGAGCGCCAGAATACGATCCGTGAGCAACTCGGTTTTACCCGAACCTGCGGGCGCCTGAACTAAAAAGGACTGTCTGGGATCAATCGCACGCGCGCGGACAGCCGCATCATGAGGGATTTTTTCAGTCATCCTGATCTTCCTCATAGACACGTAATATCGGTAAAACGTCGCAAAACTTCAGATCATTTTTATTAAAGGACTGATTAATTGCCACACCTTGTAAAAACTCATCTGCAAGCCCAGTGATTGCGTCGTGTAGTCTTTGCATGGCACTGCCCCAACTAGGATCATCAAATTTTGCGTCACTCAGTGACTTGGGGCCTTTGAGTCCGAGGTCTTCATCCACCAAACCAATCGCGGCAACAGATTTACTGTGCAATTGCACAAGAATAAAACCAGCCAGACCCTCCGCGGCTGACGCACCAAGGTGTTCAACGTCAGAGTGAAACGAATCATGGCTAAGCATCAGCGCTGCATAACTCGGCAACTGAAGATTCAACAGTCTGGACTGCTTCCAGTCTTTGAGTACATCCGGTAATTTAGAACCTGACTTGTAATCAATCACCACCTGTCGCTCATCGCTCAAAAGCGTATCAAGCCGATCCAGTCTCAATTCAAGCTTGAGTTTGGAAACAGAACCAATGGTCATCAAGCGCTTTTGTTCAATTTCAGTGACAGTAAAAGGCTGTCGTTCTGACTCAAGGTCTAACCATTGCATCACGATTGGCGCAGAGCGTTCAGCCTCCAGCTGCTGCCACATTTCAGGATATTCCTGAAGTTTCTGCTTTGCCACATCGTGCAATAGGTCCTCCAACCAACCCTGAAGCTCACCTCGATCACGTTTCTCAATCAAAGTAACCTGAGTGCGCAACTCTTCCCAGAGGCGCTGCATCACTGCATGCAGATAAATACCGCGTAAGGCTTTAGAGGGTAGCGTCGCATAAGGTTTTAGACCTTGCACACCCAGCCTGTAACGCACAAATCCCCACATCGGGTTACAAGACTGCGTCTCCAAAACATTGACGCCGCCCGCGGTCACCTCTGCCGTGCGCAGTGCGGGTCCGTGATCATCCACCAACTCTTGCAGGGCATCCTGCTTGTGGAGTGGGTGAGATTCGGGCGACCAGACATCAGCGACTGATGTCAGACTGGAAATGAGCGGCGAGGGCCTCAAAGCCCGCTCACCTTCTTGCGAGGCCGAACTCACCATGATTTCTGGTGCAGTGTGGGTTAGATGCTTGTAAATCTGTTGTGCCCATTCATACTCACGCTCTGGCGTCGCACGAGGTGCCTGCGCAACTCGCAAAGCTGACAGCGGAATAAAGGGATTAGGCTTGGGCGCCGCAGGCATGACCTCGTCAGTCAACCCAAGGATCCAGACTCCATCCCAGCTCCCACCTTCCGCCTCGAGCAAACCTAGAACATCCAGCCTCGCTTTTGCATCGCGTTGTGGTTGAAAAGCTGAACTTCGCGCTAAGCGATTCAGCGACGACCATGCCTCGGAAGCACTCACAACACCTAACACCGGATTCATACGTGCGAATCGATCGAGCAGAACGTCCAGCGCCTCTGTCACCTGATAGGCCACGGAGCTTTGCTGGGTGTTGCCAGGAAAGCCAATGAGGGAAAGTGTTGTACGAAAAAGTTGCGACCATGTCTGAGCGTCCGCTTGGCGAGGGAAGTCTTGCCACTTTTGCCAGGCCAACTGCCAGGCAGGTCCTAATATCAAAAGCGGCTCGATGGCACGCGACCATCCCGCGAAGGTCACGCGCGTTGTCTGTCTGTCACGCCAACGCGCATCAATCCGCGCGCGCATCCCCATCTCGTTTAAATCACCCGCGCAATAGCCAGCCAGTAATGCTGCACCAAGTTCCGCAGGTTCGGCCCCCTTACGGTCTCTCATGAGGACAAATGTTCTCAACCAGGCGAGCAACGCACGTCCCGCACGCCAATCAGACAAAGGCCTAGCCACCGCGACGTTAAATGCCAGTGACTCAACTGTATCTTCTCTAAGAACGTGATCCAATACGCGTCGGGCATAGGGGACTTCTCGATCCAGCTGAGCGGCGACGATTGCATAACGCTTTTCAGGATGCTGAATGAGCTGTTGACGCGCCCAATACGCCGCCGCGTGCCACTCTGCCTGAGCATTCGCGGCCAGGATTCTCTTGACTTGACCTGGCTGATCATCACCCTGACTCAAGACAGAGATCGAGACACCCATCATCGACAAGGCGGATAACACCCTCGCCATACGCGGTGAAATTTCAGAAAATCCAGCGAGTACAACATGTGCAGGCATCGATACTTTGCTTTGCACAGCCTCGGTAGCAAGCTTCTCCAGATGCAAAATGATACGTTCGATGAGTTGGCTTGGATCAAGCGCGTCCATCGCGTGCAAGCGCGTGCGATATGCATCACGCCAACGCTCAAGGCTTAAAAACTCCTCCGTGTGATTGCCCTCAGCAACCACAATATCCCACTCACTCATTAAGGCATCGGCCTGCATCGCTGCTGCGGCAGCCTGATTCATATCAAGCAGTGGCCGCTCGGACTCGAGGTCCTGTATCACCTGAGTCCAAAGTGTTTGTGCAGAAAAACTATCCAGCACATACGCTGGCGCAGGAATATGTTCCTCAAAGCTCAGTTGTGCCAGCACGTGCGTGAGCCAGGAGGACCAGGGTGCGACCAGTGGGATCTCTGCAGTGCGCGCGTGATGCGTCGCGAGAGACTGAATCACGCTTCGAGTCAAACGATTGTTGACGGTCAAAACAGCGGTTGAGCGTGCAGGCAAGCCACAAAGCTGCGTGTAATCCGTAGCAGGAAAATCTTTCAGTGCAGGCATCTCAGGCAATTAAAACCCGCACATCGTGGCGACTGTTTCCCAGTTGATGCGCATACCGGGCGTTAGGTAACCTAAGAAACCGATCACGAGTACGGCAAGCAGTACTCCGCCCCCGAGTACCTTGAGTAGTATTTTTGAAAAACCAGAATGTGGTTTGATGTGAGGCATCTCAAGCGCCAGCTGGATTCAGGCCGAGGGCAAGTGGTTTTTCTTTGACTGGCAGGCATAAGGCTGCGGCCATGAGTGCTAATGCAATGCCTATCCACCAGACCAGATCATAACTACCTGTGATCGCCTGGACCTTGCCTCCCAACCAGACGCCGCTAAAGCTCCCCAACTGATGTCCTAAAAACACCATCCCTGAGAGTGTCGCCGCATAACGCAGGCCGTAGATCTGGGCGATCAGACCCAACGTCAGCGGAACCGTCCCCAGCCAGAACAACCCCATCCACGCAGCAAATACGTAGACGACGAATGTCGTTGTCGGCATCACCAAAATCCAAAGAATGCCAAAGGCACGCATGAAATACAAGAAGGCGAGCAAGTTCTTTTTACTGTGTGTGCCGCCCATTTTGCCTGCGGAAAAAGAGCCAAAAACATTGAATAAACCAATCAATGCAATCGCGATCGCTCCGGTGCTCGCGTTTAAACCCGCATCTGTGACAAAGGAAGGCAAATGCAAAGTAATGAACGCGGTGTGAAAACCGCACACAAAATAACTCCAGAACAGGAAATGAAACGTCGGGTGTTTCAAGGCCTGGCTAATCGCGCTGAGCAGGGATTGTTGCTGCCCGACTGCAGCAGCTGGCTTTCCTCTCAAAAACCAGATCAGCGGCAAGGTCGAGGCCAGCACAACTGACATTATCCAATACGCACCCGTCCACTGATATGTATCGATCAACAATTGACCGGTGGGAACCACCAAAAATTGACCGAGAGAACCACCTGCACTCGCAATGCCCATCGCAGTGCTGCGTGAGGCGACGGGAACGGTTCTGGCAATGACAGGGAGAATCACTGCGAAAGTTGTACCCGCTTGTCCGAGCCCCACCAGTACGCCTGCGCTCAGATATAAATCTGAGACGCTCGTGGCGTAACGCGTGCCGACAAGACCGCAGGCATAAAAAACTGCACTCAAAGCGATCGTTCGGCCCGAACCGAATCGATCCGCCATCATGCCAGCACCGATCGCTCCGAATCCCCAGACCAAATTTTGAATGGCAAACGCCATCGAAAAAACTTCACGGGGCCAGTTGTGCTCAAGACCCATTGGCTGCATGAACAAACCAAAGGTCGCGCGCGTCCCCATCGCTAAAAGAACAATGAATGTTCCTATTAGGATAGTTCGGACGGCGTATTGATCTTTTTGTTCTTGTGTACTGGCTGTCGCTTGTGTCATGTGTCTATGCAGCAATCTGGATCAAGGGGATAAAAGTCAGGAGACTCTTTTATTTACTTTTTTGCTGCCGATACTCCTCGCATGTCAGCCATACGTTGGGCAATTAAGACTGACCATTTATCAAAAGCATTTTTAGCATAAGACCATTGCTGAAAAGAATTGAGATAACCGCTCGCCCAAGTCTGCGCAGCGCCTACGACACCGCTATTCATGTCGGCAGCGTATTTACGACCAATTTCTGTATCTCGGCACTCCGCCAGCACTGCGCCTGTGGCACCATCACGAAACTGCATTTCCATGCCGGTTTCACCCATGTAAGGTGTGGATCCAGCGGGTCTGCCTGTTGCAGAGCCTGAGCTGGCTTCAACAACAAAAGCATAGGGAATCAACGTTCCCGCGATACTGTCCTGAACCTGTGTCGGCACTAAATCGGTTAGTGCGATTCGGACCACCACGACGCCAGGACCTGCTCGATCGACCACCTGCATCTGCGACTTGAAGCTTTTTACCAAGGCGTCATGAAAGTAATCAGTCAACAGTTTCAAATCGCTCGGATCAATGGTGGAGGTTTTATCTTTGTCTTTTGAAGGCGCGATTGAAACAACAATACGAGAAACCAGAACCTTGCTGTACTTAGAGGCGTTTAGGTTGGGTTCGCTCCAGCACTGCATGCCTTCACCCCATTGGGTGGGCTTGAGGCGCGCGTAATTTGAGAGAAAACCTGATTGGGTCATGCGCGCAGGGTCTGAGGCAGTGATCGTCGTACCACTACCGAGCAACGACTGATCATTCGCACACCCTGTCACCAGGGTCGCGAGGGCAAGTGTCAGACACACACCTAATTTGTTTAAACGAAGCACTTGCATCGAGCTCTTAAGTGTCATTACTTTGCCATTCCTTTTTTCTCTTGCCAGTTAACTGGCGCCGCCGAGACGAATCGAACGTCCGACTCCCTTCTTAGGAGGAAGGTACTCTATCCACTGAGTTACGGCGGCGTGTGGTGTAGTTTAACAAGTGTTGAGCAGGTCCCTCAGCCGCGAGGGTGATGCTGGGCATGCAAGCTTTTTAGACGCTCGCGTGCAACGTGGGTGTAAATCTGTGTGGTTGAAATATCTGCATGACCCAGCAACATTTGCACCACGCGCAAGTCCGCGCCATGATTGAGCAAATGAGTGGCAAACGCATGTCGCAGCACGTGCGGAGATAGCGGTGCCCGCACGCCCGCCAGCACGGCATATTTTTTAATCAACAGCCAAAAAGACTGCCGCGTCATCGGTGTCCCGCGGGATGTGACAAACATCGCAGGGCTGGTCCGCGGCCCGAGCAAGACGGGACGCGCCTCTTTCATATACGTATCAATCCAGTGTGCAGCCTCGGCGCCGAGCGGCACCAAGCGGTCCTTGCCACCCTTGCCCTGCACGACTCTGAGCACGCCATCTGACAGGCTGATTTCCAGCACGCCTATGTTGACCAACTCAGAAACACGCAAACCTGTGGCATACAACACTTCAAGCATGGCGCGATCACGCAAGCCACGCGGTGTATGGACAGGAGGTTGTTTAAGCAAAGCCTCCACTTGTCCCTCAGAAAGTGTCTTGGGAACGCGTAAGGGCTGACGTGCGGTCGTCAATTGCAAACAAGGATCCACCGAAACGCGCTGATGACGAATAGCCCACAAGTAGTAACGACGAAGTGTGGCGAGACGGCGATTGGCTGTGCTGGGTTTACTGTTGGCATGCAATGCGGCAAACCAAGATTCGATCTCTGCGCCAGTGGCGGCGTCGAGTGCAAGGCCACGCTCAATCTGCAGCCATTGTTCAAACGCACTCAAATCGCGGCGATAAGCCGCCAGCGTGTTAGCGGCCAAGCCGTCTTCGAGCCAGACGGCATCGATGAAGGCGCTGACAGCGCTTGATTCCTGAGCACTCATGAAGGATGCCATGACGCAAAATGAGAAAATAATAGTAGCATTCACTCACTCGATTTTCTGCCAGCTTTCTCCTATGTCTTCTGCCCCTCTGAAAACCCTCTCTCTAGCGTTACCCGGAGAAGCGGATACCGATCTTCTCGGCCAAGCACTTGCCCGGGTTGCGGCGGATTTACAGCCAACGCCGGAAGGAGATCAACCCGGTCCCGAGGCTGGCGGCAGGATTCATTTAGAAGGCGACCTCGGCGCAGGAAAGACTTCCTTAGTTAGAGCCCTTTTACGACAATGTGGCGTTTCTGGACGAATTAAGAGCCCAAGTTACGCTTTACTTGAATCTTATGAAGTTTCTAACTTATACTTGTATCATCTTGATTTTTATAGATTTAGCGACCCTGCAGAATGGTTAGATGCTGGTTTCCGTGATTTGCTCAATAACCGAGCACTTGTTTTGATCGAATGGCCTGAACGTGCGGGCGATTTATTAGGACATCCGGATCTACTTATTCAGCTGGCTTATGCCAACCAGGGTCGTCTTGCAACACTAAGTGCTTACACAGCCAGAGGGCTTAAATGGATCGACGCGTTACCTCAGACAAGTCAGGACGCACAGAAGGGCTAAAGGCCCCTGCTCGTCGTCGTCTGTTGGGTGCGGCAACGATTTTACTTTTGCCAGTGATTCCTCGAATCGCCATGGCGGCCAAGCTACTCGCTGTGCGCACCTGGCCAGCGGATGATTACACACGCGTCACGCTCGAACTCGACAGCGAATTACGTGCCGAACATTTCACTCTAGAAAATCCGCATCGTATGGTGGTGGATATTCAGGGCATGGAGATGAACCCGGCACTCAACGACTTGGTCCGCAAAGTACGTCCTGACGACCCTTACATCAGCTCGTTGCGCGTCGCGCAGAACCGGGCCAATGTCATCCGCATTGTTTTTGACTTGAAACAAGCCATCGCGCCGCAAGTTTTCACACTTAAGCCCGTTGGGGACTACAAGTTCCGTCTGGTGCTGGATCTGTACCCGAAAGTCGCTCAAGACCCTCTGACTGCCCTGTTGAAAAAAATGCCGCAGAAAAAGCTGGATGAGGATCCGCTTGCGCGGGTGCTCAACGACATCAGTCGTAATCCAAAAGGGACGGGTATGGCTGCTGTTCCTGTGATTCCTAACTCTGTCGCGCCACCACTTGCGCCAAGTAGCCCAAGCACCAGTCCGACGCCTCTCGGTCGGCGTCGCATGGTGACGATCGCAATTGATGCAGGTCATGGCGGCGAAGATCCAGGCGCAATCGGCAAAGGCGGCACACGCGAAAAAGACGTTGTTCTCGCAATTGCTCAAAAGCTCAAAGCTCGCATTGATGCCACACCCGGTATGCGTGGCTACCTCACCCGTGACGGCGATTATTTCGTTCCGCTCCATGTCCGCGTCGAGAAGGCCCGCCGAGTCAAAGCAGATCTGTTTGTGTCGATTCACGCAGACGCTTTCCCACGCCCCACTGCAGGTGGCAGCTCGGTCTACGTTCTCTCTGATCGTGGCGCCTCGAGTACAGCGGCAAAATGGTTAGCTGAAAAAGAAAACTCAGCGGATTTGATCGGTGGCATCAATATTCAGACAAAAAACAATCAAGTCGCTAAAATTTTGCTTGATCTGTCTACCTCCGCCCAAATCAAAGATTCAACCCAACTGGCTTCGACGATGTTGGATCAGCTGCGTGGCGTGTATCGCTTGCACAAACCACAAGTTGAAAACGCCGGTTTTGCGGTGTTGCGTGCGCCTGACATGCCTTCGATCTTGGTCGAAACTGCCTTTATCAGCAATCCGACCGAGGAGCAGATGCTGAGGAGCGCTCAGACTCAAGATCGCTTCGCCTCGGCAATGCAATCGGGTATTCAGCATTTTTTCAAAGTCAATCCGCATCTCTCAACCGTCGGGTAACACAACAATACGAACATCTGCCCCAACAAGCCTCTAGAATAGAGGCTTCTTTTTGTTCGTGCTCAATATGTCTATTCGTCGCCCCATCTGTGCACTGCCCGACCTGCTAGTGAGTCAAATCGCGGCCGGCGAGGTCATCGAGCGTCCTGCCTCCGTGCTCAAAGAACTCGTGGAAAATGCCGTAGATGCAGGCGCACAAACAGTTGAGGTTCGTCTTGAGGCAGGGGGCATCAGACGCATTGCGGTGATAGATGATGGCGGCGGCATTGCGAAAGAAGAACTCGCACTGGCTTTGACCCGTCACGCCACGAGCAAAATCAACTCGCTCGAAGAACTCGAGTCTGTGCATTCGATGGGGTTTCGTGGCGAAGCGCTGGCCTCGATTGCCGCGGTTTCACAGCTGACACTCATCTCTCGTCCAAAAGAAGCGGATCACGCTTGGTGCCTGGAACCTGGGGCCATCGACGCGACGGCCGCCTCTGGCGCCCTCGGCACCACAGTGGATGTGAAATATTTATTTGATCGCGTACCAGCCAGACGTAAATTTTTGCGTGCGGAAGCGACGGAATTTGGTCACTGCATAGATGCCATCGAACGCATCGCGCTGGCCTTTCCAGAGGTTGGGTTCCGTGTCTTTCATAATGACCGAGCAGTGCGTCAATGGTTGCCCACTTCAGCCCTCAAACGGATCAGCGACGTCCTGGGATCAGAATTTAACGAGCACGGCATCGAGGTCAATGCCCAAGGCGGCTTGATCTCTCTCATGGGTGTGGTGACGAGGCCCACGGCAGCACGTGCACGCGCGGATCGTCAGTTTTTGTTTGTTAATGGCCGTCATGTCCGAGACCGTACGGTTTCCCATGCTTTGCGTAGCGCCTACGCCGATGTCTTGCATGGCGATCGTCAACCCGCCTATGTATTATTTTTACATGTGGACCCTACCGCCGTCGACGTTAACGTCCATCCGGCCAAACACGAGGTCCGTTTTCGCGACTCTGGTGCCGTCCATCGTTTTGTTCAGCAAACAGTCACTCAAGCACTCGCAGGTGTCGCGGGCGCTCAGCAAGTCTCTGCTGTGGGGACGTCTACCGATCCGAATGTACAGAGAACGCAAGAGAACGTGACTGGCTTTATGCCAGCGGCCTTTGCGAGCAATGGATCTAGTAGTCGCTCCGCGGCATTTGATCATCGCACGCAGCCAGGTGGTGCTTGGCAAGCCACAACACAGCAGGCTTTTCATTTGCGCGAGAATGGACCTGCCTCATCTGTTTCGACTGAGGCATGGAAAACACTTTACGCGCCACTCGATGAGCCGACACCTGCCTGGCCACTCGGACGCGCCCTCGCCCAGGTGCATGGGATCTATATCTTGGCTCAAACGAGTTCGGGGCTGGCGTTGATCGACATGCATGCCGCCCACGAGCGTGTGGTGTATGAGCAGCTTAAAAAAGCGCTTGATACGCAATCATTGCCGCAACAAACTCTGCTTGTGCCCGTTGTGTTTCGAGTCACCGAAAAAGAAATCGCGCTCGCCGAAGAATTTCGTGCACAGATCAACGAACTCGGCTTTGAGATGGCCACCGTGGGACCTCAAGATATGGCGTTACGTGCCGTACCCGCCATGCTGATTCGTGGTGATTTAGAGGCGCTCGCACGCGGCGTTCTGCGTGACCTTGAACACTTGGGTGCGAGTCAGCTTTTAACCGAGCAACGTAACACCTTGCTTGGCACAATGGCTTGCCATGGGGCGGTGCGGGCCAATCGTCAACTCACGCTCGAAGAAATGAATGCCCTGCTGCGTCAGATGGAGCAGACTGAACGCGCGGATCAGTGCAATCACGGACGGCCCACCTGGATTCACTGGAGTGTGTCGGATTTGGACAAACTATTTTTACGCGGCCAATGACACCAGACATGCCGGATCAGCAATCGTCCCGCATCCCTGCGTTATTATGCCTTGCGGGCCCCACCGCAAGTGGCAAGAGCGCCATCGCACGCGCGATTGCACAAAAGTGGCCATGCGAAATTATTAATGTTGACTCTGCCACCATTTATCGCGGCATGGATATTGGTACAGCCAAGCCCTCGCAAGAAGAGCGTGCCGCGATTCATCACCACTTATTAGATATTTTGGATCCGCTGGAATCATATTCAGCGGCAGCCTTTAGACGCGATGCGCTTCGTTGCGTAAAAGAAATACGCGCCCGAGGACGCCTGCCTGTGATGGTGGGCGGCACGATGCTTTACTTTAAAGCCTTGCGCGACGGACTCAATGACTTACCTAGCGCAGACCCAGAGATTAGAAAAGAACTTGAGTTGCGAGCCGCTGTCGAGGGTTGGCCTGCCATGCATGCAGCACTTCACTTGATTGATCCCGTGACCGCAGCGAGACTTTCTCCCAACGATAGTCAACGGATACAGAGGGCGCTGGAGATCTGGCACATCAGCGGCAAGACGATGTCTGAACTGCTCAGCGCTCCCGAACAAACTGACAAACCACTGGCCACGATCACCTTGAGTCTTGAGCCCACAGAGCGCAGCCACCTGCACCAGCGCATTGCATTGCGCTTTGATCAAATGCTGGAGGAAGGTTTGATTGAGGAGGTCCGGGCGCTACGTGCGCGAGGCGACTTGCATACAGACCTGCCATCGATTCGCTGCGTGGGCTATCGACAATTTTGGTCCATGCTAGAAGGCGAGGTCACGCCCGCACAGGCCAGAGAGCAAGCCATCGCGGCCACCCGTCAACTAGCCAAAAGGCAATTGACGTGGCTGCGTAGCCTACCCGATCGTCTCACGATCGAGGCTGACTCAAGCGAAGCAACCGAGAAGACCTTGTCAATCGTGGATCGTTTGATCCACGACCGAACGATTGTCGACTAACTTAGAGGACGACTGTTTGTGCGTCTGTGGCCGCACACTCGGCGATCTCTCCGAGCTGATAGACCGTTTCGCCCTGGGCTCGCAGTGCTTGACTGATGGCCTCTGCTTGTGCCGCAGGCACCACAGCAACCATACCGATTCCGCAGTTAAAAACACGGTGCATTTCGGTGTCGGCGACGCCGCCCTGCTCTTGCAGCCAGCTAAAAAGTTTGGGCATTTGCCAAGCATCTCGGTGCAGACGCGCTTGTAAACCAGGCTGCAAAATACGTGGCACATTGTCTAGCAACCCACCACCGGTAATATGCGCCAAGCCTTTGATTTGTTTACCAAAATCCTTGAGGACCGCCAATACGGGCTTGACATACAAATGCGTCGGCGCCATCACGACATCACCTAAAGGCTGACCGTGAAAGTCTTGTTCGGGACGGGCATTGGCACGCTGCAAGATTTTGCGCAGCAAGGAATAACCGTTTGAATGGGCACCACTTGAGGCCAAACCTAACACCACGTCGCCTGGTTGAATGGATTTGCCATCAATCAGCGCAGACTTTTCAGCCGCACCCACAGCAAAACCAGCCAAGTCGTACTCACCATCCGGATACATGCCGGGCATTTCAGCGGTTTCGCCGCCGATGAGTGCGCAACCAGAAAGCTCGCAACCCTTGGCGATACCGCCCACCACTTGAGCGGCCACGTCGACTGACAATTTGCCGCAGGCAAAATAATCCAGGAAAAACAATGGCTCTGCACCCTGAACCAAAATGTCGTTGACACTCATCGCCACAAGATCGATTCCGACAGTGTTGTGGCGTTGCCAGTCAAAGGCAAGCTTGAGTTTGGTACCAACGCCATCGGTGCCTGAGACCAAAACGGGTTCTTTGTAGCGTTTTGGGACCTCAAACAAGGCACCAAAGCCACCAATGCCTGCCAGGACACCCTCGCGCATTGTGCGCGCTGCCAGGGGTTTAATACGGTCGACCAGGGCATCGCCCGCGTCAATATCGACGCCAGCGTCGCGGTAAGTCAGAGGAGCTTGAGGTTGTGTCATGGGAAAAAGCCGTGGTTGTGTGACAATTGTGGACTTTCGTCCGTATTTTTACTGATTTTACGATGAGTCGATGAGTCGGCAGTTACTTCTAGAAATCTCCCCCACCCAAAGTCCAAGTTTGGACAACACTGTGGTGGGCGCAAATGCCGCCGCTATCGATGCGGCAAAGGGCTTGTCTCCGGGACGTGCACTGTATTTATGGGGTGCACCCGGCTGTGGGCGCAGCCATTTGCTGCATGCAATGATAAAAGACAAACGCGCTCATTTTTTCAATATCGAGACACTTTCTGACAAAATTTTGACGCTCGCCACCCTGCCAGCCGACCAAATTGGGGCAGAAGTTGTAGCCGTGGACGATATTCAGGAGATGACCGCAGAGCAGCAGGCTGCCGTGTTTGCCCTGTACAATCGCTGGCGCGAGCTTGCTGCGACGCCTCAAGCTTTCGGACTGGTTGTCACAGGCGATCGTGCGCCGATGATGATGTCCTTGCGTGAAGACTTACGCACCCGGTTAGGCTGGGATCTGGTGTTTCGCCTAGACCCCTTGTCCGATGCGGAAAAACTCGAAGCGCTCAAAGCCTATGCGCTCAGGCGTGGGCTTCCACTCTCCGAAGAGGTGTTGGACTGGATGTTGACGCATTACACCCGAGACATCCGGCAACTTTTTGCCTTGGTGGATGCGCTAGACCGGTACTCTCTTTCTAAACACCGGACGGTGACTGTGCCCCTTGTGCGCCAAATGCTGTCCGACCGAGAATTTTTACAATCATGACCTTCAGACGACTCGCACTTTTTGATCTCGACCACACGCTGCTGCCTCTTGATAGCGATTATCAGTGGGCTGTTTTCATGGCCAAATCCGGTCGGGCGGGCGATCCAGCCGAGGCGTTGCGTCGCAACGAAGAACTGATGGACCGTTATAACGCAGGAGAGTTGACTGCTGAACAAGCCGCAGAGTTTATGCTGGGTTTGCTGGCTGCGCACCCTCCTCACTTGCTGGCGGCCTGGCACGAAGAGTTTATGCAAAACGTCATTCGTCCGGCCATGACCCAAGCGGCTATCGAACTCGTACAACAACACCTGGCTGCAGGCGACCTCTGTGCCGTGGTCACCGCGACCAACAGCTTTGTGACAGCGCCGATTGCACGTGCGTTTGGTGTACCCACACTGATCGCAACAGATCCCGAATACATTGCAGGCCGTTACACCGGAAAAATATTAGGCACGCCCAGTTTTAAACATGGCAAAGTCCTCCGCGTGAACAGCTGGCTTGAAGGCTTGAGCAAGCGATTACAAGATTTTGATGCGTCCTATTTTTACAGTGACTCGATCAATGATCTCCCGCTGCTCGAAGTCGTCACCCATCCCATCGTGACAAATCCTAGTGAGAGCCTGCTGAGCGTTGCACAACAACGCAAATGGCCCGTACTCAATCTTTTCAACACGCTAGCCGACGATAAATCCTGATGCTTACAGACACCATTAAACGCTTTGTTGGTCAGCTGTTTGGCCAGAGATCACAGGGTTTGCGACGAATCAGCAAAGATAAGCATGGCATTGATCGCCGGATTGTTTCGCGTCATGCCATCAAAGTCTGCGAGGTTTTACAGCACGAAGGCTACCAAGCCTACATTGTCGGGGGTGCCGTTCGAGATCTGATTGTGGGACTCGAACCCAAAGACTTTGACGTCGCGACCAACGCGACTCCAGAGCAAATCCGTCCGCTGTTCAGGCGCGCTCGCATCATCGGCCGACGCTTTCAACTGGTGCATGTGGTCTTTGGCCAAGAAATCATTGAAACCTCGACCTTTAGGGCACCCGCCTCAGAATCTCAGTCCACAGATGGGCATGGTCGTATTTTGCGCGACAACGAGTTTGGTACCCATGCACAAGATGCGGCGCGACGAGATTTCACGATCAACGCGCTGTACTACGATCCCAGCACGGAAGAAGTGATCGATTATCACAATGGCGTCGACGATCTCAAACATCGTTTGATTCGCATGATTGGTGATCCACGCACGCGCTACCGTGAAGATCCGGTTCGCATGCTGCGTGCCGTGCGCTTTGCTGTCAAACTCAAGGGAAAGATCGAGCCTGAGACCAAAGAGCCTTTAGCGTCGATGGCTAACCTGATTGAAAACGTTCCAGCCTCGAGATTATTTGATGAGATGCTGAAGTTGCTGACCTGTGGTCAAGCAATGGAATGTTTGACACAACTACGACAAGACGGCTTGCATCAAGGGATCTTACCTTTGTTGGACGTCGTGCTTGAGCAGCCCGGTGGCGAGGCGTTTATCGAGCTCTCGCTCGAGCGAACCGATCAGCGTATTCGAAGTGGTAAAACTGTCAGCCCAAGCTTTCTGTTCGCCGCTTTGCTTTGGCATCAAGTCGATGTGCGGTGGCAAAAGCGAATTGCCGCAGGTGAGCCATCAATTCAAGCTCTCATGGAAGCCGCGGATTCTGTCCTCGACGAACAAACTGAAAAGCTCGCCATTCAAAAACGGTTTAGTGCGGACATGCGAGAGATCTGGTTTATGCAACCGCGCTTTGAAAAGCGTTTGCCTAAATCAATCTGGCGCATGTTCGAACAACCTCGGTTTAGAGCCGCTGTCGATTTTCTGCAGTTACGCGCGGCATCGCATCAGTTCGATAGCGTGCTGGCGCAGTGGTGGATGGATCTTGCGAATGCTGATGATGAGGGTCGAGCAGCGATGCTTGAAGACTTGAGTAAACTTCCTCGCGAATCAAGTGCGACCGGAACTCGTCCACGCACACGCCGTCGCAAGCGCAGCCCAAGTACAGGCGCCCAGCGCTCGCCATCCTCTGACCCAAGTTAGGTCTTCGAAAATGTCTGCGCGCGCTTGGATCGGCCTGGGTGCAAATCTTGGGGACGCGCGCGAGACGATTGAACAGGCGCTTAAAGCACTTGGCGAGACTCGAGGTATTCAGTCGCTGATTATTGCGCCGCTTTACGGCAGTGACCCCGTCGATGCGCAGGGTCCGACCTTTGTCAATACAGTCGCTCAAATTCATACCACTCTCGCGCCATTAGCCTTGCTCGACGCCTTGCAGGCGATTGAACAGGCGTATGGACGAGAGCGGCCGTTTCGCAATGCACCACGGACCTTGGATCTCGATTTACTTTTATATGAAGGGGTCGAGATGGAAACACCGAGACTCACACTGCCCCATCCACGCATGCACGAGAGAGCCTTTGTTTTGCGGCCGCTCAGCGAGCTGACCCCAGATCTCGTACTCAAGCAAGGAAGCCCCCAGACTCTGCTGGAGCAATGCAGCGACCAGAAACTCTGGCCGCTGCCGCTTTAGAGCGTTTGAACTTTAAATCGCTTTTGCAGCCTCAAGCTTGGTGATGATTTCGTCACTCACGCCCAAGGATTTAAGAATCGCGAGCGTGTGCTCACCAATAGCCGGAATGGGATCCATTCGAGCATCAAACGCGCTGCTAGTGGCCGGTGGAAGCAAGGCAGGCAAAGCACCCACAGGAGTCTGCACCTCGGTCCAGCGTTGACGAGCTTTGAGTTGCGGATGCGCCCATACGTCTTTCATTTCATTGACCCGCGCATTGGCAATCTGTGCTTTTTCCAACGCCTCGATGACTTCGTCGATCGTCATCTTGGCAAAAGCATCGACAATCAAACCCCGCAAGCCATCACGATTTGCAACCCGCTTGGAAGTCGAGTCATAACGTGGGTCTTTCGCCAAAGCAGGTTGGTTCAACACTTTTTCGCAAAACACTTGCCACTCACGCTCGTTTTGCAAACCAAGCATCACGTTGCTACCGTCCCCGACAGGAAAAGGGCCATAGGGGTAGATCGTTGCGTGTGCAGCGCCTGCGCGTGGCGGAGGAGACTGCCCTTCAAAGGCGTAATAAAGTGGGAAGCTCATCCACTCCACCATGCTCTCGAGCATCGATACATCGAGATGACTGCCCAAACCCGTTTTATGGCGCAACAACAATGCGTTCAAAATGCTGGAATAGGCATACGAACCAGCAGCAATATCCGCGATCGAACAGCCTGCCTTGGCGGGCGCATCAGGCGACCCCGTCACAGAGATGAAACCACTTTCACTCTGAATCAACAGGTCGTATGCTTTTTTGGTTTCGTAAGGACCACCTTCGCCGTAGCCTGATATATCGCACACAATCAGTTTGGGAAAGCGCTCGTGCAAAGCCTCGAAAGATAAACCCATGCGCGCAGCAGCCCCGGGTGCCAGATTTTGCACAAGCACATCGGCCTCGGCCAGCAGCTCGTTCAAAATCGGACCGGCATCCTCATGTTTGAGGTCCAAGGTCAAACTTTCTTTGGAACGATTTGTCCAAACAAAGTGCGAGGCCATACCCCGCGTGCGCTCATCGTATTTGCGAGCAAAATCGCCCACACCCGGCCGCTCGACTTTGATGACGCGCGCACCATTGTCGGCGAGTTGACGGGTGCAAAACGGCGCTGCGATCGCGTGTTCTAGACTGACGACCGTAATCCCATCGAGTGGGCGTGGACCAGCTTTTTTCATACTTCGAACCTCAATTCTGCTTGATGGGCAAGCGTGCCCTCTTGCTCGGCCCACAGTTTGGCTTCACCCGCCACGTCCATCATGCCGGCGACCGCGAAAGGTGTCGGTGCGATGAGTGGACGCAGACCGCGATAAGCAAGATGACGGACTTGCGCGGTGGGATTGGCGCGGACGAACGCGCGACACATGAGCGTTGCGATTAAAGGACCATGGATCACAAGCCCTGGATACCCTTCGGTTTGCGTCACGTATGGGTGATCGTAGTGAATGCGGTGGCTATTGAAGGTCACGGCCGAGTATCTGAACAGCAGTACCGGACTCGGATCCACTGACTCACTCCATTGTGCGACAGGTGCAGGCTCCGTGCCCTGAAGTTTTGGCGGACTTGGCTCGCGATAGACAATATCTTGTTCCTCGCTAATCACGAGTTTGCCCTCTTGGACGATGTCATGCTTGACCGTCACAAATAGCAAAGAACCGGTGCGACCTTGCTTTTCTTTGATGGCTAAAACAGTCGAGGTTTTGTGAGCCTCGATCCCCACGCGCAAGCCCTCATTGAAAGAGACCCGACCGCCTGCCCACATACGATTGCGATTGTCCGCAGGAGGCAAGAAACTACCGCGAGCGGGATGACCATCAAGGCCGGTTTGCGCAATTGGCACGGTTTCAAGGAAAAAAGCCCAATGCCAGAGGTGCGGCACCACTTGACCCACTTGCGGGGTCGTTTCGCCTAAGGTTGCCGCAATGCAGGCAGCGTGGCCTGGGTCCATGCGGTCCACAACGGTTTGCGACTTACCTAACCACGCATTTAAATCTGTCGTCGACATCTAATCGCTTCCTTTCTTTAAGTCTCAAGATCTTGCATGCGTTGCAAGTGATAGTTGGTATCGCCAAGTAACAAATCAAGATAGGTCAAGCGTTTAAAGTAATCGCCCACCTCCAGCTCGTCTGTCACGCCCATACCACCGTGAGACTGCACCGAGGCCTCACCTACAAAACGCGCAGCAGCAGCCACTTCAACTTTAGCCATGGACACAGTCCGACTCCGCTTCTTCGCATCTGACTCGCTGAGCGCGATCGCCGCGACATAGGTCATCGACAAGCCCATTTCTGACTGGATCAGCATTTCGGCCAAGCGATGTTGCAAGACCTGGAAATTTGCCAAAGGCTGTCCGAATTGCTTGCGTGTTTTTAGATATTGAATGGTGCTGTCAGTGAGATACGCCATCGCACCGCAGGCTTGAGCGCACAACGCGACGATCCCGAAGTCCAGAGCCATCGTGAGCGAAGCTTGCGCAAGTGCACCTTTCGCCACCAGATTTTCAGCGGGCACGACGACGCGTTCGAAGGTGACTGTCGCAGCACGTGAACCATCAAAAGTGGGATAGTCAGCGATCGACACGCCAGCCGAACCGGTGGGAACAAGCAGCACAGCTGTTTCACCCTCAAGCACGACGGAGACCAGTAAAGCATCTGAGCCGGCCGCATGCCAAACCAGAATTTTTTTACCGTCCAGCTGATAGCCACCCTGATGCGCAGAAGCGCGCGTGCTCAGAGGACGCTGAGCATCACGCTCGCCCTCTTCTTGCCAAGCCACGGCAAGAATGGCCTCACCTTCAGCATGCGCGGTCAGCCATTGCTGTTTGAGCGCCTGATTATCGCTCTGCGCAAGCAAGGTGACACCCATCACTGCGCTGGAAATCACGGGCTCGCTGACCAAGCCGCGACCAAGCTCTTGGTGCACTGCCAACATCGTGGCGGGGGTCTCGCCAAAGCCACCAAACTCCTCAGCCACTAACAAACCACCTACGCCTAGTTCGACCAAACTGTTCCAAGCGGACACATCAAGCTTGCCGCTGACTTGACGCGCACGGCGCTTGGGTCGAGTCCAGTTGTCTGCAATTAAACGGTGCAGACTGTCTGTCAACATCCGTTGCTCTTCTGAGTATGAAAAATCCATGATGTATCCTAGACCCCGATAATTTGCTTGGCGATGATGCCTTTCTGAACCTCGTTGGTTCCACCGTAAATGGCAGTCTTGCGCATGTCGAAATACGCCGCTGCTGCTGCAGCCGAATATTCAGGGCCTGGACCGTGAAACTCTGACTCTGCCAACATCCACTCCGGGTCGTAGGGCAACGCGTCTGAACCCGCTACCTGCATCTGCAGTTTTGCGAGTTCCATCTGAAGCTCTGAACCACGAATTTTTAAAATAGATGCTTTTGGTCCAGGATCGCTTGACTCATCGGCCGCCACGCGCAAGACCATCATTTCAAGCGCCAACACTTGCGCTTCGACACGATTGATACTGTCGCGTACGCGGGAGTTCAGACTCAATGACTCACCACTGGCCATCGTACGTTCAGCGAGTGACTTCAGAATCGCCAGCTCGCGATGGCAGTGACCAATTCCGGCAATTCCGCTGCGCTCGTGGCCTAACAAATACTTGGCATAGGTCCAGCCGTTGTTTTCTTCCCCGACGAGATTTTCAAGAGGTGCTTCGACATTTTCAAGCCAGACCTCGTTGACCTCAGCACCACCATCCAGCGTTTTGATCGGTCTAACCTGAACACCGGGCTGACGCATGTCGATCAAGATCATTGAAATGCCGCGTTGTGCCTTGGCGGTCGGGTCCGTACGCGCCAGACAAAACATCCAGTCAGCATAATGCGCCAAGGTCGTCCAGGTTTTCTGTCCGTTAATGACGTAACGGTCACCCACGCGCTCAGCACGGGTTTTGAGTGAGGCCAAATCAGAGCCAGAACCAGGCTCCGAATAACCCTGACACCACCAGTCATCCACATTGATGATGCGCGAAAGAAAACGCTCCTTTTGCGAGGCATTACCGTATTTCATCAATACAGGGCCTATCATGCTCAAGCCAAAAGGCAACAAGCGAGGCGCACCAGCCTTGAAAGATTCAATTTCAAAAATCATGCGCTGCACGGCATTCCAGCCAGTACCGCCATATTCTTTTGGCCAACTCGGCGCTCCCCAGCCATGCTCGGCAAGGATGCGATGCCAGCGCAAATAGTCATCGCGCTTGATACGTTGGTGCGCAAAAGACTTTGCACGTAAATCGGCCGGCAGTTTAGCCACTACAAATGCACGCACCTCTTCACGAAAGGCGCGTTCTTCGGGGGTCCAAGTCAGATCCATGAGCGTTCTCCTATGTACAGTATCTTAACGCTCCCCCGCAGCGAATCCATCTGTCATTTTGGAAGTCCGCATTCCGCAAGTGAAAATCCCCGCGAAGCAATCCTGATTCAAAAACCCCTACAATCAAAAAAAACATTTCCACGAGACAGCACCACACTGATGAAAACCCTAATACTCGACGCTTTTGCGTCTTTTTTAACGATCAGTCTTACCTGGAGTCAGCATGCTCGATAAAGTCAAAGCATCCCTGCAAGAAGCCATCGAACCGATCAGAGATGGTGCCGCCATCATGGTCAGCGGTTTTGGTGATGCAGGCATCCCTTTTGAGCTGATGAGCGCCGTACTCGACAAAGGCTTACGCGAACTCACCATTATCAGCAACAACGCTGGCACGCACGAAACAGGCATCGCCGGACTCATCAAAGCAGGCCGAGTACGCAAAATCGTTTGTTCTCATCCGCGTCCGGCCAACTCGGATGTGTTTGCAAATGCTTATCGCGCAGGACAAGTCGAGCTCGAATGCATGCCACAGGGCACGCTCGCCGAGCGCTTACGTGCGGCGGGAGCGGGACTAGGTCCCTTTTTCACCCCGACGGGTTACGGCACCTTGATTGCCGAAGGTAAAGAGCAACGCGTCATTGACGGTAAAGGCTATATCCTTGAGCAACCCCTATCGGCGGACTTTGCACTCATTCGCGCGCACCTGGGTGATCGCTGGGGAAATCTGAACTACCGATGGGCTGCGCGCAATTTTGGGCCCGTCATGTGTATGGCCGCCAAGCACACCATCGCGCAAGTCAATCGCATCGTGCCACTTGGCGAACTCGCCCCCGAGCATGTCATGACACCCGGGATTTTTGTTCAATCTGTTGTAGCAATCGGAGGCGAGCGATGAGCACAGCCGCAGCCAGCACATTCAAGCCGCTTTCACGCGCAGAAATTTCCTATCTCGTCGCCCATGACTTTCCTGATGGCTCGGTGGTGAACCTTGGAATCGGCATGCCTACCCAAGTCGCCGACTTTTTACCCAAAGATCGCGAAATTTTGCTGCATAGCGAAAATGGCATTTTGGGCATGGGACGCGCTGCGATTGGAGATGAAATTGATCTCGATCTCATAAACGCCAGTCGCACGCCCGTGACGCTTCTCGACGGTGCGTCGATTACCGAGCACACCGTTTCATTTGCCATGATGCGCGGCGGCCATCTGGACTACTCCGTGCTGGGTGGCTTTCAAGTCGCAGCGAACGGCGATCTTGCCAACTGGATCACCTCCGGCCCGGATGCAATCGCGGCAATTGGTGGCGCCATGGATCTGGCAATCGGCGCACGAAATGTGATCGTGATGATGGAACATGTGGCGAAAGATCAAAGCTCAAAACTGATGCAGCAATGCACCTATCCGTTGACGGGTGCAGGGGTGGTGGACCAGGTCTACACGGATCTCGCCATCATCGACGTCACTCCAGAGGGGTTTGAGGTCCGTGCCATCATCGAGGGTCTTTCCATGGAAGCCTTACAACAAAAAACGGGCGCACCGCTCAAGCCAAGCGCCAAGCTTTCAGTGATTCGCCGTGATGCACAGGGTCATCCCACCTACGGGTAGTTATGAATAGCGGTTAAGAATGTTTCAGTCACAATACAGGGATCAAGGACGGGCACACGTCCACCCATACAGAGTTTCAATCGGGCTCTGTGAATCGAGGAGATCAAAGATGAACAGTAAATTCTCAGTAGGCATCAAACTTGCCTTGGGTGCAGCGACACTCGTCGCGCACAGCTTGGCCTGGTCACAAAGCGCATCAAGCCAGCCCCTTACCCTCATTATTCCCTACCCACCCGGTGGCAGTGCGGACATGCTGGCACGCCCCATGCTGCCTGAGCTTCAAAAGAAACTCGGCCGCACAATCGTGCTGGATTACAAAGCGGGAGCCGGGGGCACCATTGCGACCCAAGCACTTGCTCGAGCCAAACCCGACGGCAACACGCTCCTGATGGTACTGACCGCCCATGCGATTAACGATGCGCTGTATCCCTCACTCCCCTACAATACGCGCAAGGATTTTGCACCGGTTTCGCTCGTCGCCACGCTGCCACTTTTAGTCGCAGCTCCTCTTGCAACACCCGCCAATACGATTCCTGAGCTCATCGATTTGGCCAAGAAAAATCCAGACAAACTGTCCTATGCCTCTGCAGGCAACGGCAACACCAGCCACCTCGCTGTTGAATTATTTAAGTCGCAAACGGGCACCAAGATGACACACATCCCCTACAAGGGAAGCGGCCCGGCCGTCATTGCGATGCTTGGCAATGAAGTCAATTTTATGTTTGACAGTATTTCGACCTCTTATCAGCAGGTCAAAACTGGCAAACTGAAAGCCATCGCCGTGACTGGCGCAAAACGCGCCTCCATCTTGCCTGATGTTCCGACCGTCGCAGAAACGCTCCCGGGCTTTGAAGTCAACGTCTGGTACGGCATCCTCGCGCCTGCAGGTACCCCTGCCGCGACTGTGAATACTCTGAGCAAAGCTTTTGCAGAAGTCGCTGCCGATCCAAAGATCAAGGCACAACTGAATTCCAATGGCTATGAAATGGTGGGCTCCACGCCAGCGGCATTTGGGCAGCTGATCGAAACAGAACTCACCAAGTGGAATAAAGCCGTCAAAGAATCTGGCGCAAAAATCAATTGATCATATTAAGGACAACAAATGAACACTAAACTATTCAAAACATCAATCGCTCAAGCCTTGCAACTCGTCTGTGGCCTAGCATTTACCTTTGGCATCGCCACCTCAGCGCACGCCCAGGCCAACTGGCCAGACCGCCCAATCAAACTCATCGTCGGATACGCACCTGGCGGTCCTGTCGATACGACTGGCCGTGTATTTGCACGCTTTTTAGGCGACGAACTCAAGCAAACCGTTGTCGTTGAAAACAAAGCGGGCGCGAGCGGAATGATTGGTGCGGACTCAACAGCCAAAGCAACACCAGACGGATACACGCTCAACTTTGTCGCCAGCCCAAGCATGACAATTTCACCGATTGTCCAACGCAGCAAACTATTCAACCCACGCACTGATTTCACCTTAATCAGTCCGATTGTGAACTATGCAAACGTGCTGTTAATTGGCCCACAGATTCCCGCAAAATCAGTCACTGAACTGGTTGACTATGCCCGTAAAAATCCTGAAAAAGTCAGCTTTGGTTCCGCTGGCTTTGGTGGATCTAATCACTTATCAGCCGAGTTGCTCAAGCAATCCACCAAGACACAAATGCTGCATGTTCCTTACAAAGGCAACGCACCTGCCATGGTGGACGTGTTAGGTGGTAAGGTCACATTTATGTTTGACATCACCAGCACTGGCAAAGCATTTATCGAAAGCGGTAAAGCACGTGGTCTGGCCGTGACTTCCAAACAGCGTAACCCAAGCATGCCAAACATCCCCACGATGATCGAAGCGGGTATCGCCGACTATGAAGTGCTGGGTTGGTTTGCTGTCATTGGTCCTAAAAACATTCCTCAACCAATCGTCGCGAAACTGACCGCTGCAGTAGAAGCCGTCAAGCGCAATCCTGAGTTCATCAAAGCAGTAGAAGCTGGCGGTTATTCACTGGACAAGGGTGATGCCAAGGCATTGAGCGCCACCATCGACAGAGAATACAAAATGTGGGAAGCCGTGATTACAAAAGGAAATATTTACCCGAATCAATAATCGATTCGGATGATTTAAATTCGTATTTACATTGTTTGAATGGAGTTCTAGATGAGTGGAATGTTAGAAGGTAAAGTTGTTGTCGTCACGGGTGCGGGCGGCGGAATCGGACGTGGCATTGCGTTGGCCATGGCAGCCGCTGGCGCAAAAGTGGTCGTCAATGACATTGGCGCGAGCCTCGCAGGTGAAGGCTCCGGCGCCGGCCCAGCCCAACAAGTTGCAGACGAGATCATCAAAGCAGGCGGTCAAGCTGTTCCGAATACGGATAGCGTTGCCAGCCGTGTCAGCGCACACAACATTATTGAAACAGCCGTCCAAAGTTTTGGACGCATTGATATTGTGGTGAACAACGCTGGCAATTTGCGTGATCGCGTTTTTCACAAAATGAGTGAAGAAGAATGGACGCAAGTCATTGACGTTCACCTTAACGGCACATTCTTCGTCAGCCGCGCGGCAGCCAACTACTATCGTGAACAAGAGTCAGGCGCTTTCGTGCACATGACCTCGACTTCAGGCTTGATCGGCAATTTAGGCCAAGCTAACTACTCTGCAGCCAAGCTCGGCATTGCCGCACTGTCCAAGTCTATCGCTTTGGACATGCAACGCTACAACGTTCGCTCCAATTGTATTGCCCCTTTCGCTTGGAGCCGGATGACAAGTTCAATCCCGGCTAACACCGACGAAGAAAAAGCACGTGTCACCAAGCTTCAGAAAATGGAAGCCAACAAAATTGCTCCGATGGCTGTCTACCTAGGCAGCGACCAGGCAAAAGAAGTGACCGGTCAGATCTTTGGCGTACGTGCGAATGAAATCATGTTGTTTAGTCAGCCGCGCCCGATTCGCTCTGTGCACATGAGTACAGGCTGGACACCCGAAGCGATCGCAGAAATCGCTGCACCCGCCATGCGTCATCACTTTATGGCACTTGAGCGTTCACCTGACGCAATCGACTGGGATCCAATCTAATCATGGACTATCAACTGATTAAAAATTGGGTCTTTCCTGAAGTCGACCGTACCTATACTGAAAACGACAGTATTTTGTATGCGCTCGGTATTGGTTTCGGTCAGGAACCGACCAATCCAAATCATTTGAAATACGTCTATGAGCAGGATATGCAGGCTTTTCCCACCATGGCCGTGGTGCTCGGTTATCCCGGCTTTTGGATGAAAGATCCAAAAGCCGGCATCAACTGGGTCAAACTGGTGCATGGTGAGCAACGTCTGACGATTCACAGACCCTTACCTGCCTCGGGCCGCGTGATTGGTCGCACACGCATTACGCATGTGATCGACAAAGGCGCGGATAAGGGTGCACTCGTTTTATCTGAGCGTACTTTGCATGACGGTGCTGGCAATCATCTCGTCACAATCGGTCAAACAACCTTTTGTCGCGGCGATGGTGGACTAAGTCATTCTGACGAGAGTCCTCCAGCGCTCGAAGCGACGCCTGATCGCGCACCCGATATGACCTGTTCTTTGCCCACCCTCCCCCAAGCGGCATTGATTTACCGTTTGTGTGCAGATAACAACCCCCTGCATGCCGATCCCGCTGTGGCCGAACGAGCAGGCTACCCACGCCCGATTCTCCACGGCTTATGCACGTACGGTGTCGCCGCACGTGCGATTGTGCAAGCCGCCTGCGATCACGATGCCACCCGTCTGACAGCGTTACACACCCGCTTCTCCTCGCCTGTTTTCCCTGGTGAAACACTGGTGTGTGAGATTTGGCGCGACGGTCCGGATGGAGTACGCTTTAGGGCGAAAGTCGCAGAACGCGACATCGTCGTTTTAAGCCATGGCTACGCAGGAATCAAAGCATGACCTCAGATGTGAATCAGCAACAACCTCAAGCACGCCGTGCTCCACTCGCCGGCATTCGTGTCTTGGATTTATCTAGGGTATTGGCAGGTCCTTGGTGCACGCAAAACCTTGCAGACTTGGGTGCCGATGTCATCAAAGTCGAACGGCCCAAGTTAGGTGACGATACGCGCGCGTGGGGGCCTCCGTTTCTCAAAGATCAAGAGGGCAATGACACCACCGAAGCGGCCTACTATCTCAGCACCAATCGCAACAAACGTTCGATCGAAATTGACCTCGCCAGTCCGGAGGGGATCAAGCTTGTCAAAGAACTCGCAAAACACTGCGACATCCTGGTTGAAAATTTCAAGGTGGGCGGTCTCAAGCAGTATGGTCTCGACTACGAGAGCATGAAAGACGAATATCCTGGCCTGATTTATTGCTCCATCACAGGCTTTGGTCAGACCGGTCCCTATGCGGAGCGTCCTGGCTACGACTTTATGATTCAAGGCATGGGCGGCCTGATGAGCATTACGGGTGAGCGTGATGATTTGCCAGGCGGAGGTCCGCAAAAGGCGGGCGTCGCAGTGACCGACATCATCACGGGCATGTATGCCTCAGTGGGTATTCTTGCTGCGCTCCAAGAACGCAATCACAGCGGTTTGGGACAGCATTTAGATATTGCCCTCCTTGACTGTCACATTTCGATGCTAGCGAATCAAAACCTGAACTACATGACTACCGGTCAGGCTCCGGTTCGTGCTGGCAATGCGCATCAAAACGTTGTGCCTTACCAAGTATTTAAAACGTCGGATGGCTTTATGATCGTCGCAGTCGGTAACGACTCGCAGTACCGCTCATTTTGCGGCGCAATCGGCATCCCCGAGTATGCAACCGACCCAAAGTTCGTGACCAATCGTCAGCGTATCGTTCACCGTCAAGAGCTCATTCCAGTACTGGAAAAAATCATGGCGACCGGCAAACGCGATGAATGGATCGCAAAGCTTGAAGCGGTCGGTGTACCTTGCGGTCCGATTCAAACGATCGATCAGGTATTTGATCATCCTCAGGTGATCGCGCGCGAAATCTGGAAAAATATTCCACACCCAACAGGCGGCACCTCGCCTACGACAGCAAGCCCGATGAATTTTTCAGCAACACCTGTTCAATACAAGCGTGCAGCACCGATGCTTGGACAGCATACCGATGAGATCTTAAAGGAGTTGCTGGGTCGAACGCCTTAAAGATCGACACTCACTTGGTCATACCACGCAATACATCATAAAAATTAGCAGTCTATTTATAAACCCGGAGACAAAAAATGAAAAAACTACTTGTTGGTTTAACCTTGGTGCACGCAGCACTTGCCACACCCGCGATGGCCAAAGACTATGCCATTGGCGCTGCGTTTCCTCTGAGCGGCGCGAATGCCGAATATGGTCAGGTCTTTAGCTCGGGCGTGAACCTTGCGATTGAGCACATCAACGCAGACAAAAAACTGTCAGGCAAACTCTCTGCAGTGTACGAAGACAGCCAGGCACTGCCAGCTCAAGGCGTGATTGCTGCCAATAAACTCATCAACGTGAGCAAAGTACCTTTTATTCTCTCAGCCTTTACTGGTGTATCAAAAGCAATGGCTCCGATTGGCGCACGCACCAAGACTGTCATGGTGAACGGCGGCGGCGTCGGCCCTGATTTGGCCATGCTCGGCGAATACTTCTGGAACACCATTCCTTTGGCAAACTTCGAAGTGACAGCCATGGTGCCTTATCTCGTCAAAGAAAAAGGCTACAAGCGTATTGCGCTGATTTATGTGGATGATCCACTCGGCCAAGCTGTTTTGAAAGATCTCACCAAAGAAGTGAAAGCCGCTGGTGGCGATGTGGTGGGTTCATTCTCTATTCCTACAACAGCTCAACAGTTCTCAGGCGTTGCTGCGCGCGTGCGTGACACAAAACCTGATGCCGTTTACATCGCGACCTACGGCAACCAGCAAGTTCAATTGGTCAAGCAACTGCGTGACAACGGTGTGAGCCAACCCTTGGCGAGTTATTCGGCCATGTCCTTGCCATCGATTCTGACCCTGCCAGAAGCTAAAGGCCTTGTTTACACCAGCCAGCAAGTCTCCTTAGACAAAAACGATCCTCTGACCAAGCGTGTCGAAGAAGACTACAAAAAGAAATATGGCAAAGAGCCGAACATGTACGTGCTCAACTATTACAACGCCGTATTGACCTTTGCTGACCTCGCCGCTGCGCTCGAAAAAGCAGGCAAACCCGTCACAGGCGAAAATCTGTTGGCACAGCGCAAAGCCACGAAAAACTTCCAGTTCGTTGGCGCCACAGTCTCTTTTGCTGATGATGGCACCGTCAAGTCCCCCATTCAAATCAATGAAATGGTCGGCGATGGCACGAGCAAAGTCATCTCCACAGCTAAATAAGCAAGCGAGTTAGTCAACGCGTGGGCTTTGTCCACGCGTCATTTGGATGTCTAAATAGGAAACTGCTCCATGCTGTTTGCCCAATTGTTAGCCAATGGGCTGCAAACCGGTGCGCTTTACGCACTGATTGCGGCTGGGTTTTCGCTGATTTTCGGCATGACCCGTATATTTCATGCCGCGCATGGCGCGACCTTTACGATCGCCGGCTTTATTTTTTATGAATGTTATGTCGTGCTTGGTTGGGCATGGCCACTGGCGGCAATCGCCTCGGCAGCCGCAGCAGGCCTTTTTGGTATCCTCTTGGATCGTTGGGTCTATGCAGTGATTCAGCGCCACGAGGGTTCATTCTTTACAGTGTTTGTCGCCTCTTTTGGCGCAGCCATTGTGGTGCAGAACGTCATCTCGATCGTATTCGGTCGTGGCATGGTGACTGTCAGCACCCCCTTGAGCAAGAGCCTCGAAATTATTCCGGGTCTCTTTATCGCGCCCATCGCTGCAGCGGTCTTGGCCAGTGCCATCGTATCGTTTGCCCTACTTCAATGGCTGTTGACACGCACCAATTTGGGTATCGCACTGCGTGCCTTAGGTGAAAATCCCGCCTTGATCGAAGTCTACGGTCTGACACCACGCCGCCTGTCTCAATATGTTTTTCTGATCGGTTCTGTCTTAGTCGTCCCAGCCGCCATTTTGACGGCGGCGACCTCGGGCTTAAATCCCTCAATGGGCAACCACGTCATGTTGATCAGCATCGCCGCGACCATCGTAGGCGGGGTGGGCAGCTTAAAAGGCGCGGCCGTTGCAGGAATGCTACTCGGACTCGCAGAAAACCTTTGTTTGGCCTTTATCGATCCCCAGTGGAGCGAAGCGGTCACCTTCGTCATTTTGTTCCTGTTCATCCTGTTCCGTCCTGGTGGCGTGTACGGTCGAGCCACAGTTTCTTAAGGAAGGACACAACATGATTGCCTACCTACAAAATATCGCCGTCCTTTTTTGCATCAACGGCATCCTTGCGCTGACGCTGAACTTCATCATGGGCTACGCGGGTATTTTTTCTCTTGCGCATGCTGTGTTCTTTGGTGTGGGCGCCTATGCGACTGCATATATCGCCTTAAATTTTTCCGACTCGCTCTTGCTCTGTCTCTTGGCCTCGGCAATGATTTCCGCTGTCCTCTCGATGGCACTCGCACTCCCTGCTTTGCGTGTGCGGGGTGAATACTTTGTCGCCGCTTCGCTTGGTTTACAAGTGATTGGCGTCACCATTTTTTCAGAGTGGAAATCTGTGACAGGTGGTCTCGGCGGCATGATTGGCATTCCAAGACCTAATTTATTTGGGTACGTTTTTAATAGCGACACTGCTTTTCTCGCACTCGCACTTGTGATTCTTTTGATGGTCCTTGCCATCACCGCGCTGTTGGTGCGAGGCAGCTTTGGTCGAAGCCTCATGGCGATTCGAGATAGTGAGTCGGCTGCTCAGACCTATGGCAAGCACGTGAATGCCGTCAAAACACTTTCTGTTGCCGTATCAGCCGGACTCGCTGGCGTAGCAGGCTCACTTTACGCGTTTTACATGAGCTTCATTAACCCTGAAAGCTTCATGCTTGAAATGTCGATTTTGTTGATGGCGATGGTGATCATTGGCGGAACAGGTACCTTGTTTGGGCCAATCGTCGGTGCAGCTTTGCTGATGTCATTACCTGCAGCATTGACATATCTGCCCTTCCTCCCACCCTCTGAGCTCGGTACGATCCAGCAAATTATTTACGGCCTCGCGATGGTGCTACTGATGATGTTCAGACCCGGCGGTCTTGTCGGTGGACGCACAAAGGGGAAAGCAGCATGACGACAGCGACAACCTCAGCGAATGCAACTGATCACGCTCAGCCTGCGCATCAGGCATCTCAAGAAATTCTTCTCGAGATCCGTGCACTGAATAAAAATTTCGGTGGACTTCAAGCGATCTCCGAAGTCACGATGGACTTGCCTGCAGGTGTGATCACCACGCTCGTCGGTCCGAATGGCGCGGGTAAAACAACACTCTTTAACCTCATTACCGGACACCTCGTCCCCACCAGCGGAACCGTACACTGGCTCGGCAAGCCTCTCAAAGGCATTGAACCTTGGCAGATCGCACGCATGGGCATCGCGCGCACGTTTCAGGACCTGCGACTCTTTAACCAAATGACCGTCGAAGAAAACATCATGACGGTGATGGAGCGAAGCAGCTGGCTCTGGCAAAGCGGTAAAGAAGCCGCCGAACGCAGAGTCACGGAAATTCTTGAGGAAACGCAACTCAGCGACAAACGCAATGAACGTGCGGTTGATCTCGCATACGCAGAAAGAAAGTTCCTCAGCCTGGCCCGCATCATGGCGAGTGAGGCCAAGCTTTGGTTACTCGACGAACCTGCCTCCGGACTCGATCCACGCTCGTTTGAACGATTTGTTGCGCTGTTGCGAAACTATGCCAAACGCGGCATCACCATCTGCATCATTGAACATAACCTGGACATCGTGATCAAGCTATCAGATCGTGTCGCCTTTCTCGATCAAGGCAAACTCCTGGCACAGGGCAGTTCTCAGGACATTCTCAAAGATCCGCATCTAGCGGCTATTTATTTTGGAGACCGCTCATGAGCCAGGGTCCATTTCTCGAAGCAAAAAATCTGCGCGTTGGATACGGCGGCAGACCCGTACTGGAAGACTTTAATGTCAGCCTCCAATACAACGAGGTCTTGTGCTTGATCGGCCACAATGGCGCGGGCAAATCCACACTTCTCAAGGCCTTGTTTGGACTCGTTCCTCTTGAGCACGGGTCCATCACCCTTGAAGGCAAGTCCATCTCCAAACCGGATCCAAGAGAACTCAGTGCTGCCGGTATCGCACTGGTTCCAGAAGGTCGAGGCGTTTTTCCCGGGTTGACCGTTGCTGAAATCATGAAGCTGGGTTTTTGGGCCAACAATATTCCGACTGGCGAACAGACTGCACGACTCGAGTGGGTCATGAATGTCTTGCCGATGATCAAGCGGTTTTATACACAGCGCGCAGGGACACTTTCAGGAGGACAGCAACAAATGGTCTCTCTCGGTCGTGCGCTCTTGAGTCAACCACGCTGCCTGTTGCTGGATGAGCCTTCAATTGGTCTTGCGCCAAAATTATTTCAAGACTTGGCGGGTCCGATTCGCGCGCTTCAGCAAGAACGCAAAATGTCGATTTTGATTGTTGAACAAAACGTTCGAGAAGCACTCAAAATTTCTGACCGAGTCATCGTCATGAAGTCCGGTCAACTCATTCGCGAAGGCTCTCCTGAAGCATTTAGCAACAACACTGAACTCATGGAACTGTATTGATATGTCGCATGCGGGGTCGCTGTTTACGATTTACCAACAACATCTAGAGCGCCACCCGAACGCCACCATGCTCGTTCAAGAGGGTCAAACTGTGAGCTATTCGCAGTTTGACCAACAGGTCCATCAAACAGCCGCCTGGCTGCTCCAGCAGGGCATAGAACCCGGCGACCATGTCGCAGTTTGGCTGATCAATCGCACCGAGTGGTTAGTACTGCTTTTTGCACTGGCCAAAATCGGTGCCACACTTGTCGCCGTCAACACAAAATATCGTGCGCATGAGCTGCAATATATTTTGACAAACTCACAGGCCACGACCCTGATTCTGCAACTCAATTTTAAAAAGATTGATTTCGCAGCTGTCGTCAAAGATGTTGACCCTCAGGCACTCAACCATCTCCAGCGCGTCATCATGCTGGATGCCGACGCCTCGACACCGGCCCGCTTACTTGACCGTCCAATCATTGCATTTGCACCCAGTGCGTTGGTGGCTGATTCTTTTTCAAAGGACGCAGAGGACACAAGCTCACTCTCCGATCGAAACCTTGCGTTCTTTACGACTTCAGGCACCACCAAGGGGCCGAAGCTTGTCATGCATACGCAACGCACGCTTAGTGAGCATGCTCAGCACGTCACCTCTGGTTATCACTTTGGCGAGCCCGGCGACAAACTGCTCGCAGCACTGCCTCTATGTGGTGTCTTTGGTTTAAACAGTGTGCTGGGTGCGATCGCTGCTGGGATGCCTGTCGTGCTGATGGATTTCTTTGATGGAAATGCCGCTGCAACACTCATCAAAGAGAAACAGATCACTCATGTTTTTGGCAGTGACGAAATGCTGCGTCGCTTGATTGAGGATGTTGAGCCAACGCCCTTTCCTTCGCTGAAGACGTTTGGATTCGCATCCTTTAGCCCCCGTTTCATTGATCTAGCCAAAGCATTGATTCCACGCGGCATTCCCATGCGGGGTTTGTACGGGTCGAGCGAGGTCATGGCGCTATTTTCTCTGCAACAGCCTGACATGCCCATTGAAGAGCGCGCGCTCGGCGGTGGATCTCCCGCAGCAGGCTCGCTTGCTTGCGTACGCGCCAGAGATCCAGAGTCAGGAGCGGTTTGCGCACCAGGCATCTCAGGCGAGTTGGAAATACACTCTCCAACGTTATTCAAAGGATATTTCAACAACCCACTCGCCACCAAAGAAGCCTTCACAGAAGATGGCTTTTTTAAAACAGGCGACCTCGGTTATGTCAGAGCAGACGGCAGCTTTGTCTATCAGTCCCGAATGGGCGACACCATGCGACTAGGCGGCTTTCTTGTCGACCCAACAGAGATTGAACAGTTGCTTGCTGAGCAACCTGAAATCAAAAGCGCGCAAGTCGTCGGTATTGAAATCAAAGGTCAACTCAGGCCTGTCGCATTTGTCATTGGGTCTGACACACTCAGCGATCAGTCAAAGAGCGACGCAATCGTCGCAAAAGGCATCCTGGCCAGACTTTCCAAACAACTCGCTGCCTTCAAAGTCCCCACCCATCTCTGGTTCATCGACGCCTTCCCCGCCACCGCAAGCGCCAATGGCGATAAATTCCAGCGCGTCAAACTCAGAGA
>JAOATE010000040.1 GCA_030158305.1 Burkholderiaceae bacterium
GCGGCTTTGTCTTGATGTGTGACGTTTCAGAAATTCAAATTCAGAACTTGTAGCCTACGCCCAAGTTCAGCCCTGTCGCTTTCAGCCCGTCCTTGCTGTAGAAGCTCATGTAGCTGGCGGTCAAATAAGTTTGCTTGTTCAGGTAATAGTTGCCCCCCACGCCGTAAGCGAATGAACCATCGGACTCACTTGCGCTTTCACCGTCGGCACTCAACTTCACTTTAGAGCGGGCATAACCCAAACGGCCAAACAACTCCACTTCATTGTTGATCATGACTTTGGGCTTAACGAAAATGCCATACGAATTGGAAATCTTCGCTTTGACCGCGGTGGCCGCACCATCCAGCGTGACGGATGCATTGCTCGCGCCGAGACCCAAGAAACCCTCAACTGCCACGTTAGGGTTGATCTCGTAACCCACAAAACCGGTCAACACCGTTGGCTTGGCTTTCAGCACCGGGGACTCACTGTCCTTCAACGTCAAAGGGGCAATGGCACCTTCCACATAAACCTGAGCTTGCGCAGCAGCTGCTGTTGCAAGGATGGCCGCTGCACCCAGAAAACGGATCATTTTTTTCATATTTACCTTCTTAATTGCTGAATGCGAACACCTTGTTCGCCGTCGCAGATACTAACAATTAAGCAAGATAAAAATAAACTTTAGTTGTAATAATTTATTTCTTATTCTCTCTTTTGGAAACGGACGCGACTGACAAAGCTTCCACCACATCGCGAACGGTTTTCCGCTCCGCCATGGAAAGTGCCATGTAACGGCTGAGCATTTCGCGGTCGGCCATGTTCAAGGACTTGAACTGCGCATCGGCCTCATGCATGGCCTGTGCCGCGCCCGCGCGACCAAAGCGCAGCTCATCTGGGCTGACCTGAAGCCAATCGGCCAGGACACGCAACTTGTCCTGCGTCGGAATGGCTTTGCCCAAAAGCCAGTTACGCGCAGTGTGGGGCGTGATGCTGCGCCCCCAATAGCGCAGGTTGAATTCATTGGCGACCACGGTCGGTGAAGCACGAACCGCACAAGCCTCCAACGCCAAGCGCAAGCGCTGTGCAAAAGCTTCTGTTTCGGTTGTGGTGCCCATGCCACGAAGCTAATCGTTGCATTTTTCCAAAAAGTAAATATAGATCACATTTGTTGTTATAGTTGATTACATTTTTGATATACACACCATCTGAGTTCAAGGAGATCAACATGCTGGTTCGCCGAATTTATGCCCTATCAGTAGCAGGGACCGCAGCGCTCCTGGCTGCCTGCGGAGGCGGAGGCGGAGGCGGAGGCGGAGGTGGCGGAACTACATCTACGGACAGCGGATCAAACCAAAGCTCCACATACAGTTTGAGCCAACCCGTGAAATTAGGCTCGTACCCATCCATCGGAGTCATGTCGAGCGCTCAGCCATTGGCAGATTACGGAACAGCAACACTGACGTTTCCAGAAGAAACCGCAACCGGCCAAAAATATTATTCAACAACCACTGTGCCTGAGACGTATGGCCCCAAAGCGCACCTAACAGATGTCGGCACAGCAACTGCTTGGCGAGATGGCTGGACAGGCAAAGGCAGCACCATATCCGTCATTGATGATTTCACAAACAGTTCATCCGCCACCCTAATTTTTGATCCTGTACAACGTAAAAAAGATGACTCAGATTGGTATGGCACTTATACAGCCGAATACAACGTTGTCTACACCATGGTCACAAACGTAAGCCATGGTAATTTAGTTTCCAATATTACAGGCGGGGACTATTCATCATCAAAAACCACCAGCACGAAAACATTGGGAATCAAAACAGATTCCAGTCTAATTTCTAATTCGTGCACCATTAATACTCGTACATCTCAGTATATTTCACCGACTTGCAGTAATTCATTTTACAAAAACTACTATTTACCCAATCTTTCGCAAAGCGCTCTTTTGAAGACTCAACCTGTTCCTGGGGTTGCTGCGGAAGCATTTGTGATCAATAACACACTCAATCTTTCATCTGCACAAAATCCAATCAAGACCGTCGCAGATTTACAAGGCCACTTACAAAACAGTACAACCGCAGCAAATGTGATTAATTTGAGTCTTGGCGCTGAAATATCTACCAACAACCGAACCTTTGATGAAGTGATGGCTGAAGTCAACAAGTTTCCGTTGCCTCGACAAATTAATTCGGTTATCGCTGTTGCTGCTGGCAATGGTGGCGCCCCTTGCGCGAGTAGCAACTTGAATGGATGCAATGCTGTAGCAGTTGCTTTGGCTTTTCAACCAGAAACAAAAAACTCAACCATAGTTGCTGGTGCATTAACCGGGACAGGAACTTCAGAAAACATTGCGATTTATTCCACCAGAGCAGGAATACTCGCAGATAGATTTATCTTGGCTCATGGAGAAACAGGATTTTTACCAATATGGTGGGAACATCCTTTGCGGCGCCAAGGGTCTCAGGCGTTGCGGCAATTTTAAAACAAAAATATCCTTCACTGACTGCCGCCCAAATTTCTAATATCATTTTGCTGTCCGCAGATAAAGATATCAATAATGATGGCACTCCTGATTTCATCGGTGTCAGTCCGATTTTTGGTCATGGCAAACTGAGTCTTACACGTGCACTGGCTCTCGCTGGAGCAATCTGATGAATCAAGCGGCATCAAACAGCAGGCCTTATTACACTTTGTACGGGCTTATCAGCTGTGAAGCATGGCATCGTTCTATTCCTCGGTAACCAGGAAATACACCCGCAACGATTTCCCAACACCCAGCTTCGAAATGGAACGGCTAGGGATGGTCTGCATAACCCCCGCCACAGCGCGAGTTGATGCGTGAATATTC
>JAOATE010000041.1 GCA_030158305.1 Burkholderiaceae bacterium
TCAAGCAGAGATTTTAATGACTCAAGGTCTTGTTGTTCGAAGTGCTTGGGTAAATACATGTTCAACCACCTGTGATGGCGTCACCGTAGGGCGACATAATTTCGGTACATCCCATGTTCATTTCGCCATCGCGCATGACGCCTGCCGGACAAGCAAAAGAATAAGGATAAATGTTGCGACGCGTTTGAATCACGGGCATTTCTTTTTCCAGCGCAGCAATGATGTCTGGAGACAGCGTTTGATCGGCGGTGATTTTTCCGCTGCCGCTGACATCGATACGGGGTGTATGAAAGGCCTCTTCGAGATCGAGGCCATGATCGATCATAAATGAGCTTAACTGCATGACGGCACCCAGGATTTTCCGTCCGCCTGAGGCTCCGATCGCAAAGCGACGGCCTGCAGCATCTTCACCGATCACGGGCGAGTAGTTTGCCAGACAGCGCTTGTTGGGGCCAAGTGAGTTGGGCTTGCCAGGCTCGGGATCGAACCACATGATGCCGTTGTTGAGCAACATGCCTGTGGAGGGTGACACTACACGTGATCCGAAAATAGACAGCAAGGTTTGGGTCACTGCGCACATGTTGCCTTCGCGATCAACGACGCTGAAATGTGTGGTGGACCCAGGTGCTTTGGGTGATTCGTGGTCGCCCATGTTTTCAAAGCGAAGCTTGAAGGCGGCATCGAGTGCGCGTGCAAAACCTGCGTAGGTCGCGGCGTTAGGTTTTCCTTTTGTCGGAGAAAGTTCGCGCGCAAGTATTTCCAAGGCTTTTCCAAACGTAGGCCCACCGGTGAGTCCTGGTGTTGCATAGACTCGACCACCGCGGTAGTTGATCGTCAGAGGTTCGACGATCGACGCTTGATAGTCATGCAAATCTTGTACGCTCAAGCAACCACCTTTTGCGCGGACATCTCTTGCGAGTTGTTCGGCTATATCACCTTTATAAAAAGCGTCTGCACCGCCTTCGGCAATTTGCATCAGTGTTTGCGCGAAGGCTTTCTGGTTGAGATGCTTTTCTGTCAGCGAGGTCCACTCTCCCGCGATCGGCCAGTGTCCGTCGTCCAGAAACATCTTGGCCGTGTCAGGATCTTTGCTGAGCACGCGCGCATTGGCTGCGGTCACGAGTGTGGTGTACCAGTCGACTAACAGTCCCTCGTCTGCGAGCTTAGCTGCCGGCGTGACGAGATCTTTCCAGGGCATCCGACCAAAATGTTTGTGTGCGAGATTCATGCCTGCGACCGCACCCGGCACTGCGACAGCCGTTGCACCCATGACGTTACGATCCTCGACTACCGAGGGCCAGGGAAACAAGTCTGATGACTTACCTGCGCCACTTAGTGGATAGTGAGCGGGATCGAGTTCGCGGGGTGATCGGCATCCAAAATCGATCACGTGTGCTTTGCCTTCTTTGGCACGCCACACAACCATGGTGCCGCCTGCGGCAGGACCGCTCATCCAGGGCTCTACGACTCCGATGGCAAACGATGTTGCGATGGCCGCATCAATGGCGTCGCCTCCCGCATCAAGCACCGCAGCGCCCACTTCGGCGGCTCGGCGGTGCTGCGCGGCGACAACGCCGGCTTTAGTGGCGATGACAGCCTTACGCGTAATTTGTGAACTGGAAAAGTTTTCAAGCATGAGAATTCCGTTAAAGGTGACGTGTGCGCAACCACTCTATGACAAGCGGAACAAAAAGATTCGTACGGGTAACAGGAAAAAAATGTCCGCCATGCTCAAACAAATGCAAATCTGCATGATCGAGCATGGTGACGAGCTCTTCTTGTAAAAACGAAGGGACGATCAGGTCGTCGCGCGCGCCCACGACAAGTTTTGGGACGTTGATGCGATGAACATCCGCGCTACGATCAAAGGCAATGAGTGCATCCAATCTTTCAGAAATGATGTGTTGCGCTTCGGGTGTGACAGGTGCATTGGCACGTGCGTTTTCTAAAACTTTCCAGTTGTGATTGAGCCAATTCGCATCGTGTCCCATAAAAACGGACGAACAGGCATAGCCAACTGGATCTTTAAAGAGCATTTCGCGACGCGTAGAAAAGAGTTCTTGTCTGTGTCGACTGGATTTTCCCCAGGTCGCGCTAAAAATACAGGCACGCAGGCGCTCTGGCGCGAGGAGCGCCATCGTTTGAGCGATACAGCCGCCGGTTGAGTGTCCCACAACGATCGCTTGATCCACTCCGCAATGATCCAGTACGGCAAGACAGTCTTGCGCCAGCTGATCGATCGTACAGGAGGCTGTGCCACGAGAGCTTTTGGCGATTCCGCGCTGGTCGAGCCTGATCACCCGGTAGTGCTCCGCCAATGCAGGCACACAAGGATTCCAAAAATTTGCTGTGCCACCTAAGCCGCTGATGAGCAAAAGCGCGGGTCCCGTCCCGTCATCAAGAACGTTTAAAGATGCTGCATCGGGAAGTGCCACGATGTGGCTGTGTGAGGAGTGGTTGGGAGTTGGCATGGTATGCGCTTTAAAAATCACCTATGCTGCGTAGTATCGTGTAAACACTGGCACTTGCCAACCTAGGATTTCATATGACGCAGAAATTTGCCCTGTTGCAGCGCAGCGATGAGTGACGGCAACCAAATTGTTATTCCACCCACATTCATCGCGCTGTTCGTTGAGCCTGGACGAAGCAAGCCTAGTGCGACGCGAGAGCAGATCTATGAACGCTATGATTTGTGTGAGGACTTGGCCAACTTGTTGACGGAACAAGCGTCCAATAAGCTGTGGGAACTCGGCATTACCGAAGCCGACGTGCTGGAGAGAATTCACCAGGGGCTAGGTGACGTGGATATTGGCTTGTCTGTGG
>JAOATE010000042.1 GCA_030158305.1 Burkholderiaceae bacterium
CCCTCAAAACCCCTCAGGCTTCGCCTGAGGGGTTTTGTCTTTGTACTTCCTGTTTGTGTTGAAACAGTGAGAAATAGCAATTTAATCATTCAATGCAATCATGTAAGATAAATAACAAGCTGAAGTGAATGTTTATCCATCAGCTAATTTGTATAGGAGCGTTGTATATGTCGAATGAAAACACCCCGGAAACAAAGACACCCATTGATTTGCGTACGCTCACCCATGTTGCGTATGGCTTGTTTGCCATAGGTCTTTTAAGTGGTGGTGTATTTGGTGTTGCAACTGTCGCTGCAATTGTGCTGCTTTATATCAAGCGACCTGATGCGGCCGGTACCTTTTATGCGGCACATTTTGACTGGCTCATGCAGACTTTCTGGTGGGGTCTGTTGGCATTAGTGATTAGCGGAATCGCCACTTACATTTACATTGGCTGGATTGGTGTAGTGGCCACTGGGATTTGGATTTTGTATCGTTTAGTAAAAGGCTGGCTCGCGTTACTTGAATTTAGCGCGCCAAACTAAACCGTTTATTGAATAGCTATAAAAAAGGGGCACCCGTAGGTGCCCTTTTTTTACATCAGTGATATTTGAATGAATGCTTATTTCAAATGACCACTCACAATTTTTGTCAGTTCAAACATTGAGACCTGAGCTTTGCCAAACAAGGGCTTGAGCTTTTCGTCAGCATTGATGTTGCGGCGATTTGCAGGATCTTGCAAGTCGTGCTTTTTGATGTAGTCCCAAATTTTCTTGGTGACTTCAGTACGTGGCACAGGAGTGGCACCAATCACAGCAGCCAGAACAGCGCTAGGTGTCAATGCTTTCATGAAAGCAGCATTCGGTGTGCGTGCAACTTTCTTGGCAGCAGGTTTTGCAGCAGCAGTTTTCTTGACAGCAACTTTTTTAACTGCTGGCGTCTTTGCGGCAACTTTTTTGACGGCTACTTTCTTTGCGGCTGGTTTAGCGGTGGCCATATGGGCTCTCCTAGTGGAACAGATAAATGTGCACAATGGGCGCAGCATAACGCTTCTGGGACTGAAAGACAAAGAATTTATATAGAACGTCGCTAAATTGTCTCAATTCACTCAGTTTTAACCAAGACAGGTAAACTCTTTCAGCTAATGGCCATTACAAAAGAAAAGTTAAATTTTTTGGACTTTTACATCTAACTGCTTAATTTTAAATAAAAAGATTATGTATCCAAGATCTCCGCTCGCATCAATTCAACAGTTTCACAAAGAACTCGTTGCCGTGAGGCGCGATTTGCATGCACATCCTGAAATTGGTTTTCAAGAAATCCGGACCTCCGGCATTGTTGCGGGCGCGTTAACTGCGCTCGGCGTTGAGGTTCATAGAGGCGTGGGTCAAACAGGGGTCGTAGGCGTCATCAAAGGGCAGCGAACCGATTCTGGGAAAATGATTGGGTTAAGAGCAGATATGGATGCCTTGCCAATGAGTGAAGAAGGAAGGGCGGAATATTGTTCAACCGTCCCGGGGATGATGCATGCCTGTGGGCATGATGGTCATACTACGATTCTGTTGGGTGCGGCGAAATACCTCATGCAGAATAGAAATTTCAACGGAACCGCAATTTTGATTTTTCAACCCGCTGAAGAGGGCTTGGGCGGTGCCAAGGCAATGGTCGATGATGGTTTATTTGAGCGCTTTCCATGTGATGCGATTTATGCGCTCCATAATTGGCCTGGATTACCGGCTGGCGTGATTGGGATCAATCCAGGCCCAATGATGGCTGCCAGCGATAAGTTTGAGATCACGATTCAGGGACGAGGGGGGCATGGTGCACATCCCTATCAGACGATTGATCCCATCGTGGTCGCGGCCAATATAGTGACCGCGTTACAAACGATTGTTTCAAGAAATGTTCATCCCCTTGAGGCCGCGGTGTTATCTTTTGGACATATCAATGCTGGACACGCTTCAGCAGCCAGTGTGATTCCGGGGCAAGCAAAATTAGTGGGTACTGTCAGAACGTTTAGCGATGCTGTTCAACACGTTGTAGAAACGCGCATGCGGGCAATGATTCAGTCTATTGCTGAGACCTTTGGTGCCACAGCAGAATTTACCTATTTGCGAAATTACCCTGCAACGGTCAATACTGCCAACAATGCTCATTTTGTTGCGGATGTCGCCACAGAGCTTTTTGGTGCAGATAACGTTGTCCGCGACATGACACCTTCAATGGGCTCAGAGGACTTTTCTTTTATGTTGAAAAAAGTTCCTGGTGCTTACTTCAGGTTGGGTCAAGGTGGCGCAGAAGAAGGCAGATTTTTGCACAACCCAAAATTTGATTTTAATGACGATGTCATTCCGGTTGGTAGCGCGATGTTTGCCGCGTTGGTAGAAAGAGGAATGCCGTTATCAGGCACTGAATAAAAAAAGAGGAATGCCACGATCAGGCACTCAATAAAAACACGTCACACGAAACACTCAATACTAGGTAACCTAAATAGCATGACACAAACAACGCTTACCATTACACGACCTGATGATTGGCATTTACATTTACGTGATGCCGAAGCGCTACAGGCTGTCATCGGTGATACCGCCAGACAATTTGCGCGCGCGATCGTGATGCCAAACCTGAAACCGCCTGTCACGACGGCGGCATTGGCTGTTGCTTACCGTACACGTATCGAGCAAGCGCTTGCAGCGGTTGGCATGCCAGCGGCAAGCTTTAAACCCTTGATGACACTTTATCTTACTGACAATACGCAGCCTGCTGAAGCTATTCATGCGTTCGAGTCTGGGGCCGCCGTTGCTTTTAAGCTCTATCCAGCTGGCGCCACCACTAACTCCGATGCGGGTGTGACGGACCTGTTGGCTCGTTGTAGTGGCGTGCTTGAGGCGATGCAGAGGATAGGCATGCCTCTTCTCGTTCACGGAGAGGTCACAGACCCTGCCGTCGACGTGTTTGATCGCGAAGCCTTGTTCATTGATCGGGTCATGATCCCATTGCGCAAATCATTTCCTGAGTTGAAGGTTGTGTTTGAACACATCACCACAAAAGAGGGTGCGGAATATGTGCGCGATGCCGAGGGGCCGGTGGCGGCTACCATCACTGCGCAGCATCTCCTCTACAACCGCAATGCAATTTTCCAGGGTGGTGTGCGGCCACATTACTATTGTTTGCCGATCCTAAAGCGCGAAGTGCATCGCCGCGCTTTGCTGGACGCCGCGACGAGCGACAGTCCGCGCTTCTTTTTGGGAACCGATAGTGCACCACATTCTAAGGGCTTAAAAGAACATGCCTGTGGATGTGCGGGCTGCTATACGGCATTACATGCGATGGAGCTTTATGCAACGGCTTTTGACAGCGTTGGCAAAATTGATAAGCTCGAGGCCTTTGCGAGTTTTCGAGGCCCAGATTTTTATGGCTTGCCACGCAATACCGGCACCATGACACTCGAACGTGGCGACTTCATCATTCCAACAGAACTTCCGTTTGGCAAAGAAACGATCGTTCCGTTGGCGGCAGGTGAAACGCTCAAGTGGCGGGTGCGCCAGTAGTGCGTCATGAGTGCGGTCAGGATTGCCTGGCTTCGAGCGCTTCCCAGCGTGCGAAGTGCTTGAGAAGTAGGGCATCAATTTCGGTCAGTCTTGCCTGAATCGTCGTGAGTTTGGTGGGATCTGTTTTGTAAAGCTCACCACTGCCCATTTCTGCAACCAGCGCCTCTTGTTCTTGTTCGAGAGTTTGGATATCCAGAGGGAGCTGTGCAAGCTCTTTTGCTTCCCAAGGCGTGAGTTTGACCGCACGAGCTTTGGTCGATGAACTTTTTGTCGACACTGGCTCGGTCGGTGCCGAGGCGCTCGCCACGGCACTGACAGAGACTGGATTATTATCCTTGGTCGCGCTTGTGACGGGTGCGACGGATTTCAATTGATTGATCGCAGAAGGGCCTTGCGTCGTCTTGCGTTGACGCTCCCAATCCGCAAAGCCACCCACATAATCTTTCCAGCGGCCATTCCCTTCACTCGCAATCGTTTGAGTGACGACGTTGTCTAGAAAAGTACGGTCATGGCTGACCAGTAAGACGGTGCCTGGATAGTCTTGTAAAAGCTCTTCGAGTAGTTCAAGTGTTTCAATATCGAGGTCATTGGTGGGTTCGTCCAGCACTAAGATATTTGCAGGCCGTGCAAACAGTCGCGCCAACAGTAATCGTGCGCGTTCGCCACCAGAAAGACTTTTAACTGGGGAATGCGCGCGGGCGGGTGCAAACAAAAAGTCACCGAGATAGCTCATGACGTGTTTGCGCGTATTGCCAATTTCGATCCACTCACTCCCCGGATTAATGACATCTGCGAGGGTGGCGTTTTCATCCAGTTGGCTTCGCATCTGATCAAAATAAGCCACGCTTAAATTGGTGCCGAGCTTAACCGTGCCGCTATCCGGTTGAAGCGTTCCAAGGATGAGCTTGAGCAGTGTGGATTTGCCGGCACCGTTTGGTCCGATGAAGCCGATACGGTCACCGCGCATGATGGTGGTGGAGTAGTCGTTGACCACGCAGCGCTCGCCGAAAGACTTGCTGACATTTTCGAGCTCAGCGACAAGTTTGCCTGAGCGTTGACCTGAGTCGATGGCAAGTTGGACGTTTCCTTGGCGTTCGCGCCTGTCTGCGCGTTCGACACGTAACTGTTCCAGTCTGCGCACACGGCCTTCGTTACGAGTGCGCCTCGCCTCGACACCCTTGCGAATCCAAATCTCTTCTTGCGCCAAGAGTTTATCGAAGCGGGCATTTTCAAGGCGCTGAGACTCCAGCCACTGCGCTTTGCGCACTTGCCATTCAGAAAAATTGCCAGGGAAACTCAATAAAGCTCCGCGATCAAGTTCGACGATACGTGTAGCAATCGCGTCTAGAAAGCGTCGATCGTGGGTGATCACAATGGCGCTTCCGGGCCACTGTTTGAGCGTGGTTTCGAGCCATTGAATACCTTCCAGGTCCAGGTGGTTGGTGGGCTCATCGAGCAGGAGCAGACTGGGCTCGTTTGCGATTGCACTGATCAGGGCAACGCGCTTGCGCATGCCGCCCGAGAGTGTGCCGACAATGGCTTCGGGTGGCATGCCAAGCTTGTCGATGAGCGCACGCACGCGTGAGGCTTTGTTCCAGTCTTCGCTGTCAGGGTCATACTCGCCAAATACTGCTTGCTCAATCGTGAGTGACTCATCGAGCTGAGGTTCTTGTTCGACTGTCGCGACTTTGACATGACCAGCAACATTGATCGCCCCATCATCTGGTTGGGTGCGACCGTCAAGTAATCGAAGCAAGGACGATTTGCCAGCGCCGTTACGCCCAATGAGCCCGATGCGCTCATGCGTATGGATGGCAAGGTCCGCGCCATCTAACAGCGGATGGTGTCCATAGGCGAGGTGAACGGCGTTGAGGGTGATGAGAGCTTGACTGGACATGTTTGAAACGGCTGAATGAAGGATATAAGTCCGCTATTGTCGCAGGTGTTGCGTTTAACCGTATGGCCTTACAATGGCTGCGCAAGACAGATTGGGCAATCGCGGTGCTTCGTGCATCGAGGAAGGTCCGGACTCCACAGGGCAGGATAACGGTTAACGACCGTCCGGCGCGCCATGCGCAAGCGTGTGTGCGGCGAGGACTAGGGCCACAGAGACGAGTCTGCAGTGAGGGTGAGTCGCAAGACGCACTCCGCCACGGGTCAACCGTGGTGTAAGGTTCGCTTGCGGGCCAAGCATTGCAGGGTGAAACGCGGCAACCTCTATCCGGAGCAACACCAAATAGGCATGCGTGTGGTTTCGACCACGACGGGCGGCTCCGTCCAAGTATGCGGGTAGGTGGCTAGAGCATTTCAGCAATGAAATGCCCAGAGGAATGATTGCTAACTCACGCAAGTGGGTTTACAGAATCCGGCCTATAGATCTGTCTTGCACTTCTTGAGCAACACCTCGTTGCCCTTCCCACATTCATCAAATAGTCCAATCAGCGTACCATGGGGTTATCCCTAGTGTAAGTGTTGATATTCAACATTTACTAGATCTTCCAATCGCATGATTTATTTGATTATTTCGTTTTTGTTACTCATGCGAAAAGCGTTCTAAGTCCTTGTCGCCATTGAAAAAAATGCAATTTTGAGCTTGACCTGATTTAATCATTCACTTAGAGTGGTGAAAAGTGCATATTTGTGCAACTAAGTGGGGTAAATCAGTGTTTCAAGGAAGTAGTGCGCTCACGCTGGATGCTAAAGGTCGAATTAACATTCCGACCCGGCATCGCGATGCTCTTTTGGAGCAGGCGCAAGGCTGTCTGACGATCACACGACACCCGGATGGCTGCTTGCTGGTCTATCCCCGCCCCGAGTGGGAGCAAAAGCGCGAACAAATCGCCGCATTTCCAATGCAGGCGCGCGCACTTCAGCGATTGCTGTTGGGAAATGCTCAGGATGTCGAAATTGATAGTTCGGGCCGTGTGCTCGTCGCGCCAGAGCTTCGGCAGGCTGCGGGGATGTCACGCGATCTGATGTTGTTAGGGTTGGGTGCGCACTTTGAATTGTGGGATGCCGCTGCATTGACGCGCCGAGAGGCTGCTGATTTGTCGCAGGGCATGGGTGATGCTTTAAACCAATTTTCGTTTTAAGTCGTGACAGTGTTCAGTCATCGGCCCGTGCTGCTCGAGCCGACAGTCGAAGCGTTGGTGCTGCCCGCATACGGTAAGCGCGCCACTAAGACTTCGGCCAACACTGATACACAGACAGAACGATTGTCTGGGGTCTTTGTGGATGCAACGTTCGGGCGTGGCGGACATTCGCGGCTGTTGCTTGAAAAGTTAAATCCAGATGCGAGGCTGTTTGTATTTGATAAGGATCCACAGGCCATTGAGGTCGCGCAGGCATTAGCGCAAAGTGATCGTCGAGTCACAGTGATTCACGAAGGTTTTGGGGACATGCTGAGCGCTTTAGAGGCGCAGGGTGTACAGGCTGTAGATGGGGTGATGTTGGATCTGGGAGTTTCTTCTCCTCAGATTGATGACGCCGCAAGAGGTTTTTCTTTTATGCGCGAAGGTCCGCTCGATATGCGAATGGACACAACGCGTGGCGAGACAGTGGCGCAATGGTTGGCGCTGGCAAGTATTGATGAGATGCGGGAGGTCATAGTTCGATATGGCGAAGAACGGTTTGCTTTTCAGATTGCAAAGGCGATTGCTGCTCGCCGCGCAACAAGTCCGCTGCTTACCACGCTCGACCTCGCCGAGCTCGTGTCAAGCACCGTTCGCACGCGCGAAAAGAGCCAGCATCCGGCTACACGCACCTTTCAAGCTTTACGGATTTACATCAATCGTGAACTCGAAGAGCTCGAGAGCGCCCTCCAGGCAACTCTAACTTTATTAAAAACAGGCGGACGTATGGCCGTGATTAGTTTCCATTCGTTGGAAGATCGCGTCGTCAAGCAGTTCATCACCGCAGCTTCTAAACCAGAAGCTGCGTACGCCCGCCTCCCTCTTCGCGAAAGCGAGATGCCCCAGCCCGTTTTGTTGGCCCTGGCGCGAGTGCTTCCCACCGACAGTGAAATTAGCGAGAACCCGCGATCGCGCTCTGCAGTGTTGCGTGTGGCTGAGCGCACAAGTACTGTGTTGCCTAATGGTGGTGCCGCTGCATTTTCACCAGCTCCGATTGTGCCGACTGCTCGGCATAAGAAAGGAGGTCGCTGATGGGTCGAGTGTGCGTCCTTGTTGCGATGGTCTTGATGTTTTCAGCACTCTCGCTTGTGACTGCCCGCTACCAAGCTCGGCAGCTTTACGATCAGCTTGATCGTTACAAGGAAAACTCTCGCTTATTGGAAATTGAATGGAGACGGCTGCAGCTTGATCGTGCGGCGGAGTCGAGCAATTCAAAGATCGATCGTCTCGCGCGTGACGAGCTCAAAATGACCGTGATCGTGCCTGATCGTACGGTTTTTGTCAGTCAGCCTGCACAGGCGGCGTCAAACAAAAACGCAGAGCAAGTGACTGAACGAGGAGGGGCGAGATGAAGCGGATGCCTTTCTTTAAAAATCCAGTTCTCCAGATCAGCTATCCAATGTGGCGTGGTCGTCTGATACTGATTGTATTTGGCTTGTGTTTTTTCGCGCTTGCTGCGCGAGCGATTTACTTGCAGGGCATTACGACTGAATTTCTTCAGCAACAAGGTGAAAAGCGCTACGAACACACGCTGACCTTGTATGCCAGTCGTGGCAAGATACTTGATCGACACGGTGTCGTGTTGGCCGCCAGTATTCCAGCCAATGCAATTGCTTTTCAACCGAAGCAGCACCGTGAGACTTCTGCAGCGAAAATGCAAAGCCTTGCGGATCTTCTTGAGATGCCGCTTGTTGAGCTCAAGAAAAAAATAGCGGAAGAAAAAAGAAATTTTATCTATCTGAAGCGTCAGGTTCCCATTGAAGTCGCTCAGAAAATTGATAGGTTACGCATTTCTGGTATTAGTTTGCATCCCGATAATCGACGCTTTTACCCAGAAGGGGAAGTGACGGGAAATATTGTGGGTTTAAACAATCTGGATGACAAGGGCCAAGAGGGCGTCGAGCTCGCTTTCAATGATCAGCTTGCCGGTCGTGCCGGTAGTCGACGCGTCATGAAGGACAGGATGGGGCGCAACATTGATGATGTGCGTGAAATCGACTCTCCCGAAGATGGTCGCGACATTAAGCTATCGATTGATACGCGCATTCAGTACCAGGTCTATCGCGCACTTCAAGAAGCCATGGTGACAAACAAGGCTAAAGCAGCCGCAGCCGTTGTGATTGATGTCAAGACAGGTGAAATTCTGGCCCTTGGGAATATGCCGACGTATGACCCCAACAAGCGAGAGTCCTTTCGTAGCGGCAATATGCGTAATCAAGCGCTCACGGATTCGTTTGAGCCAGGTTCGATCATGAAACCGTTCACGGTTGCGCTGGCCTTAGAGCTCAATCGCATTTCGCCCAATACACAATTCAATACAGGTAACGGCAAGCTTTACTATCAAGGCTCTACGATTAGTGATGTCAAGGCCAATGGCGTATTGGATACCGGTGGTGTCTTGCTCAAGTCGAGCAACATCGGCATGACAATGATTTCGGAAAAGCTAGAGTCTCGAGAAATGTGGGCGCGCTTTAACGAGATCGGCTTGGGTCAAATACCCATTCCTCAGACCGTATTTCCTGGTGCGGTAGCGGGAAGACTCAGGCCGTGGGAAAGATGGCGTCTGATTGAAAAGGCCACGATGTCTTATGGCTATGGAATGTCCGTTTCCTTGTTGCAGATCGCACGCGCTTACACTGCCTTTGCGCGCGATGGCGATATGGTGGGGTTGTCGCTGATCAAGCGTGAGCAACCCCTGGCAACCTCGCGTATCTACACGCCAGAAGTCGCGAAAAGAGTCCGCCTCATGCTTGAGGCCGCAGCAGGCCCGGACGGCTCTAAAGCAGCAGCAGTAAAGGGGTATCGCGTCGCTGGAAAAAGCGGTACGGCTCGAAAAATTGTCGACAAACGCTACAGCACTAGCCGTTATCGTGGCTCATTTGTAGGTTTCGCACCTGTCTCTAATCCGCGTATTGTGGTTGCTGTCACGATTGACGAGCCAAGCTCAGGTGTTTACTACGGCGGTCTCGTGGCTGCACCCGTGTTTTCTTCCATCGTCGGCAGCACGCTGAGAATTATGGGTGTGCAGCCTGATGCACCATTCACCTCAACGGTCGTATCGGCCGGCCAGGGAGGTGCGCGATGACGCGTTCTGTGTTGATGGATCACGGCACTTCCAATGAAAATTTGATTGCTTTGATGCGCAGTAAGCTTGAGTGCGGCACCCATTGGTGCGCAGATTCGCGTTTGCTGTCTAAGGGTGACGTATTTGTCGCCTACCCAGGTAAGCAAGGAGACGGTCGTCTATATATTGATGCAGCAATCGCTTCTGGTGCGGCGGCTGTCTTGATGCATGTTGACACGGCAGAGGGTTGGCAGACTGCAGAATATGCAGTGCCTCTTTTCGCAGTGCTGCAGTTAAAGGATCGGTTGGGTGCGTTGGCTGACTTATGGTACGACAAGCCTTCCGCAAGCCTGACGGTTGTGGCTGTGACCGGGACAAATGGAAAAACCAGTTGTGTTGACTGGTTTTCGCAAGCACTCAGAAATGATGGTCAGAAAGTGGGCATCATAGGGACTCTAGGAGTGACGTTTCCCGACGGACGTCTTGAGCCTGGTCAGCTGACAACTCCCGATGTGATTTCTGTTCATAGAATAATGGCGCGCTTGCGTGAGGCGGGTGCGACGCATGTCGCCATGGAGGCCTCGTCAATCGGACTCGATCAGGGACGCTTGGCTGGAGTGCGGATTCACACCGCAGGCTTTACTAATTTATCGCGCGATCATCTGGATTATCATCAGACGATGCAGGCATACGAGGCGGCAAAGAGTCAGTTGTTTGCTTGGCCTGGCTTGCAGGTTGCAATCCTGAATGTGGACGACCCTGTTGGCGTGCGGCTGTCACAGCGCGTGACATGTCATGCGATCACTTACAGTATTTCAAAACAAGTTGATACGGCAACATTGACGGCGAGTGCCTTGCGGACTGAGTCGTCAGGCATGGGGTTTCTTTTACAAGCGGAAGACGAGCAGGTTGCTGTGCAGAGTCATGCGCTGGGAACTCACAACGTTTCTAATTTGTTATGTGTCTCCGGGCTCTTGAGATCGCAGGGTTGGTCTGTAGAAAAAATCAGTCAAGCGATTGCACGTCTTGCGCCGGTTGAGGGCCGACTTGAGCGAGTCCGCTCAGCGATCAATGATGTGTCTGTCCCAACGGTAGTCGTGGACTATGCACACACACCGGACGCACTTGAACGCGTGCTGAGAACGTTGCGCCCTCTGGCAGAGTCGCAGCAAGGAAAGCTCTGGTGTGTGTTTGGTTGCGGCGGCAATCGCGATGCTGGTAAGCGTCCGATCATGGGGACCGTTGCCCAACGTCTTGCCGATCAAGTCATCGTGACGAGCGACAATCCTCGTCATGAGGGGCCTGCCACAATTTTGACTGCCATCGTTGCCGATATTGCCGGGCAGGTGCGCAATGTGCATATTGTCCAAGACCGGGCTCAGGCCATTCTTCAGGCGGTACTCGAAGCGGACGCTGCAGACGTCATTTTGATAGCAGGTAAAGGCCACGAGACGTATCAAGAAATCTCTGGTGTGCGCAAATATTTTGATGACAGGCAGTGGGCGCAGGCTGCGTTCGTATTGATGCAAGGGCGCGCGATCCAAACAGATTCGCGCAAACTTGATCCCGGCGCAGTGTTCGTCGCGTTGCGTGGTGATCATTTTGATGGTCATGCGTACCTCAAGCAAGTCGCTGAGGCGGGCGCTGCTGCTGCCATCGTAGAGTCCGTCGACACTTCGGTAACCTTGCCTCAGATCGCGCTTGGGGATACGCGCGCAGCACTTCTCTCGCTTAGCCGTGCTTGGAGACGACGCTTCTCAATCCCAATGATTGCCGTAACAGGTAGCAATGGAAAGACGACGACCAAGGAAATGATCGCGGCTATTTTGGCCGCTTACTATGGTCCCGAGTATCGCTTGGCGACCGTGGGAAATTTGAATAATGAGTTGGGTGTGCCGCTGACGTTGATGCGTCTGCGACAAGCTCATAAAGCTGCTGTGATTGAGCTTGGGATGAATCATCCCGGTGAGATTGAGGTGTTGGCGAGCTTGGTCGAGCCAACGGTGGCGCTGGTGAACAATGCGCAGCGTGAGCATCAGGAATTTATGGAAAGTGTTGAAGCGGTCGCGCGAGAAAATGCGGCTGTCTTTGGCGCCTTACGTCCTGAGGGCGTCAAGGTATTTCCTGCGGACGAAGAATTTTCACCTCTCTGGAAAAAGCTTTCTCCAGAGCATGCTGCCTTGTGCTTTGGCATGACATCTCAAGCACAGGTATGGCCGAGTGACGTAGTTGCGGATGCGCTTGGGTCGACTTTTACGCTCAATCTTCCTAGTGGAACGTGCAGTATTTCTCTGCCAGTTCCAGGTATGCACAATATTAAAAATGCCTTGGCTGCAGCGGCATGTACATATTCTGTTGGTGTGCCAGTCCAAGCGATCGTGGATGGACTTGGATCGTTTCAAGCTGTGTCGGGACGGATGCAGACGCACCGGCTTTCCGGCAAGCGTGTCTTGATCGACGATACCTACAATGCCAATCCCGATTCGGTGCGTGCTGCGATTGAGGTGTTGGCAAGTTTGCCCGCTCCGCGAGTCTTGGTGCTTGGAGATATGGGTGAGGTGGGCGATCAGGGTCCTGAGATGCATCGCGAGGTTGGCGCCTATGCGCGTGAACATGGCATTGAATATTTATTAACGCTGGGAGACGCGACACAACAAAGCGCAGAAGCTTTTGGTGTGCAAGCGGTCGCTGGCACGTCGGTTGAGCATGTGTGCGAAGTGTTACATCTTCTGCCGGTGGCGAGTGTTTTGGTAAAGGGTTCGCGGTTTATGCGCATGGAGCGCATCGTGAAAGAGTATCTAAAAACAACAGGGGTCAATCCCGAGGAAGTGGTGAAGCATGCTGTATGAACTGTTCGGCTGGATAGCAGACAATCACGTACGCAGCTTTGCAGTGTTTGAATACATCACGTTGCGCGCGGTACTTGCCTGCGCGACGTCCCTATTGATCGGTCTAGTCGCAGGCCCCTATGTCATTAGACGATTGACTGCGCTCAAGATTGGTCAGGCAGTGCGTAGCTATGGTCCTCAGACCCATTTGGTTAAGACCGGAACGCCAACAATGGGCGGGGCGCTGATCCTGATTTCAATCGGCGTGAGTACTTTGTTATGGGCGGACTGGACAAATCGTTTTGTTTGGGTGGTATTGCTTGTGACCTTCGGTTTTGGGTGGATCGGCTGGGTAGATGATTATAAAAAAGTTGTACATCGCGACCCAGAAGGGATGCCCGCCCGTCAAAAGTTTTTTTGGCAAGCGCTGATTGGTCTAGTTGCGGCGGTGTATTTGACCTTTGCGGTTTCGGCTCCGGCGGCAGCGAATATTTGGCCACTCATGCGTGACTGGGTGATGAGTGGTTTTACCGTTGACCTGCCTACGCGCACGGATTTGATCGTGCCATTTTTCAAGACGATTACATATCCTCTTGGTGTATTTGGTTTTGTTGCGCTCAGTTGGTTTGTGATTGTCGGCACAAGTAATGCGGTCAACCTCACGGATGGTTTGGATGGCTTGGCGATTATGCCGACGGTGATGGTGGGGTCTGCGTTAGGCGTTTTTGCTTATGTGGTGGGCCGTGTCGACTATTCAAAATATCTTTTGTTTCCCTATGTGCCCGGTGCGGGTGAGTTAATGGTGTTGTGCGCGGCACTGGCCGGTGCGGGACTTGCCTTTCTCTGGTTTAACGCACATCCAGCGCAAGTCTTTATGGGTGATGTGGGCGCGCTCGCCTTAGGCGGGATGCTCGGCACGATTGCCATTATTGTGCGACAAGAAATTGTGCTGTTCATTATGGGGGGGGTGTTTGTTGCTGAAACGCTCTCAGTCATGATTCAAGTGTTTTGGTTCAAGTACACCAAACGAAAATATGGCGAAGGTCGACGTGTGCTGCGCATGGCACCGCTTCATCATCATTTTGAAGTCGGTGGTTGGAAAGAAACACAAGTGGTGATTAGATTTTGGATCATCAGCATGATGCTGGTGTTGGTTGGTTTGTCTTCCTTAAAGATTCGATGAGCGAAGCCGCTATATCCTCTGGTTTTCCTTCACGGGTCCTGATCTTGGGACTCGGGGAGACAGGTATTGCTGCCGCGCGTTGGTGCGCACGCAATGGTGCATTGCTGCGTGTTGCTGACACGCGCGCGACTCCTGCTGGATTAGAGGCGTTGCAGGCCGAGATTGATGCTGCCCGTGTCGAGTGGCATCTGGGTTGTGATGTATTTCCTGAGTCCATACTCGAGGGCGTTGACCAGCTTGTCTTGAGTCCCGGGTTGGCGCCTGGCATGTCACCTGTGCGTGAACTGCTGGATGCTGCCAAAGTACGCAACGTTGAAATCATTGGCGAAATCGAGCTGTTTGCACGTGCGCTGCGAGACTTAAACACAACACAAAACTATGCGCCCAAAGTTCTCGGTGTCACGGGTACAAACGGTAAAACAACTGTCACGGCACTGACGCGTCGGATGTTGGAGTCTGCAGGGCTGCGTGCGCAGGCAGCTGGAAATATTAGCCCTGCTGCTTTGCATGCTCTGATGGAGGCCTTGGATCAGCATGCACTGCCAGATGTTTGGGTGCTTGAGTTGTCCAGCTTTCAGCTTGAAACTACAAGTAGCCTGTCGCTGACGGCTGCAACGGTATTGAATCTAACGCAAGACCATCTCGACTGGCATGCCACGATGCAAAGTTATAGCGCTGCCAAAGCGCGAATTTTTACGATGGCAGAGCAGGTGATTGTCAATCGCGATGACACAAACGTAACGGCCCTTGTCGAGACTCAGAGCGCGATGAATGTGCGCAGCTTTGGTCGCGACGCACCGATGCTGACGGGTGACCTTGGTATTGAAACCAGTCATGATGTGATGTGGCTATGCTCGTCAGAGGCGACAGAGTTTGAAGATGACCTGCCTGCCCCTGTGCGTCGCAAAAAAAATGCGCCAGCACCGGAGAGGCAAGTCGGTCGAATGGTGCGTTTAATGCCAGTCGATGCACTGGGCATCAAGGGTTTGCACAATGCATTGAATACTCAGGCAGCATTATTGCTGGGGCGCGCATGCGGTACAACTTGGGCGCCGATGCTTCGCGCAGCTGGAGAGTACGCAGGCGAGCCGCACAGAATGGAATTTGTACGAAGTGTGCGCGGCATAGATTTCTTTAATGACAGCAAGGGTACGAATGTCGGCGCAACGGCTGCGGGGCTTGAAGGCCTGGGTCGCCGCATCGTGTTGATCGCAGGCGGTGTGGGAAAAGGGCAAGACTTTGAGCCTCTTGTTCCGGTGATCAGGCGCCATGTTTCGGCAGTGATCTTGATTGGGCAGGATGCGACCCTGATGTCTCAAGTCTTTGCGCCGTCTGAGGTCCCCACTGTTTTTGCAAACGATATGAAAGAGGCGATCGCGCAGGCGTTTAAGCACGCACAAGAAGGCGATGCCATTGTGCTGTCGCCCGCATGTGCAAGTTTTGATATGTTTCAAAACTATCCGCATCGCGGCCAGGTGTTTGTCAATGAAGTGACAGAACTTGCGTTAGATCAGGGAGACGTGGCATGAGCCTGTTTGCTGAGCTGACTGGAAGTGTCAACGCCGTATCGCCAGGACGTACGACGATGCGAAATTATGACCTGCCTTTGGTGATTGCCACCAGTATCTTGGTGGGTCTGGGTATTTTGATGGTGTATTCGGCTGCGATCGCGCTGGTGGATGGGCCGCGGGCAGGAGGGTATGGCCGTTATTCGTATGTCTTGAGACAGTCTGCCTTTGTGGCGATCGGACTGTTTCTTTCAGCGATGGTGCTGACGATGCCGATGAACGCTTGGCGCAAGATCACGATTGGCTTGTTTTGTTTTGCTGGGTTTTTATTGGTGATCGTGCTGATCCCTGGTGTGGGTAGAAAGGTCAACAATGCGATGCGCTGGATACCTGTGGGTCCCGTGACATTTCAACCTTCTGAGCTCATGAAGTTTGCTGTGATCTTGTTTACAGCAGATTACATCATGCGTAAAAAACAATATCTTCAAAGTATCTTGCGTGGATTTCTGCCGATCGCAGTCATTTTGGGCGTGGTGGCATTCCTATTACTCAAGGAGCCTGATCTCGGTGCGCTCATTGTCATTGTGGCGATCTCAATGGGTATTCTGTTCTTGGGTGGTATCAACGCGCGAATCTTCTCGTCTTTGGCGGGACTTTTATTTATTGGTTTCTCAGCGATTATCTGGTTGTCGCCTTGGCGACGTGAGCGCTTGTTTGCCTATTTAAATCCTTGGAATCCAGATTATGCCCAGTCGACCGCCTATCAGCTGACCCACTCGCTGATGGCCGTTGGGCGGGGTGAGTGGACCGGTGTTGGGCTCGGTGGCAGTGTTGAGAAATTGCATTACTTACCTGAAGCGCATACCGACTTTATTGTGGCAGTCATTGGCGAAGAGCTTGGATTTGTTGGCATCATGCTGGTGATCGTGTTGTTTGCGATTGTTGTCCAGCGATGTTTTGAAATTGGTCGTCAAGCCATTGCGATGGAGCGCGTATTCGGTGGCTTGGTCGCCCAAGGCGTCGGAATTTGGTTTGGCGTACAGTCCTTTATCAATATGGGTGTGGTGTTGGGTCTGCTGCCAACAAAGGGCCTCACATTGCCGATGGTGAGCTACGGTGGTTCTGGTTTGTTGATGAATTTAATCGCCGTCGCCGTCGTGTTGCGTGTCGATTTTGAAAACAGAAATCTCATGAGGGGCGTGCGCACATGACCGCGAACTCTCCAACAATTTTGATCATGGCTGGCGGCACCGGTGGACACATTATGCCCGGGCTCGCTGTCGCGGATGTTTTGCGCGCGCGAGGATGGAAGGTTCGCTGGTTGGGTAATCCTGACAAAATGGAAGGTCAAATTGTGCCCGCACGCGGCTATGAACTTGCACCTTTGCGCTTTGCCGGATTGCGCGGACGCGGAATGCGCGCCAAGTTAGTGGCACCATTTTTGTTGATGCGAGCTGTGTGGCAAGCGTGGGGACATTTTTCAACCATCCGTCCAAATGTGGTCTTAGGGATGGGCGGTTATGTATCTTTTCCTGGCGGTGTCGTGAGTGCTTTACGTGCCAGGCCGCTAGTGCTTCATGAGCAAAATGCCATTGCTGGCATGGCCAATAAAGCGTTGGCGCGGATTTCAAAGCGTGTCCTAGCTGGGTTTCCAGATGCCTTGCAGGGGGCGGAAGTTGTCGGCAACCCCGTTCGCGAGGATGTCGTGGCCTTGCCTGAGCCGAAACAACGCTATGCCGAACGTTCAGGACGTTTGCGTGTATTGGTGGTTGGCGGTAGTCTTGGCGCGACTGCGCTCAACACGATTATTCCCGAAGCGCTTGCGCAGATGACAGAGGCGCAGCGTCCTGAGGTGCGACATCAGTCTGGTGCGCAACACCTCGAGGCACTAAGTCTGTCGTATCAGCAAGCGGGTGTTCGTGCGGAGTGTGTCGCTTTTATCGACAACATGGCCGAGGCGTTGGGACAAGCCGATTTGCTGATTTGCAGAGCGGGCGCCATGACGGTGGCCGAAGTCGCAGCGGCAGGAGTCGCGGCATTGTTTGTGCCGTACCCCCACGCGGTGGATGATCACCAGACAGCGAATGCAAAATTTTTAAGTGAGGATGGCTCCGCATGGCTCATGCCGCAAGAGGGTTTGAGCTCGACTCAGTTAGCGCGGTGGTTGTCTTTGCGTTCGCGCGAAGAGCTGTCTGAGGTTGCTCAACATGCACGCATGCATGCGCGACCCTTGGCGGCTCAGCAGATCGCCAATATTTGTGAAGAGTTAGTCGGAGTGGTGAAATGAAGCATCGAATTGAGCACATCCACTTCGTTGGTATCGGCGGCTCTGGTATGAGTGGCATCGCGGAAGTGTTGCTGAATCTTGGCTATCGTATTTCCGGCTCTGATTTATCTCAGTCTGCCGTGACGCAGCGGTTGGCGTCATTGGGAGCCACGATTTCGCTTGGCCACCAAGCAGAGCACGTCAAAGGGGCCGATGCAATTGTGACATCGACCGCCGTGGCGAATAACAATCCCGAAGTGATTGCAGCGCGCGAGGCGCGTATTCCTGTCGTCCCGCGTGCGGTCATGCTCGCAGAACTTATGCGCCTAAAGCGTGGCATCGCCGTGGCCGGTACACATGGCAAAACGACGACGACCAGTTTGGTCGCGAGTGTGCTTGCGGCAGGAGGTTTGGATCCCACCTTTGTGATTGGCGGACGCCTGAACTCCGCTGGCGCGAATGCCGGACTGGGGCAGGGTGACTTTATTGTCGTCGAGGCCGATGAATCTGATGCTTCATTTTTGAATTTATTACCCGTGATGGCGATCATCACGAATATTGACGCCGATCATATGGATACCTATGGTCATGACGTCGCAAAACTCAAGAGTGCTTTCGTCGAGTTCACTCAGCGATTGCCTTTTTACGGAAGTGCGATTGTGTGTTCTGACGACGCAAATGTGCGCGAAATTTTGCCGTTTGTTTCTCGTCCTGTCACAACGTATGGTGTCAATCAAGAGGCGAATGTGCGCGCGACGAATGTGCGCGCGATGGGCACTCGGATGCTGTTTGATGTGGAGCGGCAAACACGTCATGGGGCGTTGCCTAAGATTTCGGTCGAATTGAATTTGCCCGGATTGCATAATGTTTTAAATGCGTTGGCGGCTATTTCGGTGGCGACCGAGCTCGGTGTCGAAGATACCGCAATCGTTCAGGCCTTAGCCAGTTTTGGTGGTGTGGGTAGAAGGTTTACGCAGATCGGAGACTTTGAGGCTAAAAGTGGCGGAATGTTTAGTGTGATTGATGATTATGGTCATCATCCCGTTGAAATGGCGGCCACTTTGGCGGCTGCACGAGGCGCATGGCCTGAAAGACGCATTGTTCTGGCTTTTCAGCCCCATCGATACACACGGACAAGAGACTGTTTCGAGGACTTTGTCAAAGTCCTGAGCTCAGCGGATGCTGTGTTGTTAACAGAAGTTTATGCGGCCGGTGAGCCTGCTTTGGTGGCTGCCGATGGACGTGCCTTGGCGCGTGGTGTTCGCGTAGCGGGTAAGGTCGAGCCGGTTTTTGTCGAGGATGTTGCAGCAATGCCTGAGGCGATTCAAAGCTTCGCTCAGGCGGGTGATGTCGTGATTGTGATGGGGGCGGGCTCAATCAGCAAAGTCCCCGAGCAGCTTGGGAGTGCGCGATGAGCAATCAAAATTTTGGCAAAGTAGGCGTGTTGTACGGCGGCAAGTCTGCTGAGCGCGAAGTATCACTGATGTCTGGTGGCGGTGTGCATGCTGCGCTCAGAAGTCAAGGCGTGGATGCTCACTTGTTTGATACGGGTACACGAAGCCTGTCCGATCTTGCTCAGCAAGGATTTGATCGCGTATTTATCGCGCTGCATGGTCGTTACGGCGAGGATGGCACCTTGCAAGGTGCGCTGGAACTTTTGGGAATCCCTTATACAGGGAGCGGTCCTATGGCCTCGAGTCTCGCCATGGACAAAATCATGACCAAGCGCATCTGGCTGGAAGCCGGACTGCCAACGCCCGGTTATGTTGAATTGACAGAAGAAGGCGCCGTGCCTGCTGCCGCAGAAGCGCTCGGTTTGCCCTTGATGATGAAGCCCCCACACGAAGGATCGACATTGGGCATTGTCAAAGTCAGCGAGTCCGCAGCGTTGTTAGATGGTTTTCGCCATGCCTCACGCTTTGACGAGGTCGTGTTGGCAGAGCAATTTATTACAGGCAGAGAGTTGACGGTCGCGCTTCTTGGCCGAGGTGCCAATGCGCGTGCGTTACCCCTGATTGAAATTGTGGCCCCGGGTGGCAACTACGATTATCAGAACAAATATTTTTCAGATGATACGCAGTATCGGTGCCCTGCGCCCATCGCGCCTGAATTGGCACAACATATTGCTGACATCAGTGTTCAGGCCTATCGCGCCCTTGGCTGTGAGGGATGGGGGCGGGCAGACGTGATTCTTGATGCGCAGGATCGCCCATGGCTGATTGAGATGAATACCTCGCCAGGCATGACTGGACATTCGCTTGTGCCGATGGCGGCCAAGGCAGTTGGGATGGACTATCCCGAATTATGTTTACACATCCTGAAAGAGGCGCGCTGTAAAGTCGGGCGCACCGGTCAGGATCAAGGATAAGCGGAGTTATTTGTGTGGAACGAAGCCCGTACGATCAACCGACTTGCCAACACCCTCGCGGTGCTGGCGGTGCTGGCCATGTTGGCCGGGGGGATCTATTGGTTGATTCAACGGCCGCTGTTCGACTTGCAAGCGATCGAAATAGAGCCTGTGCCCAACACGGAGCTTCATTATGTGACCCCAGCCAGTATTCAAAACGCAGTTTCGGGAAATCTCACGGGCAATTTTTTCACGATCAATCTAGAAGAGGCGCAACGGGTATTCGAAGAGGCTCCATGGGTGCGCTCGGCCTCTGTGCGCCGCATCTGGCCCAACGCTATCCGCGTGACGATCGAAGAGCAGCAGCCGTTCGCGCTTTGGAACGACAGCCAGTTGATCAACACTTGGGGGCAGGTATTTACTGCCAACCAAGGCGAGTTGGACGACGATGTGGCATTGCCACAATTCGATGGTCCCGAGGGCAAGGAAGGCTTGGTCGTGAATCGTTACGCCGAACTCGAGCGGTGGTTTGCGCCACTCGGTGTCACAGTGCGCAAGCTGTCTCTGAGCGATCGGTTAGCTTGGCAGGTCACGCTATCGAACGGGATGACCTTGGCGCTTGGGCGCGATCCTGGTGCCGATGCGCCAGATCAGCAGGGCGGCATACCCGGAGCACTTCCTTTTGCAGCAAGGATTCAACGTTTTGTTCAAGCTTTACCGCAAGCGACACAAAAAATTGGCGACCGAGCGCTGACTCACGCCGATTTGCGCTATCCCAATGGCTTTGCACTCACACTTGCAGCCTTACCCGAAAACCCTCAACCAAAAAAGAAACGATAACGCCATGACCCGTGACATCAAGGATCTGATCGTCGCCCTCGATATCGGTACCAGCAAAGTAGTTGCTGTCGTTGCCGAAGTACTGCCTGAGGGACGTTTTGAAGTGCTTGGCTTGGGCCAGCATGAGTCGAGAGGCATGCGCAAAGGTGTCGTGGTCAATATTGAGACAACGGTCAACTCGATTCAGCGTGCGCTTGAAGAAGCCGAACTGATGGCGGATTGCAAAATTCGCGACGTCTACACAGGCATTGCGGGCAGTCATATACGCAGCTTTAACTCCAGCGGCATGGTGGCGGTCAAGGACAAGGAAGTGACGGCGACAGATGTTGCCCGCGTGATCGAAACAGCAAAAGCCGTCAATATTCCTACGGATCAACAAGTTTTGCATGTGTTGACGCAAGAGTTCATTGTGGATGGTCAGGAGGATATTCGCGAGCCGATCGGGATGAGCGGTTTAAGGCTTGAAGTCAAGGTTCACATCGTGACGGGTGCAGTCAGTGCGGCTCAAAACATTGTGAAGTGCGTGCGTCGTTGTGGGCTGGAAGTTCAAGACTTGATTTTGCAACCTTTGGCCTCGAGCTTGGCGTGCTTGACAGCAGATGAAAAAGAATTGGGCGTCGTGTTGGTCGATATCGGAGGCGGTACGACTGACGTGGCGATCTACACAGGTGGTGCGATTCGTCACACTGCTGTGTTGCCTATCGCAGGCGATCAAATTACCAGCGACATCGCGGCCATGTTGCGCACGCCTACGCCCGATGCAGAAGACATCAAGTTGCGCTTCGGCGTGGCCAAGCAGGTGCTCGCCAGCCCAGATGAGGTGGTGGAGGTCCCAGGCTTGGGTGATCGCGGTCCAAGACAGGTCAAGCGCCAAGCGCTCGGCGCAGTGATTGAGCCCCGCGTAGAAGAGTTGTTTGGCTTAGTCCAGCAAGTGATTCGCGAGTCCGGCTATGAGGATTTGCTGTCTTCAGGCGTTGTGTTGACCGGTGGTACGTCAATGATGCCTGGCATGGTGGAACTGGCCGAGGATGTCTTTTTAAAGCCCGTCCGAGTCGCCGTACCTGAATATGATGGCAGTTTGGCGGATGTCATGCGCAGCCCAAGGTTTTCAACAGTGATGGGTTTGTTGGGCGAGGCGCGGATGCAACGCTTGCGCGGTCGTAAGTTTACGCAGCAGTCGGGAAGTTTCAAGGCGATTTTGGCGCGTATGAAGGAATGGTTTATGCATTGAATTGATGTCTGCGGACATCAAACAAGTCGACGAGCATTTTGCAAAGCGGCTTGAGGTGGAGAGGTTTCAAGCCCGGTGCGGACACGGTCGGCACCGAGTTTGAAACGATTTCTAAAAGTAGTTTGGGGATTTAGAAACGTTTGAAGTTTAAGACTTGAGGGAGTCAATCATGATGTTTGAAATGTTAGATAACGCCAATAAGGGTACCGTCATCAAAGTGGTCGGTGTCGGTGGAGCGGGCGGCAACGCTGTCTCGCATATGATTCGTTCTGGTGTGCAGGGCGTCGATTTCATTTGTTGCAACACCGATGCGCAAGCCTTGGCTGCTACAAATGCGCCTGTTCAGATTCGTCTGGGCCGCACCGGTTTAGGCGCGGGTGCCAAGCCTGATCAAGGCCGTGCTGCTGCTGAGTTGGCGCGTGAAGAAATTCGTGCGGCACTCAACGGCGCCAACATGGTCTTTATTACAGCAGGCATGGGCGGCGGTACCGGTACAGGTGCGGGTCCAGTGGTGGCTGAAGTGGCAAAAGAACTTGGTATTTTGACCGTAGGTGTCGTCACCAAGCCTTTCTCCTTCGAAGGCGCCAAGCGCATGAAGATGTCGGAAGACGGCATCGGTGAATTGTCAAAGTATGTGCACTCACTCATTGTTGTCCTGAACGAGAACTTGTATGAGTTGATGGACGAGGATGCTACGCAGTCAGATTGTTTCAAGGCTGCGGATGATGTGCTGCATAACGCTTGCGCGGGCATTGCCGAAATCATCAACGTTGAAGGTAACGTCAACGTTGACTTTGAGGACGTCAAGACCATTATGGGCGAGCAAGGTCAGGCGATGCTTGGCACTGCAATGGCTTCTGGTCCGGATCGTGCCAAAGTTGCTGCAGAGCAAGCGGTTGCATGTCCATTGCTGGAAGGTGTCAACTTGAACGGTGCGCGTGGTGTGTTGGTCAACATCACAGCTAGCAGCTCGCTCAAGATGAAAGAAACACGCGCGATCATGGACCACATCAGTGGTTTTGCTTCCCCTGAGGCAACTGTGATTTTTGGTACTGCGTATGATGATTCGATGGGCGATAACCTCCGTGTGACAGTTGTAGCAACTGGTTTGGGTCGCGCACAGAGCCGTCCGGTTCTTGTGTCTGAGCCAATGGAGATGCAGCGCACAGGTACTGACAACATGCCTATTGGCAATAGTCAGGACATGGGCGTGCCATCAGTGTTGCGCAATCCACGCACTCAGGCGACTGCTCAAGTACGTGCGCTTGAAACGGCTGGAATGGAGCACTACGACATTCCTGCTTTCTTGCGTCGTCAGGCAGATTAATCAGCCTCAGAGACTTTAAAGTCTCGTTCCAACAGGCTGTTTTTAGCCTGTTAAGAACATCGGCTGACTCCCTGCGCCAGTCACCTACAAAAAGGTTTCTGGTTTCGCACTCGGACTTTCCCCAGTCTGGGTGCGTTGTCGTCTGTGATTTACGGTGCAACCGTCACCAAAAGCGGTACAATAGTGCTAGTTTTCAAGGAAGTCGTTCAGAGATATGTTTCGCCAACGTACGCTTAAAAATCTAGTCAAAACAACCGGTGTCGGCTTGCATTCTGGCCGCCGCGTGGAGTTGACTTTGCGCCCCGCTGCTCCTGACACAGGGATCGTTTTTCATCGGATTGATCTGCCCGAAGTGGTCGATATCCCCGCTCAGGCGGCGATGGTGAGAGACACGCGTATGGCGTCTGTGCTCGGAGAGGGCGCAGGGAGAGTATCGACCGTCGAGCATTTAATGTCCGCGTTAGCGGGTCTCGGGATCGACAACCTGCACATTGACTTGACGGCCGAAGAAGTGCCGATCATGGACGGCAGTGCTGCGACCTTCATTTACCTGCTTCGCTCAGCTGGCATTGAGGAACAAAACGTTCCCAAGAAATTTTTACGCGTCCTCAAAACCGTCGAAGTGCGTGAGGGCGAGGGCGATCAGGCAAAATGGGCCAGGTTGGAGCCCTATGACGGGTTCGCGTTGGCATTTTCGATTGATTTTCGTCATCCAGCGATCAACTCGACGTCTAATTTTGCTGAAATTGATTTTTCAACACAGTCTTACGTAAAAGAAATCGCACGTGCGCGCACGTTTGGTTTCGTCAACGAGGTCGAAGCTTTGCGCTCGATGGGTTTGGCGCGTGGTGGCAGTCTCGATAACGCGATTGTGATGGATGAGTACCGTGTGTTGAACTCAGACGGTTTGCGTTATGACGACGAGTTTGTCAAACACAAGATTTTGGATGCTGTGGGCGATTTGTACTTGATCGGTAAACCGCTCGTGGCGCGCTATGTGGCGTGCAAATCAGGTCATGCGATTAATAATCAGCTTGCGCTGAGCCTTCTTGCGCAAAAAGATGCGTGGGAAATTGTCACGTATGCCTCTCAGGCAGAGGCGCCTGCTGCGTTTCAGCAGGAGTGGAAGTTCGCCTAGGACTTGGCGTCGCTCGAAGGAGCGGCGTTTTCTATGGTGGTTTTTGCGTCGATTTGAGCGTCCCCTTGGTGGTGCTTCAAAAGTTTAGCCACTGCGTCCGCCAGAGGTCCGGGGCGCAGGGCTGTACGCAAGACCTCAAAAGCTTTGAGATCCGTTTCATCCAATGTGCGGGCTTCTCTTGGTGGTTTCACAACCTCGGGTAATCCGAGTCCGCCTTGTACTTTTAACTTGATTTCCGCGATATTCCAGCCCGCCTGTTGCATGTGAGCCGTTACTCTAGGGGCTAATTGACGGAACTTTGCAGCAAAAGCAGCACTCGAAACCATAAGAGTCAGCACTTGGTTGTCGAGTTTGATGACTTCGAACGCACTACGCATATTGGCGGGTAACGCACTCACCACAGCGCTGCGCATATTGAGATGCATTTGAGCGGTCGCCAGTACGTTGGCCGATTGCGAGTCGTGACCCAGCCACCCAATTAAGTGGGTGCTGCCAGATTGCCCGGATGAGCGCGATCGGCGAATTGGGGGTGCGGCCATAAGGAAAGGGTTTTTAGATGAAGATAGTGATTATGCCTTCGCGGCAGGGGCAGTATGCACCCATCTCGATCAGTGTAAGCCGTCTGATCTTGATTGGTGGCCTTTTATTGGTCGGAGCGGTGATCGCGGGTGCGGCCTTGCAACGGTTGGCGTGGGGCACAAGGCTTGAGACTTTACCGACCCAGCAGCTCGCACCGATTGCTGCTACTTCGGCGATTTCAGACGCACAAGCGATGCGCGCCCTTGCGACAAAGGTCGGCGAGCTGCAGGCAACGGTTGCCCGACTTGATGGTTTAGGGCAGCGCGTGGCTAAAGTGGCGGGTTTGCCTGATCAGGATGTGACGATTGTTCCCGAGTCCCCAGAGGCGACTGTTGTCTTGGATGATCTCTGGGTGCCCGCCTCTGAGTCACGCGCCGTTCCCTTTTCGCAACTTGAGGGCGAGCTCAACTGGTTGCAAAAAAGTTTGTCACGGCAGGGCGATTATCTGTCCATGCTGGACTTGGCGGTCACTCAACAGGCCGCCACTGTGGCGCGTTTGCCGACCGCCATGCCGATTGAATCCTATCCATATTTGAGCTCGTCCTATGGTTGGCGCAGAAATCCCTTTAACGGTCAGATGAGTATGCATGAAGGGCTCGACTTTAGTGCACCCCACGGGACCCCTATTCGCTCTGCTGCGGGCGGTGTTGTGCGAACGGTGACCGTTCATCGCGGCTACGGCAATATGGTGGAAATCGACCATGGAGAGGGATTAATGACGCGCTACGCGCACGCCAAGGTCGTTTTGGTCAAGGAAGGGGAGGTTGTGACGCGTGGTCAGCTCATCGCTCGCGTAGGATCAACGGGTCTCTCTACGGGGCCTCACCTGCATTTTGAGGTGCGAAAAGATGACAGGCCGCTAGATCCCCGTGCATTTTTAGCCGGACAGCCGATCGCAACCCCTGTTGTAACCTCGCGACCCGTCACAGGGTCATCCTCGATTACATGGCAGCCACGCGTGCGTTAAACTCGAAGGCTTATTAGGCAGACCTTGCCCTAACTTTTTCTTAGTCAGCCTCGTGCCGTACGGTGCGGGTCCGAACAGGTCCTATTCGCATGTTTTCATTGCTAAAAAAAATCTTCGGTAGCCGTAACGATCGCACTCTCAAGCAATTGAGAAAGCAGGTTCAGCAAATTAACGTACTCGAACCACAGATGCAGGCTCTGTCTGATGAAGAGCTGCGCGCCAAAACAGATAGTTTTCGAGAGCGGATCCAGTCAGGCACTTCACTTGACGCCTTGCTGCCTGAGGCTTTTGCTGTCGTTCGCGAAGCCAGCGTTCGCGTGTTTGGCATGCGTCATTTCGATGTGCAGATGATTGGCGGTATGGTCTTGCACAGCGGCAAAATTGCTGAGATGCGAACCGGTGAAGGCAAAACGCTGATGGCAACGTTGCCCGTCTATCTCAATGCGCTCACCGAACGCGGTGTGCATGTGGTGACGGTAAACGACTACCTCGCGCGACGCGATGCCGGTTGGATGGGGCGACTCTACAATTTTCTTGGTTTGTCGGTGGGTGTCGTCGTTCCCCAACAAAGCAACGAAGAAAAAATTGCGGCGTATCGTGCGGACATTACGTACGGCACGAACAATGAGTTCGGCTTTGATTATTTGCGTGACAACATGGAGCAGCGCGCCGAAGATCGTCGCCAGCGGACCTTGGTGTTCGCGATTGTGGACGAGGTGGACTCCATTTTGATCGATGAGGCCAGAACGCCATTGATCATTTCCGGACAAGCCGAAGATCACACGGAAATGTACGTGCGCGTCAACGTGGTGCCCGCGATGCTGCAACGCATGGCGACCGAGCCCAAGCCACAAGAGCCCGAACCAGAAGGTCATTTTTGGGTCGATGAAAAAAATCATCAAGTCTATCTGTCTGAATCAGGACATGAGCGTGCCGAGGAAATTCTGACCGAACTTGGATTGTTGCCGGTTGGTCAGTCTTTATACGAAGCCCGCAACATCACGCTGATGCATCACTTGATGGCGGCTTTGCGTGCGCACAATCTTTTCCATCGCGATCAGCACTATGTCGTGCAAGATGGCGAGGTCGTGATCGTCGACGAATTTACCGGACGACTGATGTCGGGTCGCCGTTGGTCGGATGGTTTGCATCAAGCTGTCGAAGCAAAAGAAGGTGCGCAGATTCAAAACGAAAATCAGACCATGGCGTCGATTACGTTTCAAAATTATTTCCGCATGTACGAAAAGCTTGGCGGTATGACTGGAACGGCGGATACCGAAGCATACGAGTTCCAGGAAATTTACGGTCTTGAGACAGTGATTGTTCCGACTAATCGTCCAATGGTCCGTGCCGACCAAAACGATCAAATTTTTAAATCAGCGGCTGAAAAATTTAACGCGATCATTGACGATATTCGCGATTGTCAGGAGCGCGGACAGCCCGTGCTCGTCGGAACGACGAGTATTGAAAACTCTGAGCTGTTGTCCGGATTGCTAGACAAGGCGGGCTTGCGTCACGAAGTGCTCAACGCGAAACAACATGCCCGCGAAGCAGAGATTGTGGCTCAGGCTGGCAAGCCCGGTAACATTACGATCGCGACCAACATGGCTGGTCGTGGTACGGATATTGTGCTGGGTGGCAGTATTGAAAAGCTGATCGAAAACGTGCGTGAAAACGAAGCGTTGAGCGAGGCGGATAAAGCGACGCAGATCGAGTCGATTCGCGCGCAGTGGCTGCCAGTCAACGAGCAGGTCAAGGCTGCGGGCGGATTGCGCATCATCGGCACAGAGCGTCACGAGTCACGTCGGATCGACAATCAGTTGCGTGGCCGCGCGGGTCGCCAAGGCGACCCAGGCTCATCGCGTTTCTATCTGTCACTCGAAGATCCGTTGATGAGGATTTTTGCGGGCGACCGTGTGCGTGCCATCATGGACCGACTCAAGTTGCCTGAAGGTGAGCCCATCGAAGCAGGTATGGTGTCGCGTTCGATCGAAACAGCCCAGCGTAAGGTTGAGGGCCGTAACTTTGACGTACGCAAGCAATTGCTTGAGTATGACGATGTGGCCAACGATCAGCGCAAAGTGCTGTACGCACAACGCAATGAAGTGCTTGAAGCACAGTCGATTTCAGAGACCATCGACAACTTGCGCAATGGAACCTTTACGGACTTGGTCGCGAGCCATGTTCCCGAAGGTTCTGTCGAAGAACAGTGGGACATTGATGCGTTGCAAATGGCACTCGAAGCCGACTGGCATATCAACTTGCCTCTGACCGACTTCATTCGTGAATCAAAGACCATTTCCGAAGAAGACATTCTCGAGAAAGTGCTTGAGGCGGCGCAGGCGTCCTACCAATTAAAAGCTACGACGGTCGGCGCTGAGTCTTGGGCAGGTTTTGAACGCTCGATCATGTTGCAAGTCATTGATACGCAATGGCGTGAGCATTTGTCTGCGCTGGATCACTTGCGTCAGGGTATTCATTTGCGCGGTTACGCACAAAAGAACCCAAAGCAAGAATACAAGCGCGAAGCGTTTGAGTTGTTCTCCAGCATGCTGGATCGGGTGCGCGACGATGTGGTGCGCATACTCATGACCGTGCGCATTCAGACACAAGAAGAGATTGAGCAGGCCGAACTCGAAGCGGCGCGCGCGGTTCAAATGCAGAGCGTGACTTATCAGCATACGGATTATGATGCGGCGCCTGCAGAGCAAAGTCAGGCTGCGAATCGTGCGGTTGCCGAAGACCATCCAGGTACGCTGAGAAATGCTGCACCTAAGGTTGGACGTAATGATCCCTGCCCCTGCGGCAGCGGTAAAAAGTACAAGCACTGCCACGGTCAGTTAAGCTGATCTCTACATAATGTATGACCGCTAGGGTAAGTCTCCATGCAACATGACCTGACACGCAATACCCTGGCGACTATTTTGTTGGTGGGACTGATCGCCCTGTGCTTTTGGGTACTAAGGCCCTTCTTGGCCGCAACGGTCTGGGCCACTATGATTGTGGTGGCTACGTGGCCGTGGCTAAAGGCCTTGGATCACATGTTTGGCAATCGCCGCACTCCCGCCGTATTGGTGATGACGTGTGGCATGTTGCTATTGTTGGTGATGCCACTTTGGTGGGCAATCAGCACCATCGCAGAGCGCTCTGACGACCTGATGACTTTCGGGCAGGATCTGGCGACCAAGGGTGTGCCTCCGCCGCCAGAGTGGGTCTCGCACATCCCTCTCGCGGGCGACCAAGTTGCAGCTTTTTGGTTAAAGCTGAGTTCCGGTGGTTTCAATACTTTTGTTGAGTACTTAAGCCCACACGCGAGTGCGGCAGGAAAGTGGTTGCTCGGGCAGTTTGGTGGTTTGGGTGGCATGCTTTTGCAGTTTTTTCTAGTCGTCGTGATCGCTGCAATTTTTTACAGTTCAGGTGAGCAAGCTGCGAGTATGTTGCGTCGAGTCGGACGTCGCTTAGCGGCCGAGCGCGGTGAAAGCTCCATCATTCTTGCAGGGCAGGCGATCCGCGCGGTCGCGCTGGGTGTTGGCGTGACAGCTATCTTGCAAACAGGCCTCGGAGGGTTAGGCTTGGTGATTGCGGGTGTTCCCTTTGCTGCCGTGTTGTCTGCATTGATGTTGATGCTGTGTATCGCTCAAGCGGGTCCTAGTCTTGTTTTGTTTCCCGCCGTTGCGTGGATGTACTGGCAAGGAGATACAGGATGGGCCACATTTTTGCTCGTGTGGAGTATCTTTGTAAGCACCATGGACAACTTTGTACGTCCCATGCTCATCCGCAGAGGTGCAGACTTGCCAATCTTGTTGATCTTTGTTGGTGTGATTGGTGGCTTGCTGAGTTTTGGTTTGATCGGGATTTTTGTGGGACCGGTGGCACTTGCGGTGACATATACGCTTGCACAGGCTTGGGTGTCTGAATCGCCAGACACTCCACCACAGTAAATTGAACGATCTCGGCTAGCCTGCGTAGTCTAGCGGCAGCGCCGTCGTGCATTTGATGGTTTCCATCGCAAAGGCTGAGCTGACATCCAGGAGTTCAACCGAGCGAATCAAGCGCTTGTATACGCTGTCATAGCGGTCAATATCTGGCACGACAATTTTGAGCAAGTAATCAGCGTCTCCGCTCAAACGATAAATTTCAACAATTTCGGGGATGCTGGTGGCGCCGTCGACAAAGCGCTTCATCCACTCTTCACTATGCTGGCTGGTGCGGATCGTGACAAAAGTCGTCAGACCAAGGTTTAGTTTGCGTGCATCGCAAAGCGCGACTTGCTTCTTAATAATGCCCTCTTCTTGTAGCTTTTGCAGGCGTCTCCAGCATGGTGTGGGTGTCAGGTTGACCGCGTTTGCGAGCTCCGCGAGAGAAATGCTGGCATCTTCCTGCATGAGCCTCAGTATTTCACGATCTTTCTTGTCTATTTGCATGATTTTTCTAATTTACTCATTAATAATAGAAATTATTGCTTATATGTAATAGTTTGTGAGATAAATAGCAAATTATTTCTCTCTAAGAGATCCTATGATGAATGATCTTTTTATCCAATTGATCAAGCATGCAAACCTCGACCCATCTTCAGGCAGTACCCGTCGTCAGAACAGCCGATCTGACAGAGGTGTCCGAGTCCATGCTGGATCGTGATGTGGCGGGTCTCTCTGAATCAATTAAGCAGGCATGTTTGGGTGAGGCAGACCTTGTCCCGTATCGTGTCCGTCAGGCGCTTAATCATGCTTTGGACGCTAAGACGAGTGCGCACTTGGTTGAACAGGTGCTTGCGTTGCCGCATTCAACTCAGTCGTACACGCGACATATATTGCATGCAGACCCTGCGGGGATGTTTACCGTCGTCGCCTTGAGATGGGATGCAAATCAGGCGAGTCCCGTGCATGCCCATTACACGTGGTGTGCCTATCGGGTGCTGCGTGGCGAACTGACGGAGAGCCACTTTGAATGGGATCGATCCGTTGAACAGGCTTATTTATTTAACCGTGTCGCGCGGTCTGCAGGGCAGAGTGTGTGTGGCCACGGGGGAATGGACTTTATCCATCGCTTAGGTAACGAGCACGCGCAGACTGCGGTGTCTATTCATGTCTACGGCATCGACTCTGCGCGGATCAGTAGTCACGTGAATCGTAAACTGGCTGTCAAGCTTGAGGTTCAAGCTTGAGGCTAAACCTTGAAGTTTGAGTTTGAAGTTAGCGCTTCAAAGTAAAAAGACGGTCGCGAGTCCCAGAAAAATAAAGAAGCCGAGTGAGTCGGTTGCAAAAGTGAGTAGCACCGAGGAGCCCATGGCGGGATCTTTACCAAAGCGTGTCCGTACAATCGGGACCAATACGCCAATCATTGCACCGATGAGCATGTTGCAAATCATTGCAGCCATCATCACTAGCGCAATCGCAATCGAATCGGAAATCGCCCATGCAAATACGGCAGCGATTGCACTGCCGACCACGCCCACCATAAAGGTGACGAGCAGCTCGCGCTGAAAGAGTTGCCAGACGTTTTTGTCTGTGATGCGACCCACCGCAAGGGCGCGAATAATAAGCGTCATCGTTTGGTTGCCGGAGTTACCGCCGATGCCGGCAACGATCGACATCAGAAAAGCGAGTACGACAATGGTGCTGACCGTGTCTTCGAATCGTGAGGCGACAAAGGATGCGGTCGCCGCCGTACAAAGGTTGAGCAGAAGCCAAGGGGCGCGGTTACGTAAAGCGCGACTCACCGGCGCAAAGATGTCCTCGTCTTGCATACCCGCGCGAGACAAGGCCTGCTCATCAGAGTCTTCGCGGATCACGTCCACGACTTCGGCAATCGTGACACGACCAATCAGTCGGCCGAGCTCATCGACCACGGGTGCTGAGACCAAGTCATAACGTTCGAACGCGCCTGCGGCGTCAGCGTCGGAGTCTAACGGGCTGAGCGACAAGTAATCTGTACTCATCGCCTCGCTCACCTGAGACTCTGGCTCGTTGACGAGCAAAGACGATAAGCTCAGCGTGCCGAGAAGTTTGTCCTCGCGATTGACGACAAAAATTTGATCAGTGTGGTCGGGCAACTCGGGCAGGCGTCTAAGATAGCGCAGCACGACCTCAAGCGAGACGTCTTCGCGCACGCGCACCATCTCAAAGTCCATGATGCCGCCGACGCTGTCGTCGGGATAGCCCATGGCCTCGATGAGTCTGGCGCGTTCTTCGTCAGTCAGTCCTTTTTGCACCTCGGCCACAACGTCGGCGGGCAAGTCGGGGGCGATGTCCGCCAGCTCGTCCGCATCCATGTTCTCGGTGGCGGCCACGAGGTCCTGGCGGTCCATCGCTTGAATGAGAGACTCGCGAACCCAGTCGTCGACCTCAAGCAACACGTCTGCATCGTATTCGGCACTGACTAAACGCCAAACGAGCTGTCGCTCGGTCTTGGGCAACGAACCCAGGATAAACGCGATATCTGCAGGGTGCAGATCATTGACGAGCGCGGAGAGTTCGGCTTCGTGCTGGCGCTGAATCAGGCTCTCGACTAATTCTGCGCGTTCGTCACCACCTTCTTGACGGTGCGCGAGATTTTCGACAACCTCGTGTCGATGGAGCAAATCCTGAACCTTGGCGAGCGCAAGCTGGGCATCCTCTGGATCGAGGCGCCTCACGATTGCTTCTGGCTCGACAGGTGTTTGCGTCATGCGGACAGGCCATAAGGGTTTAGGTGACGAGCTTCACTAATGCGTAGCCGCCGAATGCAAGCAGTATAAACAGGATCACGCCCAATCCCACTACACGGGGACCTGCCTGTCGGATTTGAGCGAAACGCGTTTCGATACCCAGCGCGGTCATGGCCATCGTGAGGACAAAAATATCAAGGGCGCGCAGTGCTTGCAAAACATTGGGGGGGATGATGTTTGCGGAGTTGATGAGTGCTAACACCAGAAAGCCAATCGCAAACCACGGAATGGGCAGCTTGGGGCGTGCCTCGCCTGCTTTGGCCTGCGCAACGGCGGCGCGTTGGAGCCAGAGCCCCAAAATAATGAGAACTGGGACAAGAAGCGCAACACGTGTCATCTTGACAATGGTGGCGACCTCAGTCGTGGCCGCATCAATGTTGCTGGCCGAGGCGACGACTTGCGCGACTTCGTGCACTGAGCCGCCAAGAAAGATACCGAAGGCGCGAGGGTCCATATTCATCCAGCCCGCTTGATACAGAATGGGATAGAGGAACATTGAAATTGTCCCAAACAGCACGACTGTGGCAACAGCCACTGCGGCTTTGTGGGGGGCAGCCTTGAGCGTGGACTCAAAGGCGAGGACGGCGGCCGCGCCACAAACGGCGCTGCCTGCCGAGGTCAGCATCGCGGTGTCACGGTCAAGCTTGAGCAGCTTGGTGCCGATGAGTGTGCCTAAAATCAGGATGCCCAGCACGATTCCTACCGAGACCACCAAGCCTGGCAGGCCGACTTCGATAATTTGCTGGAGGCTGACGTTCAGGCCATAAAAGGCGACACCCACGCGGAGCATCCGTCTGGCGGTAAAGTGCACGCCAACGCCCCATTCGGCTGGCATATTGCCGCGCATAAAGTTGCCATACAGCATGCCGCACACAATCCCGACCACAAGTGGACTAAAACCGAGTGTTTTGACGAAGGCGATGCCAGCCAGTTGGGTCACCGCTGCGGCCATCAGGCCGACAAAGAGCACACCGCTCAGTCGATCGCGCCAAGGGGAAACACTTGTAATTACAGGAGTAGACATACCGATCCGGCCAACTGGTTGAAAGTGACCGTGATACTAACCCGAACCATCGACCCGAACCAAGAGATCGTTTGCAGAGATCAGCGTGCCCCCGATTGCACTCACGTTTGCGGACGTGTGAACCAGTTTTCGGCCAGTTTGACCCAATAGGTGGCGCCTAGCGGCAACAAGTCATCGTTAAAGTCATAGGAGCCGTTGTGCAACATGCAGGGGCCGAGACCGTGCCCAGCATCTCTGTGTTCACCCAGGCCATTGCCAATCCAGACATAGCAACCTGGAACTTCTTGGAGCATGAAGGCGAAATCTTCGGCGCCCATCGTCGGTGTCACGTGATCGTCGACCTGGTCTACGCCGACAATGCTGCGCAGGACATCGGCACAAAATGCGGATTCGTCTGGGTGATTGATCGTGGGCGGATATTTACGGACAAAAGAAAAGTCTGCCTCAGCGCCCATGGCGGCAGCGGAGTGCTGGATGATGTCACGCATCCGTTGCTCAATCATGTCCAGCGTTTCAATGGTGAAAGTTCTGACCGTGCCACGCATGTCAGCTTCGGTTGGAATCACGTTGTCTGCGCTGCCGGTATGAATTTGGGTAATGCTCAGGACGGCGGCCTCAAGTGGGTGACGGTTGCGCGTGACGATGCTTTGGAGTGCCTGTGCGATGTGCACGGCCGTCATGACGGGGTCGATGCCGAGCTGAGGCATGCCGGCATGGGCGCCTTTGCCGCGCACTTTGATGTGAAATTGGTTGCTGGAGGCCATGATGGGTCCAGCGGTTAGTCCAAATTGGCCCACGGGCAGTCCTGGCCAGTTGTGCATGCCAAACACCGCTTGCATGGGAAACTTTTCAAAGAGACCGTCTTCCATCATGCGCTTGGCGCCCGCGCCACCTTCTTCGGCGGGTTGGAAAATCGCATATACCGTGCCGTCGAAGTTTTTGTGTTCTGCCAAATACCGTGCCGCGCTCAACAACATGGCCGTGTGGCCATCGTGGCCACAACCATGCATCTTGCCTGGGTGTTGGCTGGCATGGGCAAATGTGTTGAGCTCTTGCATGGGCAGAGCGTCAAGATCCGCGCGCAGTCCAATCGCACCCGTACCGGGAGTACGTCCCTCAATGATGCCGACTACGCCAGTGCCACCCAGTCCGCGATGGATCGGGATGCCCCATTTTTGGAGAGCTTCTGCGACCACATCCGCTGTACGTTTTTCTTCGTAACAGAGCTCGGGATGCGCGTGGAGATCTCGGCGAATTGCTTGAATTTCGGACTGCCAATTGAGAAAGGGCTCGAGAAGTTTCATGCAAATCACTTTAAATGAGTATGTCTAACGGTATTATCAATCCAAACCGTTGCCACGACAGAATAACCCTCACCAGCAACCTGACTATGCAATATCCTTGGATTCAGCACTATCCGGCGGGCGTACCCGCTGAAATTTCAACGCAAAACTATGTTTCTCTGGTGGATTTGCTTGATCGCGCCTGCCAAAAACATGCGCAAAGGACTGCCGCCAGTTCTTTTGGGGTGTCATTCAGCTTTCAGGACCTGGATCGTCATGCGCAAGCGTTTGCAGGCTGGCTGCAATCCCTCAGTTTGCCGCAGGGGTCGCGTATCGCGCTCATGATGCCCAACGTCTTGCCTTATTTGGTGGCGTTGCTTGGGACGTTGCGGGCAGGCCATGTGATTGTGAATATCAACCCGCTCTGCTCACCCAGAGAGCTTTCAAATCAATTGAAAGATAGCGGGGCATGCACCATTGTGGTGCTTGAAAGCGTTGCACGCACCTTGGAACAAGTGACGGACTGTCCGGCTCTAGCGCATCGCGTGGTGGTGCCGCCCGGTGCGATGTTGGGTGGTTTGAAAGGCCTGATCGTCAATCTGGGGGCGCGTTATGTGCGCAAATTGGGGCCTGAGAGACCTTTGCCGGGGGCTTGGTCTTGGGATTCCGTGCTCAAGGTCGGCAGACAGCAACCGTGGGTGCCGCCGACCTTGTGTCTGGACGATTTGGCTGCTTTGCAATACACGGGTGGCACGACCGGCTCGCCTAAGGGGGCGATGTTGACGCATGGCAACTTGGTGGCCAACGTTTTGCAGGTTGAGGCCGTCGCCAAACCCGCGTTACAAGACTTGCTCACCAATCCGCTCACCATGCTGACGGCACTTCCGCTTTATCACGTGTTTGCGATGACGGTTTGCGGGTTTTACGCGATGCATGCAGGCATGAAAAGTGTGCTGGTGATCAATCCCCGAGACCGAGCCTCTTTGATCCATGCATTGCGAAAAGAGCCCCCCCATGTTTTACCGGGGATCAACACCTTATTTAACGCGCTTGCGAATGACGAGCAATTCGTCAAGTTAGATTTTTCAACGCTGCGCCTGGCGTTCGGGGGGGGGATGGCGATTCAGCGTCCAGTGGCCGAGCGCTGGCAACGTATCACAGGGCGCCCGTTGATTGAGGGCTATGGTTTGTCTGAAACGTCGCCTGTCGTGGCCGCGAATCCGACCAATGCAAAGGCGTATTCAGGCAGTGTGGGTTTGCCTTTGCCGTCCACAGAGATTTGTATTTTGGATCAGGATGGTCAACGCGTCGGTGTGGAGGTCGAGGGGGAGATAGCGGTGCGCGGGCCTCAACTGATGAGAGGCTATTGGCAGTCTCCTGGCGAGACTGCCGCGGTCATGACTGCTGAGGGTTTTTTGCGCACGGGCGATATTGGTCGAATGGATGCCCGAGGCTATGTCTATATCGTTGATCGCAAAAAAGACATGATTCTAGTGTCAGGCTTTAATGTGTATCCGAACGAAATCGAAAGCGTCGTGTGCGAGTTGTCTGGTGTGCTTGAGTGCGCTGCGGTCGGTCAGCCAGATGCTCACTCCGGTGAAGTCGTGAAACTTTTTGTGGTGCGGCGTGATCCGTTGCTAAATGAGGCGGCTATTCATGCGTGGTGCCAGCAACAACTGAGTCGCTACAAATGTCCGAAAGTGATCGAGTTTAAAGACGAACTACCCAAAAGCACAGTCGGAAAGATTTTGCGCCGCGCGCTCAGGGACAGCGCATGACGTTGTTTGCGCGTCTTGGCTTGCCACAGGCGTGGCAAGCACGCCCTCGTTATACGTTACTGATGGCCGACTGGAGTGACGGAGAGTCTTTTATCAGGCTATGGCAACGGTGGAAAGAAGACCCCTGTCGGCCGGACCGTCTGCATGTCGTGGCGCTCAGCGTGTCGCTCGTCGAGTCTTCGGTCTTGGGTTCGCGATTGCGTGCTCAGACGCCTTCGACGCTTCATTCGCTGGTCGATCAGTTGGTCGCGCAATGGCCTTTAAATTTACCGGGTACTCACAGACTGGATTTTGAGGAGCTGTCGGTCACACTCACGATCGCCGTGGGTCCGTTAGCAGTGACGATGCCACGTTTGGCGGTTTCGGCAGATGCCACATGGGTAGGCGAAGCAGCCGCGGTTGAGCTCCCCAAGGTGGTCCCGAGTGAGTCGGTGAGTCCGACAGACAGGATGCTGGGGCTAGCCGTGGATCAAAAGGAGGCTCGGCACGCAGTGGTGGTGGGGGCGGGCATCGCGGGTGCAGGTGTGGCGCATGCCTTGGCCTTGCGGGGATGGCGGACCCAAGTGCTGGATGTGACCTCGCGTCGGCAGCAGGAGCATGGCGCCCACGTGGCGGCGGCGCTCACGCCCATGGTGACGCGCGATGACGATATACGGGCCAGACTCTCGCGTGCAGGGAGTTTGCGGGCACAAGCGCGTTGGTCGCAGGTGAGTGAGGATATTTTGTGGCGCTGTGGTGCGTTGCAGCTTCAGCGGATGAGTGGACGAATTGTTGACTTGGAGGCAGTTCTGGCGGGCCTGTCGTTTCCGCCCGAGTGGGTTCGTTTTGTTGAGGCCTCCGAAGCCAGCGACATCGCCGGATTGCAATTGAATCGTGGCGGATTATTTTTTCCGACGGCAGCACGCCTCAGGCCTGAGCGCTTAATTGAAACGCTTCTGGCGGTCGAGGGCGTTGAGCGGCTAGAAGTGCATGTCGAACGCGTCGACAGGGTCGATGGTCAGTGGCATGTCTTGGATGAGCATGGAAAGATCTGTGCCGTGGCGCCCCAGCTCATTTTGGCGGGCGCCCTTGGCACTCAGGATATCTTGCGGCGCAGTGCTTTGCTGGAGCCTGGCGCGCGACTGTCCGCGATGCATGCGCTGGGAGGGGAAATCACCTTATTGCCGGAGCGTGCTCTGTCAGGTGGGCCACGCTGCATCGTTTCAGGAGACGGCTATGTTTTGCCTGCTTTAGAAGGCAATTGTGTGGTGGGTAGCAGCTATGTGCATGGCGCTCAATGTATGGCGCCCAGTATTGCAGGTGGATTGGGCAATATCGAGCGTGCAGCAGGCTTGCTTGGTCAGTCTCAGTGGCCTGCGAAATTTAACAATCTTGCTATGAGGCCTTTGGATGGCTGGGCGGGTTGGCGCGCCGTTTTGCCTGGACGTTTGCCATTTATTGGGCCCCTTGCCAACACTCAGGGGCTTTGGGTGGCGTCTGGCTTTGCTTCACGGGGACTCACTTGGTCGAGTCTGGCGGGAGATCTCATTGCCGCAGCGTTAAATGGCGAGCCTTTGCCCCTGGAACGGGATATAATGGACAAAATCAGTCAAACTTAGACAAAATCAAAAAAAGCGACTTTGGTCGCTTTTTCATATGCGCTGAACATGCACCTAGAATCGCTAAAACTTGTCGACACGTTACCTTCGAGGATCGTTTTCGACGCAGGTGCGGGAATGAAACTGGTCGTCGAGCCGCACGCTCCCGGTGTGTTCCGGATTCGTTGTGGGTTACCAGAAGCCGTCGCCGCTGATATTTTGCCTGGCGTTCGCGCCCGTGCGCATGCGGATGTATTGCTGGCCCGTCCCGAAGCGATCGGTGAGGCAGTCCTTGAACCGCTGACTGGCCCAGCAAAAGGCTGGCGTCTCGTTCAAGGCGATACCATCCTCGAGATCACGACCAATCCCTTCAGGCTTCAAGTGCAGCGTCTCGGTAAAGCGGCTCTGTCCTTGTGCGAAGGCGGTATCGCTCTTCAGGATGCCTTGTGGACCGTTGGTTTTGATCTTGCGCGCGAAGAAAAGATTTTTGGTCTAGGCGAGACCACAGGTGATTTGGATCGCCGGACAGAAACCATTATTTCAGATGCGCCAGATCATCGTGCCCTGCCTCTGGCGTGGGGACCTTCTGGCTGGGGCGTCTACGTCAATACGCTTTCTCGCGTCGAGCATGATTTGGGTGCTGAGTCAGCATCGCAGTACTTGATTGCGATCGAAGACAAGACGCTGGATTTGTTTTTGTTTGCTGCGGAACCCGCAGAAATATTAAATCAATACACGCAATTGACCGGACGCGCAGGTCAGCCGTCCTTGTGGTCGATGGGCGTCTGGGTTGAGCAACACGACGCACATAGTGCCGCTCAGACAGCTGAACTGATTGCGGAGTTTCGCAAACAAAATATTTCCGTAGATGGCGTGTTGATGTTGCCTCCTACTGCATGGACCTATCAGGATTCCAAGCTATTGCCCGAATGGGATGCAGAGCGCTTTCCCCATCCAAAGCAAGCGATTGATTCTTTCACCAAACACGCGACCCATCTTGGGATGCATACGATTCCCGCAGTCTCGGTTGAGTCCACCACCTTTGGCGAGCTCGAAGATCGCGGCTGGTTGCTCTGCAACGACAGTGGTGATGCACATGTTTTTCCAGGCGTTGCTGCGACCGCGGGTCAGGCTTTTGGCTTGCTCGACTTGACGCATCGTGATGTGTTGAACACTTGGTCTGAGCGCCATCGCCATCTTGCCGAAGAAGGTGTCGGCGCCACCGCATGCGATGTGCAGTTTGATATTCCTGACAATGTTGTCGCCCGTGGTGGAGAAAGTGCAGCGGTGTTACGCGCGCTCTATCCCGCGTTGGCAAGACGTGCGCTGTTTGAGGCGGTTGCAGGCCACAAGGTTCCTCCCGAAGGCGTGGTATTTAGCTCTGATCTTTTCCCGGGTGCCCAACGTTTGTTGTGGCAGAGTGCACCGCGCGTGCCCAATACCTGGGAGGGTCTGCAGCAGACCTTGCGTTCAGCGCTCGCGATTGGTGCGAGTGGTGTGCCGGTACAAATGCATGCAGTCGGTAACGCGTCAGCCTCTGTTGAGTCGATGACGCCTGAGTTGTATTTGCGATGGTTGGGGATGGCTGTTTTTTCTGGCAACTTCGCCTTTCAGTCGCACCCTCAGCTTGTGCCGACAGCGTTTGATGAAACGACACGCGGTCATGTTCAAACCTGGCTGCAATGGCGCTATCGCTTGATTCCTTATGTGTTGGGCGCAATCGAAGACGCTGCTCGTACGGGTCTGCCTGTGCAGCGTTCGATGGCCTTGTCATTTCCCGCCGATCAAGAAGCTCAGCGGTGGGATACGCAGTATTTGCTCGGACCGGCTTTGCTGGTCGCGCCCGCGATGCAGCCTGGTCAGGACATTCAGGTCTATCTCCCTGCCGGTGAGGCTTGGTGGGATCTCAATACTGGCTGGCGTTATGAAGGCGGCTCAGTGCTGACAGTGACCTGTAGTCTGGGGACCTTGCCGGTGTTTGGTCGCGAAGGTCATATGCTTTGTTTGGGACCCACAGCCCATCACACGGGTGAGTTCAACTCGGCCCGCATCCTGGACGAAGTCTGGATGTTTGGGATGCCTGTTCACAACCCTGTCGTGATGCGCAACAAGATTCGCGTGATGCAGATGCAGGGATCGAGCTATATCAAAGGGCTCGAAGGACTCAAGATCTCGCCTTCAGAGGGACTTGAGGTCAAGCGTCGCGGCGCCGAAGTCCGTATCTCGCGCGCACGCTAGTACTTGGTTTTTAACCTCTTGCCATAAGCGCTTTCTTGGTGTCTGATGAGCTTCAATGTTTTTAATTGGAGCCCTCAGACATGTCGACTATCCCCAGCGCTGATTCCCACGCACTTTACGCTCAAACCGTCACAGAGACCTCTGCACGCATCGCGCGCGGTGAAGTCACGCACGCGCAGGTGTTGGAGTCGCAACTCGGTCGCATCGCGGCCCGTGAGCCTTCTGTGCATGCGTTTAAGTGGCACGATGCCGACCATGTCCGGGCACAGCTTGCTGCGGTGAGTGCGCGCTCAGAAAAGCTGCCACTCGCGGGAATCGCGATTGGTATCAAAGACATCATTGATACTGCCGACATGCCAACCGAGTATGGTTCAGCAGCCTTTGTGGGTAACCGTCCTGCCAAGGAGGCGGCCATCGTCACGCAACTGAAGGCGGCTGGCGCGTTGATGATGGGTAAAACCGTCACCACCGAATTTGCGAGCCAGTTTGCCGGTGCAACCGTCAATCCTCATAATTTTGCGCATACACCTGGCGGCTCATCGAGTGGCTCAGCTGCCGCAGTTGCCGATGGCATGGTGGGCTTGGCGCTGGGGACACAGACTGCGGGCTCGACGATTCGTCCGGCCGCATACTGTGGCATCGTGGGTTTTAAAGCCACGCGGGGAAAGATTTCTCTTGAGGGCGTCAATCCTTTGTCGCCCACGCTGGATACGATGGGTTGGTTTGGGCGATCAGTTGATGACGTGAAGCTCTTGGCTTCGGTATTGTTGGGCGCATCGACTGCGAAAGAGCCGTCTGGCACGATTCGCTTGGGCTGGTATCCGGGCCCAGAGGCTGCGCAGGCCGATGCGGATGCTGTGCAAACGCTTGAGCGCGCCAAGGCTGTGTTACGTACGCATGGGGTCGAGCTTGTCGATGTTGAGGTGCTGCCAGCCAAAGACATGATCGCGCTGGGCGAGTCCAATCGCATCATCATGAGCCATGAGATGAGTCGTTTCTATGAAAAGCTCTACCGCAACAAAGCTCCGCTGGGAGACTTGACGGTTGCGATGATCGAGTTTGGATTGCAGATCACTCCTGAGCAGTGTCAGGCAGAACGTGAGCATGCAGAACGCTGCCGTCAGCTGTTCGCGCAGGCGACCAAGGGGCTCGATGCGGTGTTGACACTTGCTTCTCCTGGTGAGGCGCCCTTGAAGCAGAATGGCACGGGCTCGCCGATGTTTAATCGTACTTGGACGAGTATTGGCGTGCCTTGTTTAGGCTTGCCGTTTGGTAAGGGTGATCAAGGATTGCCACTGGCGGTTCAGTTCGTCGCGGCCGAAGGGCAAGACCATCAGCTATTGGCCTTAGGTGGAAAACTCGAGTCTTTGTTGGCAAAGGGCTAGGCCGTTTGACAGCGCTTGCCGAAAAAGTCATAATATCGGGCTTGGGGGCTGGTAGCTCAGTTGGTTAGAGCAGCGGACTTTTAATCCGTTGGTCGCGAGTTCGAGTCTCGCCCAGCCCACCAAGACTCTAAAAGAGTGCTATGTCCACAGAGACCTAGCGCTTTTTTTTCGTCTGCCGTCGATGCGCTCCATGTTGCTAGATGTCCTATGATGCGAGCCCAGTACTTGTTCAAACAACGGATTTTCATTGTGATGCGTGATGCAGAGAGTCTAGTGATACACCAGGTTTATAAAATCAACCTCCCCCCGATTTCAATCACTCTGTTTGGTGGCATGGCGAACATGCGAGCTTGTGGAGTGGCGTTGCGCATGAGCAGAGCGAATAACCTGTTGAGCCAAACAGTCAAACCAGTGCCTTGAGCTATCTCGAGTGACCAACGGTTAATGAGATAACCATACTGGTCGATGGTGGTATCCGCCGGAAAGAGTTTAGCGAGTTCATTTGGCAAATTAATTTGATCTCTGTAGCCGTATCTTAGGATGATGAGAAAGATACCCTGACCCAGATCTTGCATAGTATGTCGTTGGTCTTCCGGCACGCTTGGAACTTCTTCGATCTTGATGTTCAGGCAAATAATTTTTGTTTGTACCGCATGCAGACGCTCAGCCATGAGTACGAGCGCCATGGGGGCGATATGCTCGTCACTCGTCAGGCATACGGATGTGCCTTCCCCACGAAATGGTTTCAGAGTAGCTAGTTTTTTAACAAAATCGCTTAACTGCTGGCTATGCGTCATTTCAAAAGACTGAATGCTGCGCACGCCACGCAACCAAGTCATGATGATCAGTAAGACGAGGAGCGAGAAACTGATGGTAAACCAGCCACCATTGACAAACTTGAGCGTGTTGGCAGCCAAAAACAGACCGTCAATCACCATAAAAGGCAGGATGACAAGTGTAGCGATCAACCAGGGCCAGCGCCGCACGTATATGACAACGGCGAGGGCAAAGAAGTCGGTGATGAGCATGGTGCCCGTCACGGCAATGCCGTAGGCAGCTCCCATGGCATTGGACGACTGAAAGTAAAGCACGAGCGTAATAACTAATGCGAGCATCAGCCAATTGACCGCTGGTAAATAAATCTGACCTGACTTGATTTCGGAAGTGTGAACAACACGCATGCGTGGAATGACGCGCAGCTGAATGAGCTGTTGTGTCATGGAAAATACGCCGGAAATAACCGCTTGTGAGGCGACGACGGTGGCAAAGGTGGCGAGGATCACCACGCCGTGAATTGCCCAGTCAGGTGCCATTCGAAAAAAAATGTTGTGTGTATTCTCTGGTGCTTGGAGAACCAACGCGCCTTGTCCAAGATAGTTCAGGACAAGTGCGGGAAAGGCGAGACGAATCCAGGCGCGTCGAATGGGACTTGCCCCAAAATGTCCCATGTCTGCATAGAGTGCTTCGGCACCCGTCATACAGAGAACTACTGCGCCCAGTACAAAAAAACTGAGAAGTGATTCGGTTTGTATGAAGCGCAGCGCATAGACAGGATTGATGGCATTCAAAATATCGGGGCGCTGAGAGATTGCGTGCACGCCCATGAGGGCAATGACTACAAACCAAACCAGCATCGTGGGGCCAAAAAGTTTGGCAATGCGTTCAGTACCTTGTCTCTGAAAAAGAAACAATGAAATCAGCACGACTAAAGATACGGGCACAATATATGGGCTGAGTGTTGGTGAAATCGTTTCCAGCCCTTCGACTGCTGACACGACCGAAATGGCGGGCGTAATAATGCCGTCACCATAAAAGAGCGCAGCCCCCAGTAGTCCGAGTGGCATGAACGCGCGACGCAGGGTGCTATCTTTTGCTGCCTTGTTCAAGAGCAAGGTCATCAAGGCAACGATGCCACCCTCGCCGCCATTATCGAAGCGCATGATAAAGAGCACATACTTGAACGTGACGATGAGAATCAGTGACCAGATAAACATCGAAAGTACGCCATAGATGTTGGCTGACGTAATTGCAACGGGATGTAGCGTGTCAACGAACACCGCTTCGAAAGCGTATAGAGGACTCGTACCGATATCACCAAACACGACACCTAAGGCACCCAGCACCAGTCCGAAGCCCGCGGATTTTTTAGGAATATCCAACATATGCTCCGTTTGGCCGTGCCGATGAGTGTGGGGAAATTTGAGATAACAAGATAGAACTATAAACTGTATCAAATTGAAAATATTGTCATATAGGCACGCCAAAAGCGTTGTGCAGGTGATTATGAACTAATATTTTTTGAGTTAAACAGAATTAGGTCGCAATTCACATGTTCCCTTCAGACTTTGTCTACGAGTTTTTTACATTGTTGGTGATCCTTGATCCGATCGCGACGGTACCTGTGTTTTTAGCCGTCACCTATGGTTTGACATGGCGCGACGCACTCAAGGTTGCGATCACGGCGCTCGTGGTTTCTTTTGGAATCCTCACAGCCTTCATTTTTTTAGGCTTGGAATTTTTAAAAGTGTTAGATATCCCCACGTCATCATTTCAGCTTGCCGGCTCTTTTATTTTGTTCACGCTGGGCCTGAGCATGGTGACCGGAAAAATGCACGAAGAGATTTCAAAGATGTCGCCCAATGCATCGATTATGGAGCGTTCGGTGTATCCGTTGGCGATGCCCTCTATTGCGGGAGCGGGTGCGATTTTGACCGTGGTGATGCTCAGTGATAACAATGCGCGTGTGATGACAGAGCAGCTACAAACGACCTTCGTGGTGTTGCTGTGCTTGTCTATTCATCTGGTCACCTTTATGGCGGGTGGTTTTATTATTCGCTACATCGGCATGATCGGCATACAAATCACCACACGCGTGTTTGGTTTGATGATTTGTAGCATTGCGGTTTCGGGGATGGTGATCGCGATTAAGGAGAGTTTTGGGATTTGAAGGTGGTTTATTCTATAAGTGAGGCTATCACAGTGCGTAGTTTGGTTTCCTATCCCGACAGATGGAAAACTACTTCAATGACATACATTGAGTCTCCGTTTCGCCACTTTGAAACTGTTGCGGAAGATGGTTGTTATTCACTTGCATATGAAAAAAGGTGATGTGGGTGGGACTTACATGAAATGGACGTCCATCACGACGAATTAATTCAAGACTGCGACCATTGGCAATTACCCACTCCCTCTGCTCTTCCTTATCGATCCCTGCGATCTTCATACTTGAAAGCAATCGTAGATTATTCAATATCCATGTGCACGCATCTCTGTTCAACGATGAACGAATCATTTGCTCTCCAGCTCTTTTGACTGTTGCCGAAGGCAATGAAACCCAATTTGCTAAAAGCATCACTACAAGGATACTGAACACAAGAAAACAAGATCTTTGTAATTTCACTCTTAGAGGAGAAATGTCACTTAAGATTCCCCAATAAATAGGTGTTAGTAAAAATCGATTTGCGATCGCTCCGATTTTGTAACTGCTCATGATGCCTCTGGCTTTCTTTGAGACAATCAGAATTAAGCCAATCAGCCATGTCAAAATACATCCTAGCCATAATGGATCCAAGAAATAAAATGGAATGGAAGTGAATGTTTTTAAAATTGCAATAATGACACTCGAACCAACAAGAAAAATAAGGAAATAGAAGATGACAAAAGCAATCCAATTGGAAGCCGTACCTGAGAGGTGAAAACTATTCCCTTTTGAGAACAGTACTTGCAATGATTGAAATGTGTCACTTGCAATGAAGCGTTGATATGTGCTTAGCGGTTTCTTGAAGGATTCTCTTGCAAGACGGAAGGCGTTATTTTGTAACTTCCCTTTCGCTTGCGAAAGTCGATGTGTCATATGCGCTAACCTGGGGGGCAGACCTTTTAAGCTTAGGCTCGTATCGACTCGATTGGTGTTCATGACGATATTTGCTTTACGTTTTCGTCTCCAAAACTGCACCAAAGCAAATAGACTAATAAACCCTAATAGAGGTGCCCAATAGCGCATGCTGATCCATGATGCTGTCGATTGTTGTTCGACAAGACTACTTTCAGGTAGCTCAGTATTTATACTCCGAGGTGTAAGAGGGGGAGGGGCTCTTGTGGGTTCAGGTACTGGGATGGGCTCTTTGGCAGAAACTGGCGTGGGGATGCTCTCTGTAGCAAGAGGCTCAGATGTTAATTCGGAATGTGGGGGATTTGAAACCAGAGTGGTATCTAAGGGGGCAACGGTTGATGCGTCTGCAGTCGGGATCGGTCGTAACGTGATCGTACATTTTCGGAGAACTGTTTTTTTAGGGTTAAGCATATCTCCATTTAGAGATATTTCGCGCTTGTCTGTCCTCCCGCTAAGAGACCAAAACCAAGTGTCTCCATTTTCTCTCTTCGAATCGGCCGTTAGCGACAACACGCCATCGTTAACTGTACCTTTCCAAAGCGTTTTCTCTTGACCAAGCTGCGTAGTTGCAGTGACCTGCTTATCTATACTTCCGTTAATGATTTCAAACTCGAGTTTGGATCTAAATCCAGGGCGACCATTACTAAAATTTTCTCCGCAAATGATCTGTGCATTCCAATTTCCATCGAACTCACTTGCGTGAGTGTGCCAAGGGAGCCAGATTAGAGTTAAGAGAGAAAAGAATATAAATTTTTTAAATTGTAGAGATGAACTTGAGTTGATCATACTGATAATACTTACGTGATTAGCATTTTAAAAGGTTGTTTCGATTTGCATAGCGTCAGTGAGACTCAATCTAAAACATAACGATATTAATCTAAGGTATTAAAAATCGTTAGTGACCGCTTTACAAAAAAAAATTAAAAAACATACTTCTTTCCCACTGCAGTAGGCGCTAACACTTGATCTCCAAACGCATTCGACATCGCAGCGATGGCGCGCCAGCCTGTGCAGTGACCCGCACCAATCAGCTTGAGTCCAAATTGTTTCAAGTCCTCAACCGTTTCGGGGATCAGGGCCTCGTTTGCGCCAGAGAGATGAAAGCCACCAAACACTGCATGTATGGGGGTATCGGGAAAACGCGCTCTCGCATCCAGCAATACATTGATGACACCCGCATGCGAACAGGCTGTAAAAATCACGAGACCCTTGTCTTTGACGTTGACGCCAAGCCAACGCTCATCAAGCAGTAACTCGTCATTTTCCCACTGGCCTGCTGCATTTTTACGGACCTGACCTGGCAGTCCACGTTCGTAAGGTGTTTGGCGAGGAATTTCACCACTCACACCAAACATATTGTCGAGCAGAGAGACGGGCTCTCTGTGAAGTGCGACCTCGGCACCTGCGGCAGTGAGTTGTTCGACGCTCGGGATATCGATCATTTCACGATACTTGCCGTTGGGCATGCTGGCAGCCCGTTTGTGAAACATATCGGGGTGTCCGTAGAACGGCGTTTTTTTGCCGCCGTTTCGCTGTCGAATAGTATTGAACGCCAATAACAAAGCACCCGCGTGATCCCAGTGGCCATGTGAAAGCACGACTGATTGCACTTTGCCGAGATCGACGCCAAGGCGACTGACGTTGCGCTCAAAGGCGTAATCTTCTGGGCCGGTATCGAACAGGACGGTGCGCTCCTGAGTGCCTTTGCGAGCCGTGATCAGACACGACAGTCCATGTGCCGCGCAGCACAGGCAAATCCCCGCCATCATTTGTCCGCCTCGGCTAAACAAGCCTATTGCTTCGCTCGTGACGCCAGCAGGTGTTGTGGAAAGCATATCGGTCGTGTTGTCGACCAAAATTTGTATCTCTAAGGCATCAACCGTATCTAGCAGCATGGGGAAGCTCCTGTGGGGGGGCATTAACAGTAAGTTTAAAGATAAAGCATTGGTTTTTGTTGTGATGATAAGCGTAAACAGTGGTAAGGTTTAAAAAAAACAGGAGAGACAAGATGTTCACACGCACGTTACCTAAGCGTATTGCCGCTATTTTCTTATCCATTGCAGGCGCTTCATTGAGCGCCCCTCTGTTTGCTCAGCCCGATAGTTATCCGCAGCGCTCTGTTCGCATTGTCGTGCCAGTCTCGGCGGGTGGCAGTACTGACAAAATCGCGCGCCTGATCGCGGAAAAACTCAGTACCGCCTGGGGTCAGACGGTCATTGTTGAAAACGTCACGGGTGCGGGTGGGGCAATTGGTGCGGCGCAGGTTGCGCGGGCCAAGCCCGATGGCTACACACTTGTCTTGCATAGTGATGCGATTGTGCTCAATACGATCCTAATTAAAAATCCACCCTATACCTTGAACGATCTGACAGGGGTGATGCGTTTGGTCGTCAACCCTCAGGTTTTAGTGTCGAATCCGAACTTTGAAGCCAAGACGTTCAAAGAGTATATCGAGTACGCCAAGAAAAACCCCGGCAAGTTGTCGCTTGGCTTACCGACGAGCGGAGGCATTGCGCATATTGCACATGAGGTGCTGGCAAAGGCTGCAGGGATCAAGGTCAACTACATCCCTTATAAAGGCGGAGCGCCCGCTGCCTTGGATACGATGGCCGGACATATCGATGCTACCGTGATTACGCTTGCCGCAGTGACTGAGCAGATCAAGGGTGGCAAGCTTCGTGCGCTAGCCGTCACAACGGATTATCGATCACCTGTCTTTCCGGATGTGCCCACAATGGCTGAGTCCGGTTATCCAGCAGTCAACATCGAAAGCTGGCAAGGAATGCTTGCGCCGAAAGGCACACCCACTGCCATCTTGGAAAAAATCAACAAGGATGTCGTGGCGATTGTCAAAGATCCGAACAATATCAAGCAAATCGAAGCGCTGGGTTTTAGCGTATCGACAAACTCGGTGCCTGCTTTTAATACGATGCTGCAGGATGTCCGTAAAAAATATGCCGACATCATTACGCAGGCCGGCATTGTGCAGCAGTGATTTAGCGATCAGTCGGGTGGTGCGGCATGCGGGCTCTGAGTGAGTCGTAAATGGGCTCGCCATGCATGAGGTTAGCGACCAAGCAGGCGGCGACGCTTGCAACGATGAGTGGTGCGACAAGTGCGACGCTACCACTCATCTCTATGATGAGCAGGATGCCCGTGAAGGGTGCGCGGACCACAGCTGTGAAAAATGCGGCCATTCCCACCAGCGCAAACGCGATCGGATCAATCACAAAAGGCGCCGTCACTAAAAAATTTAGGCTTGTCGCAAATAGTGCACCTGACGTGGCCCCCACAAGGAGCAGGGGAGCAAATAGCCCGCCCGGCACACTCATCGAGTAAGAAAGAGGACCTAGTGCCCAGCGCACCAAAAACAAGATGATGAGGGCATTGATGCTGAGTTGTCCGGCAAGGACCGCATTGACTTGTAGCTCTCCACCGCCGACCCATTGGGGCTGCCAGTAGGCCACGAGGCCGATCAGTGCGCCGAGGATGCCGGCTTTAATAATGGGTGAGACCTTTGGTGCAGTACTGCTAAAGAGATTGAGCCCTAGCAGAACGCTCTTGTTGTACAGCACACCGAGTGCACCCAGCCAGGCACCCAGGAGTCCATAGGCGACAAGTTCTGTGAGGTTCGAGGGCAACAGTGTTGTGAAGCTGAGCTCAACGGCGTTACCAAAGTAGGTACGGTAGACCGCAATGGCAGTCGCAACAGCAATCAGTGTAGCCAGTAAGCGCCGCATGGTGATGCGGTGTGCGACCTCTTCGATGACGAAGGCAACCCCTGCGAGTGGGGCATTAAAGGCGACCGAGAGCCCTGAGCCAGCAATGGCGGTGTAAAGCAAGCTACGGTCACCACGGGTAAATCCAAACCATTTGCCGCATTGGGTGCCAATGACCGCCGCCATCTGAATGGTGGGGCCTTCGCGGCCTAGGGCAAGGCCTGGCACCATGGCAAACAGACCCCCGAGAAATTTGATGGGTAAGACGCGAAAAGAAGCGGGTGTGGCTTCCTCGCGCATGACGGCCTCAACGTGTTGCACGCCGCTTCCCGCTGCACTGGGGGCGAAGGTGACCAGCCAGCGTGCAATCCCGACGCACAGTCCGACTACTACCATGGTGAGCAACCAGCCCGGAAGTCCGAAAAAACCTTCTGCCTTCCATTGGGCGACGAGCTTGGCAAACCCCTGGCTGCCATGCAACAACATCCAGTGAAAGCTACCACCTACTAGACCGACAAGCGCACCAGCAAAGGCGGAGACAAGCAATAACTGTGTCAGGCCGTGCGTGCTGGATGCTGCGGGATCTTCATCAAGCTTGGGTGGTGTGGTGTTCATGAGTGTCGGTAAATGGCGGGGGTGAACATGATCGTACTGTAGGAAGAGCCGCTTTTTGCGAACAGCACTCGCTCAAATATGGCTTTTTATTACCAACGGTAATTTGAAAAAATGGACAGATGTCGTCAAGGCAGCAGGAATTAAGTCAGAGTAAAGAACTCGAGTGCGGCTTT
>JAOATE010000043.1:0-3782 GCA_030158305.1 Burkholderiaceae bacterium
CCCGGCTTGCGTGCCATGATTGTCACACCTACCGTGGCAATGATGATCGCCACCATGGCTAGGATAGAGATTCGATCACCCAACACCACCAGACCAAAAAGTGCGACTTGAACAGGTTCCGTTTTTGTCCATGCAGTGACCACAACAAACGCCCGCTGCCGCATCGCCGCGAGCATCAAGGCCGTTGCCGCGATTTGTGACAAAGCACCTGCCAAGACAAACAACACGAAACTCAAGTCCATTTTGGGCATGACTGAGCCGGTCACCATCAGAGCAATCGTGGTGAATAAAACGGCAAATGGAAAACCATACAAAAAACGTACCTGGGTCGCACCCAAAGTGCCGAGTTGCTCCGTCAAACTTCTCTGAATCGCATTACGACCCGCCTGAGCCGCTGCCGCAAAAATCGTTGCAGGTATCCATAACCAAGTCCATTCGTGCACAAATGTCTCCTCTAATATTTTTTTACGAAACCTTGGCTGCGTGCTCTTGCAAGAGCTTGACGACCGCTGGATCCAACGTGATCCCCGCCTCCTGCTGTTGCGCCATTTTTTTCAATTCAATTTCGCCTGGCATGATGACTGAACGACCCTCGACTGCAGGGGGACTGTCATGCAAGATCGACGCAAAGTCCATCATACGATCCGTGAGCCATTGAGGCGAACCAAGCACTTTGGTGTTGATCAAAATAAAAAAGTGCCCCAGGTTTTGCGGCTCATCCGGTGCATCGACCCAGGATTTGACGTGCGTCAGGTAGGCCGCGTTGGACAACAGTCCTGCAAACATATCCACCATGAGTGCGAGTCCATAGCCCTTATGCCCGCCAATCGGCTGCAGAAAGCCATCTAGGGCGGCTTTGGGATCAGTCGTTGCACGACCCTTGTCATCGGTTGCCCACGTGTCAGGGATGGCCTCGCCGCGTTTGAACGCATTACGGATTTTGGCGCGGGCCACCACACTCATTGCCATGTCGAGCAAAAAAGGTTGACCGCCAGGGTTCGGCACGCCAAAGCCCAAGGGACTATTCCCCAAGCGGGCATCACTTCCTCCCCACGGTGCAATCGTTGTCGTCGCGTTACTGCCGATGATGCTGGCAAAACCTTCCTGCGCTGCAATCAAGGAATAAGGGGAAATGGGTCCGAAGTGGTTACTGCCACGGGCGAAGGCCATCCCGATACCGAATTGACCCGCCGCGTCCATCGCGGCTCTCAACGCATGCATACCCACGAGAGGACCGACACCGTTATCGCCGTCCACGAGCCTGAGTGCTGGCGCGGGGGATTGAACCTGAATGTTTGGCTGCGCGCGAATGCCTTGGACCATTAAACGGTCACCATAAGATTCCACACGTGAAAGACCATGGGTACTCAAACCAAACAGATCCGCCAAGACCAATACACGGACAACGTCTGCAGCATCTGTTTTTGTCAGACCGAGGCCTTGAAATGCACGCACTGCCAATGTTGTGAGTTCATCTTCTGTCCAGACTGTCCGTACTTGCCCGCTTTCACTCATTCCCAACACTCCCTTTAAGATCATTTTTTAGGCTTTTTACTCATCTGCGCAAGCATACTCGGGAGCGAGGCTGCCGTCATGTCAGCCGCAGGTCATTCGCCGTCACTTCGCGCCAAGATCAAGCAGCCAATAAAAAACCCTCGGATTTCTCCGAGGGTTTTTAAAGCGACCCCCGAGACGTATCTCGGGGATAACGATGTGGACTTAGAAGCCCATACCGCCCATTCCGCCCATACCGCCCATTCCGCCCATATCACCACCTGGCATACCGCCGCCAGCTGGCTTGTCTTCGGCGAGTTCGCAAACTGCGGCTTCTGTTGTCAGCAACAAGCTGGCAACGGAGGCTGCGTTTTGCAGAGCTGTACGTGTGACTTTGGTTGGATCCAACACGCCTTGCTCGACCAGGTCACCGTACTCGCCGGTGGCGGCGTTAAAGCCGTAGTTACCTGTGCCGTTCGCAACGTTGTTGACCACAACGCTTGGCTCGTCGCCAGCGTTTGCCACGATCGTGCGCAATGGCTCTTCGATGGCACGCAAGACCAGCTTGATACCAGCGTCTTGATCAGCGTTGTCGCCTTTAACCTTGGCCACGACAGCGCGTGTGCGGATCAACGCAACGCCACCGCCAGGAACGATGCCTTCTTCGACCGCTGCGCGTGTTGCGTGCAGTGCGTCTTCGACACGTGCCTTCTTTTCTTTCATTTCGACTTCGGTTGATGCACCGACGCGAATCACAGCAACACCACCGGCCAACTTGGCCACGCGCTCTTGCAGTTTTTCACGATCGTAGTCAGAAGATGCTTCTTCGATCTGGACACGGATCTGCTTGACGCGTGCTTCGATCGACTTGGCATCGCCATGACCGTCGATGATTGTGGTGTTTTCTTTGCCGACTTCGATACGCTTTGCTTGACCGAGTTCAGCCAATGTTGCTTTCTCAAGCGACATGCCTGTTTCTTCGGAAATGACAGTACCACCGGTGAGGATGGCGATGTCTTCGAGCATCGCTTTACGACGATCACCAAAACCAGGCGCCTTGACGGCGGTGGTCTTGAGAATGCCGCGGATGTTGTTGACGACCAGCGTGGCCAAAGCCTCGCCTTCGACGTCTTCAGCCACGATCAACAAAGGACGGCTGGACTTGGCAACTTGCTCCAACACGGGCAGCAGGTCACGAATGTTGCTGACTTTCTTGTCGTAAATCAGAACATAAGGATCGTCCAACGCTGACACTTGCTTTTCAGGGTTGTTGATGAAGTAAGGTGACAAATAGCCACGGTCAAACTGCATACCTTCGACGACGTCGAGCTCGTTTTCGAGTGACTTGCCGTCTTCGACAGTGATGACGCCTTCTTTACCGACTTTGTCCATTGCGTCAGCAATGATCTGGCCGATTGAGAAGTCGCTGTTTGCCGAGATCGAACCGACTTGGGCGATTTCTTTGGTCGTGGTGCATGGCTTGGAGAGCTTTTTGAGCTCAGCCACTGCAGCGATCACAGCTTTGTCGATACCGCGCTTCAGGTCCATTGGATTGATGCCGGCAGCCACGTACTTGAGGCCTTCAACAACAATCGACTGTGCCAATACGGTTGCAGTCGTTGTACCGTCACCAGCGTTGTCGGAGGTCTTGGAAGCAACTTCCTTGACCAGCTGTGCGCCGATGTTTTCAAATTTGTCTTTGAGTTCGATTTCTTTCGCAACCGACACGCCGTCTTTAGTGACGGTTGGGGCGCCGAAAGAGCGCTCGAGCACAACGTTACGACCCTTTGGGCCGAGTGTTGTCTTTACTGCATTGGCGAGAATATTTACGCCACGGACGATACGGACGCGTGCGTCATCGCCGAATAAAACTTGCTTGGCAGCCATTTATCTTTCCTTCGTGTTCTGTTTACTGGACAACCGCGAGGATTTCTTCCTCACGGATGACGAGGACTTCTTCGCCGTCGACTTTGACTGTCTGACCGGCATACTTGCCGAACAACACTTTGTCGCCAACTTTGACGTCCATTTTCAGGACTTTGCCGTCTTCAGTTTGTTTGCCGGGACCAACAGCTAGCACTTCACCTTGATCGGGCTTTTCAGCGGCGCTTTCAGGGATGACGATGCCCGAGGCAGTTTTGCGCTCGTTGTCCAGGCGTTTGACGATCACGCGATCGTGCAGGGGACGCAGGGCCATGTAGAACTCCTGTTAGATACAAATATGGGTTGTTAGAAAGACTGCGGGAGGATTGTTAGCACTCATTGCAGTTGAGTGCTAATTATAGGGG
>JAOATE010000043.1:3882-12906 GCA_030158305.1 Burkholderiaceae bacterium
AAAGACTGCGGGAGGATTGTTAGCACTCATTGCAGTTGAGTGCTAATTATAGGGGTTGTTTTGGGGATTTCAAGTGCACAGGGTGTGAATTTGTGGAATTGAAGGCGGTGAAATACTTAGGATCCTGGTGTTCGGGCGCTTCCGCGGCAATCGGAGCGTTGAGTTTTGCTGGGCAAAACTTCAAGCGCTCCACTTGCCTGCAACGAGGACGCGCCCCAAATCGTGAGGTTTCCTCAGTTTGCAGGAAAATGGGGCGCTTTATATGTTGCTCAGCAACATTAAACGCCCCAGATTTCCGGAACAAGTTGAGGCCTGCTAAAACTAATCTATTCGAGGTTTGCGCAGCGGCAATTGGAGCGTTGAGTTTTGCTGGGCAAAACTTCAAGCGCTCCACTTGCCTGCAAACAGGTCGCCCCCTCAATCGTGAGGTTTCCTCAGTCTGCAGGAAAATGGGGCGCTTTATATGTTGCTCAGCAACATTAAACGCCCCAGATTTCCGGAACAAGTGATGCCAACAAAGGGATCACTTACTTACGTGCGGCCCGTCGCGCCGCCTTGGCTGCCATAAAGTCGCCCACGATTTTGGCGTGCTCAGCCGTTTTGTGGACAATCGCCTGATACGCCGCCGACAATTCCAGCAAATTAGCCAGCGAAGACGTTTGCCCCTCACGCAACAAGCGCTTGGTCATCCGCACCGCAGGTGGAGAATTGACCGCCATTTTGCGCGCCATGGTCTGCGCCGTTGACAACAACTCCTCAGCAGGCACCACACGCGACACCATGCCCCAGTCTAGAGCCGTTTTCGCATCAATGGCTTCGCCCGTAAACGACATCTCCGCCGCACGCGCCATTCCAATCACACGCGGCAAAAACCAGGCACCGCCATCACCCGCCACGATACCGACCTTGACGAAACTCTCGGCAAACGTCGCATGCTCCGACGCAATCCGCAAGTCGCACATACATGCCAGATCACAGCCCGCACCAATCGCTGGGCCATTGACCGCCGCAATCGTCGGCACCTCAATCTGATGAATGGCAAGCGGCAACCGCTGGATGCCCTGCCGATACTCCTGACGCAAGACCTCGCTACCGAAACCAGAGCCAATCTGACGCTCCATTTCGTCGATTTTTCCGCCAGAGGAAAAAATGGGCCCGTTCGCCGTAATGATGACTGCCCGCACGCTCGGGTCGTGCTCAATGCGATGACACGCTTCGAGCATGGCCTCAACAATACCGGTGCCAGTCAAGGCGTTGCGCGTCTCTGGATGATTGAGCGTCAGCGTGACGACGCCGAGGTCATCTTGCTCGTAAGTAAGAGGTGAAGTCATATTGTTTCTTGTTCCGAGTAAAAAGAATGGACTAACGCCCCGCAGCTTTCGCTGTGCGGCCACCCGCTACGCCCATATCGGTCGTCGGGGTATCCAAAATGATTGTGCGCACATGTTGAGTGGATAAACCAATACTTTTTTCCACTGCATTCGCCAGTGCCGCAACCAACGCTGCCTTGAGTTCCTCGGTACGCCCTGAGATCAATCCCACAGTCGCGAGCGCCATATCTTGCCCCAACTCTCCTCCCACGATGACGTTTTCACGAGGCGTTTCAAGAATCACGACGCGTATGGAGGGCAAAGGTGCAGCAATGCTGTCTTGAACGGCTTGCGTCATGTTTTTTAGCAAAGCCGTTTTTTGTTCAGCGCTGTGTCCCTGCATAATCTGAATATTGATAATTGGCATTGTGTGCTATCTTTTCTGAAGTGGTTTGAGGTGACTGGCTTGGGCCAGATTTAGTTGTATTGATCCTCATGTTTATAAACCAAGATCACTATTGTGTCTTCACATCCTTCTCCTTTCGGGACTTTGGGTCGTGGTCATACTCAATCACTGGCATCCCATGCTCTAATTCAGCCTACGCAAAAAAATATGTCAGCTAAACATGTCATTCATTAAAAAACTGGACGCCGCCTGGGCAAGCTCAAACTCACTCCTCATGGTGGGTCTCGATCCTGACCTCCCTCGCCTGCCTCAAGAGCTTTCTGGAAAACCCGATGCGATTTTTCAGTTTTGCAAACAAATCGTAGATGCCACAGCGCCTTATGTTTGTGGATTCAAACCCCAGATTGCTTATTTTGCAGCGGCACGCGCTGAAGGGCAGCTCGAGGATTTATGCGCATACATGCGTGAAAAATATCCTCACTTACCTATCATGATGGATGCCAAACGTGGCGATATCGGTGCGACCGCGACTCAATACGCAAAAGAAGTCTTTGGTCGGTATGGTGCAGATGCTGTGACGGTCAGTCCATATCTTGGCGGCGACTCTGTGCAGCCCTATCTAGAATGGGAAGATCGTGGCGTGATTGTGTTGTGCCGCACCTCAAATCCTGGTGGCTCAGATTTACAGTTTCTAGAGACCGATGGCATTCCGCTTTATTTGCGGGTCGCGGACCTCGTGGCGAACAAATGGAATTCCACCGGTCAATGCGGCCTGGTGGTCGGTGCCACATTTCCTAACGAACTGGCCTCCGTTCGCCGCGCAGTGGGTGACAGTGTTCCATTATTGGTACCAGGCATTGGCGCGCAAGGCGGAGACATCGCGGCAACCTGTGCAGCAGGTTGCAATGCCAACGGAACCGGCATGATGATCAACTCGTCACGGGCTATTTTGTACGCGACAGGCCCCGGCCATTGGACTGAGGCGGCCGCAGCGGTGGCCAAGCAAACACGCGACGATATCAACGCACATCGCTAGGATGTGGCCTGAGCCTGAGACGATCTAGGGCAGCAAACTACAGGCAAACTGCAGGGAAAAGGCAACCGAGGCTTCTCGCACAGCATCGCGGTCGCCTTGGAAAATCTGTGAGGTCGCGTGCACGATCACACCAGAGGGTGCGCGTTGCGCAAAACCAAACCACACCAAACCAACCGGCTTATTCGCCGTGCCGCCCCCGGGACCTGCGATGCCTGTCGTGGTTAATGCCAGCGTGGCGCGCGGCGCCATCGCCAGCACACCTGCTGCCATTTGACGGGCAACCTCTTCACTGACTGCACCAAATTTATCCAGAGTTTCGCGTGCCACACCGAGTTGGGTATGTTTTGCCATATTGCTATAGGTGACCCAACCTTGATCAAACCAGCCGCTTGAGCCGGGAACTGCCGTCACTGCACCCGACAACAATCCGCCCGTGCAGGACTCAGCAGTTGCAAGCCAACCATGGCGGGCGAGAAGTAACTGACCCAATTGGGCGGCCAGAGCACGCGAATCATTTTGCATACATTTTCTCTATGGTTTGACGTTAGGAGAAATACACTGCAGGACCAAAGCGCACCAGCAGCGCCATCACGATCAGCGTGTATACGGCAGCCAACAAATCATCGACCATCACTCCAATGCCACCCTTAAAACGCGCATCGACTTGGCGGATAGGTGGAGGTTTGACGGTATCAAAAATTCTAAAAAGGACAAAGGCAATGGTCTGAGCAAGGAGTGAGCCGGGCACCAGCCACAATACGAGCCAAAAAGCCACGAATTCATCCCAGACAATGCCAACATGATCTTGAACACCCATGGCCTGACTGACACGATGGGCCGCCCAGCAACCGTAAGCAAAACACAAAAATAAAAATATGCCCATTGTCAGATTGTTGACGCCAGGGGAGACAAAGACCCAAAGAAACCACGCCAATAAGGTCCCCCACGTCCCGGAGCCAGGGCGGATCAAGCCCGAGCCAAACCCAAACATCAGGATTCGAGCTGGGTCGGAGAACACCCAACGCAGCGTTGGCCATGTGGTGCGATGCCGAGTCGAAACACCTGTCATTTTATTTCCGAAAATGGTCGAAGCCTTGCGGCAGGGGTTGAATCAACTGACCGGCATCGTCATACACAGACAGCTCCGTACCGGCGGTGATTTGGCCAACTCGAGTCAAAGGCACACCCGCCTCAAGCCCAATGCGCTCAAAATCATCACGCTGGCCAACGGCTGCAGTGAGGCACAACTCATACACGTCTCCGCCTGCTAGCACGGCACGCCGCCGATCCGCCTGGGAGAGCTGCGCAAGCGCAGGATGGACAGGTAACAGACTCTCATCCATACGCGCACCCACACCGCTTGCATGAAGGATATGGCCCAAGTCCTGCAACAAGCCATCAGAAATATCAATCGCCGCATGCGTGTGCGCTGCGAGGCGACGACCTAAAAATACGCGAGGGTTTGGCGTCTCAAGTGAGGCGCGTGTTTGCTCGAGCAGACTGCCTTCCAAACCGAATAGTCCTTGGCTTGAATGGTCTTTTAAAGATCCAGCCAAAATTCGGTAAGCCACATCCGCCGCTCCGAGTTGGCCAGACACCCAAATATCATCTCCGACTTGAGCTGCGTCTCGTCGCATCGCCTGAGCAGGATCAACCTCTCCAAAGACAGTGACGCTAATGGCAATGCCGTGTTCACTGCGTGTGGTATCCCCACCAATCAGCGCGCAGCCATGTTGATCCGCGAGCGCGTAAAAGCCTTCAGCGAACCGCTCAACCCACGCCTCGTCAAAGCTTGGCAACGCTAAACCTAATAAGCACGCGATGGGTTTAGCGCCCATGGCGGCTAAATCAGACAGATTCACGGCCAGGGACTTGTGCCCGAGCGTAAAGGCGTCAACATCTGGAAAAAAGTGGCGACCTTCAAGTAATAAATCCTTGCTGGTCGCCAACTCTAAACCGGGTGTGATTCGAAACAAGGCGCAATCGTCTCCCCCGCCCAGCATTCCGGCGGGCACCGGACGCTTGAAAAAGCGAGAGATCAGATCGAATTCGGACGCCACGTTTGCGGGTGCGCTTAGCGGCGGGCGGCGGCCCGAACCTCGGTCGACCGAGCCTCAGCGGCGAGCTTGTCGAGCACGCCGTTGACGAACTTAAAGCCATCTGTCCCGCCAAACGACTTGGCGAGTTCGACTGCTTCGTTGATCGCAACACGATAAGGCACATCAATTTGATGGACCAACTCAAAGCTACCGATCAGCAAAATGCCGTGCTCGATTGGTGAAAGCTCGGCAAGCGGGCGGTCCACAAAAGGTGCAAACTTTTCACGTAGCTCAGGCGCCTCTCTCATCGCACCATGCAGCAAGGTTTGAAACCATACGGCATCCGCTTGATCGAACTCGTCCTCGTCACGCAGATGCGCTTCGATCTCGCCTGCGTCCTGAAGGCTTTCTGTATCACGCACCAACCAGGCATATAAGCCTTGCAACGCCAACTCGCGTGCGCGCCGACGCGCACTACGGGGAGGCATTACCTGCGAGTTATCGTCTTGCTGGGGCTTGTTCAACATCACCATCCTCTTCGTCGTCTTCGTCTGCTTCGGGCTCAAGAGACGCCACCAGATTGGCCATTTCGACTGCGCACTGCGCGCAATCGCGGCCTTTATCAGCCGCACGCGCTTCGGCTTGCTCATCCGTTTCGGTTGTCAGCACACCATTTGCAACAGGAATACCTGTTTCGAGTGCCACACGTGCAATGGCTGAGGCGCTTTCGTTACTGACGATCTCAAAGTGGTAGGTCTCACCACGGATGACAGCACCTAAGGCAATCAACGCATCAAATTCAAATGTTTCAGCCATGCGTGCCAAGGTGACGCCGAGCTCGAGGGCACCAGGCACGGTCACCACCATGATGTCACGCTCGTCGACACCCAGGCTTTCAAGTTCTTGCAAGCAAGCGTCGAGTTCGATCAGACCGATGTCTTCGTTGAATCGGGCACGAACGATTCCGATATGCAGGCCCTCGCCATTCATGTCAGGGGTCAGGGTATATGGGCTCATGATGTGCTTCCTATGTGTTGCGGGTGGGAGGTTGGTGATCGTAACCGGTGACGTCAAGGCCAAAGCCAGGCATGATGCTTGGCATTTTTCTGGGTCGCGCCAGCAAACGCATCTGCCCGACGTTGAGGTCACGCAAAATTTGTGCCCCCATTCCGTAGGTGCGCAGATCCATCCGGCCGGATTCACGTTTAACGCGGACTGGCGCATCGCTTTGCGAGGCCGTCATTTGTTCAAAAAGGTGGCTTGAAGAGCCCTGGCAATTGAGAAACACCATCACGCCGGCTTCGGTTTCGCGAATCGCCCGTAGCGCCTCGGCAACGCCCCAGCTGTGTCCAGGACTTTGAACGTCAATCAAATCAAGAATGGAGGTCGGCTCATGCACGCGCACAAGCGTCTCGCGGCCTGGATCGACTTGTCCATGCACCAGCGCCAAGTGAGGGTTACCCGCCACGGTATCCCGATAAGCAATCATTTTGAATTCGCCCCAGGGAGTTTGCACCTGGCGCTCACTGACACGCTCAATCACCGACTCGTGTTCATTGCGGTATTGGATGAGATCGGCAATCGTACCGATTTTTAAATTGTGCGTCCGACCGTAATCAATCAGATCGGGGAGGCGCGCCATCGTGCCATCAGGCTTCAAAATCTCACAAATGACCGCGGCAGGGGTCAAACCCGCCATGGCGGTCAGATCGCAGCCGGCCTCGGTATGGCCCGCGCGCACCAGCACGCCCCCCGCCACAGCCTGTAACGGAAAAATATGACCCGGCTGCACTAAGTCAGTGGCTTTGGCGTCACGCGCCACAGCCACCCGGACGGTTCGTGCGCGATCCGCGACAGAGATCCCTGTTTCCACGCCCTCTGCGGCTTCGATCGAGACAGTAAAGTTGGTGCCATAGGGTGTCCCATTTCGATTGGACATCAAGGGCAGCTCAAGCTGACGGCAGCGCTCTTCGGTGAGTGTCAGACACACCAGGCCACGGCCATGCGTCACCATAAAATTGATGGCTTCGGGCGTGACAAACTCAGCGGCCATGACCAGATCGCCTTCGTTTTCACGGTCTTCCTCGTCCACCAAAATTACCATGCGTCCCATTTTGAGCTCAGAAATAATCTCGGAGACAGGAGAGATCGCGGCCGCAAGGTCGGCATCAAGCGATGGGGCGGAAGAAAGTTTGGCAGACATGGTGGCGTTATGCTGAGACACGTGTAAACACCTATTATAGAATCCTCGCATCAAAGCACACCTAGAATCCCTGCATTGACCCGCTCTGAGCGCGTTGAAGCTCTATTTTTCACTCTTGGCGCTTATATTCCTATGCAACCGCTCAAAGACCTTTCTGTCACCCAAGCCGCCAATATTCGCTTTGTTTTGAGCGATATTGACGACACGATTACGACAGAAGGACGCCTCACGAGTCGCGCCTACGCCGCACTTGAACAACTCACCGCTGCCGGTATCGTGGTGATTCCCATCACAGGTCGACCAGCGGGCTGGTGCGATCACATCGCCAGAATGTGGCCCGTTTTTGCAGTGGTCGGGGAAAACGGTGCTTTTTATATGCACTACGATCATCTTGCCAAGAAAATGATCTCGCATTACTTTGCGCAAACAAGCCAAAGGCAAATTAACCGCCAAAAATTAAATGATCTCTCTGCACAAATCTTGCGCGAAGTTCCCGGTTGCGGCCTCGCGAGTGATCAAAACTACCGAGAAGCGGATTTAGCGATCGATTTTTGTGAAGATGTCACACCTTTAGACGAACCTAAGGTACAAAGGATCGTTGATTTGTTTCAACTCGCTGGTGCGCAAGCCAAGGTGAGTTCGATTCATGTGAACGGCTGGTTTGGGCAATACGACAAACTGTCCATGACCAAAACGCTGTTTGCACGAGAGTGCGGACTGAATCTACATGAGCAGCTTGATTCGGTGCTTTTTGTCGGGGACTCGCCCAATGACGAGCCCATGTTTGAGTTTTTTGATTTTTCTGTTGGTGTGGCCAATATCGAAAGCCAGCTTCATCGGTTAAAGCATCCGCCAAAGTTTGTGACACCTTCCAAAGGTGGCGAGGGTTTTGTCGAAGTGGCCCAATATTTGCTAAAAGCGAGAGGTTTGACATAACCCCTCGGACTGCAGTTTTAAGAGGGGTGACGATGTCAGAACAAGAGCTCAAGCTTAATGTGCCCGTTCAAGCACAATCACGTGTTGAGCAAGCTGTACAACGCGCCAAATACTCTCAGATTCAATTGCGTGCTCTGTATTTCGACACGCCGAGCCGAGCGTTAGTGCACGCGCGCATTGCCCTCAGGCTCCGCCTAGAGGGCAGCCAGTGGGTACAAACACTCAAAATGCCCGGCGAACACAGCTTATCTCGCATTGAAATCAATCAAGATCGACCCGAGGCCACGCTGGATTTGAGTGTCTATGCCGGCACACCCGCTGGCGAAATTTTGTCTAACCTGTCGGAGCCTCTGCAGGTTTGTTACGAGACAAATGTGCTGCGGCAACTGCGCGATATCCGCACGCCTTCTGGGGTGGTTGAACTTGCCTTTGATCGCGGCTTGTTGCGCGCAGGAAAACTTGAACTCCCCATTTCAGAGGTGGAATTTGAACTCAAACGCGGCCATCTCGAAGCAGTCTTTGAGGTAGGTCGGACGTGGCAACAGAGATTCGGTCTCATCCTCGACTTTCGGAGTAAAGCGGAGCGCGGCGACCGATTGGCACAATTGGCACAAGCCCTTGATGCAGTTCAAGCCATGGAAACGCACGATGACGCCTCGCGCCAACAGCAGGACGCGTTACGGGCGCAACGGGTGGCAGACTTTTGGAAACCGCGAGGCGCTGAAGTTGTCTCCTTGATGAGTGCGGTCAAGCTACGTGATCCCGCTCAAGTACTGGCCGTGGTGACCGCAGAGTGTTTGGAACAGATCGTACGCAACACTGCGGTGTTGTGTGAAGTCGACACGGCGGGGATTTGCCAGGCCGCCACCCCTGAGCACATCCACCAATTGCGCGTTGGGATTCGAAGACTCCGCTCTGCTTGGTCATTTTTTGAAGGCCTGACTGCGCTGCCCTCGTTAGAGCTTCAAGAGCAAATCAAACTGTATTTTTCGCATCTAGGCGGCACGCGGGATGAGGATGTGTTGCAGGGATCCGTTCTGCCTGCCCTCGCTGCAGCCGGGCTGCCGCCCTTAGTTCTTCCTGCTTCACCACAC
>JAOATE010000044.1 GCA_030158305.1 Burkholderiaceae bacterium
GGGGCAAGGTCGCTAAAGAGGCGAACGTTCAGTTGAATTAAGTTGAAACCTGAACTTTACTCACGGCTTGCCTTTGCGACGTAATCAGCGAGTATTTGCATCTGTTCAGGTGTCAGGCTTGTATACGCGGGCATTTGACCAATGCCGTTTTTAAGCGCATTCAAGACACGGGCCGCGTCTGGCTGGAGTTCATTCATGGAAGGTCCAACCGCACCCGCCGCTCCAGCTGCCTCGAGGGTGTGACAAATCGCGCAGGCTGGAGCTGCGCCTTTCAAGAACAAAAGCTTGCCAGCTTCATCATTTGCTGTGGCGATCGGGGCGAAAGCTACGGAAGATACCAACGCAACTGCGCCGATGACCGCAGCAAAATGAGTGAAGATTTTTTTCTGCATTTGACTCGAAAGACTCTTGTTAATCTGTTGGTGAAAGGGTTTAGGCTACGTTGATTTTGACTGCATGTGATTGCCATCCACTATTCAAGTAGCCGGCAGCGTTTTCAGTCGATACCACAACCTGAGCCACACCAGACTTTGTCGTGACGCGGCACGCGACGTCGTACTGTCCGGCCTTGAGGGTTGCCGCCAGGACAAATTGACGCCATGCGTATTTGCCCAAATCTGGTCCCACCAGACGCGCGACCTGCCAAGTTTTACCACCATCGAGCGACACATCCACTTTGGCCACATCTTCGAGGCCGCCCATGGCTACGCCAGTGATTTGGACTAGACCTGCTTTAACAGGACCACTATCAGGTGAAGGCGAAGTGACCCAGGATTTTGCATCCATCGTCCATACAGCGGGTTGACTTGGGTCACCCTTTTGACCAACAGGTGACATCCGGTATCCGGTTTTTTGGATGGCGGCTTGAGTCTGTTCTTTTGTAAAGGCCAAACGCTTGATGTACTTAATGTTGTTGACACCGCTGTAGCCAGGAACGATCAAACGCAAAGGACCACCATGCGCCAAGGGCATCGGCTCACCGTTCATTTCCCATGACAACATCGCGTCTTGCATGGCTGACAGAGGAACGGAACGTTCGACGACAACTGCCAAGGGATCAATGCCCTCAGGAAGCTTTTCACCACCTGTCCCAGTCATATAGACCATACCGGCGGAAACGCCGCCCAGAGCTTTGATGACCTCACGAACAGGTACGCCCGCCCACATCACGCAACCGGCTGCGCCCGTCTGCCATCTGGTGCCGCTTGGTTTGCCCGGAAACAGGCCACGACCATTGCCTGAACATTGCAACACCGTCGCCATCGTTTCATAGCCAATCTGCTTGAGATCGCTTAAGGACAGGGTCTGCGGTTTACCAACGCCTTCGACATTGATTTTCCAGGCATTGACATCGCCAATATCTGCTGCCGAGGGCGCTGGAAGATTGTTACGAATAAAGAGACGATCGCTCGGTGTGATGATGCTCGAACCGATCGCAGAGCGTTTAGTTTCAATCGTCGTCGGAGTATGGACAATCATGCTGTCGGCATGTTTCCAACTGACATAGGCCGGAATTGGTTTTGCCGTCGAGGCAGCAGGAGCAGCCGCCTGCTGTGCGGAGGCCGTAGAGGGCTTAAGCCCTGCGGCTGCGATCAAACCGGCAGTAGCGCCCAGCAAATTACGGCGCGTGATTTTGATTGAATGTGTCATGAGGACTCCTCAGTGAAAGTACAAATAGTGCATGCAGACGATGGACTTAAAGACACGAGGGTCAATCTGACTGCAAAAGGCACTCGAATGTCATAGATGTTTCAAATGTAATGGATATATCGCTAATTGTATCGAAATCCTTGATTTAACAAGGTATTTTCTATTTCGACAAAATAATGTAATCATTGACTTGGCGCGGAACGATTCATCGAACGCTTGAACTTCAAAAGCTTAAGTGACAACTCAAAACCGCAAGCGTGAGCATATTTAGATAAAGTAGCCCAACTTGGGTTCGAATTCCCTTTTTCTAGGCGGCTCACATTACTTTTTTGAGTATGCATTCTTTCAGCAACTTGCTCCTGCGTCAGTCCCGCTCTCGTTCGCATCGATAGCAGTTGATCAATTAGGTGGAACTCACGCTCTAATTGAAGATATTCGGCTTTAACTTCCGGGTTAGAAAGTGCCTTCTTTTTTAATTTTTGAAGAGTCATTATTTTTGCACCTCTCTTTGTCGTGCTCGAGCAAGTTGAAGCTCATATTTCGGCGTTTTTGGAGACTTTTTCACAAAAGCATTCAGTACAAAAATATGTTTACCTTGAACGTAACAAAACAATCCACGTCCAATCCCTTCTTGGGCTTTAGCTCTTATTTCAAATAAGCCATCTCCCATCGCTTCAGTATGAGGAGACCCCAAGTTTGCGCCATGCCTCTCCATTAGCTCTAAAAGCTTGATCATTCTCGCTTGTATTTTAGGTGGCATCTCAAGAATTTTCTGCTCGACACCCTCATAAAAATCAATTTTCCAATGCATATTCTACACTTTAATAGTTATCACAAATGATAACTATCGAAATACATTTTTTAGATAAAATAGTTCACAATGATCTTTGTCCAGCTTGTCTTTTTCAAAACGGGCTTAAAACTACCAGATCAATGAACCGTTCGAGCAATCCAATACACGATACCCACCAAAGCAGAAGCGCCGCCCAAGAGACGCCAAGTCATGCCGTGCAACTCGCGGTGTAAATCTGCTTTGGTTGCAAAGGTATCCAGGCGCGTTTCAATCCGCGCCAAACGATCGCGCGCCTCGACCGCAAAGGCCTCTAAATCACTGATTCTGGTTTCCATTTGCTCGTCCGTCTGTACTGGCTAAGTATTTTCTCAAGCCCTAAATCGGGCAACAAGAAAAAAAGTGCAACAAACTGTCAACGAGTGTGGCGAGATGACAAGTCAATCAAGTACTTTTCTGTCGTAACAACAAAAACCCTGAAAAGGCAGCTAAGGCGCCGACGACACCATAAGACACACCATAATCATCAAAAGACGTGACCGTTACTGAGAACAGCGAAGGCAGCAACAACACGCCTGCGAACATCAGGCCAGAGCCTAGGCCTGTCGCTTCAGTCCTCTGGGCTCCACCCAGGCGTGCCCATTCCGCATAAGCCAGGCCTGTAAACCCACTCGCTGTAGTACCCGCAACAGCACAGAGCGAGAGTATCAACCAAGGCGCCCAGTTCATTCCAAACTGCCCGGTCAGCACGGCGGTACCGCCCATAATGAAGCCCTGCCACGCCAACAACCTCTGTGCGGAAATCCACTTGTCCGCCAACCAGCCCCAGATCGGTCGGCTGATCACGGCCGCCAATTGGTAGATGGCCAAGGCCCAACCAGCTTGCACCAAATCAAAACCCGTTTTACTGGTCAAGTGCACCGTCAAAAACGCGATAAAGCAAAGTTGAATACCGCCATAGATAAAACTCACGAAAGATAGTCGTCGAAGCTCAGGGCGATCGAACAAAATTTGCACTGGAGCGAATAGTCCTTTGCTTAATATTTGACGCGTCGGATCTCGATCAACGTCCCACGAACGGCGCACGCACTCGAGCAACAACACCGCCGCCAACACTGGCACCGTTTGCCACAGCAAGGCCGCTTGCCAACCCAGACTCAACGTGAGTGGTGCCATCACCAGACCTGCCAGTACCCCACCCAGTGGCACACCAATCTGGCGTATCGACAGCACCAAGTTCATCACGCGCGGAGGTGTGCGCGGCACCAACAAATGCGCACTGGCCGGTGCCGTGGCGCCATAGGCTAAACCCAGAAGCGCAGCCCCAAGGACGACTGAAACAACGCTCCCGGCAGCACACGCCAACAGCATCGCAAGCGTTGCAATTAAAACCAGCTGACTTACCCTGACCGCACCAAAGCGCCGGATAAAGCGCGGCGATAACAACGCGGAAATAATGCCAACGCCATAGACCGTGGAGATAAAAAACCCTACCAGCGTACCCGGCACCTCAAGGTCTTGGGCAATCACGGGCGCCACGACTGGAAAAGAGTAAGCCGCCATCGTCGCCAGACTTTGCGTCGCGAGTGTGGCAATGAGAGGGAGAACTGGAAACTTTAGGCCCAAAATTTCTTCATCTCTGGCAGGTCTTGCATGCCTCGTTCAAAACCATACTTGATGGCAGGTTCCATAATGCCTGGATCCACCACGCTCAAGGTCTTTCTACCGGGCAACATGCCTACAACGACGAGCTTTGTTTTGGTACCAGCAGCCTCAAGATCCTTCACTTCCTGCAAAATAGTATTAGGTAGACGATTTAAACGCAGCCCCTCTTTTTCCTGCTCAATAGTGTCTGCGAGAGCCACGATCAGTGCTCTCTTTGATCCCGCCACAATATCGCAATGCGTTTCTGTCGAGCCAATGCTGCCATCCATGCAAACACGATCTTTGACCCAAGTGGGCCCTGTTACTCCAGGTGCCGAAGCGCTTGCTGCACAGGCGGTCGTGACGGGAACGCCAGAGTCAGGCGCAATCACTAAGCGCTCGGCGGTATAACAATCAATCGTCGTGATGAACATCTTTGGAGGAATCTCTTTCATATCCCCCAAAAATATTTTCATATTCATTTCAAATTTTTCAGATGAAATCGATTTGGCCGCCATCGCGGCATGCCCAATCGCCTGAATCGTATCTGGATTGCCATTTTTTGCATCAATACCCATTTTCATGACACGCTCTTGGCTGGGTAGGAAATTTTTAGTCGGCACAAACTTTGCCATCACCTTTGGGTAATTGGCTAATAAATTAAATTCGGCAGAAAACAAATCCAGCCGATGTCCTAATAAGGCGCTTCCTAACACAGCACCTGCAGAAGTACCAACAACGATATCCGCCAAACGTAAATTGACGCCATTGCTGAGCAGCGCATGAAAATAGCCGACCAGAAATGAACTCATGTACTCGGAGCCGCCGCCCAAAACAATTGCTCTGTCTTTGCCTCGACCTGGAGGATTTTGATAGGGAATTGGATGAGCCAAACCGTCATTCCAAGTCGCAGTAGTCGCTTGAATCTCTCTGGCTTGCAATGCCCTCACCTGAGCAATTGTGTTCTTTGGCAGAGCTGGACTTTGAGCTAAGCTCTGACTCGCACTCGCCGTAGCAGCAACACCCATCACGGATGACTTAAGAAAATGGCGACGAGAAGATTTGCTCATCAAGACCTCTACCACATTGAATATTGAGTAAAACGCATCACCATGCCTGACGCTTTCCACCGACCCATGTCTCTAACACCTTGATGTCAGCGATTTGAGCGGGGGCAGTCGTGCGTGGATTCTTTTCAAGAACAACAAAGTCGGCTAATTTGCCAGCTTCCAGACTACCGACCTCGTGATCCGACATCATCTGATAGGCTGCGTCAATCGTCACTGCGCGAATTGCATCATCGACAGAGACTCTCTCCTTGGGACCCAGCACTCTTTCAAGTGGGCTTTGCCAAAGGCGTGTGACACCCTGTGTGATGTATTTCAGTGGGCCATAGGGGGAAACAGGTGAGTCACTATGATAGGCAAACCGAATACCCTCTTTTTTCATAGAAGCAGATGCATCGATTCTGTTTGCGCGAGCGGGTCCAACGATTTGATTGTGAAACGGCTCACCCCAGTAATGAACATGACCGATCGTAAATCCTGGCACCACACCCAGTTTTTTAGTTTGGATGAGTTGTTCAGGTTTAGTGATTGTGAAGTGCTCGATACGGAGTCTTCGTTTCTCGGGCTGCGCGACACCCGCGAGGAGAGTATTGTAATTTTCCAACGCTTGATCGATCGCGCGATCACCATTGGCATGGATTGAAATCTGCCAACCTTGATCAAAATAAGGCCGCATATCGTTCAGGAGCGTCTCAGTTTGATAGTTGAGGCTCCCTTTGTTTTTGGTATCGGCTGGGTATGTGTACGGTTCATTCAACGCGGCGGTTAGGCCCTGCGTAGATCCATCGGCCAAAAATTTCACCCCCACAAACCGCAAGCGATCATCCCCCTGATTGGGCTTGATCGCATTAAATCCCTTGGGAATGGCACTGCCATATAAATAGGCACGCACTCTGACAGGCAAACCGCCATTGACCATCAGGTATTGATATAAACCCAATTCATTATCCAGACCAAGGTTTGCGCCAACGGTGATTTCAGCCGAGGTCGTGATGCCTTTCATCGCAAGCTTCTTGGTCGTCTTGCGCATCGCCTCAACCAACTGAGCTTGCGTAGGCACGGGCATCTTGGCCTGGAAAGGCAGGTAACTCGGCGGTTCAATCAACTTGCCGGTCAGATTGCCCTGCGCATCCTTGACGTAAATACCGCCTCCGGGAGGATTAGGTGTTTTGTTGGTCACACCAGCCACTTCGAATGCCTTGGTATTGACATACGCAATATGGCCGGATTGATTGACGATAAAAATTGGAACATCAGTCGAGACTTTATCAAGCACCTCTGTCGTCAACTCCGCCATAAAAGGTGAAGTACGCGAAGGATCTACACCGAAGCCCGCCAACCAACCACCTGGCGGCACATTTTTGAGTGCGGCACGCAGTTTGGTGCTAATCGTCTCCAACGTATCGTAGGGCAACGTAAAGTTAGACAAGTCTAACCACAGCCCCTCCACCATTGAAGTTAATACGATGTGAACATGCGGCTCCACAAACCCCGGCATCAGTGTGCGACCATTCAAGTCGATCACTTGCGTCTTAGAACCTGACCAGTTTTTCTTGATATCCGCTTGCTGACCAAGCGCGACGATTTTTCCATCTTTGACTGCGAGTGCTTCTACCTCTTCATTGTTGGTATTGACCGTGACGATCGGTCCACCCAGAAAAATCGTATCTGCTGCCGCAGAGACTAGAGCACTCTGAGTACAAAGCAATACTGCAAAAAATGTGTTCAACACACCTGAAGTTCGCACTCGCATCGTTGTGACCTCGTGATTATTTTTTAAGAGCGGATTGATAAATCTGTTCCTGAACACTTTCAGGAAGTGGCTGGCTCTCTTCGGCAGAGATCATAATTTCTATATAGGAAGCACCATCATGGGCTTGCGCACGCGCAATGGCAGTATCAAGCTCTGCCACAGTGCTGACGCGTGCGCTAAACCATTTATCACAGCCCATCGCGGCTGGAATTTGTGCGTAATTCCAATGTGCGAGATCATCATAGGATGGGCCTTTCTCACTCAGCACAATCTCGACACCATACAGACCGTTATTCAGTACAAAAATGATCGGCTTGATGCCATACCGACCCATGACCCCGATTTCATTGGCCGTCAACTGATGAGAGCCGTCACCTGTGATTAAAACCGTACGGCCTTGTTGATTGGCCATACAGATACCCATCGCAGCAGGCGTCGCCCAACCAATCGAGCCCCAAAGCGTCTGCGTCTGAAATCCAACATCCTTTGGTAACAACATCGGGGTAGAGTGAATCGTGCATGAGCCGGTCTCGACCACATACACATCACCTGGGCGAAGCATTTTTTGGATACGCGCGTACAGGTTGGCCGAAGAAGTCGGCTGACTCGGCTCTGCCTGGAGAGACAAAGGTGACAAGGAGGTTGAAAACTCTAATTTAGGGAGTGCTTTTAACTTTGCAGTGAGGCCTTTCAGCATGTCTTCAAGCGCAATCCCCGTAAAAATGGTGTTGCCCAGCCTGACAAAATTATCACCAAGGGTGAGCAATTTGTCAGTGCTGATGTTGGAAGACCAGAAAGTGGTGTTGAAATCCTCAAATACGACACCGCCAATGTCGAGCACCAAATCTGCACCTTCAACGGCAACATTCAGGCCGGCTGGATTGGACCATACGCCACTATAAATACCTAAATACTGGGGATGAGCTTCGGAGACAATGCCTTTATCCATCGGCGTAGTCGCGAAAGATATTCCGGTTTGACTCAAGAAAGCGAGCAATGATTCTCGGAGCCCATAGTTACCAACAAGATTTGTTGGCAAGGCCACAATAGTTTTAGCCGCATTGATTTTTTCGATTGCAAAACTCAAGGCTGCACTCAAACTTTCCGGATCGCTTTTGACCCGTTTAATCTCAGCCAGAGCCTGACCTTTAACAGGTGTGCCGATGATGGGCATTTTCGCCAAGTCCATCGGTACTGTAATGTAAGCAGGAGCGCTCAGACGCAAGGCTTCACTGATCACCCTCTCCATCTCGCTCACGACATTATCGGGTGTCAAGTTAGCCGTCACACAGCAGGCAGCGGCTGAAAGGTGTTGGAATTGATTGAACACTCCATCGCCAAGTGTGTGATGCGTAATCAGGCCTTGCTTTTGAATCCGTGTGCTTGGGGCACCAACAATATGAAAAACCGGCAAGCGTTGCGCACGCGCACCCATCACGCCGTTGATCGCACTCAGTTCACCAACTCCATACGTGGTCGAAAGAATCGAAACACCTTTGATACGCGCATAACCGTCTGCAGCGTATGCTGCGTTTAGCTCATTGGCACAGACAATCCACTCGAGACGGTCGCTCGCCTCGATCGCATCATCAAAAGGAAACGCATAATCTCCTGGCACACCAAAGACACGATCAATGCCAAGATCTGCCAGTCGGCTTACGACATACTCTGCTACGGTTGGAAGTGCATTCGCCATCATTTCGCCTAAAAGATTTACTTATTTAAATACTTATATTATCGGTGAATCTTGCGAGCAATCCAATACACAAAGTGTGCAGCAATTAGTCTATGTTTTTAGGGGTGATTCTTTAGAGGTGATTCTCGCGCGACGTGATGCAGTCTCAAAATTTCAACGTCGTTACCTCGTACTCGATAAATAGCGATGTAGTTTTTGTGCAAAACTAACTCGCGTGTACTCGGCACACGCCCAGCTCTGCCCATGCCAGGATGGGATTTGAGCATGTTCGTAGAATCGATTAGCTCCAACACAAACTGAGTGGCTCGTGTAGGATTTTCTCTGGATATGTAACCAGCAATTTCATCTATGTTCCGAAGCGCTGTCTTAGTCCACTTAATTGACACTCCTCAGGCCCCATATTTCGCGAAAACAGCCTCTACTTCCTTGCTGCTTGCAAAATCACCTGCATCTGCTTCATCGAGACCTAGGCGAATATCGCTCACTTGCCAAGATTCTCGTTGAACATAGTTTGTCAGCGCATCAATTGCCAAAAAACTCTTTGTTCTTGCGGTCGCTTTAGAGAGATCTTCTAGCTGCTTGTATAACGCCTCGGGCAGCCTTACGTTGATAGTCCGTGTAGACAATTGTATTACTCCATAATACTTGTAATACATTTGATTATCCTCTTTACAAATTTACGGGTCAAGGTACTAGGGTCTTAATGAATGTTGCGAGCAATCCAAGCCTAGATGCTCACTAAAGTGCAGGCAAAAAATTGTCTCTTTTAAAGGTCAGCGCTTCAAGCAATAAAGTGCAACGAAGTGTGAAGTTCAATGACTGAGGAAGGTCGCATCAAAGAGCGAAAGAAGACAGGCGTAAAAAAACCCTGACAGATCAGGGTTCATTTACTGTTTGGCGGAGACTCAAGGCCACTCACGACTTGATCTAGCAGTGCTCTGATATCAAAACGCCACCCTAAATCCCACACTCCCGCCATACAGGGTCTGGCCTGTTCTAGCTTCGGCAGAAACACCAGCGTAAGCGTAGGCGCTGTCAGCAACTTTCACTGTGCCGTACAAGCCCGCTTGCACAAACCCTGCTCCTGCCGTAGGCGTGGTCACGCTGCTTGAGTAACCACCGAGGGTGGTGTTGAGCGTGGGGTTGAGTAAGCCTTGGGATTCAGCACCGATGGCGATGTTCGCACGGTAGGTGTATCCAGCTTTAAGTGGGTCTTTGTTGAGCGACCCTGCTCCCACTCCGATCACTGCACGTACACCGTTGACATTCATCCGCCCGACATTAAGCGCAGCAGCACTTGCACCCTCATCGTAGGCGGCTTGGCCGACGTACTGATAGGTGAGTCGTACGTAGGGGGTGATGCGCACATCGCTCGTCTCAAACGGACGACTCAGGCCTGCGCTCACCAGTACATCGTGACCCATCACTGACTTGTTACTAAAGCCGTTGCTGATACCGGTGATGTCGCTGCGCGAGAGGTTGGTTGAGCTCAAGCCCAGGCTGACCATACCATCGAGCACATAATCCTGTGCCACAGGCATCTTGCCGTAGAGGAACAGTGCGCCCTGCTGGATGGTGCTGTTGCCGCCCGTTGCATTGACCGTGGTGTTCGAGAGCGCCAAGCCACCACCAAGCTTGAGTCCAAGCGCGGCGTTTGTGTACGCATCCACACCAAACACCGCTTGGTACAGGTTACTGGTGAATCCATTACCACCGCTATTACCTGAGCGAACGCCGCGCTGGTAGGCGATCTCACCCCAGGCACGACCGTCTGTGATGGCTGCACTCGTGATGTTTGCAGCGCTTGGGTTGACGGCGGGGTTTGAACTGATGTTGGCAGTGGGCAGCCCCGAAGGGTTGTTGCCTGTGATGGCACCGGACGACAAGGAGTTACTCGCACCGCCATTAAGTTGAGTAGGTGCCATGGGGAAGTCACCCAAGCGTGCCAACACCGCTTGCTGCACCCGTTGGGTCGCCTGTGGCAGAGTGGCTGCTGATGCTGCATGGATCTCACCAGAGAGCGACTGCGCATAGCCTGGGAGACTTGCTGCGGTTTGACCCGCGACTGCGTAGAGTAAAGAGTCCTGTGCAGCCGTAGCAGTACCCGTCTTGTTGACGCCTAGGATCTGGTCCAAGACATTCGCGACTTCTTGGGCGTTGGTGGTGCTTGAGGACAACGTAGAACTGTACGAAGTCGGTGTCACCGCTAGATCAAGGCTATTGCTGCCATTGACGTTATAAAACGCGGTGAACTGCGTGCCGCTTGCGAGCTCGGCTGGCTGCGTGAGTGTGTCGAACCGCCCGGAGATGCCACCGGTCGCTGTCACCATACGGAAGCGATCGCCAAGTGCTGGGACATAGATCGCACTGCCGTAGCCTGACTCGTTTGCGCTAAACAGGTTCGCGAGGCGCGGCATCAAGGTCGCACCGGCATTGATCGTGAATTGCCCCCCAACGCTCAACAGCGAGTAGTAGCCTGTAGCACCTACGGGTGTTGTGCTGTCGGCCTGCACCAAACCTGCGATATCTTGTTGATAGGTTGAGCCTGCACTCATCGACACGTTACTCGAGGCAACTAAATAGCCTGGCGAGTTACCGGGCTTGAGTACGCCACCAACGCTCAGGTTGCCTGCAATCGTACCGGTGCCCATCAAGGTACCCGCAGAGGCTACGAAGACGTCGCCTGTTCCGGTGGGTGAGCCCCCAGCCAGCGAAAGCGTGCCGCCCGATACCGTGGTGCCACCGCTATAGGTGTTCGCACCCGTCAGAACCAAGGTCCCAGTGTTTTCTTTGATCAGAGCGCCTGTGCCTGACATCACACCCGAGTAGGTGCTATCCGTCGCCTGATCAAACACCACTTGACTGTTGTTGACCACAGCGCCTTGGAGAAGGGAAGTATTGCCTAGTAATATGCCCGCGAGGATCGTTGTGCCACCCGAGTAAGTATTGTTCCCTGTCATGAGCAAGGTGCCAGCACCTTGCTTAATCAATGAACCCGTACCGGACATTACACCCGCGTAGGTGCCATCCGTCGCTTGATCAAACACCACTTGGCTGTTGTTGACGATTGCGCCCTGCAAGCTCGACGAATCTCCTTGGAGCGTACCGCTCGATACCGTGGTCCCACCGCTATAGGTGTTTGCACCCGTCAGAACCAATGTCTCAGCGTTCTGCTTGGTCAGACTACCCGAGCCAGACATCACACCCGCATACGTACCTTGGCTCGCTTGATCAAACACGACTTGGCTGTTGTTGACGATTGCGCCCTTCAAGCTCGAGGTGTTTCCTTGGAGTGTTCCTGATGTCACAGTCGTGCCACCTGTATAGGTGTTCGCACCCGTCAGAATCAAGGTCCCAGTGTTCTGCTTGGTCAATGCACCTGTGCCCGACATCACACCGGCGTAACTACCATCAGTAGCTTGATCAAAAACCACCTGGCTATTGTTGACGATTGCGCCTTGGAGGCTTGAAGTATTGCCTTGTAACGTACCGCCCGATACCGTGGTGCCACCGCTATAGGTATTCGCACCCGTCAGAATCAAAGTTCCAGCGTTCTGCTTGGTCAATGCACCTGTGCCCGACATCACACCTGCGTAGGTGCTATTGGTCGCTTGATCAAACACGACTTGGCTGTTGTTGACCACCGCGCCTTGTAGAAGGGAAGTATTGCCTTGTAATAGCCCTGCGAGAACCGTTGTGCCACCCGAGTAAGTATTGTTACCTGTCAAAACCAAGGTGCCAGCACCTTGTTTGATCAATACACCCGTGCCAGACATTACCCCCGAGTAGGTGCCATCCGTCGCTTGATCAAACACAACTTGGCTGTTGTTAACGATTGCGCCCTGCAAGCTCGAGGTGTTCCCTTGAAGCGTACCGCCACTCACTGTGGTCCCGCCGCTATAGGTGTTCGCACCTGTCAGAACCAACGTCCCAGCATTTTGTTTGGTCA
>JAOATE010000045.1 GCA_030158305.1 Burkholderiaceae bacterium
TAAGCACAACTCACAATCAAGTTATTCATCTCAAGCTCTGCCATGTCGGTCATCTTGAGTAGGTTGTCTGCCAGATCAGATAGCTCCTCACCACTGAGTGCGGTGCTATCTTCCATATTGACGATATCGGTGTACATCTGCACAAGTTCTTCGAGAATATCCAGACTGTCCCCGATGTCTTCATCAAGCTCCAGGTTTTCCTGATCTTGAAAAAAACCGGTTAGAAATGCATCGAGCTCTTCGCCATGCAACTTAGCGTGCGCTTTCAGTTCGTTCAAGGATGTTGCTTTGTCTAAAGCAGTCAGACTAAAGGGTTGCTCTGCATCTTCTTTGCCATGCGCTGCGAGTAAGCTCCAAAAATCTTCAAGAAAAGTGTTGGTGACTTCGTCGAGTTTTTCTTGCGAGGCAAGTTCTGGAAACTCTCCGTCCCACAAGGCATTTAATTCAAAGAGTGGATCGACGACATACGGGCTTGCGATCGCCCCCATGAAGGCCGCTCGAACTTCATGGAACTGATATGGACACTGATACTCGCTCAGCAGCGACTGAACGTGTTGATGAATAGAAACTGCTGAGCGTTGCATCATATATGTCCTAGTAGCCTACGGCTTCGCCGTCACGGCGGTGATCGGAGCCTGCGACATAGGCGTAGGGCGCCTGATCGCCATCACCCGCGAGGCGAGAGATCAATTGCGCACTGCCGAAGTCAAGGCTGTCCGCAGGTGCGACGATAGGCTTGTGACCCATCGCACGCAAAGCATCGACGACAGCAGGACTGACTGCAGCCTCGATCGTCAATTCGCCAGCATCGTTGATACGCCAGCGTGGCGCGTCCGAGCAGGCCTGTGGGTTGTGACCCTCAGAGATGTGACGCAACACCATTTGCATGTGACCCTGTGCCTGCATGTTGCCGCCCATCACGCCAAACGCCATGGAGGGCTTGCCATCACGTGTGATGAACGCGGGGATGATGGTGTGCATGGGGCGCTTGCCGCCGCCGACCAAGTTTGGATGTCCGGGGGTGGTGACAAAGCCCCAGCCACGGTTCTGCAGGGCGATACCGGTCTTGGGTACGACGACGCCAGAGCCAAAGCCTTTGAAGTTTGATTGGATGTAAGACACCATGCGGCCTTCGGCGTCCGAGGTGCACAGATAGATCGTGCCGCCCGAAGGTGGCTGGCCTGGACCATAGGTGCCCGCCTTGTTGGGGTCAATCAGTTTGGCACGCTCTTTCGCATAGGACTTGCTGAGCAACTCTTTGGCGGTGACTTTCATGAAGTCAGGATCTGCGACGTGTTCAAACAAGTCAGCAAAGGCGGCACGCATACATTCGATTTCAAGGTGCATACGCTCGGCTGAGCCGGGCTTGGTCTGAGCGTAGGGCAGGTGCTCAATCAGGTTGAGGGCGAGCAGTGCGGTCAGGCCCTGACCATTTGGTGGGATCTCATGAACGTCAACGCCTTGGTAGTTGGTCGAGACTGTGCCGACCCAGTCGCAACGGTGCGCCGCCAAATCGGCTTCGTTGAGCACTGCACCGTTTTCACGGGCAAAGTCAGCAATCATTTTTGCCAGACGACCGCGGTAGAACGACTCGCCTTTGGTGCGCGCAATGTCTTCAAGCGTATCGGCTTGATCTGCGAATTTCCAGATTTCACCAGCGGCGGGTGTGCGACCATCTTTCATAAAGGCTTCTTTGAAGCCCGGCTGAACGTGCAACTCTGCCGCTTGATCTTTCCACTGACGCGCAATGACAGGACTGACGGGGAAGCCTTCGCGTGCATGACGAATGGCGTCTTTAAACAAGTCTTCGAAGGGCAAATTGCCGAACTTGTTTGACAACTCAACCCATTGTGAAACGACACCAGGGACGGTCACGGACTCCCAACCACGATGGGGCATGGTGGCCATGCCCTTGAAACGCTCAGGCGACCAGGCAGCAGGCGCGCGGCCAGAGGCGTTGAGGCCATGTAGTGCTTTGCCGTCCCAGATGATCGCGAAACCATCACCGCCAATACCATTCATCGTGGGCTCTACGACAGTCAGCGTGATCGCTGCGGCGAGTGCGGCATCAATGGCATTGCCTCCGCGGGCAAACGCAGCTGCACCTGCTTGTGAGGCGAGAGGCTGCGACGTAGAGACGAGGTTGCGAGCGAGGACGGGTTGACGACCGGATTGGAAGGGCAGTTGCCAGTTCATGAGACGAGTGATTCCAAAAAAGTGAGATAGAGGAAATTATAAAGGGGCGCTCGAGGCGCCCCTTTGCTTGCGACCGCCTGTGTTAGGCGGTTTCGTGCAATGCTTTCTTGACTGTCGAGAAGATCTCTTCGATCTGACCTTCGCTGACGATCAGTGGTGGCGAAAAGGCCATGATGTCGCCAGTGAAGCGCGCCAACACACCTTTTTCCATACACTTAAGGAAGACGTCGTAAGCGCGTGCGCCTGGTGCACCGTCACGCGACTCCAGCTCAACCGCGCCCATCAGGCCGAGGTTACGAATGTCTTTGACATGAGGCTCGCCGCGCAGGGCGTGGATTTCTTTTTCGAACTTCGGTGCGAGCGCCAAAGAACGATCGAACAGTTTTTCACGGCGGTAGATGTCCTGAGTGGCCAAGCATGCTGCAGCGGCAGCAGGGTGGGCGGAGTAGGTATAGCCGTGGAAGA
>JAOATE010000046.1:0-1220 GCA_030158305.1 Burkholderiaceae bacterium
CCCGAGGCAATACCAATTTTCAAATGACCATCTGAAAATTTTGCATCTTTTGATGCAATCGATACATCTGCCAAAATCAACAGAGCAAGACCGGCCCCTACCGCCCAACCACGGGCAGCCGTCACAATCGGCTTGCTACAGTTGATCATGCCATTGACTAGATTACGCGCCTCGCGCATCGCTTCCATCCGCTGAGCATAATCGTCACAGACTTTACGCTCGTGATTCAAATCACCACCCGCAGAAAAATTTCTGCCCTCTCCCGTCACGATAATCGCCGACACCGAAGGATCAGCATCCACGTCTTTCCAAATCTCTGACACTTCACGATGCATCGTCGCATCCATCGCACCCATCTTGAGGGGAGAGGCGAGCGTGATACGCAGGACACGGGGATGGGGTCGATCAAACTTCAGGCGTGTGTAACGGTCATAGCAACTTTGCATGGCAAAACCCTTTGAATAAAAAAATTAAAATTACTTCAAGAGCTGTTTGAGCTTTCTCACAGCACTGTCCGGAGTGGTCAAGATGCGGGCCTGTGTGCGAATCGCTGGATGTGTTGCGGCTGCCGCCATCGAAAACTGTCCCAGCACGATGGTTGAATACTGACTCAAACGATTGATCTGCTCAGCAATCAGTAGGTCGTGCTGCGCTTGATCGCGCGCCAACAAGGCATCCAGCGCACCCTCGACCATAAAAGAATCCACCTGCACCTCAACACCCTTTTCACGCATCATCTCAGTCAACTCATCACGGAGCGTCTGTCGCGAAGGACCGAAGGTCGTCAACATCGCGATCGATCCGCCTCGCTCAAGCAACTCTTCAAACATCGCTTGGTTAGAGGTCAAAATCGGAATCGACTGTTGCGTCTTGAGATGATTGATGGCCTCCCCAAAGGCCGAGCACGTAAACAAAATGCCATCTGCGCCCGCATCCACACAATACTGACCGAGACGTGAAAACCGCTCAATCATTCTAGGGGTCATCTTTCCATCAGCCAACATATCAACGGCTAATGACTCCTCAAGCACATTGATAATGCTGGCCTCTGGCCATTGCTGCTTGAAACTTGTAGAGGCTGGCGCCATTGAAACATCCACGGCATGCACAAGAAAAATACGAGAGGCAGTCATAAAATTATTCCGGCTGAATCCCTGCGTCTTTGACAACCTTCCCTGCCTTGGCAATCTCTTGATTTAACAAGTTGGCCAATTGCTTGG
>JAOATE010000046.1:1320-48137 GCA_030158305.1 Burkholderiaceae bacterium
ACAACCTTCCCTGCCTTGGCAATCTCTTGATTTAACAAGTTGGCCAATTGCTTGGGGTCGCCAATCCAGAGCGCTTTGGATAAAATTTTCATGCTTGTCTCCTTGGGGGATATGGACTCTTGAGAGTGCTCTTATCTAGGTAAAGAATACATCAGACAGTCGGTGTGGCTCCACCATCCAACGGTAAAACAATACCATTCAGATGCGCGGCAAACGGGCTCGCAAGCCAAGCAACCGCATGGGCGACATCCTGAGGTGAGCCTTGAGTCGCCATCACGGAGGGCTTGGCGGCAGTTATAGCGCTGTCTTGGGCGGCCAGCGCGTCAAAGCGTGCGGACGCAATGGGGCCCGGAGCAATCGTATTGGCCCGAATACCCTGGCCTTTATAGCGATCCGAGATGCCTTTGGTGAGCAAGTTCACCGCAGCATTCATACTGCCGCCTGGCAAATGCGCTGGAGACGGCAACTTGCCCGCACGACCGGAGATATTGATGATCACACCTGAGCCTGCCTTAAGCATCGTGGGCAATACGGCACGCATCGAGCGCACATACACCATCAACTTGCTTTGAAACGTTTTTTCCCAATCCTCGTCGGTCAAGTCAAGGAAATCACCAAACGTCGAGGTGGCGGTGGAGTTCACCAAAATATTGATCTTGCCAGATTGACGCACAATCTCTCGTGCAGCGTGTGTGACCTCATCCGTGCTCGTGGCATCGAGCACGCGGAGCCTTGCCTGCCCGCCTGCTTGCGTAATCGTATCCTGCAACGCTGCGAGTTTTATTTTGTCGCGCCCGCTTAACCAAACTGTCGCGCCATGTGCCGCAAGCATCTCTGCGACAGCCGAGCCAATCGCGCCGGACGCGCCCAATACCCAAGCGCATTGCCCAGTCAGCCCGAGGCTCATGTTTGGTGTTGAAATCATTTTGTTTCCTTAAACGTTCACAAATACAATGATGCTGACAATCTAGCATCTTACTGATTATGATTGCTGGCTAGGCTACTATCACGCGAAATCAAAACTTATAAAGAGAAGACATGATGGATTTAGGGTTAAAAGGAAAAGTCGCCTTAGTAACGGGTGGTTCAAAAGGGATTGGCTTTGCCATTGCCACAGCACTTGCCGAACAAGGCTGCGCACTCCGATTAGTGGCGCGTGATCTCGCTTCACTCGAAGACGCACAACGCGCACTTAAGAAAGAATTTCCCGTTGAAGTGTTGATCAAAGCGGCAAATCTCTCCATTCCTGGCAGCACAGATGCCGTTGCACAGGCCTTTCCAGAAACCGACATTCTCATCAACTCTGCCGGCGCCGTTGCACGGGGCGGGTTGCTAGACCTCGATCCAAACGGCTTCCGTGAAGGTTTCGAAGGCAAGGTCATGTCAAGCATGATGCTCAGTCGCGCCCTTTACCCGCATATGGTGGCGAAAAAATATGGTGTGATTATCAACATCATCGGTATCGCTGGAGAAAAACTGAATCCAAACTCGATCGGAACCTCTGTCGCAAATGCCGCACTGATTGCATTTACCAAAGCGTTTGGTGCACAGAGCGTCGATCATGGCGTTCGCGTACTTGGCATCAGCCCAGGCTTGATCCACACCCCCCGCACGGACAATTTGCTACACCCCAAAACCGATGTAGATCGTCAAGCGTATGCAAAAGTCATGGCCAATCTGCCATACGGTCGCATGGGTCAACCAAAAGAAGTGGCCGATCTCGCAGTGTTCTTTGCTTCAGACGCTGCTAAATACATTAGTGGCGATGTGCTGTCCGTAGATGCTGGAACGCGTTTCAGAGCCTGATACTCTTTACGCATCCCAGCACAACATCTTTACTGAGGTTTGATGCCGATCTGTTTAACCAGATCGCCCCAAACCTTGTCTTCCTTTTCAAGGAATTTTGCAAACTGTTCCGGCGTATCCTGACTGCTCTGTGCACCAATGTCAGCGATACGCTTGATCATTGCAGGTGAAGCCATCACTTTCATGATTTCTGTATGCAAACGATCCACGATGTTTTTTGGCGTTCCTGCAGGCAAAAATAGCGCATACCACTCATAGAGCTCAAAGCCTGGGAAACCAGATTCAGCAATCGTTGGAATATCACTCAGTGCAGCGGGGCGTGTCGCACCCGTGGTCGCAATCGGACGCAGTTTGCCACTTTGCACATGCGGGATCGTCGAGGTGGGGCTATTGATCAACATCTGAATGTGTCCCGCCAACAAATCGGTGAGTGCGGGACCGCCGCCCTTGTAGCCAATTTCTGTGACATCAATGGCAGCCAGCTTAACTAAATACTGCATCGACAATTGACCCGAGGTCAAGCCACCTGGCGTCCCATACGCGAGCGAACCTGGCTTTGCTTTTGCGAGTGCAACGAGCTCCTGAAGATTTTTAGCCGGCACCGCTGGATTGACAGTCAAAATTCCAGGCATCAAGGCCAGCATGGCTAGAGGCGTGAAATCCTTTTTTGAGTCATAAGGTAAAGATTTTGTGATGTATGGATTGATGGAATGCGCGCTGATGAACAAACCAATCGTATAGCCGTCAGGCGCTGAGCGTGCGACTTCCTGTGTCGCGATGGTGCTGTTTCCACCGGGTTTATTCATCACCAACACAGGCTGGCCAAGGGCCTTGGATAAATCCGGTGCAATGGCGCGTGCCAGAACGTCAGAGGTTCCACCCGGCGCAAAGGTCACCACAATACGGATAGGCTTACTGGGCCATGTGTCTGCAACAGCGGCAGCAACTGGAATGATTGTCGCGCATAACGCGATCGCCAGCGATTTAAGTTTGTTCATGTCTTGTCTCCAATTATTTTTTTATGTTTGGTACTACAAAAACTCACATCAACTTCACTTTAAAATTTCATGCGTGTGCTGCCCCAAACTCGGGCTGCTGACGCTGTTCTCCTCCCCTAAAAACAATGGACTTAAAGGCGTAGGCAACGCATTGATCACAGTGCCGTCCGAGGTATGCAGCGTTCGTTTAAACACGCCTCGTTCCACAAAGTGCGGGTCCTGCGTGGCGTGTTCGAGACCAACGACCTCAGTCACACACACATCGTGCCCTTCAAAAAGCGTTAACCACTCTGCTGCAGTCCGTTGAGCCATCACTTTGGCCACACGTGCTGTCACGAGTCTCGCATCCTCCACCGACTGTAGTTCAGTGAGTCCAATGAGTGTGAGAAAATTTATCCAGAACTTTTCCTCTAGAGGAGCCGCTGCCAAAAACTTATCATCAAGGGTTTGGTATACCTGATAACGCGGGCTTCCTCCGGTAATGAGTTCATTGCTCGGAGATGGCCACTGATTGGCAGCCCAGCCATTGCCAAGCCCCCAGTACATGAGCGTAAACAAGTTGTCTGCCATGGCCACGTCGAGATGGCAACCAAGACCATCTAAATCCCGCTTGCGCAAGCCAAGCAAAATATTCATCATCGCGGGATAGGCACCACCCGCAAGGTCTGCCGTCAGTACAGGCGGCACGAGGGGCACGCCATGGCGATCCGCACTGAGTGCCACCATGCCGGCCCGGGCCTGGTAGTTCATATCGTGCGCGGCAATCTGTGCACTCGGCCCCGTTTGTCCAAATCCTGTGATTGAGCAGTACACCAGGCGAGGATTCATCTCTGCCACTGCCTCGTATCCGAGACCGAGCCTATCCATCACACCTGGACGAAACTGCTCGACCAGCACATCAGCTTCTGTAATCAGATGCTTAATTTTCGCAATGATTGCGGGATCTTTTAGATCCGCGACAATAGATTTTTTTCCTCGATTGAGTAAAGAAAAATTGACGCTATCTGCTCCGATCTTTGGACTGTAGTCACGCATATCGTCGCCCGACGCGCGCTCGATCTTGATCACATCCGCGCCTGCTTCAGCCAGCAACAGCGTGCACATAGGCCCGGGCAGAAGCGTACTAAAGTCCAGAACCTTGATGCCCTTAAGAGGTTGCATCATCCGCTCCAGATTTTTTCTTGAGCCAGGCGTTCCGCGCGCGGCGAGCGGGTGCATAGGCTTCTTGGCCTAGTTGCTCATACAAACTCTGCGTCACCTCGAAATGGTGATGTAAGCCTGAGCGATTGAGCAATGCAATGGGACCATCTGGATAACCGAGACCCAAGCGCAAGGTCATATCCATATCGTTTGCAGAGGCGAGACCTTCATCCAGACGTCGCAAAGCAGCGTTGTAATACGGGCGTACTAAGCGATCAAGAATGCGGCCAGGAAAATCCTGACACACCGCCACCACTAGACCCGCACTTTCAAAGGCCGCACGCGCAGCAGCAAGCGCTTGATCACTGGTGTAGGGCTTGCGTACTAACTCTACTAATTTGGTCGGCTGATCATCACCCAGACGAAAGCGGGCGAAACCCACTACATTGCTTGGTCCATCGTCATCTGGAATGTGAACACCCAGGCATTCCGTACCCAGTTCGATCGCCACAAAATCATGAGCAGCATGTTTGACGTCTGCAAGGGCGTAAGCTTTTGCAGCGTTGGCACCGATGAATACCAAACCTGAACCTGTTGCGCTGGCACCTGTCGTAAAGGGATGCTCCTGAGGAAAAGAGCGGCTGTCACCTTGCTGAACAATTTGATAGCTCATGTTCCTTAGGCTCCAAAAATCTTATTGTTGTCGTACCGATGAAATCCTCGCCCGGACTTACGACCAAGCCGGCCTGCGCCAATCATGCGCTTGACCAGTGGCGGACAAGCCGCTCGCGGCTCGTTGGTGACACCATGCAGGGCTTCACACAACAACAGCTGTGTATCCATGCCCACCATATCCAATAGTTCAAGTGGACCTAGTGGATAACCTAATGCCGTTTTGACCGCTAAATCAATATCCGCAGGCTCGGCCACCCCTTGATCAATCATGTTGATCACGTCGTTGTGCCACGGCACCAAGAAATAATTCAATATAAATCCGGGTGTGTCGCGTGTGCAGACTGGACGCTGCCCTAGGGCTTCGCTGAATGCCCAGGCGCGTGCAAACGTTTCCTCAGAGGTGTTCATCCCAGGAGACATTTCGACCAATTTCATCATTTGGGCGGGCAAGCAAAAATGCATGCCAACAAAACGATCCGCTCGACCCGACCCACCCGCAATTTCAGTAATAGAAATTGTGGAAGTGTTTGAAGCAAAGATCGTGTGGTCGGCGCAAACATCGTTGAGTTGCTTAAAAATCGTGTGTTTCACCTTGAGATCTTCAAACACCGCTTCGATCACAAAGTCACAATCTGCCAGCTCACTGATATCCGTTGTCGTCATGAACTGCGCCATGATCTGGGCATCCTCGCCCTCAGCAAGTTTTCCGCGCTCAACCGATTTTTTCAAAAAGGCGGCAGCTTGTTTGCGCGCGAGTTCAAGATTGCCCGCATTTAAATCGTAAATGCGCGTTTTAAAACCTGCACGAGCCGCCACGATTGCGATTCCCGTCCCCATCGTCCCGCATCCTACGACGCCAACCGTTTGCGTGTGATTCATTTCTTTTTATCCTTTCTTAGAAAACTGCGTCCAATCAGTTGTCTGTGAATCTGATTGGTGCCTTCCCATATCTGTGTGATTTTTGCGTCACGCATCAAGCGTTCGACACGATAATCTTTACAGTAACCATAGCCGCCCAAGAACTGCACCGCATCCGTCGCGATGCGCATCGCAATATCCGTTGCTTTGAGTTTTAAGATCGACGCTTCGATTCCGACATTCGGCGCATCCGCCTCAATCAGCTTGGCCACATGCCAGAGCCATGATTCAGTCATCACGAGTTCTGCCGCCAAATCGGCCACATTGAACTGCAAGCCTTGAAACTCCAACAGGCGCTTTCCGGACTGACTCCGGTCATTCATATACTCAATCGCATCTTCAAACGCTGCACGCGCGATACCAAGCGCGTGTGCCGCAACACTGGGCCTCGACTTGTTGAGCGAGCCCAACAATACGCTGAGACCTTCTCCGGGACCGACTAAAAGATTGGCACGACTGACTCTTGCCTGATCGAAAGATAATGAAGCGGTCCCCGAAGCACGGGTACCCATTTTGTCTTCTGTACCCGTCACTGAAAATCCAGGTGTGCCTTTTTCTATGATGAGCGCAGAAATGGACTCTTTGCTTCCCTCTATTTCTGTCCATTTTCCGAACACGACATACAAGTCAGCCACATCACCATTGGAGATGAAAATCTTGCTGCCGTTTACGATAATGTCATCGCCGTCTGGTTTGAAACTGGTCTTCATCCCCGTCGCATCAGATCCAGCCGAAGGCTCGGTGATCACGAGAGCGGCCAAGCCACCTTCAGCAATGCGGGGTAACAGTCGCTGCTTTTGCTCTTCGTTACCAAAATCCATAATCGGTTTGACCGCATGGAAATTAGTGGCCCAGATAATTCCTGTGGATGCACAAGCCTGGCTGATTTCACGCACACACGCCAGATAACAGGAATAAGACAGCGGTGCGCCGCCATACTCCTCTGGAATGAACATCGCATTCAGCCCAAGCGCATTGATGGCCGCGACGTTTTCCCAAGGAAATTCGCCGGTTTTATCAAAATGAGCTGCGCGAGGTGCGATCCGCTCGCGCGCAAGCTGCCTGACAGAGTCCAACAACATGCGCTCTTCGGCATTCCAATTTTGATCTGCGTCTAGGCGATTTAATACATTCATGATGAGTATCCAGTGCTACTGCAAGATTCCGTGGGCACCATCAATATAAATGGTTTCACCCGTCATGTAGGGAGAGTTCAACACAAATAATGAGGTCACAAAATTACCAATATCCTGCGCCTGCCCAGCCACACCAGCCGGAATTCGCTTGGAGAGATAGTCGGCTAACGGTCCCTTTTCTATCTGGTCGCGATTAAAGTCTGTCATCACGTAACCCGGTGCGACGTTCAGCACTCGAATACCTTTATTCCCCCACTCGACTGCCATGCAACGCGTCATGGCCGCCACTGCTGCCTTGGTTGCACAATACGTCAGGTGTTGTTTGACGCCTAACTTGTCAAAGAAAGAGCCAATATTGACGATCAGTCCACTTTTGCGTTCGAGCAAAAAGGGATAAATCGACTGGCTCGCTGCCAGCACAGAATACGCATTCACATCCATCACATTTTTAAACTCGCGTTCTTCAATGGCTTCAATGCGCCCCTGAGAGTGGATGCCCGCGTTATTCACAAGACCCACAACTGGCTGGCCAGTACGCTGCGCGATTTCAGAAAAAGTTTTCGCAAGCTGTTCTGGACGACTAACATCGCAGGCGGCTGCGTAAAAACGCTCCGCAATTTCTGGCGTCACACCGCTGATCTGCGGCATCTCACCCGAGCGCGACAAACAACCCACCCGATAGCCTGCTCGTGCAAGCCCTAACGCAATCGCCGCACCAATTCCGCGGCTCGCACCCGTGACCATCACACAACCTTTTTCGATTTCGATACTCATTGCTTATTGATCCTTAAAAACAGCGGGACGTTTTTCTACAAAAGCAGTCATCCCCTCTACCGCATCTTGACTACGATACGCCAGTGTCGAGCAATCACGCTCAATCAACAAACCCTGTTCAAGCGTAGTCTGCAACCCGCGCTGCACAGCCAACCGCGCCATCTCAAGCGCAATCAGTCCGTGCTTGAGGTAAGGAGTAAGGAACGCACGTCCAAGCGCGGCGACATCTCCGTCTTCCACGAGCTTGGTCACTAAGCCGATGCGCTCGGCCTCCTGCGCATCCACCGTGCGGCCTGACAAAATCATATCCAGCGCTCGGTCTTCTCCAATGAGGCGAGGTAAACGTTGCGTTCCACCGTAGCCTGGAATCAAGCCGAGCTTAACTTCTGGCAGGCCGAGCTTGGCACGCGAGGTTGCAATACGGAACGTACATGCCAAGGCGAGCTCTAATCCCCCGCCAAAGGCATAACCATGAATCACGGCTACCGAAGGCACGCGAAGGGCCGCGATACGGTTAAACGCTTCCTGCCCTGCTCGCGCGCCTTGGTGTTCTTGGGTCAGAGTGCGCCCCATCAGTTCTTTGATATCTGCACCGGCACAAAATGACTTTTCACCCTCACCCGTGACGATCAGGCCGCGGACCAAGCCTTGCTCGATCGCTATTTCGATCTTGGATACGACGGCACCCAGCTCATTCAAAATAGAAAAACTCAAGGCATTGAGGGCCTCTGGACGCTTTAAATGAATGCGCGCGAGTCCCTCTTCAATACTGAATTCAACAGCCATCCTTCTCTCCTGATTGATTCATACCGGTCACGATTCTTTCCATCGAACCGCCTCTGGCTTGATCTCACCTCGTTTGGCCATCTCCATTAGCTCACGCTTCAGAATTTTTCCACTTGCAGTGAGTGGAAACTTTGGCATTACGATGAAATACTCGGGCATATCGTATTTGGATAGTCCGACTGCGTATAAATGATTGAGTAGTTCTTGTGCTTCAACCTCGAATCCTGGTCTCGCAATGATTGCCAAGCAAACGCGCTCACCTAGTCGTTCATCTGCGATCGCAAAAGCAGCTGCCTTGCTCACTCCCGCATGGCGATGGGTCAGATCTTCGATGCGCGCGGGATGAATATTGTGGCCACCTCGAATAATCAGATCTTTTTGTCGACCGACAATTTGAAGACACCCCTGCTGATCCACAATCCCTAAATCACCTGACATAAACCAACCGGCACGATTAAAAGATTTTTCCGTGGCAGTTTGATCATCAAAATAACCCAACATCAGCAAGCCACCGCGTCCACCGATTTCACCGACCTGTCCAACAGGCATTTCTTCATCGACATTTTCCGGATTAAAAATCCGGACTTCGTAACCACCACCCGCTCTACCGCAGGTCGCGATGATCGTATCAGTCGGGTCTGTTGGCAAGGTGTACTGATGCGAACCGTTTTCAGTCATGCCATATACATTCTGAGGTCGCACGCCCACACTCAGAAACCGTTCTGCCACTTCTCGTGGGATGGGCGAGCCCGCCATATAAAAAGTTTTAACAGCGCCGAGTTGTTCAACATTGCTGCGACGCATATCCTCAAGAATATCCATGGCATGGGTGGGCACACCCATGACATAGGTCGCACCACTTTCCAGTATCCATTGCAACGCTGTCTGACCATGCGCATAGTTATGAATGACGAGTTGCATCCCTGCGACCAACCACTGCTCAACGGCTACCGTCCCGATGTGATGACTCATCGGACTCAAGGCGAGCAGCACGGTCTCTCGATCGTGATGCCAATCTCTCACCATACCCCGACCATTTGCCAACAGGGTATTGTCGCTATGCATCACGCCCTTGGGTAAACCCGTCGTCCCGGAGGTAAAGGCCAGATAGACGATTTTGTCGGGATTGAGCACCACCGGTGGCAAATCCGCACGGTCAATGGCCTGTCGCGGATACTGGCGCTCAGCAGGCACATCCAAAGCAGCTTCTTGCAAAGACTGACCAACTACGTACACTGCAGCCAATGTTGACACTTGATCAAGTTTTTCAAAAATTGAACTGGTCTTGGCGTCTGAGCCATAGCCTTGCATCGCGAACAACGCGCGACAACGGATGCGCTTGAGCAACGTGACGATTTCGTCAGAGGTGTAGCTCTGATGCAAAGACGGACAGCAAACATAACCGTTACGTGAGCAGGCCAGCATGACAATCACGCTTTCGGCTCGGCTCGGTAACCAAATCGCGACGCGATCACCCTGTCGCAAGCCGCTTTGATGCAGAGCTAACGCAACCCGCTCCACCTCACCGAGTAACTGCGACCATGTCAATGCAACTAAATTGTCGCGCAGCGCCCGCTGTTCTGGATAAAAATTCGCGTGCTGCTCAAGCAGACTGAAAAATGTGTCAGATTGCCAAGATCCATTTTTATAGAACGCGTGCGACTGTTGAGGATCATGCAATGTCAGCATCATGATCTAAATTTTCTCCTTGTGTGATTACGCCTGTTTATCCTACTTTCAGCGCAATCACGATTTGTCTCTTTTGTATTTTTGTGAATTCAATTCGTACTAGCATAGATGAATTTTCATCTGTGTCAAAACAGCCGCGATGCTGGGTTCAGAACGCTGCAGCCGCGCGCCCAAGTCGATCATTGATCCCAGACCATTCTTGCGTATCAGGGACGTTTTCCCAAAGCATGCAATCGTAGTGAGCCTGATCTAGCGCACGTAAGGTTGCGTACAACGCATAGCCATAGGCGGCAGGCTGTGTGGGCATGGCGACCCACTCGATCTGTGCATGCCGAGGGTGAAACGCCTGATCAATACTATGCGTGACGCATACTATTTTTTGATTAGTCCGCTCTGCTAGAGAGAGTGCGTCAGACACGATACCTGTCCCAGTGACAAGCTTGATGGGCGTCTGAGGTGCATAGTGAGACTTCAGAGCACCCGATACGCGAGGGGCTTGGGCATCAGGTTGGTGCACAGGCGTTTCCAATATCTGAGAGATTTGGTTTGCCGTGATCAATCCGGGGCGCAACAGCACGGGGCCGACACCTTGGCTGAGGCGAGATAAATCAATAATCGTCGACTCAATCCCAACCTCGCTAGAACCGCCCTCGAGGATTGGCATGCCTGCCGCGACAAGTTCGGGAAACTCATCGCGTACGTGAGAAGCTTGCGTGGGCGAGACTTGACCGAATTTATTCGCAGAAGGTCCGGCGATCCCACCCTGACCTGAAGGCTTGCCGGCGGCAAACGCACGAATCAGTCGTTGCGCAACAGGGTGCGAAGGGCAGCGCAGACCCACGCTATCTTGTCCTCCGCTCACCACATCAGAAATGTGCGCGGCACGCTTGAGAATCAAAGTGAGAGGGCCTGGCCAAAACGCATCAATCAGCGCACGCGCCTCGTCAGGCACCGAAGCTGCCCAATAAGAAACATCCGCCTCGGGCGCCACATGAACAATCACAGGATGATTAGAAGGACGGCCTTTGGCCTGATAAATCCGTTCAACCGCCTCGCGACTCTCAGCATCTGCACCCAATCCATACACCGTCTCGGTTGGAAAGGCGACTAAGCCGCCTTGAAGCAACACCTGAGCGGCTTGATGGATGTCGCGATCAGAGGCTGTAGTCACTGAGCCGCCGTCTCAAAGCGTTGCCGCAACGGGCAAGCGCAATACCTGCACCACTTGGTTGGCATGGGAGACCGCTTCGGCAAGCGTTGTACCCGTGCAATTGACATGACCCATCTTGCGTGCGCGACGCGCTTCGCGCTTGCCATAGAGATGCAAGGAAGTACCCGGCACGGCCAATACACCTCGCCAGTCGGGCTCAGCTTGTTTGTCATCCGAACCTGGATACCAAACATCACCCAAAATATTGAGCATCACCACAGGTGCGAGCAAGCGTGTGCTGCCGAGCGGCAAGCCCGCCATGACGCGCGCCTGTTGTTCGAACTGACTGGTCACACAGGCATTCATGCTGAAATGACCGCTATTGTGAGGACGTGGTGCGATTTCATTTACGAGCAACTGACCGTCACCCACCACAAAAAACTCTACGCACAGCACACCTTCATACTTGAGACCTTGCGCAATCGCTAACGCGGCTTCGGTTGCACGCGCTGTCATCGCGACGGCTTGCATGTCAACGGTCGTCACAGCTAGAATGCCTTGCTCGTGGACGTTGCGTGCGATGGGGAAGACTGCGCACTGACCGTCTAATCCCCGTGCCAGCACGACCGAGAGCTCTTCTTTGAGATCGAGCATGGCTTCGAGTACGCATGGCACGCCACCAAACTCAGCGAAAGCCTTTAATGCCTCCTCGAGCGAGCGCACGCGCGCCTGGCCTTTACCGTCATAGCCCAGGCGAGCGACTTTTAAAATACCTGGAAACAAATGTGCACCTGCTGCGCGCAAATCTGACTCTGCACGGATCGCGGCATACGGTGCGACGGCGACGCCCTGACTGACGATAAACGCTTTTTCTGCAATGCGATCCTGAACAATCTCGACCGCATGCGAACCAGGTGTCACGCGGCAATGCGAGGCCAACGTCTTCAAGCTTTGGGCGGGGACGTTTTCAAACTCAGTGGTCACGGCTCGGCAGCGTTGCGCCAACTTGATCAGCGCCGTTTCATCATCGTAGTCTGCCTGGATGTGCAGATCAGCGACCGAGGCCGCAGGTCCCTCTGCCGCAGGATCTAGTACCGCAACGCGGTAACCCATGGACTGCGCCGCATGACAGAACATGCGGCCTAACTGACCACCGCCCATCAGACCCAACCACTCACCCGGTGCAATCACAACGGCACCCGCATGGCACGTGCCGCCTCAGTCTGACGTGCGCGGAAAGCGATGAGCTTTTCACGCAAGACGGGATCGGTCGTTGCGAGCGTTGCAATGACGTGCAAGGCGGCATTGGCCGCGCCAGCTTCGCCAATCGCAAACGTCGCAACTGGGATGCCCTTGGGCATTTGCACAATGGACAAAAGAGAGTCCTCGCCACGCAAATACTTGGAGGGCACTGGCACACCAAACACAGGGACTTCGGTCAGCGCCGCCATCATGCCAGGCAAATGGGCAGCACCACCCGCACCGGCAATAATGCCGCGCAAACCGCGCGCTGCTGCCTGTGCGCCATATTCAGCCATGTCGTGGGGCATGCGGTGGGCAGAGATCACCCGAGTCTCGCAGGGCACACCAAAATCACCCAGCATACTCACGGCATGTTGCATGACTTCCCAATCGCTGGATGAACCCATAATGACACCCACAAGCGGTGCACCAGCAGAAGATAAAGAGGTCATAACAAAGCCTTGCTAATGAAAATAGAACAGTGAGTTGATTAGGCGGTCAGACGATCAAGGGCTTCGCGGTATTTGGCCGCAGTTTTAGCAATGACATCCGCAGGTAGTCGCGGTGCCGGAGGTGTTTTGCCCCAGTCTTGCGTCTCGAGCCAATCACGAACAAACTGCTTGTCAAACGAGGGTGGGCTGATACCTTCGCGATAGCCATCGGCAGGCCAGAAACGTGAAGAATCAGGTGTGAGCACCTCGTCCATCAAATGCAGCGTGCCGTTCGCATCCAGACCGAATTCAAATTTGGTATCCGCGATCATAATGCCCTTGGTAGCGGCAAAGGTCGCAGCCTCGGTGTACAGACGCAACGTCACATCACGAATACGCTCAGCCATTTCTTGACCGACTTCTTTGATGACATGCGCAAAGTCCACATTCTCATCATGCAAGCCCATCTCGGCTTTGGCGGCTGGCGTAAAAATCGGCTGAGGTAATTTGCCGGCTTGCTTGAGACCCGCGGGCAACTGAATCCCGCAGACAGAGCCTGTCGCTTGATAGTCTTTCCAGCCGGAGCCAATCAGATAACCACGCGCAACGGCCTCAACCATAATGGGTTTGAGACGTTTCACCACGACTGCACGTCCGATCACCTGATCGCGTTCGTTCGGCGCGACCACGTCTTCAGGATTGATCCCCGTTGAGTGATTGGGCAACACATGCGCGAGCTTTTCCAACCAAAAGTCGGTGAGCTCCTTGAGAACCTGCCCCTTACCAGGAATCGGATCATCAAGAATCACATCAAACGCGGAGATACGATCGCTCGCGATGATCAAAAGCTTGTCGTCGCCAACCGCGTACATGTCGCGCACTTTACCGCGCGCAAGTAGCGGAAGGGATTGAATGCTGGATTGATACAGTGCTTTCGTCATGACGTTTATTGCACGACCTGAGACAATTTGCCAGCGGCGTATTGCGCTGCGACCTCATTGAGCGGCACAACCTTGATTTTGCTCGCATTGCCAGCGGTACCAAATTGCTGATAGCGTGCGACACAGATCGCCTTGGCCGCCTCGCGTGCGGGCTTGAGGTATTCGCGTGGGTCGAACTTGCCTGGATTTTCAGCAAAGAAACGGCGAATCGCGCCCGTCATCGCTAAGCGGATATCGGTGTCGATGTTGATTTTGCGAACGCCAAACTTGATGGCCTCTTGGATTTCTTCGACCGGCACACCGTAGGTTTCTTTCATGTCGCCGCCAAACTGACGAATCTCAGCCAGCAACTCCTGTGGCACGCTGGAGCTGCCATGCATCACAAGGTGGGTGTTCGGCAAACGCTTGTTGATTTCCTTGATGCGGGAGATCGACAAAATGTCGCCTGTGGGCTTGCGCGTGAACTTGTAGGCGCCATGGCTCGTACCAATCGCGATCGCGAGCGCGTCGAGTTGTGTACGACGCACGAAATCCGCTGCCTGCTCAGGATCGGTCAACAACTGCTCCATCGTCAGCTTGCCATCGGCACCGTGACCGTCTTCTTTGTCACCTTCCATGGTTTCGAGCGAACCCAGACAACCCAGCTCACCCTCGACCGTGACACCCAGCTTGTGGGCCATATCCACGACCTGCTTGGTCACTGCGACGTTGTAGTCGTAGTCGGCGATCGATTTGCCGTCTTCTTTAAGCGAACCGTCCATCATCACGCTAGAAAATCCCAGATCAATCGCGCCTTGGCAGATTTTGGGGGACTGACCGTGATCCTGGTGCATCACAACAGGAATATGAGGATAGGACTCGACTGCTGCTTGAATCAGATATTTCAGGAAGCCTTCGCCAGCGTATTTGCGCGCACCTGCGGAGGCCTGCATGATGACCGGGCTGTCAGTCTGAGCAGCCGCTTCCATAATGGCCTGCACCTGTTCCAGGTTATTCACGTTAAATGCGGGAATGCCATAACCATGCTCGGCGGCGTGGTCCAGAAGCTGGCGCATGGAAACTAAAGCCATGAGAAATCCTTTTTAGAGCAAAATGTCGGGGTTGTAGGGAATTTACCGAGTATTTTACGGCAGCACGGACGTATTTGCCCTATGCCCCCCAAAAACTCGGGTCCAAGCACTTTTGATCCTCTAATGAGAAGCCTCCATGCCGCACGGCAAACCCGATTTAAACAGCACGACCCCCACAATTTCTTGGCTCGCGGGCGAGCAAACGCTCACCTCAGCCTGGCGCTCTGAAAACGGCTGGGCACCCCCAAAGCGTTCGATGCTCGCCGATGACACGATGAGTGCCGACACCGCCTACAGACTGGCAAGCGAAGGTGTCGCGCTGATTTGGACTGGTGACTTTCAAAATGCCCGCCAGCTCTTGCACGCTTTGGCGCGACGCACGGCCAAACGTCGTCCAAAATACCTTGAACTCCCCTACCCCGAGCGTTTTCACCAGGTCAGACTGGCGCGCGCCCAACGTGCCCGTACGCTGGGGATGCTGTGCCTGCCTTTTGAGCCGCATCACCTCCTCAAACACCGTCGCGCACCCGATGTCAAAGGGGCGTGCCTGGCCGCCCACGGCGACAGCAAAACCGGCTATGTCATGCCCTTGACCGAACTGCTGGGCCTCATCAGTGCCTATGAGTGGCGTAAAAATGGCATCGATATCCCAGCGCTGGGTGCTCGCATCCATCCGCATTACGGAGTCTTTGCACCCACCCGCTCCGAGTACTTAGAGCTGATTGCACAGGCACCGCTCCCGCAAGGTCCCGGCATGCTGGGTCACGCCTTTGACATCGGTACAGGCACAGGCGTGATCGCCGCGCTATTGCTCAAACGCGGGATCAAGCACGTCACCGCGACGGATACTCAAGCACGAGCCTTAGATTGCGCTCAAGAAAACATCGAACGCTTAGGCCTGTCGTCAGGTGTGAAGTTTGTACAAGCGGATTTATTTCCTGACGGGCAAGCGGATCTGATCGTCTGTAACCCACCTTGGCTGCCGGGTCGCCCTGCTTCGGGGTTGGAGCACGCGATCTACGATCAGGATCAGCATATGCTCAATGGGTTTTTAAAGGGTCTGGGCGCGCACCTCACCCCTCAGGGCGAAGGTTGGTTGATTCTGTCAGACCTTGCGGAGCATCTGGGTCTACGCACGCGCGAAGACTTGCTGGATATGATCGAAGCCGCCGGCCTGAGGGTTATGGAGCGACTGGACATTCGCCCGATGCATGCAAAGACCAAGGACGAAGAAGATCCTCTGGCCGACGCGCGACGCGCCGAAGTCACCTCGCTGTGGCGTCTGCGTGCCTAAGTGATGTGGTGAAATTGGCGGCGCAGAGCTGACTGACTGAGTGGCTGACTATGTGGCTGAAATATGCCGTTTAAGCCGCCGGCGTACGACGCGCAGACTTGGGTCTGAACGCCTTGACCACAGCATCGTCGGTCTCAATGTAAGGTCCGCCAATCAGGTCAATGCAGTACGGGACAGCCGCAAAAATACCTGATGCGACGACGGTACCGTCTTCACGCTTAAGTCCCTCCAGCGTTTCGCTGATCGCCTTGGGTTGTCCCGGTAAATTGATAATCAGCGCGGTGTGATCTGCAGTCTCTCTTAGCACCGCGACTTGTCGCGACAAAATCGCGGTGGGAACAAACTGCAAGCTGATCTGGCGCATTTGTTCACCAAAGCCTGGCATCTCGCGGGTGGCCACCGCCACCGTGGCTTCTGGTGTCACGTCACGGCGCGCCGGACCCGTTCCACCCGTCGTGAGTACTAGATCGCAGCGTTCGACATCCACCAGCTCAACCAATGCGGCCGAAATCGTCGGTGCATCGTCCTGAATCAAGCGAGTCACGCACTCAATTGGGGTGGTGACAGCCTTTTCCAGCCAAGCTTGCAAAGCAGGAATGCCCTGATCTTCGTAAACACCCTTCGAGGCACGATCTGAAACGGAAACAAGACCGATACGAATCGTATCGGGGTGACGACTAGCATTCATCTTTGATACACCTCGAGCTGCGCTCTTAACTGTCTGACTTCTTCCATCAAATCCACCATCAACGCTGCCGCGTCCAGATTGATATCGAAGTCTCTCTGCGCGCGGGCAATCTGACGGGCGCGAGCCGCTGCCGCACTGGCAAAGACCCAATGATCGGGCGACGTCTCTGACGGGAGGGCATCGCGCTCAATGCCCACGAATCCTTCGCGCACGAGGCTCACCACCCAATCCACGTGTTGTTCACACAAATACGCCATCTCATGCAAAGACAACGGCGCACCGCCATCCACCATCACGGCTGAGTAAATCGTGACCGATTTCATCCCTGTACTCCCAAATGGCGGCGCGGATTAAAAGGCGCCGCCTTGGCTAACGCTTGGTAGGCCTCTTTCGCTGCCTCTGTGGTGGCGGGCGGCCACACGACATCCAGCACCAAATACAAATCACCTGCCGGATCACCAGGCAAGCCTTTGCCGCGCAATCTGAGTTTGCTGCCCGGCTGACTACCCGCGCTAATACTGACCTCGACCTCACCCTGCAAGGTCGGCACGCGGACCTGACCGCCACAAGCCGCCTCCCAAGGCGCGACTGGCAGCTTCATACTTAAATCCCGACCCTGCACTTGATAGACAGGGTGCGGGGCAAAGTGCACCGTCAAAAACAAATCCCCTGCTGGACCGCCCGCCTCGCCGGGCATGCCCTGACCGGACAATCGAATCATCTGACCCGCCCGCACACCCACAGGAATCTTGACACTCAAGGTGCGATTGACGAGCTGAGGGCGGCCTTGTGCATCGAGCTGCACTGAGCGCAAACCGAGCTCGCGCGTCACACCATTGAGGCTGTCTTCGAGAGAAATTTCAATATCGGCGTGATGATCTTCGCCCTTGTAGGGTTGTTGCGCACTAGCCTGCCGCGGATCCGCGCCCGGGCCGCGCCGCTGTCGCTCGGCTTGTTTAAACAAGCTGGATAAAAAGTCATGAAACTCAGCTTCATTCGGTGCGTGCCCATCACCACCCGCGAACTCAAAGCCACGATCCCAGCCTGGTCCGGGCGCAGCACCACCTGAGGAAACATTCGTTCTAAGCTGATCGTAAGCCGCCCGCTTTTCCTCGTCCCGCAGCACGTCGTTGGCCTCGTTGACCTCGCGCATGCGGGTCTCTGCGTCCTTTTCCTTACTGACGTCCGGGTGGTATTTACGCGCGAGTTTGCGGTAGGCTTTGCGGATATCATCCTGCGAAGCCTCCGGTGTAAGCTCAAGCGTTTTGTAATAGTCTTTAAATTCCATGTGTGCGGCCGCAAAAAATGCGCCAAAAAGGTGGATACACCTTCACAATGGGGGCATATTCACAAAAATACAAGCCTTTTTAAACATACCACCCTACTATGCAAATCAATCATATTCCTTTTGGAACGACAGACTGGTCGATCATCCCCGCGACTGAGCACCCTGGCACAACGGGCAAAGCCTTTTGGCGGACACAGCAGTTTGGCACCATCCGCGTCAGGATGGTCGAATACACACCCGGCTATCTCGCGGATCACTGGTGTGAAAAGGGTCACATTTTGTTGTGTTTGAGCGGCTCGCTGCGCACCGAGCTCAAGGACGGTCGCGTGTTTGACCTGCAGCCTGGCATGAGCTATCAAGTCGCAGACGGCGCGGAGCCGCACCAGTCCTCGACAGAGACTGGTGCAACACTGTTTATTGTGGATTAATCGTGCCCGATGCAGAAACGCGCTGAGGGCTGGCTAAAAATTTAGTCAGCCGCGCGTTTTTGCAAAATATCGACGGCAGGTAAAACCTTGCCCTCGAGGAACTCCAAGAAGGCACCACCGCCTGTGGAGATGTAGCCGACCTGGTCAGTGATGCCGAACTTGGCAATCGCGGCTAGGGTGTCACCACCGCCCGCAATGGAGAAGCCAGCGGACGCAGCAATTGCGTGAGAAACAGCAGCCGTTCCTTGGGCAAAGGCTTCAATTTCAAACACGCCGACCGGTCCGTTCCAGACGATCGTGCCAGCATTTTTCAAAATCTCGACCAACTGAGCGGAGGTCTGTGGACCAATATCCAAGATCAAATCGTCCGCCTCGACGTCTTTGGCAGATTTGGTAGTGGCCTTGGCTTGGGCAGAAAACTCTTTGGCGCACACCACATCGACAGGGATCGGCACAGCCGCACCACGGGCCTGCATTTTTTCCATCACAGCACGGGCTTGATCGAGTTGGTCAGGCTCAGCGAGAGACTTTCCAATGGGCAAACCTGCCGCAAGCATAAAGGTATTGGCAATACCACCGCCCACGATCAACTGATCAACTTTGTCGGCCAAGGACTGGAGTATGGAAAGCTTAGTGGAAACTTTTGAGCCGCCCACGATCGCGACCAGAGGACGCTTGGGAGCCAGCAAAGCACGGCCAAGGGCTTCGAGTTCGGCCTGCAACAAAGGACCCGCACAGGCGATCGGTGCAAACTGCGCGATGCCGTGTGTGGTGGCCTCAGCGCGATGGGCGGTACCAAACGCATCATTGACGTACACATCGCACAGAGCGGCCATTTTTTTGGACAACTCTGGGTCGTTTTTCTTTTCGCCTTTGTTCACGCGGCAATTTTCGAGCAAAACCACTTGCCCGGGCGCGACTGAGACACCGTCCACCCAGTTTTGCACGAGCGCAACAGGCATTCCCAACACCTCGGAGAGTCGCTTGGCAATCGGTGCCAGCGAGTCTTCTTGTGTCAGGGTGCCCTCAGTCGGACGCCCCAGATGCGAAGTCACCATCACGGCAGCGCCGGCATCGAGCGCCAGACGAATACCTGGAACCGAGGCGCGGATTCGCGTGTCCTCGGTGATGTGACCTGCGTCATCAAAAGGAACGTTCAGGTCGGCGCGAATAAATACGCGCTGACCTTTCAGTTTGCCGGCTTGAGCGAGTGCAGAAAGAGTGTGAACGGTGGTCATGATCAGCTTATTTTTACAAACAATTATTTAGCAGACATCAAGGCGATAGTCGTATCGAGCATGCGGTTGCTGAAACCCCACTCGTTGTCATACCAAGAGTTGACCTTCACCAGATTGCCTGAGACCTTGGTCAAGGTGGCATCGAAGTTGCTCGAAGCAGGATTGTGGTTAAAGTCGACCGACACTAATTGCTCGGTGTTGTAAGTCAGGATGCCCTTGAGAGGACCGGATTCTGCAGCATCCTTGAGAATGGCATTGACTTCTTCGACTGTGGTGTCGCGCTTGGCCGTAAAGGTCAAGTCCACGATCGAGACGTTGATCGTCGGCACGCGCATCGCAAAACCATCCAACTTGCCGTTCAGCTCAGGCAACACCAAACCAACAGCCGCCGCCGCACCCGTCTTGGTGGGGATCATGCTCATGGTGGCCGAGCGGGCACGACGCAAGTCTTCGTGATAGACGTCTGTCAACACTTGGTCGTTGGTGTAGGCATGGATCGTGGTCATCAGACCGGTCACAACACCCAGCTTTTCATGCAAAGGCTTGACTAGGGGTGCCAAACAGTTTGTTGTGCAAGAAGCGTTCGAGATGACGGTGTGCTCTTTCTTGAGTACGTCCTGGTTGACACCAAATACGATGGTCGCATCGACATCTTTGCCGCCTGGTGCGGAAATAATGACTTTTTTGGCGCCGCCTTTGAGGTGGGCTGAAGCTTTTTCTTTGCTGGTAAAGAAGCCGGTGCACTCGAGCACCACGTCGACTTTCAGGTCACCCCAGGGCAACTCGGCAGGGTTACGGTTGGCCAACACACGGATTTTGTCACCGTTGACAACCATGTAGTCACCCTCAACGCCAACTGTGCCGGGAAAGCGGCCGTGAGCGGTGTCATATTGCGTCAGGTGGGCGTTTGTCTTGGGGTCACCCAAGTCATTGATGGCCACGATTTCGATATCGTGCTTTTTGCCACCTTCGTAATGTGCACGCAAAATGTTGCGACCAATACGACCATAACCGTTAATAGCGACGCGAATTGTCATGAGACCAAGCTCCTAAGTTTGCAAAATTTATAAAATATTTTTAACGGCCTGCGCCACTTTTTCAGCAGTCAGTCCGAAGTGTTTGAACAACGCGCCGGCAGGTGCCGATTCGCCGTATGTATCAATACCTACCACTGCACCTTCAAGTCCAACATATTTGTGCCAAAAGGCGGTGACGCCAGCCTCCACTGCGACGCGCGGCATGCCCTTAGGCAAGACCGAGGCACGCCAGGCGGCATCTTGTTTGTCAAACACATCCGTGCTTGGCATGGAGACCACACGCACGGCAATGCCTTCGGCTGCCAGGAGTTTCTGTGCTTCGATCGCGAGTGCAACCTCGGAGCCTGTGGCAATAATCGCCGCTTGGGCACCTGCCGCTTCTTGAAGCACATAACCACCACGCGCGACCTGTTTGAGCGTTTCGGCACTGCGCGCCACGAAAGGCAGATTTTGTCTAGAAAGCAACAGCGCGGTCGGACCACCCGCATGAACATCCATCCCGATGCTGCTAGGGCGCTCGACAGCGGCCAACCATGCAGCCATCGTCTCAACCGTATCGCAGGGACGCCAAACGGATAAATTGGGAATCAAACGCAAGCTGCTCGCGTGCTCGATTGACTGGTGTGTCGGTCCATCCTCGCCCAAACCAATGGAATCGTGGGTAAACACATGCACCACACGCTGCTTCATCAGCGCCGCCATGCGAAGCGCATTGCGTGAATAGTCGGAGAACGTCAGGAAGGTGCCGCCAAACGGCAAGTAACCGCCATGAAGCGCCATGCCATTCATGATTGCCGCCATCCCGAACTCGCGCACGCCATAATTAATATGTCGGCCAAACTGAATGCCCTCTGCGCCAGCGCGCACAGCCCCGACGCCCTTCCAGTCCGTGAAGTTCGAACCCGTCAAATCAGCAGATCCGCCGAGCATTTCTGGTAAGACCTCGACCAGGGCGGTAATAGCTTGCTGGGACGCCTTACGTGAGGCCACGGTCTCCGCTTTTTCATTTGTCGCAGACAGCAGCTTTTCAGCAACCGCCGCAAAATGAGCGGGCAAGGCGCCTGTCATCCGACGCATAAATTCGGCGGCTTCAGCAGGAAACTGAGCCGCGTAGGCATCAAACGTTTTCTGCCAACCTGACTGTGCCTGGGCACCCGCGCTGCGTTGATCCCAGCCAGCGTAGACCGCCTCAGGAATCTCAAAAGGCGCATAGGGCCAGCCAATCGCGGCACGCGTTGCAGCAATTTCTTCTGCGCCAAGCGGGGCGCCGTGGACCTTGTCCGTGCCCGCGACAGTCGGGGCGCCCTGGCCAATGACGGTCCGGCAGATCACCAGTGTTGGACGACCATGCTGGGCACCTAGCTTGCGAGCCTGAGCCAGCGCGGCATGAACAGCCTCAACGTCATGACCATTCGCCACACGCACGACATTCCAGCCATAGGCTTCAAAACGCTTAGCGGTATCGTCGGCGAACCAGTTTTCTACCTTGCCATCAATCGAGATGCCGTTGTCGTCATACAGAACAACCAGCTTAGAGAGACGCAAGGTCCCGGCCAGAGAACAGACCTCGTGTGAAATCCCTTCCATCAAACAGCCATCCCCTACGAAAGCGTAGGTATGGTGATCGACAATTTTGTGGTCTGGGCGATTGAATTCGGCCGCCAGCAATGACTCAGAAAGTGCCATCCCGACCGCATTCGCCAAGCCTTGACCGAGTGGTCCTGTAGTGGTTTCCACGCCGGAAGTGATGCCCACCTCCGGATGACCGGGCGTTTTGGAGTGCAATTGACGGAATTTGCGCAACTCCTCCATGGGGAGGTCATATCCAGTCAGGTGCAATAAGGCATAAATCAGCATCGAACCATGCCCGTTCGACAACACAAAGCGGTCGCGGTTGGGCCAAGCAGGGTCGGCCGGGTTATGTCGCAAATGACGGGTAAAAAGCGCTTCGGCCATCTCGGCCATCCCCATCGGGGCTCCGGGGTGACCGGAATTGGCTTGTTGAACAGCATCCATGGCGAGTGCACGGATGGCATCTGCCAGTTTGACGGGGGTGGCGATAGTTGTGCTCATGCGATGGGTCCCGGCCGTGAACTCACGGGATCAGAAAAATGGGTTACAAAACGTAGGAGTTTAGCACCCGTATATCCACTCAGACACAACCGAGCACCCTGCATGGCTGACCCCCGCTTTTATTGTCCAGAACCCCTTTCCGCCCGGCAAACGCTAGCGCTGCCGAATTCTGTTGCCCATCACATACGGGTACGCAGACTAGAGGCTGGCAGCACCATTATTTTGTTTGACGGACGTGGGGGTGAGTTACCCGGAACCCTTGATTTTCAAGGGAAAACTGCCTGCGTCACCCTTGGCGAGCTTCATCCGAAAGAGAGCGAACTCGCTGGCGAGCTATGCCTGTTTCAGGGGCTTCCTTCGGGCGACAAAATGGACTGGGTGATAGAAAAGGCGGTCGAACTGGGCGTCAGTCGCATCGTTCCAATTAGTGCGCATCGCAGCATTCTGAAGCTCTCTGGGCCAAGGCTTGAGAAACGCTTAGCGCACTGGGCGGGCATTATTGAGTCGGCCTCTGAGCAATGTGGACGCAATCGACTGATGCAAATATCTCCGCCTCAAACACTCGAGGAGGCACTCAATGCGCGGGCAATTGGAGAGCGCTTGCTGTGTGACCCCTCCGCCTCTGAAGACTTGGAAACGCGCCTCTCAGACCCGTTTTGCAAAGCCAAAACAGACCGGGCGCTGACTCTCTTGGTCGGGCCGGAGGGTGGGTGGAGTCCTGAAGAATTGCAAAGCTGCACACGCAACAACGCTCATGCCATTCGCTTTGGTACGCGCGTGTTGCGCACAGAAACTGCTGGCTTAGCCTTGGTCGCGGCAACCACTGCCCTACTACGCTGGTAAGACCTCAAGCAGGCTCATCGCTCCAGGCATTGACCACACCAGGAGCCGCCTCCGGATGTTTACCCGCGTGATGAATGCCATAAATAAAAACACGATTGTTTTCTCGGGCAAACTCGACCGCGTCGTTTAACACTTGCAAGAACTGTTCTCCATCCATCACGATCGCTGGATCAGCAGAATGCAAATGATTGAGGACCAACACAAAGCCACCTTCTTTTTGGTCGAGCAGCGTGTCGCACAGACAGTCATACAAGCCATCAAAATCTGCACCAAAAAACTGTGGGTAATCAACAGCTTTGACAATCGCGCGAAACACGGCTGAGCGGCTGCGCGCTTTGTCGCAATCCGCCTCAAACCACGTCAATCCCGCATCTTTGGCTGCAGCAGCGACAACATCTAATCCACCTTGAGGATCAAAGTCTCCGCCGCGCTTTATTAACTGCCGCAATGTTGGCTCAAGCGTCTTACCCATACCGATGGCTCCTTCAAGCAGGCCACTCTATTGGATATCTCCATCACTGAAACTCAGTGAACATATCGCACTAAAAGATCGTTGAGTTTTTATACTGGAAATATCGCAAACAGTCACGCCTTTAACGCTGATATTTCCGGTAAATATGACAAGCCTGACAATTTTTTACAGTAATTTCTTTTGTAAATCGTCATAGCGTGGATCATTTGCCTCAACCACCGTCAATGCAGTCATATTGACGATACGGCGAACCGTCGCACTCGTCGTCAGAATATGCACAGGTGCATTGGCACCCAACAAGAATGGACCGATTGCGACGTTACCACCTGCCGCTGTCTTAAGCAGGTTGTAGGCGATATTGCCAGAATCCACGTTAGGACATACCAACAAGTTTGCCGCACCCTTGAGCGTAGAAGAAGGGAGTATTTTTAGGCGGAGCGCCTCGTTTAACGCGCAGTCACCATGCATCTCACCATCCACTTCAAGCTCAGGTTGCTGCGCACGGATCAACTCTAAAGCTTTTTGCATCTTGCTACCAGAGGCAGAACTGCCAGAGCCAAAGTTAGAACGAGACAATAATGCGACCTTGGGAATCACATTGAGTCGACGCATTTGATCAGCCGCTGCAATGGTGAACTCCGCAATTTGCTCAGCGGTTGGATCATCATTGACATGAGTATCCACCAAGGCAAGCGTCTGCTCAGGCAATAGCAAAATGTTCATCGCTGCGTAAGTCGCCGCACCAGGACGTTTACCAATCATCTGATCGATATACCGCAAATGATCGGAGTAGCCACTGACTGTGCCGCAAATCATGCCGTCCGCGTCACCCATGTGCACCATCGTGGCACCAATCAGCGTCAAGCGGCGACGCATTTCAATGCGCGCCATTTCTTTGGTCACACCGTGGCGGCACATTTTTTCCCAATAGGCCGTCCAGTAATGATGGAAACGCTCGTCAAACTCAGGATTGGTGACCTCAACGTCTTCACCCAAGCGCAAACGCAAACCGAATTTTGTAATGCGATCCGCCAAAACAGATGGTCTGCCGACCAAAATTGGTTTTGCTAATTTCTCGTCAACGATCACCTGCACTGCACGCAAAATACGTTCGTCTTCACCCTCAGTAAACACGATGCGCGCCTTGGCGCCCGCACGCACGAGGGCTTTTGCCGCCGAGAACATCGGCCGCATGAATGCACCGGAGCGATACACGAACTGTTCAAGCTGCTCAACGTAAGCATCCAGATCCGCGATTGGGCGCGTCGCCACGCCACACTCCATTGCCGCTTTGGCCACAGCTGGTGCAATACGAACGAGCAAGCGAGGATCAAACGGCTTGGGAATAAAGGACTTGGGGCCAAACGAAACATCGTAATTGCCATAGGCTGCAGCCACGATGTCACTTTGTTCCTCTTGCGCCAAATCACCAATCGCGATGACCGCTGCTTTTTCCATCTCGCGCGTGATGGTGGTGGCACCCACATCCAAGGCACCACGGAAAATATAGGGGAAACACAAAACGTTATTGACTTGATTGGGATAGTCGGAACGCCCAGTCGCCATCACAATGTCATCACGGACTGCATGCGCATCCGCGGGAAGAATCTCAGGATTGGGATTAGCCAGCGCCAAAATCAATGGACGCTTGGCCATGACCTTGACCATCTCAGGCTTCAGCACACCGCCAGCCGACAAACCAAGAAAAACGTCAGCGTCGGCAATGATGTCAGCTAATTTACGTGCATCCGTTTTTTGGGCAAAACGTGCCTTGTCGGGATCCATCAAAACAGCGCGCCCTTCGTAGACCACACCCTCGATATCCGATACCCAGATATTTTTGAGCGGCAGACCCAGGTCCACCATCAAATCCAAACACGCCAATGCAGCGGCACCGGCGCCTGACACAACCACTTTAACTTTATCGATATCCTTGCCGACGACTTTCAAGCCGTTAATAAAGGCGGCTGACACGCAAATCGCCGTACCGTGCTGATCATCATGAAAAACCGGAATCTTCATGCGCTCGCGCAACTTACGCTCGACGGTAAAGCACTCTGGCGCTTTGATGTCCTCGAGATTGATGCCACCGAAGGTCGGCTCTAAACCGGCGATGATTTCAACCAGCTTGTCGGGATCTTGCTCATTAATTTCGATGTCAAAGACATCGATTCCCGCGAATTTTTTAAACAATACGGCTTTGCCTTCCATCACAGGCTTGGAAGCCAGCGCACCGATGTTACCTAAGCCCAGCACCGCTGTGCCGTTGGTGATGACGCCAACTAAATTGCCCCGCGCCGTGTAACGAAAAGCATTTGCCGGATCTGCAACAATCTCCTCGCAAGCCGCCGCCACGCCAGGGGAGTACGCCAATGCCAAATCTCTTTGGTTAGACAGCATTTTGGTTGGCGCAATCGAAATCTTACCGGGGCGACCCTGCTCGTGATAATCAAGAGCGGCTTGGCGAAAAGTTTTTTCCATATCTGTTTTTGTCTTTTAACAAATCAATTTAATTGAGGGGATTCTAGCCCTTTTGGCGGGGGAGTCTTGCCAAATACCCCAGCTGGATCAAGGATCTGCTTGATCGACTGATCAAGCAAACCCGCAGCGTGACTGACCTCCGCACCAAGGCTCTGGTCTGATAAACCCTGATCGCCAGAAATCTCTTGTGTGAGCAAGGCACTATCAGTCCTTTGAATCCACACGGTCTGCAACCAAGCAAGACTACCACCATGTCCTGCAAACAGCCAAGCCAAATTAGGCGATTCTCCAGCTTGGGACATGAGAGCATCTAAACGATAACGTAGGGGCCATGAATGGCTCTGCGCGCACAAAGCGGCGTCTCTGGATTGTGCGAGTTCAAACAACCGAGGGATATTTTTTTGCACTGAAAGACTTCTAAGTGGGGCACTATCCTTGGTACCAAAAGGACCCAAACGCTCCAGCGTACCATCAGCAAGCAATACCTCTACCTGGACAATCCCGCTTTGCAGTAAATTGCCTATAAAGGGGCGCGCAAACCATTGAGCGATAGTAAGGTTAGACGTCCTGAGCGCAGGATCCTCCGCAAAAATCCCAATGCCTTTTTGATAAAGCATCGCAAGTGTCACGCCAGCATCCACACGCCATAGGCCTGCGCTGGGATCCTCCAACTCAGAATGGGCCCATTCAGCATGAGAATCCACCCACAAGATCGGACGTTGAGGATCTGGACACGCATCTGAATCCATCATGATCAACTGCACCCCGAGCTGACCGCATAGAGCATGCGCATGCTGGACGTCAATTTCCCGCCCCGGTGCAAGCCACGCTTGTGACGTCTGCGCCTCCTGATCCCACCTCACCTGCCCTGTGCAGACGCGCGAAAGCCGGGCACAAAACTGCCCCCAAGGCGTCGCAGGTGTTCTGCGGCCAGTAAGAAAAGCCCTTCGAGATGGTTGAGTAACCACTACAATTCTGCTCCTAGAGGGAGAATGGCACGATGACGGCACTTGCAGCACGTACACACGATACAGTCACATTTCACGCGGTCGAGCTCCTCAAGGAAGCCTCGGCACTGACGCGCGCCGGAATCGACATTATCAGCCTTGGCGTTGGAGAACCCGACTTTACCGCAGCACCGGCCGTTGTGACAGCAATGGAGCAGGCCGCACGCGCGGGCAAAAGCGGCTATTGCCCACCCGCCGGACTGCCTGAACTACGCGAAGCAATCGCTGGATTCTACGCCACACAACTCGGTGCCCACGTTGACCCGCAGCGCGTGATCGTGACCTCCGGCGCGAGCGGTGCGCTCTTGCTCGCCGCGATGGCACTTGTGAATCCGGGTGACGAAGTCCTCATGCCTGACCCATGCTATCCACCCAATCGTAACTTTGTCGGGTCCGCGGGCGGAACTACCAAACTCATCCCAACCACAGCCGCGTCACGCTTTCAGCTCTCCGCCCAAGATATTGCACAAAACTGGGGGCCCAAGACCCGTGGGGTTCTGATTGCCTCACCCAGCAACCCGACTGGCACCTCAATTGAAAGAGCAGAACTCGCAAAAATATTCAAAGAAGTACGCGCCCGCAACGGCTTTGTCATGATGGATGAAATCTATCTGAGCCTTTCGTATGAGGGACAACGCCAATCAGCGCTCAGTCTCGATGATGATGTCATCATCCTCAATAGCTTTTCAAAATACTTCAACATGACCGGATGGCGACTCGGCTGGATGATCGTTCCACCTCACCTAGTGGCACCGATTGAAAAAATGGCGGCGAGTCTCGCAATCTGCGCCCCCACGCTGGCACAGTATGGTGCGTTGGCTTGCTTTGAGCCTGACACCATCGCGCTGTATGAACAACGTCGCGAGGAGTTTCGTAGGCGACGGGACTTTATTGTGCCGGCGCTGCAAGCTCTCGACATCACAGTCCCGGTCAAACCGGATGGCGCTTTTTACGTCTACGCTGACATCTCTGCGCACTCGCCTGACAGCGGTGCGTTTTCTCAGGCCTTGCTTCACGGCGCCAGAGTGGCCGCCGTCCCAGGGCTCGATTTTGGACCTGCTCATGCCGCCCACACCATGCGGTTTGCCTACACCACAAGCCTTGAACGCTTGCAAGAAGCCATGCACCGCATCAAAACCTATCTCGGTTAACCCAGAAGCACACCCAGGACGCACATCTTGAAATACAAAGACCTGAGAGACTTCATCTCGCAACTTGAAAAAAATAACGATCTCAAACGCATTGATGCGCCTGTATCCAGCGTTCTCGAGATGACTGAAATTTCAGATCGTGTCCTGAAAGCCGAAGGGCCCGCACTGATTTTTCAAAATACGCAGCATCACGGCAAGAAAAGCGATATGCCGGTGCTCACAAACTTATTTGGCACACCGACCCGAGTGGCCCAGGGCATGGGCGCCGTGGATACCACTGCCTTGCGTGACATTGGAGAGTTGTTGGCCAGCCTGCGCGAACCCGAGGCCCCAAAGGGATTTAAAGACGCTCTGGCCAAAGTCGCTATGCTCAAGGCCGCGCTTTGGGACATGAGTCCAAAGAACGTTCGAGGTGCACCCTGTCAGGAAATCGTCTGGGAGGGAGACGACGTCGACTTGGACAAACTCCCGATTCAAACCTGCTGGCCAGGCGATGTCGCACCTCTACTGACTTGGGGACTGGTCATTACGCGTGGACCGAACGCCAAACGTCAAAACCTCGGCATCTATCGTCAACAAGTTGTCGGTCGCAACAAGCTCATCATGCGGTGGCTCTCACACCGCGGCGGCGCCCTGGATTTTAGAGATCACGCGCTCGCGCACCCTGGCACCCCTTTCCCGATTGCCGTGGCACTTGGGGCCGATCCCGCCACCACACTCGGCGCGGTCACGCCTGTCCCTGACTCACTGTCCGAATATCAATTCGCAGGCCTTTTAAGAGGCGGGCGCACAGAAGTCACTTCCGCGATCGGGAGCAATCTATCCGTCCCCGCGACAGCAGAGATCATCCTCGAAGGCCATCTCCTCCCGAGCAGCGATCCACGCGCGATCAAACCCGTCGTCCCCGAGGGCGTCAATCCGCCCCCCTCTTCCGACTACGAATTAGCGTTGGAGGGACCTTACGGCGACCACACAGGCTATTACAACGAGCAAGACTGGTTTCCAGTCTTTACCGTCGATCGCATCACCATGCGACGCAATCCGATTTATCACTCGACCTACACGGGCAAACCGCCCGATGAGCCCGCCGTGCTGGGTGTGGCACTCAACGAAGTGTTCGTGCCCATTTTGCGCCGACAACTTCCTGAGATTGTTGATTTTTATTTACCGCCCGAAGGCTGTAGCTATCGACTCGCCGTCGTATCAATCCGAAAACAATATCCAGGTCATGCAAAAAGAGTCATGTTCGGTTTATGGAGCCTGCTCAGACAATTTATGTACACCAAGTTCATCGTGGTGGTCGATCAAGACATTAACCCCCGTGACTGGAAAGAAGTCGTATGGGCGATGACCACGCGCATGGATCCTGTGCGGGATACCTTGTTGGTGGAAAACACGCCTATTGATTATCTGGACTTTGCTTCGCCAGTGTCAGGGCTTGGTGGAAAAATGGGGATGGATGCGACCAACAAATGGCCTGGTGAAACGCAGAGAGAATGGGGAACACCCATCCAAATGGATCCAGCCACCAAAGCACACGTGGATGCGATCTGGGGCTCACTCGGACTTTAATGCGACCTAGGAGCAGCCAAGCGCTAAGACTTGTGGGGCGTTGCGCGCAGCAGTAGCCAAAGAAAAAACGGCCCCCCCACTAGACTGGTGATCACGCCGACCGGCAGTTCGGCGGGCATCACCACTAGGCGCGCCAGTCCATCGGCCAAGAGTAAAGCCATCGCGCCACCGATCCAGGACATCGGCAAAAGCAAACGGTGATCCGCTCCCAGCCATAGCCTCAAGACATGAGGCATCACGAGGCCAATAAACGCAATACCTCCCGTCACGGCTACCAAAGGCCCTATTAATAAACAAATGGCAATGATGAGTTCGCGTCGTACGCGGTTTAACGCAAAACCAAGGTGGAGCGCTTCGCGCTCACCCAGCAATAAGGCATTGAGCACACGCCAACGTGCGACCAGCCAGAGAGAGATCACTACAGACCAAGGCAAGAGCCACACTAAACTCGACCAACTCGCGCGCGTCAAACTGCCAAGAGACCAGAAAGAAAAGCTTCGAAACTGCGCATCCGAGGCAAAAGTAATCAATACACTCACCAGACTCAGCGCAAACGCATTGATTGCAATCCCCGCAAGTAATAAACCCGCGACCCCCGGGTAGCGGCGCCCGATCAAATAGGCGGCAAAAGTCGCCATCACGGCACCAGCAAAACCTGCCAGGCCACTCACAAGTAGGCCGCCAAAACCGAGCAGCAGCGCGGTCACTGCGCCGAGTGAGGCCCCGGCTGAAATGCCGATCAAAGTGGGCTCTGCGAGCGGATTGCGAAACAAGGCCTGCATCACCGCACCGCTTAAGGCCAAGGCGCCGCCCACAATGATGGCAAACAATACGCGAGGCAGGCGCAATTCAAACAACACCGTTTGCATAAGAGGATCCGCGACCTCACGCCCCAACAGCAGCGCAAAAAAATCAGACCACGGCATGTCGACCGCACCCGCTCGCAAAGCGATCAGCGTCAAACCAAGCAGGACCAGCACTGAGCCAGAGAGCAGCAAAGCCTTGCGCTCATTCAAGAGGCGTGATCTTGGGTGCATTAGCGAAGTGATTTGACTTCAATGACCGAACGCTGCCCAGACTGCATAATCTCCTGCCTCATCACAAGATTGAGACTTGGGCAAAACCAGTCTGTCACTTGTGACTGAATATTAGGTAACGGAATGATCGCGCCTCTGACATTGACCACTGTTGGGTCTGTGCCACGCGAGTAGCGCACCGGCCAACAGGATTGCTGGCCCGCCGCAGTCTCAATGCGCTGTTGCGCACCCACTGTTTTTTCGCCCATCCTAACCGTCACAGGTGTAGTCGGGCCTCTGCGTGGATCGCCAATCGCCAAACGAAAGGACTGCGCCGGGAATCGCTGACCTGCTGCGCGAATGGGTTCACCATAACCAAACAAACTCAGCATTTGTACATCTACGTCTGGATCACCGGGTTTTTTAGCAACGCCTGGGTTCGACAAACTTGTTTTTACGCCATCGACCCGCATCACGTGATTGACATCTGTCTCACCCGACAGCATGCCAAGCAACGCGTAATTGGCATAGCCCTTGACCAAGGCCTGACACTGTTGCGTCGAGGTTTTTTTGACTTGGCTGAAATTGAGTTTGGCAGAAACCTGTATCAAGCCTGAACCGACGATTTCAATCTCTCCGCCGTCGTGAAAAAATTTAGCCTGGCACACCGCTGCATTGGCGGCGTAAGGCAAGCTCAACATGGCTGCGGCGAGCCAGAGACATTTCAACTTCATGGTGACCTCTCCCGATTACTTGGTGGTGAGCCATGCAATCAATGCGTTTTCAAAAGAACGTGCTTCGTGTGCACGCTCATGGTTCACCATACTGACGACCACGAAACGCTTACCACTTGTCGACCACACATAACCTGCGACCGAGCGAACATCTCGCAGCGCACCTGTTTTCAAATGCGCCAACGACTTGGTCGCCGGATCACGCAAACGATATCGCGTCGTGCCATCGACACCCAGAATCGCCAGAGAGGAAACAAACTCGGGCATGACCGGCGAGGTCCACGCTCGATTCAACATTTGCGTCAGACTATCGGCCGAGACCACGCCATTGCGGGACAATCCGGAGCCGTTATCCAACACCATACCCGTCATCGGCAGACCTTGGCGAGCCAGCACCTCTTGCGCCACTTGCACACTGCCCGTGACCGTCGCAGGCTTGCGGCCTGCTTCTGCACCCAGTGTGAGTAACAGTACACGCGTCATCACATTATTGCTACGCTTATTGATCAACCGGATGACTTCAGACAACGGAGGTGACTGGTGCGAAGCAACCGCCACAGCACTCGCAGGAATCGAACCTGTCCGGACTTTTCCAGTCATCGTGCCACCCACTTCGCGCCACACTTCTTGCAGAATGCGTGCACCAAACTCTTGTTGCGATAACGCCAAACGGAACACATCAAACTCACCACAAGAGCCTGCGCCGCGACCGGTGACACGAATACGCACCTTGTCACCAGAAACCGTGGTGTCCGTTGTCACAGAAGGTGAGCCAGGGCACTTGCCGTCTACCCAAGCAACATTGGCCTCAAGCTCGACACCGGGCAGCGGAGGGTCGACAAAATATTTCCAGGTCTTGGTTGCAGGATCTGGCGAAAAAACCAAACGCATCGCGCCAAAGCCCACCATAAACGCATCAGGGCTTGCGTTATAGGGTCGATCCGCTGAACCATCAAACGTAGAGGGGTCGATCGTGACATCACCAAAAATGGAACGATCAATCACAATGTCGGAAATATCTTTAATCCCGCGCAGGCGCAAATCGCGCATCAAGCGCCAGACATCTGGCAGCATCAGCACAGGGTCACCCCCTGCACGCAGGTACAAAGGACCGCTCAGCACGCCTTTCTCATTGACTCGGGATTCGGCATCCATCATAAAGTTGGTGTGCCACACGTAATTCGGTCCCAACCGCGATAATGCGGCATAAGTTGTCACCAACTTCATGACTGAAGCAGGATTGCGCGGCGTTTCTGGTGAAACCGCCATCAGACGCGGCCCACCGATTTCTTGGACGACCAAGGAAAGGGATGACTCTGGCAATTTTGTCTGCGCCCAAGCACGCGCAAGCTCCGGTGGCATAGAGATTTGAGTTTTGGCTTGCGCATGCACTTTCGAGGTGGTCATACCCACCCCAAGCCCCGTTGCAAGACACATCGCGAAAACGCCACACTTCCCAAAGACTTGCCACACACGCTGCAGACCACCGATCATGCCATCACCTATTTAGGGGTTTAAGTCGACAGCATACAAAAAATCACACAGACAGGCTTAAAATGCGCGGTCTTGCTTGTTTATCCCCTTTTTTTGTCTGGTTATCCCGTGCCTGCCCCACTTTCCCTCTTGGATTTTGATTATGTGCTGCCGTCTGAGTTAATCGCTCAGACACCTGCAGCCACCCGCACGTCGAGCCGCATGCTCCATGTAGATGCCGCAGGTGCCCTGCACGACACCCAATTTTCCGCGCTGGCCAAGCTCCTTCAGCCCAACGATTTGCTGGTATTTAACGACACCCGTGTCATGCAAGCGCGTCTGCTGGGACAAAAAGCCACCGGCGGCAAGGTGGAGGTGCTGATCGAACGTATTACGGCAACCGATGAGGCGCTCGCGCATGTCCGGTCCAGTAAATCACCGGGCGCTGGAACCGCGTTGCGACTCGCAGATGCCGTGGACGTCACGGTACTGGGGCGCTCAGACGACCTCTTTGTCTTGAAATTTAACGCCCCTGTCTTAGAGGTGCTCGAGGCGCATGGCGCATTACCGCTGCCGCCCTACATTACCCACCAGCCAGACGAGCAGGACATGCAACGCTATCAAACCGTTTACGCACGCGAACCGGGAGCCGTAGCCGCACCCACTGCGGGCCTGCATTTTGACGAGGAGATGCTTACACAGCTCGAACAGCTTGGGATTGAACGGACGTTCGTCACACTACACGTCGGTGCGGGCACCTTTCAACCCATCCGAGATGGCGATCTCGCTAAACATGTCATGCACGCGGAGTGGTACACCGTACCAGACTCAACCGTTCAAGCCATTGCGCGTGCGCGCGCGGCAGGCGGACGAGTGATCGCAGTGGGCACGACGAGCGTGCGCGCACTAGAGTCCGCAGCCAAACTCGATCCCACTCTGAGCAGTCCTCAGTCTGGTGATACCCGGCTATTTATTACCCCTGGCTTCGACTACAAGATCGTCGACGCCATGATCACCAACTTTCACTTGCCCCAATCCACATTACTCATGCTGGTGTCAGCCTTTATTGGTCTAGACACGATGAAACAAGCCTACCAGCATGCCATTCAAGAGCGCTATCGCTTTTTCAGTTATGGTGACGCCATGTTTTTAGAACGGACCACAAGAAATTGACGCCCCCAGATCCATCCACTGCCCAATCCTCGCCCATCGGTCTTCAGTTTGAGTTGCTCGCCACGGACGGACAAGCCCGCCGAGGTCGAATGACCTTAAATCACGGAGTGGTGGAGACGCCTATTTTTATGCCCGTGGGAACCTATGGCACCGTTAAAGCCATGCTGCCCCATGAGCTACTAGAAGTCGGCGCACAAATCGTCCTCGGTAACACCTTTCACCTTTGGCTGCGCCCCGGGACTGAAGTCATCGCCAAGCACGGTGGATTGCATGGTTTTATGCAATGGTCCAAGCCCCTGCTCACCGATTCGGGTGGTTTTCAAGTGTTTAGCTTGCAAGGGATGCGAAAAATTTCCGAAGAAGGTGTGAAGTTTGCCTCCCCGATTGATGGCGCCAAGTTGTTTCTCACGCCCGAAGAGTCCATGCGGATTCAGACAGACCTGAACTCCGATATCGTCATGGTGTTTGACGAGTGCACACCCTATATGATCAACGATCGACCCGCCACGACCGAAGAGGCCGCGCGCTCGATGCGCATGTCCTTGCGTTGGGCGCGACGCTCCCGCGAGTCTTTTGATGGCTTAGCCAATCCAAACGCGCTGTTTGGGATCGTCCAGGGCGGAATGTTTGAAAACCTCCGCGACGAATCCTTGGAGGGCCTGAAAGAGATCGGATTTCATGGCTATGCGATCGGCGGCCTCTCAGTTGGCGAGCCAAAAGAAGACATGTTGCGGATCCTCAAGCACGTGGCCCCTCGCCTGCCCGAGCAGTCGCCCCGCTATTTGATGGGAGTTGGCACACCAGAAGACTTAGTAGAAGGAGTTGCCCAAGGCATTGATATGTTTGACTGTGTCATGCCCACGCGTAATGCCCGCAACGGCTGGTTATTTACCCGTTTCGGCGACGTCAAGATCCGGAATGCCAAATACCGGGATGACACCAACCCCCTCGACCCCAGCTGCGGCTGCCACACTTGTCAAAATTTCTCACTGTCCTATCTCCATCACTTGCAGCGAGCAAACGAAATCACTGGCGCACGCCTCAACACTCTTCATAACCTGCATTTTTACCTGACCATCATGGCCGAAATGCGTGAAGCCATCGCAAACGGCACATTTAATGCTTGGCGAGTACAGTTTGCGAAAGATCGTGCCTCCAAGTCGGTACAATAGCCAACACCTTACTTTTTCCAAAGGAGACCTTAATGTCTGCTCAAGCAATATCCGGCCTCGTGCTGGCACAGGCTGCTGATACAGCAAGCTCACTCATGGGAATGGCTCCCATTCTCCTGATGTTTGTCGTACTTTACTTTTTGATGATTCGTCCTCAGATGAAGCGTCAAAAAGAGCACAAGGCACTGTTAGCCGCATTGGCTAAGGGTGATGAAGTCATCAGCGCCGGCGGTTTGCTGGGTAAAGTCACCAAGGTTGCCGACAACTACGTCACAATCGAAGTGGCCGAATTAGCTGAAAAGCCAGTCGAAATCGTGATGCAAAAAGCATCCGTTTCAGCTGTGCTGCCAAAAGGCACGATCAAAGCGCTGTAATTCAGCTTCAATATCGCCCCGTCGCGCGTTGCGCGGGGCGCAATCTCTTTTTTGATCCCCGTCGGCAATGAACCGCTACCCTCTTTGGAAATACCTGACGGTGCTGATCGCGGTTGTGATCGGCCTGCTCTATACCCTGCCTAACTTTTTTGGTGAGTCACCTGCTGTTCAGGTCTCGAGCGCCAAGGCAACCTTAAAAATCGATACCGCTACGCTGGATCGTGTGCAAACCATCCTGCAACAAGCTAACATCCCCAACACTGGTGCTGCTTTCGAGCTCAATGGCACAGTCGGCACCGTGCGCGTGCGCTTTCCCAGCACGGACGTGCAGCTCAAGGCGCGTGACCTGATTGAGAAAACACTCAATCCCAATCCAGCCGAACCCTCCTACACCGTTGCACTCAATCTATTACCGGCCTCACCCGCTTGGTTGAGCGCGATTGGCGCCAATCCCATGTATTTGGGTCTGGATTTGCGTGGTGGCGTGCACTTTCTCTTACAAGTCGACATGCAGGGCGCACTGACCTCACGTTACGACGCGCTCGTCACTGATCTCCGTGTCGCCTTGCGTGACCAACGCATCGAATCCGCCGGCATTGAGCGTGACGGCATGTCCGTTGTACTGTCCTTTAGCACTGAAGCCCTGCGCGACCGGGCCATCACCGCCTTGCGCACACGCAACCCTGATTTGCAGATGCTTGAGCGCACCGAAGGTGGCCGTCAACAAATCGTCGGTCGTCTGAGCCAGGCGGCGATCACGACCGTGCAATCTAGCGCACTCAAGCAAAACATCACAACCTTGCACAACCGGATTAATGAGCTCGGTGTCGCAGAGCCGATCATTCAGCAACAAGGCGCAGACCGCATTGTTGTCCAGTTGCCTGGTGTTCAGGATGTTGCCAAAGCAAAAGACATTCTCGGTCGTACAGCCACACTTGAAATCCGGATGGTGGATGACTCGCCCGCCGCCGCAAGCGCGTTGGCCGCTGGTACCGTGCCTTTTGGCCTTGAGCGCTATCAAGACCGCGACGGTCGTCCTCTCTTAGTGCGTCGTCAGGTCGTCTTGACCGGAGAAAACCTGCAAGATGCGCAAGCAGGTCGTGACAGTCAAAACCAGCAGCCTGCCGTTCATCTCACGCTGGACTCAAAAGGTGCGCGCATTTTCCGTGATGTCACCCGTGACAACGTCAACAAGCGCATGGCCATTTTGTTGTTTGAAAAAGGTCGTGGCGAGGTCGTCACAGCTCCCGTCATTCGTGGCGAAATTCCGGGTGGTCAGGTCCAGATCTCTGGCAGCATGACGGCCGAAGAGGCTGCTGACACTGCTCTGTTGCTACGCGCGGGCTCTCTCGCCGCACCGATGGAGATTATCGAAGAGCGCACGATCGGACCAAGCCTGGGTGCTGAAAACATCGAAAAAGGCTTTAACTCGACGCTCTACGGCTTTATCGGCATTGCCATTTTCATGGTGATCTACTACCACTTGTTCGGTGCGTTCTCGACCGTGGGTTTGGCACTCAACGTCTTGTTGCTGCTTGCGATTCTTTCGATGCTGCAAGCCACACTCACGTTGCCAGGCATTGCCGCGATTGCGCTCACGCTTGGTATGGCCATTGACGCCAACGTGCTGATTAATGAACGCATACGAGAAGAACTCCGTAACGGAGAATCTCCTCAAAACGCCATTAATCTAGGCTTTGACCGCGCCTGGGGCACGATTCTCGACTCCAACCTGACCACACTCATTGTTGGTGTTGCGCTCCTAGTATTTGGCTCTGGTGCGATTCGAGGCTTTGCTGTGGTGCACTGCCTGGGCATTCTTACCTCTATGTTCTCAGCGGTGGTGGGCGTGCGCGCCTTGGCCAACCTCTGGTACGGAAACAAGAAAAAACTCCAGTCGATTTCGATTGGAACGGTCTGGAAACCCAAGGACTGACCATGGAACTCTTTAGAATCAAACGCACCATCCCGTTTATGCGCCATGCTTTGGTGCTAAACGTGATCAGCGTGCTCGTATTTGTCGCAGCAGTGTTTTTTATCATCACGCGTGGCTTTCATCTGTCGATCGAATTCACGGGCGGCACAGTGATGGAGGTCAGCTACACCCAAGCCGCGCCGCTTGATCAAGTCAGAAGCACCATCTCAGGCTTGGGCTACTCAGACTTTCAGGTGCAAAACTTCGGCACGTCCCGTGATGTCATGATCCGCTTACCGCTCACAGCGGGACAAAGCTCTGCAGTTCAGAGTGAAGCCGTGATGAAGGTACTCAAGGCGGCAGATCCTGCGGTCGAACTGCGCCGTGTCGAGTTTGTCGGACCACAAGTGGGCCGCGAACTTGTCGAAAACGGCTTACTCGCTCTGCTGTTTGTGGTCATTGGCATCGTGGTGTATCTGGCCATTCGCTTTGAGTGGAAGTTCGCTGTTGCCGGCGTGCTCGCCAACCTACACGATGTGGTGATCATTCTGGGCTTTTTTGCTTTCTTTGGCTGGGAGTTCTCTCTGTCAGTCTTGGCAGGTGTGCTCGCCGTTCTGGGTTACTCGGTCAACGAATCTGTCGTTGTGATGGATCGAATCCGAGAAAACTTTCGCAAAGAACGCGATGCCAGCGTAGTAGAGGTCATCGACAGCGCCATCACGCAAACGATCTCCCGCACCATCATTACCCACGGTTCGACTCAGATGATGGTACTGACCATGCTGATTTTTGGTGGCCCAACGCTGCACTACTTTGCGCTGGCACTGACCATCGGTATCTGGTTCGGTATTTACTCTTCTGTTTTTGTTGGTGCCTCCATTGCAATGTGGTTGGGCATCACACGCGAAGACATGATCAAGCCGATTAAAAAGAAAGACGAACTCGAAGAAGTCTACGAGGAATAAACAACCCTAACGCCCACGGGATTAACACCCGCTCCGGCACTCTTATGCAAAAAACAGACAATCCAAAGAAAGTATTCATCCGCACCTTCGGGTGCCAGATGAACGAGTATGACTCTGACAAAATGCTCGACGTCCTTGGACAAGAGCGCGGCGTGGTGGTGACACAGACTCCCGAAGACGCTGACGTCATTTTGTTTAACACCTGCTCTGTACGAGAAAAAGCCCAGGAAAAAGTCTTTTCTGATCTGGGGCGTATCAAACACCTCAAAACACTCAACCCCGATCTCGTGATTGGTGTGGGTGGCTGCGTGGCCAGCCAAGAAGGCGCGGCGATCGTTGATCGCGCACCCTATGTCGATGTGGTCTTTGGCCCTCAGACACTGCACCGCCTCCCGGAACTGATTGCGCGCCGCCGCTCCGAAGGGCGCTCGCAGGTCGACATCAGCTTTCCTGAAATTGAAAAGTTTGATGCCATGCCGCCCTCGCGCGTCGAAGGCGCCACCGCTTTTGTCTCGATCATGGAAGGCTGTAGCAAATATTGCAGCTTCTGTGTCGTGCCCTACACCCGTGGCGAAGAAATCTCACGCCCTTTTGAAGACGTGTTGACCGAGGTTGCCGACTTGGCAGACCAAGGCGTCAAAGAAGTCACCTTACTCGGACAAAACGTCAACGCCTATCGTGGCCGTATGAGCGCAGAAGAAGGCGCTGAGATTGCCGACTTTGCCACGCTGCTTGAGTACGTACACGAAATTCCAGGCATTGAGCGCATTCGCTACACGACCTCACACCCCAAGGAAATGACCACGCGCATGACCGAGGTCTACGCCCGCTTACCCAAGCTCGTGTCCTTTCTGCACCTGCCTGTTCAAGCCGGTAGTGACCGTGTCCTCGCTGGGATGAAGCGCGGCTACACCGCGATCGAGTTCAAATCTGTGGTGCGTAAATTGCGTGCTGCGCGTCCAGGCCTGACCCTTTCCTCGGACTTTATCGTCGGCTTTCCCGGCGAGACCGAAGAGGACTTTGAAAAGACCATGAAACTCATTGAGGAAGTCGGTTTCGACACCTCGTTTTCTTTTGTCTATTCACGCAGACCCGGCACTCCCGCAGCTGATCTGAGCGATGACACACCACAAACGGTCAAGCTTCAACGACTGCAGCGCCTGCAAGCACTCATCAACGAGCAGGCACACGCCATCGCGCGCAGCATGGTGGGCTCAACCCAACGCATTCTCGTTGAGGGCACCTCCACGCGCGACCCCAACGAACTCAGCGGTCGCACCGAAAACAATCGTATTGTGAATTTCCCCGGCCATCCCCGTCTGATTGGACAGATGATTGATGTGGTGATCACCGATGCGATGACCAACACCTTTAGAGGCCGTGTGGCGATTCAAGATGATGCGACTGGTGATGACGCACACACCAAGGCCTCGCAATGAGCCGACCTCCCGTCAAGACCTCCTCGCGCGCGCGTCCCTTGCCCGTCAAAATGACCCTCGAGGGTGGCAATCAACAACTTGCCAACCTGTGCGGACCCTTGGATGTCAATTTGCGTCAGATCGCCGATGGTCTTGATCTCGAGCTCACGCGACAAGGCAACAGACTCACGATCCGTGGCGCGCATGCAGAAGCCGCCAGCAAAATGCTGTTTGCTTTCCATGATCGCGCTGCACAACAAGCGTTGTCGGTGGATGATATTCAACTAGGCTTGGTCGAGATTGGTGTCGGACGTTCGGTTACTCCAACGATGCCAAACTTTGATCCGAGTGAGTTTCCTCCTCTGGATGACGAGAGTGGCACGATCGCCTTGCGTACCCGTCGCAGTGATCTGCGTCCCCGTACTCCGCGACAGCGTGACTACCTCAACAACATTCTTAAACACGACATCACCTTTGGCGTAGGCCCTGCCGGTACCGGCAAAACTTGGCTGGCGGTAGCGTGCGCGATTGATGCGATGGAGCGAGATACGGTTCAGCGCATTGTTTTAACGCGCCCTGCTGTCGAGGCTGGAGAACGTTTAGGTTTCTTGCCCGGCGATCTCGCGCAAAAAGTCGATCCTTATTTGCGTCCTCTTTACGATGCACTATACGACTTGATGGGTTTTGAGCGAGTTCAACGTTTGTTTGAAAAACAAACCATCGAAATCGCTCCTTTGGCCTACATGCGTGGTCGCACGCTAAACCATGCTTTTGTGATACTGGACGAGGCCCAAAACACTACGCCCGAACAGATGAAAATGTTTTTGACGCGGATCGGTTTCGGTAGCAAGGCGGTGATTACGGGCGATCCCTCTCAAGTAGACTTGCCCAAAGGTCACAAAAGCGGCCTCGCGCATGCAGTCAAAGTACTTGAGGATGTCAAAGGAATCGCTGTTACTAAATTCACGAGTCGCGATGTCGTCAGACACCCACTGGTCGCCCGTATTGTCGATGCCTATGAGCAAGCCGAACAAAACGGCGCCTGAGCTGTCGCTCACGATCCACTATGCGGTGGAGGCCAAAACCTTGCCCCGGTGGAGAATCCGAAGCTGGGTGCAACGCGCGATGCTGGCTGCGCAACTAGAGGGCAAGACGTCTTTTACACGCATGCAAGTAGGTTTAAGAATTGTTGGGCTCAAAGAAGCACAACAACTGAACGCGGGCTACCGCCAAAAAGACTACGCAACCAACGTCCTGACCTTCGAATATGGTGTCCAACCTGACGGCACGGCCGCAGGCGATATTGTGTTGTGTCTGCCCGTTCTTAAACGCGAAGCCAGAGAGCAGCGCAAAGACTTTCTTTGTCATGCTGCACACCTGATCATTCACGGCACCTTGCATGCACTTGGCTACGATCACGAAAAAGCACGCGACGCCACACGCATGGAAACCTTAGAAACAAGCATCCTCGCCACAATGGGGATCGATAACCCTTACTTGATTCACGAGAAATGACTGCTGTTTCAGCATTTGACGGGGTCGTTTCAGGTTATCCTTGTTCTTCCTAAACTCTGTCCCTGGACGATGTCAGATCCTTATCCTGCTGCCGAATCTTCAACCCCTTCGGCCAAGCCCAACCGCCCCCGCCTCCTAGACCGACTCTTATCGCTGGTTCGTCGCGAACCCGAAGACCGCGAAGGCATCATGGCCGTCCTCAATGCAGCTCGCGAACGCGAACTCATTGATGCAGACGCCTACTCGATGCTCAAAGGTGCGCTCGCGGTCTCAGAACAAACAGCCTTAGACATCATGGTGCCACGTGCCCGGATGGACTTACTCGATGTGTCGCAATCGATTTCGACTCTCATGCCTGAGATCATCGAAACAGCGCACTCTCGCTTCCCTGTTTTTGAAGGCTCGCGAGAAAACATCATTGGCGTAGTGATGACCAAGGATCTCTTGCGGCACCTGCTCAATCCAAATTTAACGTTGCGTGACTTGGTGAGACCCGCTGTCTTCATTCCAGAAACCAAACGTTTAAACGTCTTGCTCCAAGAGTTTCGTCGTAACCGTAACCATATTGCTGTGGTCATCGACGAGCATGGTGGCATCACTGGGCTCGTCACACTCGAAGACGTCCTCGAGCAAATCGTCGGAGCGATTGAAGACGAATACGATGTCGATGGCGCGAAAACAATTTTCCCCGATGGTGTGCGGGCTTGGCGCATTCTTGCCACCACAGAAATCGAAGTCTTCAACGAAGTGCTCGGCTCAGACCTACCAACAGGCGAATATGACACTGTAGGTGGCTGGCTTGCGCATGAGCTTGGCCATATCCCCAAACGAGGTGATGCCTGCCAACATGGTGATCTGCGCATCGAAGTCATGCGCGCAGATGCCAGACGTGCACTTTGGCTCCGTGCCAAGGCTCGCGGTAAAGCTGAGCCTGTGCGAGTCTCGCCTTCAGCGTGAACGGGCTCTGGCTCAAAGGGCGACTCGCCCTCGGGTTGCTCTTGGGCGGTGCACTTCACGCCCTGAGTTTTGCGCCCGACCCACTTCCACAATGGGCGCTCAGCCCCCTACAGCTTTGCACCATGTCCTGGCTCGTCACCTGCGTCTGGCGTGCGCCCAGCGGCCTCTACGCGGCCCGCAGGGCATGGTTCTTTGCGCTAGGTAGTTTTAGCATCGGTTTGTACTGGCTCACGATCAGCATGCATTTTTATGGCTACATGCCCATGCCGCTTGCGATTGCGGCATTGATTGCTCTGAGCGCATATCTTGCGTTATTTGCCAGCTTAGCCGCTTGGCTGGTTCATCTTGTCAAAGCTGCTACGGTCACGTCTTTATCAAACATGAGCTGGGCCGTTTTAGCCTGGGCGGCGGCATGGACACTTGCCGAATGGTTGCGTGCGACACTTTTTACAGGCTTTCCATGGCTCAACACTGGGTATGCCCACGTCGATAGCTGGTTCGCTGGCTGGTCCAGTGTTTTAGGCTTATACGGCGTCACTTTTGTGACGGCTTTTGTTGCGGCGTCGATCGCAGCCCTTGTCGGCATGCAAGCCAATCATCCAAAGCGTGCCCTCATCGGTGTCGTGGCATTTGGATTGGCAGCCCTCGGCTGGGCACTGAGTCAGGTAAATTGGTCCACCCCTGCAGGCGCTCCACTTGTCGCACGACTTGTGCAGGGCAACGTCGATCAAGGCGTCAAGTTCACCCCAGACCACCTCTCCAAGATTATCCAAGAGCATCTGCGCTTAGCTGCAACGCCAACACCTGCAGGCTTCCCTACACCCCAAGTTGTCTTGCTTCCTGAGACCGTCATGGCTGTGTTTCAACACCAGATTGCACCGAGTGCTTGGCAGGCCTGGATCGCTGTTGCAAAAGGCCAAAACAGTACGATCTTGATGGGTACAGCATTATTTGACACCCAGACAGGAAACTACACCAACAGCGTGATTGGCATCGATGGCAATACGACTGTGCAACAGCTATCTGAAGCTACGATGGCGCAACGCTACGACAAAAGCCATCTGGTGCCATTTGGTGAGTTTGTCCCGTTCGGCTTCAGATGGTTCGTCAACCTGATGTCGATTCCGCTCGGCGACTTTACGCGCGGAACTGCGACGCAACAGCCTTTTGCCGTCGATGGTCAGCGTATTGCGCCGAACATTTGCTATGAAGACGTGTTTGGTGAGGAATTGTTACCTGCCGTGCGCGGGACATTGGGTGCAAAGGATTCAGCGGGTCGATCAGCTCACGACGCGAACGGCACTGATGGCGCCACTATCTTGGCAAACTTTAGCAATCTCGCGTGGTTCGGAAACTCTTGGGCACTGAGACAGCATTGGCAGATGTCGCGCATGCGCGCGCTTGAAACCTCACGTCCTATTTTGCGTGCCACTAATACCGGTGCCTCAGGTGCGATCGATCATCGCGGCCGTGACATCGCTCAGCTCCCTCCCAATCGCGTCGGCGTGCTCGACACCACCGTACAAGGTCAGCAAGGGCTCACGCCTTATGTGCGCATTGGAAATAGCCTCATTCTCGGCCTGTCCCTGCTGGTACTCTTCGCCGCCTGGCTGCGACGTAAAACCAAACAACACAACGCTCACAGTCCCGACATTCACAGTGACTCCCTTCGATGAGCGCGCTCAGACTCCAGGCGATCGAACACATTTCTGAGATTGAAGCCGCACATTGGGATGCACTCGTCGCAGCGAGCGGAGGTTCTGTGTTGAGCCAGCACGCGTTTTTGCAGGCCTTTGAAACCTCAGGCAGCGTCGCCCCCGACACCGGCTGGCAACCCAGACATCTTTTACTGTGGGAAAACGACAGCCTAGTGGCAGCGATTCCGCTGTATGCCAAGGGCCACTCCTACGGCGAGTTTGTGTTCGACTGGGCATGGGCAGAGGCCTACCAACGAAATGGCCTGGAATACTACCCAAAATGGCTCACGGCCATCCCTTTTACACCGGTGCCTGGCGCGAGACTTCTGACCACAGCACCCTACCGTGCTCTGGCCGCAGCCGCTTTATTGCAATGGGCCAAAAAAAGCGGCCTGTCCTCACTGCACGTCCTCTACACCACTCCCCAGGATACCGAGGCCCTTGTGCAAGCCGGCTGTATGCGTCGCACCCACACACAGTTTCATTGGTTCAACCGCGACTGGCCTGATTTCGAGAGTTTTTTATCCAGCCTGACACAACCCAAGCGTAAAAAAATCCGCGCCGAACGCCGCAAAGTCCGCGAAGCCGGCGTGACGACCCGAGTCCTGTCAGGTGCGCAGATCACGGCAGAAGACTGGGCGTTCTTTTATCGCTGCTATGCCAACACCTATCATGTGCGAGGCAATACACCCTATCTCACACCTGAGTTTTTCCTGACGGTGGGTGAGTTGCTTTCAGAGCATTGCGTCATGGCCATCGCCACACGACGGGATCAACCCATCGCAGCCTCCTTGCTCTGGCTCGATACAGTCGACGGACAGCGCAAGCTGTATGGCCGCTACTGGGGTGCACTCGAGCACGTCGATTGCCTGCACTTTGAGTTGGCCTACTACACGCCACTCGAGTGGGCGCTTGCCAACAACATCGCAGTCGTCGAAGGGGGTGCCCAAGGTGAGCACAAACTCGCCCGAGGCTTTGAGCCTGTGCAGACCCAGTCGACGCACTGGCTTGCGCATCCGGGCTTTGCAGATGCCGTAGAAAAGTTTCTAGAGCGTGAGCGTGCCGGGGTGGACAACTATTTGGGGAGTCTGAGCTCGCCTTTTCGGGGGGAGATTGGGGATTGAGTTTTATTTTAGTGAGAGCCTCGATTTCTCGAGGATTTATGCCGCTAAACGCCATCCCGACCGAGTATCGGACAATATAAGTTTTTCACCTTGTCTAAAATCAAGATCAATTAATTGGTTAATAATTTCTTGTACCTTAACGTTGCCATCAATTTTTTCAAGATATAACAACCTTATCAGTCGATCATAGCCTTTAGGCATGCGACCACGCCTCTCCCAAAGTGAAACCGTTTGTTCGCTGCTACCCAAAAGATCAGCTAAACGCTTTTGTGAAAGCCCAAGCTCTTTTCTTAAAAACCGAATCTCAGACGCATTCAAGTTCGACTTTTCTGCGATAGAACGACCGATTACCTCATGCAACTCCTCTACATCACTTATTGAAATGGCAGTCTCGCCATCGATTTCGCAAATGTCGTAGCCATTCGTCAGCCAAACATTATGCAAACCACATTCAGTGTAGTGATACATGTATGTCCTCTCTTCTCAAAATACCGTGACGACAGCGATCATCTTCCCGCATGCGCCTTGCTTAAGCGCCACAGCAACTTTTACATCATCGCCAGCAATTAAGTGTCGCATCGTGAGCCTCCAGTCTCCTTTGATATCCAGATGAGCGCTTTCGAAAATGAAACCAGCTCTCAAGCAACACAAAACTTGTTTCAACGTAATGTTTCTCTGCAGCATGCGTACCCTTGCATGTGACGTTACGTAAACATTCGCACTCTTTAAAGCGAGATCACGAACGATACGCAAAGCATTTGCATCGTTAAGACGGATAGGAATGACATTGACCATACCCGTAATTATTATGGGTATTTTACAGAGATACTAATCCTTTTACACACTCAGACATCCGTTACATTTTGATTCAACGAGGCTTGCAATTCTGAACTGAGCGGAAAGGCGACTTGCGCGAATGCCAAAATTTGTGCATAATCCCGTTTCTTCGCTGTCGA
>JAOATE010000047.1 GCA_030158305.1 Burkholderiaceae bacterium
GTACGGAAAAGCTTGCGGAACACCGTACATTTCTTCAGGCCTTGCCTTACATGGACCGCCTCGACTACGTGTCGATGATGTGTAACGAGCATGCCTACGTCATGTCCATCGAAAAAATGATGGGCGTGACCGTTCCGTTGCGTGCTCAGTACATTCGTGTGATGTTTGACGAAATTACGCGTCTGCTCAATCACCTGATGTCCTTGGGTTCACACGCACTTGACGTGGGTGCAATGGCGGTATTTTTGTACGCTTTCCGCGAGCGCGAAGACTTGATGGATTGCTATGAGGCAGTGTCGGGCGCACGTTTGCATGCAGCCTACTACCGCCCAGGTGGTGTGTATCGTGACCTGCCTGATGCGATGCCACAGTACGGCAAATCCAGCCAGTATCGTTCCGCAAAAGATCTCAAGGCCATGAATGATGCACGGTCGGGTTCACTGCTGGACTTCATCGAGAACTTCACAAATCGCTTTCCTGCGTGCGTGGACGAATACGAAACATTGTTGACGGACAACCGCATCTGGAAGCAGCGTCTGGTGGGCATCGGCGTAGTGGATCCTGAGCGCGCGAAGGCGCTTGGCTTTACGGGACCAATGTTGCGTGGCTCCGGCGTTGCCTGGGATCTGCGCAAGATGCAGCCCTACGAGGTATACGATCGCATGCAGTTCGACATTCCTGTCGGTGTCAATGGCGACTCTTATGATCGTTACTTGGTGCGTATCGCTGAAATGCGTGAAAGTAATCGCATCATTGCCCAGTGTGTGCAGTGGTTGCGTAACAATCCAGGCCCGGTGATGATCGACAACCACAAGGTTTCACCACCGCATCGCACGGGAATGAAGTCCAACATGGAAGAGTTGATTCACCACTTCAAACTCTTTACCGAAGGATTTCATGTTCCAGCAGGCGAGGCGTATGCCGCTGTTGAGCACCCCAAAGGTGAGTTTGGTATTTACATGGTGTCAGATGGGGCCAACAAGCCTTATCGACTCAAGATCCGTGCGCCAGGTTTCGTGCATTTGCAGGCGCTTGACGAAATGTCTCGTGGCCACATGATTGCCGATGCCGTCACGATTATTGGCACTCAAGATATTGTTTTCGGCGAGATCGACCGCTAATTGTTTCAACTGCGATTTGACTTTGCTTTCACCGGATTTAGAACATGCTGCTCTCTGAACAGGCTTACAAAAGAATTGATCGCGAGATCGCCAAGTATCCGCCAGATCAAAAGCAATCTGCCATCATGGCATCTCTTGGTATTGCCCAAGAGGAAAAGGGCTGGGTCTCACCTGAGGTGATTCAGGATGTCGCTGATTATCTCGGACAGCCTGCGATTGCTGTTCAGGAAAATGCGACGTTCTACAACATGTTCGACGTGCGTCCTGTTGGCAAGTTCAAGATTACCGTCTGTACCAACCTGCCTTGCGCTTTGCGTGACGGTGAAAAGACCGCTGACTACCTGAAAAAGAAACTCGGAATTGGTTTTCGCGAAACGACTGCTGATGGTGCTTTCACTTTGATGGAAGGTGAGTGCATGGGTGCCTGTGGTGATTCACCCGTTTTGTTGGTGAACAACAATCACATGTGCGTGCGCATGGAACGTGAAAAAATTGACTCAATGATCAGCGAGCTGTCCGCAGCCGCCAAGGGAGGCGCAGCATGAGCGCCGCAATTTTGTCCAAATACTCGCAGGGTCTTGATGCCTCTCCCGGCGTTGATTCGATGGCACTGCATGGTCGTCACCTCGGTCCGCAAATCATGGCGGATCTGGATGGTAAAAACTGGGGTCTTGCCGATTACGTTAAACGTGGTGGCTACGAAGCGCTTCGCAAGATTTTGACCCAAGGCATGAGCCAGGAAGATGTGATCGCTGAGGTCAAGGCCTCTGGTTTGCGTGGTCGTGGCGGCGCAGGCTTCCCGACAGGACTCAAGTGGAGCTTTATGCCCCGCAGCTTTCCCGGTCAAAAATATCTTGTTTGCAACTCGGACGAGGGTGAACCGGGTACGTTTAAAGACCGCGATATTTTGCGTCTCAACCCGCACATCGTGATCGAAGGTATGGCCATCGCAGCGTACGCGATGGGTATTTCAGTGGGTTACAACTATATCCACGGTGAAATCTTCGAGGTCTACAAGCGCTTCGAAGAAGCCTTGGATGAGGCACGTCAAGCGGGCTTTTTGGGTGACAACATCCTCGGTTCGAGTTTCAATTTCCAGTTGCACGCTTTTCACGGTTACGGCGCCTACATCTGTGGCGAAGAAACTGCCTTGCTTGAGTCTCTCGAAGGCAAAAAGGGTCAGCCACGTTTCAAGCCGCCATTTCCAGCCAGCTTTGGACTGTACGGCAAGCCCACCACGATTAACAACACCGAGACTTTCGCGGCAGTGCCGTGGATTATTCGTAACGGTGGACAGGCTTACCTCGAAGTTGGCAAACCCAATAACGGCGGTACCAAACTGTTTTCGATTACCGGTGATGTTGAGCGACCTGGCAACTACGAAATTCCTCTAGGTACACCCTTTTCTAAGTTACTCGAACTCGCCGGCGGTATGCGTGGTGGTTCCACACTCAAGGCGGTGATTCCTGGCGGCTCAAGTGCCCCGGTCATTCCTGGCCACATCATGATGGACACGACGATGGACTATGACGCCATCGCCAAAGCCGGTTCGATGCTGGGTTCAGGCGCCGTGATCGTAATGAATGACACGCGCTGTATGGTCAAGTCGTTGTTGCGCTTGTCTTATTTTTATTTTGAAGAAAGTTGCGGTCAGTGCACGCCTTGCCGTGAAGGTACTGGTTGGCTCTACCGCATGGTCAATCGGATCGAGCACGGTCAGGGTCGCCCCGAAGACCTCGATTTGCTGGACTCTGTCGCAGGCAACATCATGGGTCGCACCATTTGTGCGCTAGGTGATGCTGCCGCGATGCCGGTACGTGGTTTCCTAAAGCATTACCGCGACGAATTTGCACACCACATCGAGCATAAGCGATGTGTCGTAGCCCCCTATCTCTAAGGTTTGGACAAAGTTATGGTTGAGTTAACCATCGACGGCAAGAAAGTCGAAGTGCAAGAAGGCAGCATGGTGATGCACGCCGCGCATAAGCTTGGCGTGTACGTGCCCCATTTCTGTTATCACAAGAAACTATCCATTGCTGCAAACTGCCGCATGTGTTTGGTTGAGGTCGAAAAAGCGCCCAAGGCTATGCCAGCGTGCGCGACGCCTGCGACCAACGGCATGGTGGTGCACACGTGCTCAGAGCGCGCTGTGGCCGCACAAAAAAGCGTGATGGAGTTTTTGCTGATTAATCATCCGCTTGATTGTCCGATTTGTGATCAAGGCGGTGAGTGTCAGTTACAAGACTTGGCGGTAGGCTACGGAGGGTCGACCTCCCGCTACAACGAAGAAAAACGTGTGGTGTTCCATAAGGAACTGGGGCCTTTGGTTTCTGCTGAGGAAATGTCACGCTGCATTCATTGCACACGTTGTGTTCGCTTTGGGCAAGAAGTCGCGGGCGTGATGGAACTCGGGATGGTGGGTCGCGGCGAACACTCCGAGATCACTACTTTCGTCGGTCGCACGGTTGACTCGGAATTGTCGGGCAACATGATTGACTTGTGTCCTGTTGGTGCGCTGACTTCAAAGCCTTTCCGCTATCAAGCGCGTACTTGGGAGTTGGCACGTCGACGCTCCGTATCGCCACATGACAGCATGGGAGCCAATCTGGTTGTCCAGGTCAAGGGCGATGAAGTCATCCGTGTCGTGCCTTTTGAAAACGACGCCTTGAACGAATGCTGGATTAGTGATCGCGATCGTTTCTCCTACGAGGGACTGAACGAGGATCGTCTGACCGTCCCAATGATCAAGGGTGAGGACGGCCAGTGGAAAGAAGCCACGTGGTCGGATGCCTTGCAGGTGGTCGCGCATGGCTTGATGGATGTTCGCGATGCCTCTGGTGGTGCCCAGATTGGTGCTTTGGCGAGCGAATACTCGACACTCGAAGAACTGGCATTGCTGGCACGTGTCACGCGTGGTCTAGGCTCTGAAAATATTGATTTCCGCTTACGCCAGACGGATGCGTCACTAGATGTTGCGTTGTCTGGCGCGCCATGGCTGGGATTCCCCGTCGCAGACCTGGATACGCTTGATCGCGTGATGGTGGTGGGTTCGTTCTTGCGCAAGGATCATCCTCTGATGGCCCAACGTTTGCGTCAGGCAGCCAAGCGCGGTACACAAATTTCTTTGATCGATATCGCAGGTGACGATCCCCTGATGAAGTTGACGGGACGTGCAACAGTATTGCCAACGGCTTTGGCACACACTGTGGCGCAGGTGGCAGTGGCATTGTCTAAGCTCAAAGCTCAGGAAGTCCCTGCGGCCTTGGCCTCTGTTCAGCCTGATGCCGTCTCTCAGGCAATGGCGCAGAGCCTCGCGAGTGGTGAGCGTGTTGCGATCTTGCTCGGTAATACTGCCGTCAATGCGCCAGACGCGACGATGATTGCCGCCAATGCCCAGCTCATTGCTCAGTTGTCAGGCGGTAAATTTGGTTTCTTGACCGCGGGTGCCAATACTGTGGGCGGTTATCTCGCAGGAGCTGTGCCAGCCAAGGGTGGCAAAGGTGCCGCTGCGATGCTGTCGCAAGCACTCAAGGCTTACGTCGTGTTGCATGCAGAGCCTTTGCTTGATGCAGATAACGGCGCACAAGCCGTTGCCACACTGAAGTCTGCTGAGTTTGTGGTGGCCTTGACGCCTTATGCCTCGGGTGCGCGCGAATGGGCGAACGTGATGTTGCCAGTTGCGCCCTTTACCGAAACCTCGGGTACTTTTGTCAACGCTCAAGGGTTGGCTCAGAGCTTCAAGGGCACAGCGACTGCACAAGGTCAGAGCCGTCCAGCTTGGAAAGTTTTGCGCGTGCTGGGTAACGTTTTGCATTTAGCTGGCTTTGACGATGAGTCCTCCGAGACCGTTCGCGATGCTGTGCTCGCCAATGGCGTGGATGCGCGTTTGTCCAATCAACTTCAAGCCGCACCTGGTGTGACTTCAGCTTCGGCGCAAGGGTTGCAACGTGTAACGGATGTACCCATCTACCGCAGTGATGCGATGGTTCGTCGTGCTCCGGCCCTGCAAGCCACCAATTCTTCGCGTGCGCCTGTCGCCCGCATGCACGAGCAGACGTTGTTGAGTTTGGGCGTGAGTGCTGGTCAACAGGTTCGTGTGAAGTCTTCTACAGGTCAGGTCACTCTGACTGCCGAGATTGACAATACCTTGGTGTCTGGTGCGGTGCGCATCGCCGCCGCGTTTGAACAAACGGCCGCGCTAGGCAGTGCCTTCGGTCAACTTCAAGTGGAGCGTGCCTGATGGAGTGGCTGAACGTTCTTGAAACCTTTGGTACGGATCTGCTGGGTCCAACACTTTGGTTGGTGGTTTGGACAATCGTCAAGATTTTGGTGATTGCCGTACCTATTATCTTGTGTGTGGCGTATCTCACTTACTGGGAACGCAAGATGATTGGCTTTATGCACATTCGTCTTGGTCCAAATCGAGTGGGTTTTCGCGGCTTGTTGCAGCCTTTTGCAGACGTCTTCAAGCTTTTGACTAAAGAGGTGGTCGTTCCCAGTCAGGCAAACAAGATTTTGTTTATCTTGGCACCAGTGGTGACGTTGATGCCGGCACTGGCCGCCTGGGCTGTCGTACCTTTTGGACCCGAGCTCGTGTTGGCGGATGTCAATGCCGGCTTGATGTACGTGATGGCGATTACCTCGATCGGAGTCTATGGTGTGATCGTGGCAGGTTGGGCCTCCAACTCCAAGTATGCGTTTCTAGCCGCCATGCGCGCATCGGCGCAAATGCTTTCTTACGAACTCGCGATTGGCTTTGTGCTGGTCACTGTCTTGCTCGTTTCTGGCAGCTTGAACATGACAGAGATTGTGAATGTTCAGACGCGTGGCTGGTTCGCTGACATGGGTCTCAATTTCATGTCGTGGAATTGGCTGCCGCTGTTGCCACTATTTGTGATTTATGTGATTTCTGCAGTCGCTGAAACTAACCGACACCCGTTTGACGTGGTGGAGGGCGAGTCAGAGATTGTCGCGGGTCACATGGTGGAGTACTCGGGAATGGCTTTTGCGCTGTTCTTCTTGGGCGAATATGCCAACATGATTTTCCTGTCATGCATGGCCTCCATCATGTTCTTGGGTGGCTGGGCAGCGCCTGTAGAGTATGCCCCTCTGACTTGGATCCCTGGCTGGATCTGGCTTGGACTCAAGACCTTTTGCGTGGTGTCATTATTTATCTGGTTCCGTGCGTCATTCCCACGCTACCGCTATGACCAAATTATGCGCTTAGGCTGGAAAATTTTTATCCCTCTGACGGGTGTGTGGTTGGTCGTGGTTGCGATCTGGATGCAAACACCCTGGAACATTTGGAACTGACCGCGACTCGACGGCAAAAAAGGCATTTATGGAAGCGATCAAGGATTTTTTCGGTAGCCTCTTGCTGCTTGAGTTACTCAAGGGCATGAAGCTGACTGGCAAGTATTTTTTCAAGCGCAAAATTACGCTGCGCTACCCGCAAGAAAAAACACCCATGTCACCGCGTTTTCGCGGTCTGCATGCGTTGCGCCGCTATCCCAATGGCGAAGAGCGTTGCATTGCCTGCAAACTTTGCGAAGCAGTCTGTCCTGCGATGGCGATTACGATCGAGTCAGAGCAACGAGAGGACGGTTCACGCCGCACGACTCGCTATGACATTGATCTGACCAAGTGCATTTTCTGTGGATTTTGCGAAGAAAGCTGCCCGGTGGATTCAATCGTCGAAACTCATATCCATGAGTACCACGGCGAAAAACGTGGCGACTTGTATTTCACCAAAGACATGTTGTTGGCAGTAGGCGATCGTTACGAAGACGACATCGCCCGCAATCGCGCCATCGATGCGCCTTATCGCTGATCGCCGAGGCTAAAACAAATCATGTTTATTACTATCCTTTTTTATGTCCTTGCCTTTGTTCTGGTGGTAGCGGCATTCCGTGTCATTACCGCCTCCAGTCCAGTTACAGCGGTATTGCATCTGATATTGGCGTTTGCGAATGCCGCCATGATCTGGATGTTGCTGGGCGCCGAGTTCCTCGGCTTGCTCCTCGTGCTGGTTTACGTAGGCGCAGTGATGGTGCTGTTCTTGTTCGTTGTGATGATGTTGGATGTCAAAATGGAGGAGTTGCGCTCCGAGATCAAAACCTATCTGCCCATGGGCTTGATAGTGGGTTTGATCATGGTGGTCGAAATGTCTTTTGTTTTGTCGACCTCATGGGGACAGGTAGGTCCAGCCGCGGACATGGGCGACGATTACAACAACTCGCGCGCGTTGGGTGAGTTGATGTACACAGAATATGCGTTTGCTGTCGAAGTGGGCGCCGTACTGTTGTTAGTGGGCATGATCGCAGCGATATCCTTAACGCTTCGTAAACGTCGTGACGTGAAATATAACGACCCTGCCGCAGCTGTTCGTGTGCGCGCAGCCGATCGTGTTCGCTTAGTGGACCTTCCGAGCCAGGAAGCCGTCAACGCTAAATCGGGAGACCAGGCATGATGACGTTGACACTGCCCCATTTTTTGGTGCTGGGCGCCATTCTGTTTGCCATCGGTGTATTCGGTATTTTTTTGAACCGTCGTAATTTGATTGTTCTGCTGATGTCGGTTGAACTGATGTTGCTAGCCGTGAATATGAATTTTGTTGCCTTTTCCACATGGATGGGTGATGAGGCCGGTCAGGTGTTTGTGTTTTTTATCCTGACAGTGGCCGCAGCTGAAGCTGCAATTGGTTTGGCGATCTTAGTGCTGCTGTTCCGTAATCTCAGCACGATCAATGTTGACGAACTTGACCGCCTAAAGGGCTAATCGGGATATAGAAGAATATGTTTAGCTCACCTAGTCTCTATTTAGCCATCGCGCTCGCTCCCTTGCTGGGCGCTGTGTTGGCGGGCCTGTTTGGAACGGGTTTCCTGGGTCGTCAGATCGGTCGTCGCGCATCCCACATGATCACGATTGCACTCGTCGCGTTTTCTGCGGTCGGTTCTGTGCTGGTCCTGCTGGATGTCTTAAACGGTTTGCGTTATGACGGTACGGTCTATACCTGGATGATGCTCGGTCAGGCCAAACTTGAAATTGGCTTTTTGATCGATCCCCTGTCAGCCTTGATGATGGTTGTCGTGACGTCCGTTTCGCTGATGGTGCATATCTACACCATTGGCTACATGTCTGAAGACCCTGGCTATCAGCGTTTCTTTTCCTATATTTCTTTGTTTACCTTCTCCATGCTGATGCTGGTGATGGCAAACAACATGGTTCAGTTGTTCTTCGGTTGGGAAGCAGTAGGATTGGTTTCTTATCTGTTGATTGGTTTCTGGTACACCAAACCCACGGCAATTTTTGCCAACATGAAAGCCTTTTTGGTGAACCGAGTCGGCGACTTTGGTTTTGTACTCGGCATTGGTTTGTTGTTTGCCTATGCCGGCACGATGCATTACGGCGACATCTTCAAACAAGCTGGCGATCTCGCCAAAGAAACACTGCCAGGCACAAGCTGGATGTTGGTGACGGTGGCATGTATCTGCTTGTTTATCGGCGCGATGGGTAAATCAGCCCAGGTACCATTGCACGCATGGTTGCCCGACTCAATGGAAGGTCCCACCCCCATTTCTGCCCTGATTCACGCTGCAACGATGGTGACAGCAGGCATCTTTATGGTGGCGCGCTTTTCGCCCATATTTGAGCTCTCAGATGTCGCACTTTCATTCATCATTATTATTGGTGCGATTGGCGCGTTGTTTTTGGGTATCTTGGGCATTATCCAGACAGACATCAAACGCGTTGTCGCGTATTCAACCCTGTCACAACTGGGTTACATGACAGTTGCCTTGGGAGCCTCGGCCTACTCGGTGGCGATTTTCCACTTGATGACGCATGCATTCTTTAAGGCCCTGTTGTTCCTTGGCGCAGGCTCAGTCATCATTGGCATGCATCACGATCAAGACATCCGCAACATGGGCGGTTTACGTAAGTACATGCCCATCACTTGGATCACGTTCTTGATTGGTACCTTGGCGTTGGTTGGAACACCTTTCTTTTCAGGTTTTTATTCCAAGGAGCACATCATCGAGGCGGCAGCTGCTTCGACGGTCTGGGGTTCTGGTTTTGCGCAGTACGCTACCTTGATTGGTGTGTTTGTCACCTCTCTCTATTCGTTCCGTGTGTACTTCCTGGTGTTTCACGGAAAAGAGCGCTTCGACACGTCGGGCGGACATGATCATGCCGCACATGCGCATGCTGATCACGCACACAAAGACCATGCGGCGCACAAAGATCACGCGCATGACGACCACGGTCATCATGGTGGAACACCTCACGAGTCACCATGGGTGGTGACCTTGCCTCTCGTGTTGCTGGCGATTCCCTCAGTGATTGCGGGTGCGTTCTTGTGTGATTTCCTGTTGTTTGGCGGCTACTTCAAAGACACGATTGTTGTGTTAGCGCAGCATCCAGCCATGGCGACCATAGCGAAAACATGGCACGGTTGGGTGGCCTATAGCCTGCATGCTTTTGTAACAGTTCCTTTCTGGCTGATGATTGCGGGTGCGGTGGTAGCCTGGTATTGCTACCTGATCAATCCAAAAGTGCCTGCGGCTATCCAGAGCAAACTCAAGTTGATCAACTGCGTCTTAGAAAACAAGTATTTCTTCGACTGGTTCTATGAGCAAGTGATTGCACGTGGCTCACGCATGTTGGGTCAGGGACTTTGGCAGAAAGCAGATCGTGGTTTGATTGACGGTTTGCTGGTAAACGGTTCAGCCAAAGTTGTCGGCATGATTGCCGCTGTGACCAGACGCTTACAGACTGGGTATATCTACCACTATGCATTTGCGATGATCATCGGCCTCATGGCTGCGATCACCTACATTATCTTTGGTACTAAATGATGGCGAGCGAGATGGCTTCTTTTTCTACTCCTTGGCTCACGCTTTCGATTTTTGTTCCGATCGTCTGCGGTTTGATTGTGCTGGCCCTTGGACGGGATGATCGTCCAGGTCTGACGCGCAGTCTCTCCTTGTTTGGCGCCATCATCAGTTTTCTGGTGACGATTCCGCTTTATCTTGGTTTTGACAGTTCAACGGCAGCAATGCAGTTTGTTGAAAAATCAATCTGGATCGAAGCGTTTGCTGTGTATTACCACCTCGGCGTGGATGGCATTTCGTTATGGTTTGTCTTGCTCACTGCCTTTGTCACGATCATCGTGGTGATTGCCGGATGGGAGGTCATCACCTCACGTGTTGCCCAGTACATGGCGGCATTCCTGATTTTGTCGGGACTGATGATCGGAGTGTTTGTCGCGCTCGACGGCCTCTTGTTTTATATCTTCTTTGAAGCCACACTCATCCCGATGTATATCATCGTGGGCGTGTGGGGTGGTCCTAATCGCGTGTATGCAGCATTTAAGTTCTTTTTATACACACTGATGGGTTCACTGTTGACCTTGGTGGCCTTCCTCTATCTGTGGAATGCATCAGGTGGATCATTCGATATTTTGACATGGCACACCTTGCCACTTGACTCAACACCTCAGTTGTTCATCTTCTTTGCTTTCCTCGCTGCCTTTGCGGTCAAGGTACCCATGTGGCCAGTCCATACTTGGTTGCCTGATGCGCACGTCGAAGCCCCGACAGGTGGCTCAGTCGTGTTGGCTGCGATTATGTTGAAGCTCGGTGCATATGGCTTTTTAAGGCTGTCGTTACCGATCGTGCCAGATGCTGCGGTGAGCATGTCGGGCTTGATGATTGCCTTGTCACTGATCGCGGTGATCTACATCGGTCTTGTCGCCTTGATTCAAGAAGACATGAAAAAGTTGGTGGCATATTCATCCATTGCTCATATGGGCTTTGTTACGCTTGGCTTGTTCATCTTCAATACCGCAGGTGTTGAGGGCGCCATTGTCCAAATGGTTTCGCACGGTTTTGTCTCTGCCGCGATGTTCTTGTGTATTGGTGTGCTGTACGACCGGATGCATACACGTGACATTTCAGCCTACGGCGGTGTGGTGAATACCATGCCAAAGTTTGTGACTTTCTTTGTCCTGTTTTCGATGGCCAATGCAGGATTGCCAGCCACCAGCGGTTTTGTGGGTGAGTTCATGGTCATCATGGGCGCTGTCGAGTACAACTTCTGGATCGGTTTGTTGGCCGCAACAGCGTTGATCCTTGGCGCAGCGTATTCACTCTGGATGGTCAAGCGTGTGGCGTTTGGTGATACTGCCAATGACCATGTGCGTGAATTGCAAGACTTGTCTTCCCGAGAGTTCCTGATGCTCAGCATCATGGCAATCGCTGTGATTTTTATGGGTGTTTATCCCAAGCCCTTTACCGACGTGATGCACGTCTCGGTTGAGGCCCTGTTGCAACACGTGTCTATTTCTAAACTGTAAGCCTCGCCATGATGCAATCCCAATTCGATTTCGCCCTGGCCGCACCAGAAATTATCTTGCTGGTGCTGGGTATGGTCATTCTGGTGCTGGATGCGTTCAGCCAGTCTCCACGCCGTACGCTGGCCTATGTCCTTTCGCTCTTGACACTCGCGATCCTCACTGTGGTCTCGGTGTGGCAGCTTATGTCGGGCATGGTCGGAGAGACCTTCTCCGGACTGTATGTCGCAGATCCGTTTGCGCATGTCCTTAAAATTGCTTCGTATATTGCTGTGGCGCTCACGCTGATCTATGGACGTGAGTACATTCAGAGCCGCGACATGTTGCGCGGGGGTGAGTTTTATGTCTTGGTGCTGTTTGCCTTATTGGGGCAGATGGTGATGATTTCAGCGGGTAACTTCCTGACGATCTACCTTGGCCTAGAGCTGATGTCGCTTGCACTATATGCCCTGGTGGCGATGCGTCGAGATCATGCCCAATCAACTGAAGCCGCGATGAAGTATTTCGTCCTCGGTTCGCTTGCTTCGGGTTTTATGCTTTACGGCATGTCCATGATGTACGGCGCGACCGGCAATCTGGATTTGAAAAATATTGCGGATGCAGTGGGGTCAGGTCAGATTGACTACCTGCCATTAGCGTTTGGTGTGGTGTTTTTGGTGGCAGGCTTAGCGTTCAAACTTGGCGCCGTGCCTTTCCATATGTGGGTCCCAGACGTTTATCAAGGTGCTCCTACAGCGGTGACACTCGTGTTGGCCGCAGCACCAAAGCTTGCTGTGTTTGCGATTGTGGTGCGTATGCTGGTCGTTGGCTTTGGAGAGCTGGCGGTGCATTGGCAACCCATGTTGCTGATTTTGGGTGTGCTGTCACTGGCGATCGGTAATTTGACTGCCATCATGCAGACTAATTTCAAACGGATGCTGGCGTATTCCACGATTTCTCACATGGGTTTTGTCATTCTTGGTCTGGCCTCAGGCTCCTTGGATGGAGATATTCAGGCAAATACCTCTGCCTATGGCTCGGCTTTGTTCTACATCTTGACCTATGTGTTGACAACACTCGCAAGCTTTGGCTTGGTGATGTATTTGTCCCGTGAAGGTTTTGAGTGCGAAAACATTGACGATCTCAAGGGCCTCAATCGACGCAGCCCATGGCTGGCGGCGATGATGTTAATTCTGATGTGTTCCTTGGCTGGTTTGCCACCGCTGGTCGGTTTTGATGCCAAGTTGCTGATTTTGCAGGCTTTACTTCAATCTGATCGACTTTGGCTCGCCGTTGTCGCAGTGATGTTCTCGTTGATCGGTGCTTTTTATTATTTGCGCGTGATCAAGGTGGTGTATTTTGATGAGCCTGCTGAGCCGGTGACGCCTATCCCAGCAATGGGAGTGATGTCGAATGGTCTAATGTTGACCAATGGTTTGCTGGTGTTGGTGCTAGGCCTCATGCCGGGTCCTTTGATGGGCTTGTGTTTGCAGGTCATGCACGCCACACTTTCTTACTAAGTCAAAAAATTGTCTAGCGCATTTGGTTGCTACCAGAAAGGTTGTTACTGATGAATCAAAGTGCTTCGGTCTGGTTATTAATTTTGTTGGCCGTTGTCGCGGCAAACTTGCCGTTCATCAATGAACGCTTGTTCGCCGTGGTGCCAATCAAGCGCTTTGTGGGTGGAATTAAACCCTTTTGGGTGAGGGTGCTTGAGTTATTTTTTTGGTACGGAGTGATCGGTCTGCTTGGCATGCTTTTTGAGCGAATGATCGGCAATACATTTACTCAACGCTGGGAGTTTTACGTCACAGCGCTGAGTTTGTTTGTGGTGCTTGCTTTTCCAGGCTTTGTTGGTCGCTATCTGCTCAAGCGATAGGCCATCAGGCAAAGCGCTTCAGTTCAATAATCAAAACTGATTATTTTTCAAACCAGTTCAAGACGCCGTCCAAACCTGTCACGTTGAGTGCAAAGCGCGCCTGTGCACGCACCACAGGTTTTGCGCGATAGGCAACCGAATAGCCTGCAAGTCCGAGCATTTTGAGATCGTTGGCACCGTCACCAATTGCAATAATTTGTTCAGGTTGCGCCCCGAGGGTTTGTGCAAATTGCAGGAGTGTGTCTGCCTTGCCTTGAGCATCCAGAATTCTGCCTTTGACTAAGCCTGTCAGAAGTCCGTCTGAAGACTCCAAGACATTGGCATGCGCGGCATCCAGATTGAGCAAGCTCTTCAGTTTTTCAGTAAAGAACGTAAACCCGCCAGAGACCAGGAGCACTTTAATGCCAGCCTGTTGCGCGGTTTGAATGAGTTGTTCGGCACCAGGATTGAGTCGTAATTTTTGCTCATAGACGGCTTCTAAGACGTCAGTGGAAAGACCTTTTAAAAAGGCAACGCGACGAATCAGGCTTTCAGAAAAATCCTTGATTTCGCCTCGCATCGCAGCTTCGGTAATGCTTGCGACTTGTTCCTTGACGCCACCAAATGCGGCGATTTCATCGATGCATTCAATATTGATAAAAGTTGAATCCATATCCATGGCCAACAGTTTGCAATCCGTCAGTTTTGCCCCGGCTAACACGTAGGCCGTATCAACATTGACGCGTTCACCCCACAGTCTAATTTCCTCGCGCACATCAGCGTCTGTATTGACCCCTAAAATGCGCGCTGCAGTCGTACCAAGACGCTGAACGCCGGAGGCTTCGGCAATCGCTGCCGCGTGCTCAATCAACTCGCCTGAAAGGGCAGGAGACTGGATGACTAAGTTTTGTGTGGTCATGGTAGCGGTCATGAAGTTCGAGAAGTGAGTGTAAGCGTCAAGAGAGAATGCAGGTTATGCCTGTGTCCAAGGCCGTAGCGTTAATGTAGCGCCCTCAGCACGGCACGCGTGGCATCAAAACGCTCGGGTACGTCAGAGGCCTTGATTTCAACCCGCAACTTGTCTTGTCCTGAAAAACGGATGTGACGCTGTTTTTGAACAAGTTCAATCAGTTTAAGCGGGTCGACTGGGGCATTTTGTTTGAAATGCAGCACAATCTGAGACTCACTCGCATCAATTTTCTGAAGTCCAAGCGGCAAGCCGAGAAGTCGAAGTTTATGCGTGGAAATGAGTGTGCGTGTTGGTTCGGGCAGTTTGCCAAAACGGTCGATCAGCTCCTCTTGTATGGCAATCAGATCGTCATCGTTTTTCGTATTGGATAGGCGTTTGTAAATAGACAGACGCGCATGTACGTCGCCGCAATAATCGGCAGGCAAGAGGGCTGGCGCATGCAGATTGACCTCGCAGCCCGCGCTGAAGGGGGCATCCAGATCCGGCTCAACACCTGCTTTTAAGGCCCTGACAGCTTCGTTGAGCATGTCGTTGTACATGGAAAAACCAATTTCCTGGATATTGCCTGATTGCGACTCACCCAGCACCTCTCCGGTGCCGCGAATCTCCAGATCATGCATGGCCAAGAAGAATCCAGAACCAAGCTCCTCCATCGCCTGAATTGCCTCCAGACGTTTTTTGGCGTTTTTGGTGATGGCATCTTCACCAGGGGTCATCAGGTATGCATAGGCTTGGTGATGCGAGCGCCCCACACGTCCACGCAGTTGATGAAGTTGCGCTAAACCGAAACGATCAGCACGGTGGATGATGATGGTGTTGGCGCTGGGAACGTCAATTCCGGTCTCGATAATCGTGGTGCAAAGCAGAACGTTAAAGCGCTTTTGATAAAAGCCCTTCATGACCTGCTCAAGGTCGCGCTCTCCCATCTGCCCGTGTGCCACGGCGATACGTGCCTCCGGCACGAGCTCTTCGAGACGCGCACGGCGGTTGTGAATCGTTTCGACTTCATTGTGCAGAAAGTAAGCTTGACCACCGCGTTTGAGTTCGCGCAGGAGTGCTTCGCGCATGGTGCTGTTGTCTTCGCGCCGGACAAAGGTTTTGATGGCGAGACGCTTTTGTGGCGCCGTCGCAATGACCGAAAAGTCCCGGATACCCTCGAGTGACATGCCAAGTGTTCGCGGGATTGGAGTGGCGGTGAGTGTCAGTACGTCGACTTCGGCTCGCAGGGACTTGAGCGCCTCTTTTTGACGCACACCAAAACGGTGTTCTTCATCGATGATCACCAAACCCAAGCGTTTAAAGTTAACGTCCTTGGAGAGGATTTTATGGGTGCCAATGACAATGTCCACTGTGCCATCAGTGATGCCGTCGATCGCACTTTTGACTTCTTTTGCAGAGCGAAAGCGAGAGAGTTCGACCACCTTGACGGGCCAGTCGGCAAAACGATCGGCAAAGGTCTGTGCGTGTTGCTCGGCCAGAAGTGTGGTGGGGCAGAGCAGGGCGACTTGTTTGCCGTTTGCAATTGCCAGAAAGGCCGCACGTAAGGCAACCTCGGTTTTACCAAATCCTACATCTCCGCAGACCAAACGATCCATAGGACGTCCCGAGGTCATGTCCTCAATGACACACTTGATCGCAGCAGCTTGGTCGGCTGTTTCGTCAAAACCAAACCCTTCGGCAAAGAGATCGTAGTCGCCTAGCGGTAGTTTGAAAGCGAAGCCTTGTCGTGCAGCACGTTTGGCATAAAGATCGAGTAATTCAGCGGCAGTGTCGCGAACTTGTTGCGCAGCTTTGCGTCGTGCTTTGTCCCACTGGCCAGAGCCTAGTAAATGCAGGGGCGCAGACTCGGAATCTGTACCGCTGTAGCGAGCGATCACGTGCAGCTGTGAGACGGGTACGTAGAGCGTTGTTTTATTGGCGTATTCGAGAAAGAGAAACTCCATCTCGCCTTCACCCATGTCAAGGTTGACGAGTCCGTGATAGCGGCCAATGCCATGTTGCGCATGAACGACTGGATCACCCTCGCGAAGCTCGGACAGGTCGCGCACCATCGCTTCAACGTTGCTCGCACGCTCTTGGTCACGCTTGCCGCGCCTGGCCGTACCGCCATGTCCAGGGTAGAGATCATTTTCCGTGAGAAAAAGAAGCCCCTGAGCGGGAACGGCAAAGCCTGTGGAAAGGGGGGCGACTGTGATGCCAAAGTGCGCCTGGCCTTCAAGAAAGTGCGCAACAGATTCTGTCTGTGCATCGGGCGCCAAGCCGTGTTCTGCCAGCATTTGAACAATGGTTTCACGACGTCCATGCGAGTCGGTACACAACACAATGCGTTGAGCACTGTTGAGACGGTCTGTGCGATCGGTTCGCGCCGTCTGTCCGGCACGAGACAACAACTCACGAAACTTGGCAAGCGGGTCTTCTGATCTGCGGGAAACGCCGATGTCTGGTGCTGCGGCAAAATCAGGGTGTTTTGTGTCAGCAGTCAAGGCCAGTCTTGGAAAGGCTTTGAGCTGTTCAAACAAGGCTTCGCTTTGCAAAAAAAGCGCTTCTGGTGGCAACACAGGACGCTCACGGTCGCTCTTGAGAAAGTTGTAGCGCGTCGCAGTGTCTTGAGTAAACCGGCGCATGGCATCATCAATGTCGCCAAGCGTCACTATGATAGTTTCTGTTTTTAAATAATCAAACAGCGTGGCGGTCGTTTCAAAAAACAAGGGCAGGTAATACTCAACGCCCGCAAAAGGTATGCCGTTACCCATGTCGCGATAGGGCAACGCGCGCGAGGGATCGCCCTCGAATACTTCACGGAAAGTCGCGCGAAAGTGATTGCGAGCGGCCTCATCCATTGGGAATTCGCGCCCCGGCAGCAGCTGGACTTGGCCCACCGGGTAAAGACTGCGCTGAGTATCGATATCAAAGGCGCGGATGGACTCAATTTCATCATCAAATAAGTCGATGCGGTAAGGCACGACCGATCCCATGGGAAACAAGTCAATCAGACTGCCCCGGACACAAAACTCACCTGGTGCGGTGACCTGTGAGACATGCGCATAGTTTGCCAAGGTCAGCTGCGTGCGCAGGGCTGCTTCGTCGAGTTTGTCTTTTTGCTTAAAGGAAAAAGTGTAGGCCGCCAAAAAACTAGGAGGCGCGAGTCGATATAACGCAGTCGTGATGGGGACGGTCAGGATATCGACCTCGCCAAGCATCAGGGCATGCAGGGTACGTAACCGTTCTGAAATCAAGTCTTGGTGCGGGGAGAAACTGTCATACGGCAAGGTTTCCCAGTCTGGCAACGGACGAACTCTGAGTCCTGGCGCAAAGATTGGAATTTCCTCTGCCAGACGTTGAGCCTCAAGAGGCTCCGCCGTCAAAATCACAAGCGTCTTGCCGCTTGCTGCGGCTAGTTCAGTCAACAGCCAGGCGTCGCCTGAGCCTGCAGGGGTGGGTTGAGCAAAGCGCAGACCGGGCTTGAGCGAGGCGAGTAAAGAAGAAATAGAGTGAGAAGCAGTCGACATTGACAGTAAATCGCAGGGGTGATCGCGCATGAAAAAGCGCAAGTGATGCGCGACATATCGGTATATCTGACACCGACTAAACCATTGATTATAAAATCAACTGAATATGACGCCTTCTAAACCCCTGTTTAATGTTCAAAATCGCATCGTTGCCCTCGTGCCGGCCGCGGGGATCGGCGCGCGCGCGCTTGGTGCGGGCGAGGTCAACCTGCCTAAACAATATCGCTTGTTGGCTGGACAAGCGATGCTTAGGCATTCGGTCAGCGCCTTGTTAGCCGACCCGCGGATACAGGAAGTCAGGGTTGCCGTGGCGCCTGGTGATTCGCACGCCAATGGCGTATTGGCTGGCTTAGCCAGAACCCACTGCTCTCCTTGTGGAGGCGCGACACGTGCGCAGACCGTTTTAAACGCCCTCAGTGAGGCGCAACTCGCGCCAGAGGATTGGGTCTTGGTGCACGATGCCGCGCGTCCTGGGCTGCCTCGAGACGCTTTGGCGCGCCTGATTGATGCTTGCTTGGCGGACGGTGTGGGTGGTCTGCTGGCCATGCCGGCGGCTGACACCCTTAAAAAAGCACAGCCCTTTAGCAATAACGTTGCACAAACGGTTGCAAGAGAGGGGTTTTGGCTCGCGCAGACGCCGCAAATGTTCCGAGCAGGTTTATTGCTTGAGGCGCTCACGCGCGCGGTGGGTGCTTCTGAGCCCCCTACGGATGAGGCTCAGGCGATGGAGGCATTGGGCTATGCCCCGATTTTGGTGAGAGGTTCAGGGAAAAACACCAAAATTACCTGGCCTGAAGATTTTCAATGGGTGGAGTCTTGGTTATGAGTGATTTTGCCTTGCGTATTGGTCAGGGTTTTGATGTGCATGCCTTGGTCGAGGGACGTCCTTTGATCCTCGGAGGCGTCACCATTGAGCATACCCACGGTTTACAGGGACATTCGGACGCAGATGCGTTGTTGCATGCGGTGACAGACGCTTTGCTTGGTGCAGCGGGTCTGGGCGATATCGGGCGCCTTTTTCCTGACACCGATCCGCAATACAAGGGGGCGGATAGTCGGGTGTTATTGCGCGAGGCGTATGGGCGGGTGTTGGATGCGGGCTGGCAACTGGTCAATATGGATGCCACCATTCATGCTCAAGCACCAAAAATCGGACCGCACGCGCCCGCTATGGTCAGCAATATCGCAAGCGACTTAAATGTCCAATCTGGCGATATCAATATCAAGGCAAAGACCAACGAAGGACTCGGTCATCTGGGTCGCAAAGAAGGAATCGCAGCCAATGTGGTGGTGTTGTTGCGACGACGCTGATGGTTAAAGAGTGCGCGACCTGAGGGATCGCAATGACTTTTTCTTTTTAACCATCGCTTTGCAAGATAAAGATTTCGACTTGTGCAGTGAGCCCACCACCCGGTCGCGGAATAAAGCTCAAGTTGCCGTTCATGTGTTGTAGCAGGCGGTCAACAATCGCAAGTCCGAGCCCTGTGCCCGAGGCGCCCGTCCGAGCGCTGTTGCCCCGCGAAAACGGTTTGCGCACGCGTTCAAGATCGTGCACAGGTATACCTGGACCTGTATCTGAAACCTTGATTTTAATGGACTGACTGTTACCGTCTAAGGTGACATTGAGCTCTGGAATACCCGCTGGATTGAGCCCGTAACGTCTCGCGTTTTCAATCAGGTTGGTGAGGATTCGCCGCAAGTCAGTCGCAGATACCTGCGCATGTATTTCTGGCGTGATCGTTGCGGATAATGTGCCGCCAGCGTGCTTGGTCAGGCAGCGTTCGCGCTCAATCACTGCAGTCACTAGCGTTGAGAGATTGATGGCGGCCTGAGGTTCAAGGCTTGCAGGCCTGGCGTAGTTCATCAGCTGTGCGAGCGAGTGATCAATTTGGGCGAGATCTTGATCAATCGCCTGTCGTCCGACATCACTCATGTTGCTCATTTCGACTTCGAGTCGCATGCGTGCCAGGGGTGTGCGTAGGTCGTGGGAGATGCCCGCCAACATCAGTGTCCGATCGGCGTTCGCTTGATGAAGTTCGCGCGCCATTCGGTTAAAGCTATTGTTGAGGGTACGTAGTTCACGCGCGCCCGTCTCTGGCAATGCAGGCGGCGAGGCGCCCTTGGAGACCAAGTGGGCAGCGCGCGCCAGGCGTGCGAGGGGACGGTTGATATAAGACACCCCGAAGGCTGCACCGATCAGTGAAAGTAAGAGCGCGGCGGCCCCCCAACTCAACCACTCTACGCCTCCAGTCAAGCGGATCTCGTGACGCTCAAACGCCAGCCAATATTTTTCATGATTGAGTCGAAAACTCACCCAAAATCCTGGCACCTCATTGACTGACCACGCCAAGATAGTTTCTTCGCCCAGTTGTGTGCGGACGAGTTTGGCCACGCGCTGCCAATAACGTCCACTAGGTAAAGGCTCAATCACGTCAAGACCTGTACGGGCGTATACATCCAGCCCTTCGCGTAGTGACAGCGTTCGCAGTAGATCTCGACGTTCTTCACTGGGCGCGTACGTTAGTGTGGTCAGGGTTAGGTTGACGGAGGTCGCAATCCGTTGACTCATCTGCGCTGCGCGCGGTCCCATTTCGAGGCTAAAAAAGACGAGTACCCATGCCCCCAAACTGGCCAGCATGAGTGTGGAGAGCAGAAGAAAACTTCGTGTGAAGAGATCAACCTGGGAAAGAATTTGCAACAGCCAAGACCAAGCTTGATGAATGCCGTTTACCCAATGCAATACTTGCTGTCTGATCTGGTGCTTGAGGGTGTTAATTTCTGCCATCTGGAACGAAAACGTAGCCCATTCCCCAGACAGTCTGGATAAAAGAGGGCTTTGAAGGATTGATTTCAAGCAGTTTGCGCAGTCGAGAGATTTGCACATCCAAACTGCGATCAAAGGCCTCGTACTCTCGCCCACGCGCCAGTTCCATGAGTTTGTCGCGAGAAAGTGGGATCTTTGGGTGACGTGCAAATACTTTTAAGACAGAGAATTCGCCCGTCGTAATCGGCACGATTTGCTGATCTCTCATGAGGCAGCGTGTCGCCAGATTGAGGGTGTAAGGCCCAAAACTGATGGATTCGTTGTCTTGGCCGGGGGCGCCTGGATGCTCTTCGGAGCTGCGGCGCCTCAGGACGGCATTGATACGGGCAAGCAATTCGCGTGGGTTGAAAGGCTTGGACAGGTAATCGTCCGCACCCATTTCCAACCCAATAATGCGGTCAATTTCCTCAGCTTTTGCTGTCAGCATAATGATGGGAGTCGTATCAAGATTGGCGCGCAGACGTCGACAAATCGATAACCCATCCTCTCCTGGCAACATTAAATCAAGCACAAGCATGTCGATATGCTCGCGCTGGAGGATTTTGGTCATTTCGCGAGCGTCTTCGGCCGTCAGAACATTGAAGCCTTGTTCTGTCAGGTATCGACGCAGCAAGTCACGTAGCCTTGGGTCGTCATCGACGACCAGAATTTTGCGTGTGCATTGGGTGTTTAATAAAGTATTCATAAGTAAAAATGTAACCGTGGTCGAGGCATGAAACGAGCGTATCTCACAGGGTTTTACAAACGCTGACACTTGCTTAACAACTTGTGACAAATTGTTTCAATGTTTCAAACATTGCTGAATTGGGCAGGTATCAATCTTTGTGAGCGGAGGTTCATTACAATCTCATCATGACAAGAATTCTGGCATTTGAAACCTCGACCTCGACTGGTACCGTTGCCCTGCTCACTGAACAAGGGGCAGGGGTGACTGTCACCCAGCGCACGATCGAGGGCACGACTGGGCACGCCTCCGAGATACTCCCACTGGCGTACTCTATTTTAACTGAGCTGAACTTGACTCAAAAAGACGTGACTGCGGTGACGTTTGGGCAGGGACCTGGCGCTTTTACCGGTGTGCGGGTCGCGTGTGGTGTGGCGCAAGGCATCGCACTCGCCCTAGACATTCCTGTGATTCAAATCGGTGCGCTACCTGCTGTGGCTTCGCAGGCCGCAGCGCGTCACCCTGGTGCACTGCTGTATGTGGCACTGGATGCTCGCATGGATGAAGTTTATTTTGGGGTGTATGCCTGCGTGACCCCCATTGAACTGGTCGCGGTTCAGCCCCCAGTCTTGTTGGCGGCTTCCGATGTGCAGTTGTTTATCGAACAGCGTCAGCTTTTTTGGCGGCAGCGTTTACCTGCATTTTCTTCTGTGACTCTCGTGGGAGAGGGCTGGAGCGTGGTGCAACGCATGTGTCCGGCGCAAGCGTTGACAGAGATTGGCGACGTGGACAATGTTCAGGCGCGTCCCGAGGCCGGCGCAGTGGCATTGCTCGCTTTGCACGCCTTGAAAGCCGGACTGACGCTGCTCCCCGAGCAGGCTGCGCCACTGTATTTACGCGACAAAGTAGCCTTTACAACACTGGAGCGCGCAAGGGGGGATGGTGGCAATCCTCGAGCAAAAGCGCCGAGTGCTGCGGCCTTGCTGCCAATGCTCAAAGCGGACTTGCCTGAGGTGGTTGCGCTCGAAGCCGCTGTCCAATCCTTTCCTTGGACGCACAAAAATTTCGAGGATGCGCTCGAGGCGGGTTATGAGGCCTGGGTCTTACGCACAGAAGAGGGTCTTCAGGGCTTTTTTATTGTGATGATGGCGCCTGACGTGGCGCATCTTTTAGTGATTGCCGTGGCGCGTGACGCACAGCGTCGTGGTGTTGGCAGGCAAATGATGGAACATGTGACGCGACAGGCGCGTGGCGCAGGGACAGAAGGAATTGTTCTGGAGGTTCGCCCCTCAAACTCAGGAGCCTGTGCGTTTTATCAAGCCGAAGATTTTGTGCAGATTGGTATCCGACGGGATTACTATCCAGCAGCAAAGGGTCAGCGCGAAGACGCACTCATCCTAAAAAAGAGCTTTGATCACTGATGACCACACCGCAAACCAGCCCACCGCAATATTCAGCCTTGCAACTTGCTTGGTTGCAGGAGCTCGGCATTGAAAAACCTTGGTTGCCCAGTGAGCAAGTTGCTTCGAAAAAAGAGGGTGTGCCCGTATCAGTTGCGACTGTTGATGTGCCTGCGCCATCAGCCGAGGCAGTGGTGGCACCGATTCGTCCAGTAGTGCCGCGTCCCTCTGGTGCCCCAAGCTCTCGCGCAGCGGCCTCCGCGCCACCGGCGCCCCCGTCGGAAATTCAAGTTGATACTCAAGCACTTGCCAATACGGCGAGTGATATGGGGGCATTGGCCGATATCATCAGTACATGTCAGGCATGTGGGCTTTGTCGTGAGCGACAGCAGGCGGTCACGGGTGAAGGGGTGATGCAGCCCGCCATCATGGTGGTGGGCGAGGCGCCGGGAGACTATGAGGACCGTCAGGGTAGGCCTTTTGTGGATCGTCCGGGCCTGATGTTGGACAACATGTTGTCTGCGATTCAGAGTAGCCGCACCCAAAATGTGTACGTGAGCAATATCGTCAAGTGTCGTCCGCCCGGCAACCGCAACCCCAAGCCACCAGAACTTGCGGCCTGTAAGCCTTACTTAATGCGTCAAATTGAGCTTGTACGGCCTTTTAGTATTTTAGCCGTCGGACGCGCGGCCCAAGCGCTGCTCGAAACAGACGAGCCCTTGGAAAAGCTGCGTCAAGTCACGCACTCTCTTGTGGTGGCAGGACAAAAGATCCCACTCATTGTGACCAGCCATCCGGTCAGATTACTGAATCATCCCGTTGAAAAAGCGGCTGTTTGGCAGGATCTCTTGCTCGTCAAAACCGTTTCTGGTCTTTGACGAGCATTTTTAGGGTGATGGAAGGTTAAAGCGCTTTGCCATGTCCCTCTTGGCCGATTTCATCCAAAAGGTGAGGTTGTTGGCTGAGGTTGCTGCGATTCCAGCGGATCATCACCACCATCAATGACGCTACCATCCCACCAAACATCCAGATAATGATGTCGATGGAGAAGTTGAGCCAGAGTAAAAGGGTGTAGATGGCGACCATCAGCAAAATATTGAGCTGTTCATTGAAGTTTTGAACGGCGATTGAATGTCCTGCCGACAGCAGAACGTGACCACGGTGCTGTAGCAACGCATTCATCGGGACGACAAATAATCCCGAGGTCAATCCAATCAGCATCAACAACACATAAGCCACCCAAGGCAATTCCGTACCAAGAATGTTGATACTCATGGAGTTGTTTACAAAAGGCATCAACATCACGACGAAGCCCATTGCGACCCCTAAAGGCAGGACCTTGAGAGCTTTAGGCAGCGGTATGCGTCCTGCCAAAATTGAGCCTGCGATGGTGCCCAGAGCTGTGATGCCCATCAAAATGGACGCCTGGTCCAGGCGATAGCCCAGATGGCTCTTTCCCCACTCAATCACAATCAGCTGTAGCGTGGCGCCCGCACCCCAAAATAGTGTGGTGACACCCAATGAGATTTGACCGAGTTTGTCGCGCCAGAGAATACGCACGTAGCCGGCAAATGTTAGAACCAGTTTGATTGGATTTTTATTTTGCTTGGGGTAGACAACGTTGGTGCTCGGAATCAATAAATTACAAATCGCAGCCGCAATATAGACAAAGGCAATCATCAAAATGGCGGCTTCGGCGGGTGTATCGACTAATTTACTGATCCAAGCATGGCTGAGCAGCCAGGACGATACAGTGGGGGAGACGAGCACACCCCCAACGACTGTCCCCATGATGATGGACAAAATCGTCAACCCTTCAATCCAGCTATTGCCTTTGACAAGCTGAAGCGGGTGGAGCATTTCCGTGACGATGCCATATTTTGCAGGGGAATAGGCCGCTGCACCAATTCCAACAAGAGCATAAGCCACACAAACTAGCGCAATCTGTCCGTCCTGAGCCAGTCCGAACAATGCGTAGGAAAACATCAGTAAACAGCCGCTGACTTTGATGGCATTGGTCAAAAACATGACCCGCCCCTTGGGGAACGAGTCAGCCACAGCACCGACAAAGGCTGCGAGCAGGACATAAGAGGCGGCAAACCACCATTTCATCATCGGCGCCATCCAGTCTGGGCCGTGAAGCTCCTGGATCAGTGCGATTGCAGCGATAAATAACGCATTATCCGCCAGCGAGGACAAAGCCTGCGCAGCCATGACGGTAAAAAAGCCTCGATTCAAGATGGTTTCCCGAAAAAATGAACGCACGCCACAATGCGGCATTATGCATAATAAAAGAATGAGGGAATCCCCTTGGTTTTGTCCCCTCGGATCATGGACTGTTAAATGTCTGTTGGCCGGTGGATCGCCAGATTTTTGCTCAGGCTGCGTTATGATCTATAGGATTCCATCCGAGATAGTGCCTATATTGTGCGTCTGACCCAGATCAAACTAGCGGGATTCAAGTCCTTCGTCGATCCGACCGTGATCCCGACCCCCAGCCAACTCGTAGGCGTGGTGGGTCCGAACGGCTGCGGTAAGTCTAATATTATCGATGCGGTGCGTTGGGTGATGGGTGAAAGTCGCGCCTCTGAGTTGCGCGGCGAGTCGATGCAGGATGTGATTTTTAGTGGATCAGGTCAGCGCAAACCCTCTGCGCGTGCCTCGGTCGAATTAGTGTTCGACAACAGCGATGGCAGAGCAGTAGGCCAATGGGCGACTTATGCCGAAATCGCTGTGCGTCGAGTGCTGACGCGAGATGGCACCAGTAGCTACTTCATCAATAACCAGCAAGTCCGTCGTCGTGACGTCAATGATATTTTTCTGGGCACCGGCTTAGGCGCACGCGGTTACGCCATTATCGGCCAAGGCATGATTAATCGCCTGATCGAAGCCAAGCCTGAAGAGCTTCGCGTCTATCTTGAAGAGGCTGCCGGGGTATCGCGCTACAAAGAACGCCGTCGCGAAACAGAAAATAGATTGTCTGACACAAGAGAAAACCTTGTACGGGTCGATGATATTTTGCGCGAGCTTACCTCTCAACTCGAAAAACTTGAGTCTCAGGCCGAGGTTGCGCGTGAGTATCGTGCTCTGCAAGCAGAGGGCGAGGGCAAGCAAAATGCATTGTGGTTTCTGAAAGAGGCCGCCGCACACGAAGAGCGTGCCCGTACGCAACAAGAAATCGAACGGGCGCACACTGAGCTTGAGGCCTCGATGGCTGGTTTGCGCGCAAGCGAAGCCGCCCTTGAGACGCGACGCCAAGCGCACTATGCCGCAGGTGATGCTGTGCATGCCGCCCAAGGCCTGCTTTACGAGTCCAATGCCAAGGTCAGCAGTCTCGAGGCTGAGATTCGTCATGTCGTAGAGTCGCGCAATCGCGTACAAACACGACGCGCCCAGTTGCAAGTCCAGATAACAGAGTGGGATTCGCAAAAAGAACATTGTGTTTTGCAGATTCAGGAAGGCGAAGACGAGTTGATGACGAGTGCCGCACGTGCTGAACAAGCACGTGAACTTGCTCTGGCCGCACAAGAGGGTTTGCCAGATATTGAGGCTCGGGTCCGTCAAGCTGCGGCGCAGCGTGAGGAAATGCGCGCCACACTGGCACGCGTCGAACAAAGCCTCGCTCTGGTTGCGCAGACGCAGCGGGATTCGGACCGTCAGTTACAAACCCTTGAGATGCGCCGTGAGCGACTCAAGCAAGAGTTACAAGGCGTAGACGCCCCAGATGTTGATACGCTTGAGCGCTTAACGGGCGATAAGCTCGTCGCCGAAGAGTTCCTAGAAGAAGCGCAGGGCGCACTCGCGGAGCTCGAAGACAAATTGCCCGATGCGGATGCGCGTCGGGCCCAGGCGCAGCAACAGGCTCAAGCCGAGGCGGAAACGCTTGCCCGGTTGGATGCACGCCTGACGGCTTTGATGAGATTGCAAGAGGACGTGCAGAAAAAAGGCAGCCTAGAACCCTGGCTGGCCAAGCATGAGCTTTCATCATTGGCTCGCTTGTGGCAAAAACTGCATGTCGAGCCAGGCTGGGAAACTGCTCTGGAAGCTGTGCTAAACGAACGCATGACAGGTCTTGAGGTTCGAAGTCTCGACTGGGCGCGTGCGTTTGCAAGTGACGCGCCACCTGCGCGTCTGGCTTTTTATCAGCTCCCTCCGGCAGCACCTGTTGCGCCCGCGCCCGCAGGGCTCAATCCGCTCGCCTCAGTGCTACGCATTACCGATCCTGAGTTGCGAACATTGCTGCAAGGCTGGTTAGGCAATGTCTACATTGCAAAAGACGTCACCGAGGCACTTGCTGCGCGTGCGACACTTCCTGCAGGCGCCACGCTGGTGGTGCAGGGTGGGCACTTGGTTGATGCCAACAGTGTGCGTTTTTACGCACCTGACTCAGAGCAGGCTGGTTTGCTGGCACGTCAGCAAGAAATTGAAAATCTACAACGAGAAATCAAAGCGCATCAGTTGATTGCCGACAACTCTCGTTCTGCGGTCGCGCAAGCCGAGTCTGCTTGGCAGCAAGTGTCGCAGGCATTGCCTCCAGCGCGTCAACGTGTCTCAGAAATTACGCGGCGCTTGCATGACTTGCAACTCGAACACACGCGGCTACAACAACAAGTTGAGCAGACCCGTGAGCGCTCCGGGCGACTTGAGCAAGACATTGCCGAAGTCATTTCTCAGCAAGAAGAACTGACTGCCGCCAAACTCGAAGCTGAAGCCCGCTTCGAAGAACTGGATGCCGAGATCGGCGTACAGCAGGAAATTTACTCAGAAGCGGAAATGGCTGGAGAGGCACTTTCCGAAGAGGCTGAAACCGCACGCAATCGTTTGCGTGATCAGGAGCGTGGTGCCCAAGAAGCAGAGTTTGCAGAGCGCGGGATTCGCGCTCGGATAGCTGAACTGCAGCGTAATCTTCAGCTTGCGACTGAGCAGGCGACGCGTGCGCAACAAGAATTGGTGTCCCTGGAGTCTGAGCTCTCGACTTTGGATGCTGCAGCGGCAGAAGCTGGATTGCAGGAAGCCCTAGAATTTCGTGCCGAAAGAGAGGAGACTCTTGGTCGCGCGCGAATTGAAATGGATACCCTTGCTGCACAGCTGCGCGAGTCGGATGAAGAGCGCATGACCATTGAGCGTTCACTCGAACCGCGCCGCGAACGCATCATGCAGCTTCAGTTGCAAGAGCAAGCTGCGCGTCTAGCGACAGAACAGTTTGCTGAACAGTTGAATGAGCGTCAAGTTGATCGCGCTGCCGTACAGGCTTCTTTGGTGGATCAGTCTGAGGAGTGGCAGCGCCCCGCCTGGTTGCAGTCCGAAGTGCAACGCATTACGAGAAAAATCGAAGGCTTGGGTTCAGTCAACTTGGCGGCGTTAGACGAGCTGACTGCTTCGCGAGAGCGCAAAAACTATCTTGACGCACAGTATCTTGACCTCCAAACTGCGATCGAAACACTTGAAGACGCGATCCGTAAAATCGATCGTGAGACACGTGATTTGCTACAGACGACCTTTAATGAGGTGAATGGGCATTTTGGTGAATTGTTCCCAAAGTTATTTGGGGGCGGCGAAGCGCGCTTGATTATGACCGGCGACGAGATTTTGGATGCCGGTGTACAAGTCATGGCGCAGCCGCCAGGCAAGCGCAATACGTCTATTCACCTGCTCTCTGGTGGAGAAAAAGCTCTGACAGCAACGGCTTTGGTGTTTGCGCTGTTCAAGCTCAATCCCGCACCATTCTGTCTGCTTGACGAGGTGGATGCACCACTGGACGATGCCAATACCGAGCGTTATGCCAATCTCGTGAGCAATATGGCTGATCACACGCAGTTTTTATTTATTTCACATAACAAGATCGCCATGCAAATGGCACGTCAGCTCGTTGGCGTGACAATGCAAGAACAAGGCGTGTCGCGTATTGTGGCCGTTGATATCGAATCCGCATTGCAGCTCGCTGCCGAAGCTGCATGATTACCGAGGCAACACATGAGTGAGTTGCAAATCTATTTGATCGTGATCGGTGCAGCGATTATCGTATTGCTGCTTGGTTTTAACTGGTTTCAAGATCGTCGCGTGCGGCGCCGGATGCAGGCTCAAATGCCCGTCATTGAGCAGGATCCTCTGCTGGGCGAGTCTTTCGCTGCCGGTCAAGCGCGTCGAGAGCCTGGACTCGGTGGTGGACAGACGTTCGCACAAGAGGGTGAAGCCTCCGCGTTGAACGCCACGCATGAACATCCCGACGCCGCGACCGATGATCAAGGTCCAGACCCTTCTACCGAAGTTGTGATCGAAATCACGTTTCAAGGTCCAATGCTGGGTGAAGATCTCTTGCCTTTACTTCAGCCTCTGCGCAGTGCAGGACGCAAATCTGTGCGTATTTTTGCTCAGGATGCTGAGGGGCAACTTGACCTGCGCTTGCATCCCGACGGTCAGTACGTTTCAGTGCATCTCGCAGTATTGCTGGCCAATCGAAGCGGAGCATTGTCTGCGATCGAATGGTCTCAAATCTGGAATCGTGCGCAGAGCTTAGCGGATCAATTAGAGTCCAATATCGAAGGACCTGATCAACAGCACGTGTTGGATGCGGCATCTCGTTTGGACGATACCTGTGCCGCGCTCGATACTCAGGTCGGCCTCACTTTATTACTCGGTAGTATGCGGCCTGTTTCTGAGGTGACAGCGGCTGCGCGTGGAATGGGTTTTATACCCTTCAACGGCGGACTGGTTTGGCTGGGTGATTACGGGCTGGTCTGTTTTAGTTTCTCTCGCGCTGATGCGGAGTCTTTTGATGCGGGCATGGCGAGCGTAGATCGCCTCTCTCTGCTGCTAGATGTACCCTGTAGTCCCGTCGATACGCGTGCCTTTGCCAACATGTCAGAGGTTGGTTTTGAGCTGGCACGACGGATTGGCGGTGAACTGGTCGATGACCAGCTTCGTCCCTTGCAGCCGGGTGCTGAAGTGGCGATTGATGAAAAACTCATGACGTTGTATTCGCAGCTTGAAAAGGCTGGATTTGCTGCGGGTAGCCCTCGCGCAAGACGTGTGTTTGCGTAAAACAGGTCTTTAAGAATGGATGCGTTGGACTCGGTCATCGAGCGCTTGAACTGGCTGCGTAGTGAGATCGAACGACACAACCAAGCGTATTATGTGCACGACACGCCGGTTGTCAGTGATGCGCAGTACGACACGCTGATGCGTGAATTGCAAGCACTTGAAACGGCACACCCTGAGCTCATCACGACAGACTCGCCCACGCAACGCGTTGGCGCTTCTCCTCTCGCTGCATTTGGTAGTGTGACGCATAGTGTTCCTATGCTCTCGCTTGGCAACGCCTTTGAAGACGCAGAAGTACGTGCCTTTGATAAGCGCGTCTCTGATACGTTGCGCGCGGCGGGCAAACTATCTCCCTCTGAAGAAGTTTCTTATTTTTGCGAATTAAAGCTCGATGGACTTGCCATCAGTTTGCGCTATGAGCGTGGACTATTGGTGCAAGCGGCGACACGTGGAGATGGACAGACGGGTGAGGATGTCACCATGAACATCCGAACGATCAAGTCTATTCCACTCAAGTTGAAAGGGGCTGCTCAAGACATTCCTGAGGTGTTAGAGGTGCGTGGTGAGGTCTTTATGAGTCTCGCCGATTTTGATCGCCTAAATATCGCGCAACAAGCGCGTGGCGACAAGATTTTTGTTAATCCACGTAATGCAGCCGCAGGGAGTTTGCGTCAACTCGACTCTCGCATCACTGCGCAAAGAACCTTAAGTTTTTTTGCTTATGGCTGGGGAGATATTGGCGCAGAGCAGAGGCCTCGTCATAGCGATATGCTGGATTGGTTAGAGCAGTTGGGTTTGCCCGTCAATACCTCTCAACATGTTTTGGCGCGTGGTGCGGATCAGCTGCTTAAGTTCTATACGGAAGTAGGTGCGCGACGTGCAAAGCTGCCTTATGACATTGATGGCGTGGTCTACAAGGTCGATGATTTGACTGCCCAGCGTGTGTTAGGTTTTGTCGCGAGAGCACCGCGCTTTGCCATCGCCCATAAGTTCCCCGCTCAAGAGGCCACAACAGAATTATTGGATATTGAGGTGCAGGTTGGACGTACGGGAGCGATTACCCCCGTCGCTCGTCTCGCTCCAGTTTTTGTGGGAGGCGTCACGGTCACGAATGCCACACTTCATAATGAGACAGAAATATTACGCAAGGATGTACGCATAGGCGACACCGTCATCGTTCGTCGCGCGGGTGATGTGATTCCTGAGGTTGTGGGTCCCGTGCTGGCTCAGCGCCCGATTTTTGCTGCCTCTTTCATCATGCCAACGGCTTGTCCTGTGTGTGGTTCAGCGATTGAAAAAGTAGAAGATGAGGCCATTGCGCGTTGCACGGGTGGATTGTTTTGCCCAGCCCAGCGTAAACAAAGCTTGATTCATGCTGCAGGCAGAAAGGCGCTTGATATCGAGGGCCTAGGTGAAAAACTGGTTGAGCAATTGGTTGACCGAGGCCGTATTCACTCTTTGGCTGAGTTGTATACCTTGCGCGTAGAAGAGCTTGCTGAATACGACCGGATGGGTCAAAAATCAGCTGAAAACTTGATTGAGGCGATTGCTCAAGCCAAGCGTCCACAGCTCAACCGTTTGATTTTTGCTTTAGGTATCCGTCATGTGGGTGAGACAACTGCGCGCGATTTAGCGCTGCATTATGGCTCGATTGAGGCGTTGATGCAGGCTCAGCCAGAGGCGCTTTTAAATGTTCCTGACGTGGGACCTGTCGTGGCGGGATCGATTGCAAGATTTTTTGCAGAGCCACATAACCAAGAGGTTGTTCGGGCGCTGCGAGAGCAGGGTGTTGAGCCTCAGGCGCCTGAAATGCAGCGAAGCGCCGGACTCGCAGGCAAAACGTTTGTGTTGACGGGAACCTTGCCGACCTGGTCGCGTGAAGAGGCATCGAGCCAAATTATTGCTGCAGGGGGAAAGGTGAGTGGCTCTGTCTCGCGCAAAACGTCTTATGTTGTCGCGGGCGAAGAAGCGGGAAGTAAGCTGGAAAAAGCGACAGAACTTGGTGTCGCAATTTTGGATGAAGCAGGCCTCAAGGCGTTGCTTGAGGCCTCGCAGTAGATCCGGTAATTACTGGATCTTGGCTTTGCCGCGCAGTTGAGCCTGATAGGCTGCAAGTGCTTGTTCACGCATCATTTGCTCGAGTTCTTTGCGAACCTGATCCAATGGTGGGAATTCGACAGGACGAATGTCCATCACTTCAATGACGTGCCAGCCAAACTGTGATTTGACAGGTTTGTCAGCCAACTGACCTTTTTTTGTGGCAGCGACTGCCTTGGCAAACGGCTCAACATAGTTTGTCTCAGGCGCCCAACCTAGATCGCCACCTTTAGCAGCACTTCCAGTGTCCTTGGATTGTTTGGCTAAGTCCTCGAATTTTGCAGACTTATTCTTGAGCTTGTCCTGAATGTCGTTGGCAGTCTTTTCGTCTTCGACCAAGATGTGGCGAACGTTGTACTCAAACTTGTCGGCTTCAGCCTTTTTGAGTTTTTCGTATTCCGCTTTCACAGTTTCTTCGGTGATGGGATTCTTTTTCAAGTAGTCCGCCATCAAAGCCTGTACCAAAATACCCTGGCGCGCCAGTTCGAGTTCGATGGCAACAGTAGGATCCTTGGGGATGCCTGCTGCATCAGCGGCCTGAACCATCACCTGACGGTTGATCAGTTCTTGCTTGATCTGGTCACGCATTTCTGGGGAGTCGGTCGCACCACGTGCCACCAACAGTTTTACAAACTGATCGACGTTCGCCTGGGTAATTGCTTTGCCATTCACGGTGGCAACGTTCTGAGCATGAAGAGGTGCAACCAACACGAGTGCGGCGGCGAGCATAACGATACGTTTCATGAATTTCCTTTGGAGGGCGCCCGAGTTGTCAGCGCAAGCGCATGAATCGGGTGTGGGATTAAATCGCGCAAAAGATCATACACCAGCCGATGTTGCGCAATCATCGGATGGTTATTAAAACATTCGGCCACGATCGTGGCGCGGAAATGACTGGCATTGCCGGGGTTGCCAGAATGACCGGCATGGAGATGTGACTCGTCGACAATGTCGAGCTCCAGAGCATTGAGTGGAGCGAGACGCTCACGCAGCAAAGTCAGGTGCGGATTGATGCTGCCGCTCATGATTTGTTTTCCTTGGTCTCAGGTGCAGCCAAAGCCTCTTTGGGCTCATCTTGCTGCATGTGCTTGCCGAGCCAGATGGACTGAGCGATCACAAAGACGATTAATAATGCCATTAAGCCAAAAACCTTGAAGTTGACCCACTGGCTTTCTGAAAAGAGACCAGAAAAGGCGACAAATAAATTGAGTCCACCTGCGGCCAGAAAAAATAGGGCCCAGCTCAGGTTGAGTTTGCCCCAAGCGCTATCGGGCATGGAGACTTTTTCGCCGAGCAATTTTTGCATCAGGTTGCGACCCATGAGGTATTTGCTGATAAGCAATACCGCACCGAACAGCCAGTACAGGACCGTGGGTTTCCATTTAATAAAGGCTTCGTTTTGCAACCAAAGTGTTGCGCCACCAAAAAAAACAATCACGGCAAAGTTCACCCAGTGCATGGTTTCGATGGGTTTGCCAGTCAGTTTGATCCAGAGGATTTGCAAAACAGCTGCGGCAATGGCGACGGCCGTTGCGACATAAATATCCGCAAAACGATAGGCAATAAAAAATAAAATGAGCGGAAACAGGTCGAAGAGGAATTTTTTCATGGTTTGACTGGCTCGAACGTCAGGGAAAGAGAATTGATGCAGTAGCGCAGGCCAGTAGGAGGCGGGCCATCTGGGAAAACGTGTCCTAAATGACTATCGCAGACATTGCACATCACTTCGGTACGCACCATGCCGTGAGACATATCGGTCTCTTCTTTGACGTTTTCAGGGTTCAGTGGCTCAAAATAGCTCGGCCAACCACAGCCCGCATCAAACTTCGTATCTGAAGCAAATAGGGCAGTCCCGCAGCCTACGCAGCGATAAATGCCGTATTCGCGATGATCCCAATAGCGTCCCGTAAACGCACGTTCCGTGCCTTTTTGACGGGCAACGTAGTATTCGTCGGCAGAAAGCTGGGCTTTCCATTCAGCTTCAGTTTTATTAATTTTTGACATACTTTACTTGGAGTGAGAGTTTTAGAAAAAGTTCTCATGCATAATCGATCACCATGTTAATCGAGTTTAAAAATATCTTTGTCGAACGCGAAGGTCGTCAAATATTGACCGACCTGAGCTTAAGTCTGTCTGAGCGTCGAATTGGGATCATTGGTCCAAACGGCTCGGGCAAGAGTACCTTTATTCGTCTGATCAATGGCTTATTGATCCCGAAAACGGGACAAATTTGTGTCGATGGTCTCGATACCCGCACGGATGCTGAAAAGATACGCAGGAAGGTCGGTTTTGTATTCCAAAACCCTGATAACCAGATTGTCTTTCCCCTTGTGAATGAGGATATCGAATTTGGTCTCAAACGACGCGTACCTGAGCCCACTCTCAGGCGTCAGCGCGCGCAAGAGGCTCTCAGCCAGCTTGGTGTACTGCATCTTCAGGAGCGCTTGATACATACCTTGTCGGGGGGCGAGAGACAGCTTGTTGCGCTTGCGGGCGTGCTGGCAACGCAGCCAGAGATCTTGGTGTTTGACGAGCCCACCACCCAACTTGATTTGCGTCTGCGCAATCGCTTTGAGCAACATCTGACGTCCTTGACTCAATCGGCAGTCATCGTCAGCCATGATCTAGCCTTAATGGACACCATGGATCGTGTGCTCGTCCTCAAAGACGGCAGGCTTGCTTTTGATGGCGCACCGGTTGAGGCGACCTCGTGGTATCGGGCGCATTGCAGCTGATGGGTTCCTTTTATTTTCCGGGTGATAGTTGGTTGCACCAAATGGCGGCAGGTCAAAAGCTGGCGTGGCTGATGCTGGCGGGGGCCGGTTTGATGTGGGTGCACGACTGGCGCATCCTTGCCGTGCTTCTGTGTGTCGTGCTGCTGTTGCTTCAGCAGTCAGGCGTACGCATCTTGCAACTATGGCGGCATATTCGTGCCTTAAGCTGGTTAGTATTGGCCCTCATGGTCTTTACTGCGTTGGTTCAATCACCCATGGCAGCGCTCGTGGTGGGCTTGCGCATGAGTGCCTTATTGCTGGCGGCTTTGTTAGTGTCCATGACAACTTCGATCGCCAAAATGATGGAGGTCTTGATCTGGTTGCTGCAGCCTCTTGCTGCACTGGGCTGGGTCAATAGCGAACGCGTGGCGCTTGTCTTTGGGTTGACATTGCGACTCATTCCCGAGCTCAGTTTGCAATGGCATGAAATCCGCGAGGCACAGGCCGCACGCGGCTTAAAAGCCAACCCTCTTACAATGGGCGTGCCGATGTTGTTGCGCACCCTCAAGCGGGCACAGGAGATTGCTGAGGCACTGGATGCGAGGCAATAGTTTGACCGCCAGGCATTCGAGTCCTAATGCTGGGGCAATCGTTTCAAAAAAATTGGGATATTGATGCTGAATACTAAAGACCTCGTACTGGTTGCACTTTTTACCGCGATGATTATTGTGCTGGGCTTGATTCCGCCTGTGCCAGTTCCTTGGGTACCCGTTCCCGTGACCTTGCAAACCTTTGGTGTGATGCTGGCTGGTTTGATACTGGGCCCTTGGCGAGGCGGGCTGGTGGTGTTGACGTATGTATTGATCGCGATGATCGGAATCCCGGTGTTGCCAGGCGGCCGAGCCGGACTCGCGGTCTTGGCCGGTCCGACAGGTGGTTTTTTGTTGGGGATGATTCCTGGCGCGGTCGTCACGGGCTTTTTGGCGGGTCGCCCTAAGACCAATAGCTCGGTCAGTGGGCAGCAGGGATGGTCCGCGGCGGCCCCCCAAGTCTTTCGCTGCTGGATCGCGAGTGTTGCGGGAGGAATGTTGGTCGTCTATGCCGCCGGCATCCCCTGGCTCGGTATTGTCACGGGAATGGGGCTGACTAAAGCGGCTTGGGCGATTGCAGTATTTATTCCTGGCGACTTGCTGAAAGCATTGATCGCGGGCATCGTCGCACAGCGTGTGCGACGTTTAGCCCTCGTTTAAGTTTGCTTGAGCGCTTTGCGGCGCTCAAGCCAAGCACCAAACTCGCCCACGATTCCACGGCGGAATGCCAAGACGCAGATCACGAAAATCAGTCCGATCACAATTGAGACAGATTCGCCTAGTCGTTGAAACCATTCGATCCCAGTCCAGCCAGTGAGCATCGCGCCTAACTCGCCCACTTTGTTTTCCAGCAAGACCACGATAAACGCGCCGATGACAGGGCCGATGAGTGTGCCAAGTCCGCCAATCAGGGTCATTAAAATCACAAGCCCTGACATTTGCCACGTCGCATCAGTGAGTGTCGCAGAGACAAAAATCAACATCTTGGTTGAGCCTGCAAGGCCCGCCAACATAGCGGATAAAACAAAGGCCAACAGTTTGAAGCGATCGACGTCATAACCAAGCGAAGTCGCCCGCGCTTCATTTTCACGAATGGCTTTGAGGACTTGTCCGAAAGGAGAGTGCACCGTGCGCCATATGATGAAAAAGCCCAAGACAAAAATGCTCATCACGACATAATAGAGATTGAGGTCATTTTTTAAATCGATCAAACCAAATAACGTACCCCGAGGTACGCCCTGAAGACCATCCTCGCCGCCCGTGAACTTGGCCTGCAAGAAAAAGAAATACACCATCTGTGACAAGGCCAAGGTGATCATTGCAAAATAGATGCCGCTGCGGCGAATGGCGATTGCACCCATTGCGAGTCCAAGCACGCCTGCCACGAGCACGCCAAAGGCAAGTCCCACTTCGGTTGGAAAGCCCCAGAGCTTGATCGCATGCCCCGAGGCGTAGGCGGCACTTCCCAAGAAGGCTGCGTGACCAAAGGAGAGCAGACCTGTAAAGCCCAGCAGCAGGTTAAACGCGCAGGCAAACAGCGCGTAGCACATGATCTTCATGACAAAGACGGGATAGATGCCCGTCAAGGGGATCGCCGCCAATAAGATCAGCGCGATGAGATAGCCGAGATTCTGACGATTCATTTTTCTTTTCCAAACAAACCGGCTGGGCGAATCAATAAGACAATCGCCATAATGATGAACACTACCGTGCTTGATGCTTCGGGCCAAAAGACTTTAGTGAGTCCCTCGATGACACCGAGGCCAAGACCCGTGACAATGGCTCCAAGTATGGAGCCCATTCCACCAATCACCACAACGGCGAACACCACAATAATCAGGTTTGACCCCATCAGCGGTGAAACCTGAATAATCGGGGCGGCCAACACGCCTGCAAATCCTGCCAAGGCGACGCCAAAGCCATAAGTCAATGTGATCATGAGTGGCACATTGACGCCAAAGGCTTCTACGAGCCGAGGGTTTTCTGTGCCGGCGCGCAACAACGCGCCTAGCCGTGTGCGCTCAATCACAAACCAAGTGATGAGACAAACCGTCAGCGAGGCCACAACGACCCAGGCACGATAATTTGGCAGAATCATAAAGCCAAGGTTTGTGGCACCCCTCAGCGCTTCTGGCGAGGAGTATGGCTGGCCTGAAGCGCCATAAAAACTGCGAAACAACCCCTCGATCAGCAGAGTGATACCAAAGGTCAGTAACAGGCCATATAGGTGATCAAGCTTGTAGAGGTGTTTTAAAAGAAACTTTTCAATCAGGATGCCGAAGAGGCCGACCAGAATAGGGGCAACGATCAGCATGACCCAATAATTCAAGCCCAAGTAATTCAGGCCCATCCAGGCAAGAAAAGCACCCAGCATATACAGGGCGCCATGTGCGAAATTGATGACGTTGAGTAAGCCGAAAATCACGGCTAGGCCCAGCGACAAAATGGCGTAGAAGGAGCCGTTGACTAGGCCCAGCAAAAGCTGACCCAGAAACGCCTGCAAGGGAATGCCAAAAATAGTGATCATCGTCTGCCTACTTCATCAAGCCAATTGTCAGAACAGCTGTAATGCCCCTGTACACAATATGTAACAGGGGCACAGTCTGATTATTTCTTGACGAGTTTGCACGTGGACTCGGACAATTTGGTGAATACTTCTTCACCAGGCAATACTGCGATTTGCTTGTAGTAGTCCCAAGGTCCTTTGGATTCGCTCGGTTTCTTGACTTCCATCAAGAACATGTCGTGCACCATACGACCATCTTCGCGAACATAGCCGTTCTTGGCAAACATATCGTTGACTTTGTTGGACTTCATCCATTTCATGACAGTGTCGCCATCATCGCTACCCGTTGCTTTGATCGCATTGAGATAGAAAGACACAGCGGAGTAGTCACCGGCTTGAATCATCGAAGGCTTACGCTTGACACGTGCTTCGAATTTCTTGGACCAGGCACGAGTTTCATCGTTTTGATCCCAATACCAACCGTCAGTGAATTGCATGCCCTGAGTGGCCTGTAAACCAAGTGAGTGGATATCGTTGATAAAAATCAACAAACCAGCCAGCTTCATTGTTTTGCCAATACCAAACTCGTTTGCGGCTTTGATCGAGTTGATCGTGTCGCCGCCAGCGTTTGCGAGACCCAAAATTTGTGCTTTGGAGCTTTGTGCCTGAAGCAGGAATGAAGAGAAGTCGGAGGAGTTAAGCGGTGCACGCACTTGACCTTTTACTTCACCGCCTGCTTCTTTGACAACTTTGGCTGTATCACGCTCAAGTGCATGACCGAAAGCATAATCAGCCGTCAAAAAGTACCAGCTCTTGCCGCCAGCTTTCACGACGGCAGAACCAGTGCCACGCGCGAGCGCGACGGTGTCATAGGCCCAGTGAACGGTATAGGGCGTGCATTGTGAACCTGTCAGGTCAGATGCTGCTGCACCAATTGCGAAAAATGGTTTTTTCTTTTCAGCGGCAATGCCCGCCAAAGCCAGATTGACGCCAGAGTTTGTGCCGCCAATCAGCATGTCGATTTTTTGTTGATCAAACCATTCGCGCGCACGAGCGGCGGCAACGTCCGCTTTATTCTGGTGATCCGCGAAGACGAGCTCAATCTTTTTTCCGTTGATCTCACCGCCAGCATCGGCAATGGCCATGCGGGCAGCTTCAATGCCGCCTGCACCGTCGATATCAGAGTAGACACTTGCCATGTCGGTCAAAAAACCAATTCGAATGACGTTGTCAGACACGTTTGCTTGTGCTGTGTGGCCAACGAGGCCGAGACCCGCCAACATCAACGAAGCGCTTAGGGTACGAAGTTTCATTTAATTCTCCTGGGGTTCGCTGCTTGAAAATATTCTTGGTTTAAAAAGTATGTCATGCATTGGTGATTCATATTGTTGAGTGCCGAACTGTTTCAAACGCCTAGCAGTTCGGTTAACACGGATTGTTTTTCTTTGAGTTCTTTCGCATCGAAGTGCTCGACGATTTGTCCGTGTTCCATGACATAAAAACGATCTGCCAGCGGAGCGGCAAAGCGGAAGTTTTGTTCGACCATGACGATGGTGTAGCCCTTGGCTTTGAGCATCTTAATCATCCGCGCGAGCGCTTGAACAATGACGGGCGCCAAGCCCTCAGAAATCTCATCGAGTAAAAGTAGATTTGCGCCTGTACGTAAAATGCGAGCTACAGCAAGCATCTGTTGCTCCCCTCCCGACAGACGCGTGCCAGGCGAGTGTCGGCGCTCCAAGAGGTTGGGGAACATTTCGTAAATCTCGGCCAGTGACATCCCGCCCCCGGGTACTCCTACGGGGGGGGGTAACAGCAGGTTCTCTTCGCAGGACAAACTTGCAAAAATACCGCGCTCTTCTGGACAGTATCCAATACCAAGATGCGCGATTTTGAAGGTAGGCATATCGATGGCTTCTTGGCCGTGGATACGCACGGAGCCTTTGCGTGAACCGGTTAAACCGAGGATCGCCCGGAGCGTTGTGGTGCGCCCCGCACCATTGCGCCCAAGCAAGGTGACCACTTCGCCTTTGTTGACGGTTAAGTTGACGCCATGCAGGATGTGGGACTCACCGTACCAAGCGTGCAGATTGTTAATTTCAAGTGCGCAATTGCTCATCCGTGTGCTCCCTCGAGTTCGCCCTCGGTGGTGCCCATATAGGCTTCCATCACGGCGGGATCTTTTGAGACGTGCGCATAATTGCCCTCTGCCAAGACGGATCCACGCGCGAGCACGGTGATGGTGTCAGCAATCGAGGACACAACGTTCATATTGTGCTCCACCATCAAGATGGTGCGACCTACGCTGACACGTTTGATGAGTTGCGTCACGCGATCAACATCCTCATGCCCCATGCCTTGAGTCGGTTCGTCCAGAAGCATGAGTTCAGGTTCCATGGCGAGCGTGGTGGCAATTTCAAGCGCTCGCTTGCGTCCGTAGGGAAGATTGACAGTCATTTCATCCGCAAACGCGCTGAGATCGACTTGCTCCAGCAACTCCCTTGCACGCTCGTTTAAGGCATTTAAACGCTTGTCGCTTTGCCAGAAATGGAAGGACAGGCCTGTTTCACGCTGTAGGCCAATGCGAACATTTTCAAGGACGGATAAATGCGGAAATACGGCAGAGATTTGAAACGAACGAATGATGCCCCTGCGTGCGATGTGCGCAGGGGAGTCGCGCGTGATGTCCATGCCGTTAAAGAGAATACGGCCGCGTGTTGGCGTTAAAAATTTGGTGAGCAAGTTAAAACAAGTTGTTTTTCCAGCGCCATTGGGACCAATCAAGGCATGAATCTGACCGCGTTGGACACGAAGAGAAACATCGTTGACTGCAACAAACCCGCGGAATTCTTTGGTGAGCTTCTGTGTCTCAAGAATAATGTCTTGCATACAGCCACCTACCTACATTATTTAACATTTGGTCACTCAGTATGGCGTAGTTCAGCTGTAATACTCAATGCGGGTTTGCCTTAGGGTGTTAACCCTTGGTTTTTTTGGCGTACTCGCAGAGGTCAGAAATGCCGCATTGAGGGCATTTGGGCGTTCGTGCCACGCAAATGTATCGACCGTGCAAAATCAACCAGTGGTGGACGTCGAGTTTGAACTCGTCTGCCACAAATTTTTCCAGCCCTTTTTCAACTGCCACGACATCTTTGCCAGGCGCGATTTTGGTTCGATTAGAGACCCTGAAAATGTGCGTGTCGACGGCAATAGTCGGTTGACCAAACGCAGTATTGAGTACGACGTTGGCGGTTTTACGCCCCACGCCTGGCAGCGCCTCGAGGGCCTCGCGTGTCTGAGGCACTTTTCCACCATGTTGCTCAAGCAAAATGCCACACGTCGCGATCGCGTTCTTTGCTTTGTTTTTATAGAGACCAATCGTTTTGATGTAGTCCATCAGTTTTTCTTCGCCAAGGGCATAGAGTGCCTTGGGCGTCCCGTAGCGAGGGAAAAACTTGCGCGTTGCGATATTGACGGCTTTGTCTGTTGTTTGGGCAGAAAGCAAAACTGCGATCAGCAGTTGAAAGTCACTCTTGTACTCAAGCTCAGTCGTGGGTGACGGATTGGCTGCACGCAGGCGAGTAAATATTTCTCGACGTTTCTGTGGATTCATCAGGCAGTGGTATTACGGCGAGCACGCGCGCGCGCGAGTGCGGCTTGGACGGCTGTTTGTTTTTCTGCGACCGTGCTTGGCGACGGGGCCGGTTGCTCAGTCTGAGCCGAGGTGGCCTCGGGAATATCCGTATTTTCGCTGGTCCTCAAGCTTGCGGGTGTTTTGTTGAGGCGCAGCTGTCTGCGCTCGTATTTCACACGCGCCAAGTCCGCATCATTGCGCGTCCACTCTCGGAAGGGTTCAACATCGACCATTTCTATGCAATCTACTGGGCAGGGCGCGACACACAAGTCGCAACCCGTACAGTCATTGGACAAGACGGTATGCATGACTTTTGAGGCGCCAAGAATGGCATCCACTGGACAAGCCTGAATACAGAGGGTGCATCCAATGCAGTATTGCTCGTCAATCACTGCGACTTGCAGTGGAACGTGCAAGCCACACTCCGTATCTAGCGCAATGATGGGCCGATTGAGGAGTTGTGCGAGCGCAGCGATGCCCGCCTCACCACCCGGTGGGCAGCGATTAATCGGGGCTGCGTCCTCGGCGATGGCGCGTGCATAAGGCGCGCAGCCATCAAACCCGCATTTTGTGCATTGTGTTTGCGGAAGCAAACGATTGATACGTTCAGCCAGCATTAGACTCGACGAATAAATTCCGCGATTTGTGGACATATTGTCGTGCGCCAACGGCGACCCGAAAAAATACCGTAGTGACCACATTCGGGCGCGGTGTAATGTTGCTTGCGTTTAGCTGGGATGCCTGAGCATAGGGTTTGTGCCGCGCGTGTCTGGCCTTCGCCAGAGATGTCGTCAAGCTCGCCTTCAATGGTAAACAATGCAACGGATTTGATATCGGCGGGTCGCACAATTTGGCCATCAATTTCCCAAGTGCCATTCGGCAGATCGAAATCTTGGAAGACCACACGAATCGTGTCGAGGTAAAAATCAGCCGACATGTCTAAGACTGCGTTGTATTCGTTGTAAAAACGACGATGCATCTCAGCGTCTTCATCGTCACCTCGCAAGAGGTCCAGATAAAAGTCGTAGTGTGATTTGAGATGACGGTCAGGATTCATCGACAAGAAGCCAGCATGCTGTAAAAAGCCTGGATACACGCGACGACCCGCCCCAGGATATTGGGCGGGAACGGTGTGGATCAGCTTTTCCTCAAACCATTCAAAAGGCTTGGTCGTTGCCAGACGGTTCACCTGAGTCGGTGAGCAACGTGGATCAATCGGCCCACCCATCATGACCATGCTGCGTGGCAGGCAAGGGTCTTTGTTGGTTGCCATGAGAGAAATTGCCGCAAGCGCGGGAACAGTAGGCTGGCACACCGACATCACGTGCACGTCGGGACCGAGTTGGCGCACAAAATCCTGCACGTAACGCACGTAGTCATTCAACGTGAAAGCGCCATCGGACAGCGGGACCATGCGTGCGTCGATCCAGTCAGTGACGTAGACTTCGTGGTCGGCAATGAGTGCGCGTACCGTGTCGCGCAACAGCGTGGCATGGTGGCCGGACATGGGGGCAACCACTAGGATTTTTGGCGTCGCTTTACGGACTTTTTCTGAAATATCACGTTTGAAATAAATCAGATTACAAAAGGGTTTTGCGTACACAACCTCTTGGTTGACGGCAACGATTTTGCCGTTGACTTCCGTGGTGGGCAAGCCCCATTCAGGCTTTTCGTATTTTTTGCCGATGCGATGAATGAGCTCATAGCTTGCGGCCATCTGCCTGGCGATCGGCGAATAGGCGAGCGGACTGGCAGGGTGGGAAAATAGTTTGGACCCGACTTCGGTGAAGTGAGCAAGAGGCGACATCATGGCCCGATGCATTTCATGCAATTGATAAAGCATGCGTCATTCCAATAAAGGTCACAAGAAAGTGCATTATCCACCCTAAATTGAGTGACAAGTGTGACTGATAGGGTATGAATTGCTGTGCTGCAGCAAAATGTCGCAAAACCACCACGCAAACAAGGGTTTACCAGTAGTTTTCAACAGCCAGATTGCCCGCGACACCTCGCCTGCCGGGGGCAAAGCCGCGCTCAGACAAGAGTCCACGCATCTCCGTCACCATCGCGGGGTTGCCGCACAGCATGATCCGGGATCGGATGGGCTCAAGCGCTACGCCCACGCGCTGCTCAAGCTCGCCATTGACCAATAAAGTGGTCAACCGTGCGGCATTTAGCCGTTGTGGCTGAATGCAAGGCGATAAATCGCAGGTGAGAGGTTCCTGAGATGTCACGGGTAGATAGATAAACTGGGCGCCTTGGTTAGCTGAGCGTTGCGTGAGCGCGATGAGTTCGTCTTGGTAGGCAAGCTCGGTGGCATTGCGCACGCCATGAAGCAGAATGATGCGCTTGAAGCGGGTCCACGTGCCAGGATCTCGCAGCATCGAGAGGTAAGCAGACAGGCCTGTGCCGGTTGCAACGAGCCAGAGATCTTCGCCATCGACAAAGCGCTCAAGCGTCAAAAAGCCGAAGACCGTTTTGTCGATCCAGAGCGGCTCGCCGACCTGTAGTCGCGCGAGCGCTGGGCTGAATTTACCGTCTGGTACGACCACAGAATAAAACTCAAGCTCATTGGCATCAGGCCGCGAAACCATTGAGTAAGCGCGCCATTCATTGGGCGAGGGGGGCGCATCGGCATTTGAGGCCTGTTGATCGCCCACACACAGCCCCAAGCGGGCAAATTGACCAGGTAAAAAAGAAAAATCCGGGTCGCGCGTCACCGTGACAGAAAATAACTTGTCTGTCAGCCAGTTGGTTTTAGACACCACGGTTTGTTGGGTGTAGCGCGACACTCTTAACGCTCGAGAAGTTTGAGCTTGTCGGACATGCCGTTCCAGTTGTCCGCGTCCTCAAGAGGCTTTTTAGAGCGGCTGATGCTTTGAAAGACAGGCGAGAGTTCAGCATTGAGCGCAATGAACTTCATCTGGTCCTGAGGGACGTCTTCTTCGGCAAAAATTGCGTTGGCGGGGCATTCGGGGATGCAGACCGCGCAGTCGATGCATTCGTCAGGATCGATCACTAAAAAATTAGGGCCTTCACGAAAACAGTCAACGGGACAAACGTCCACACAGTCTGTGAACTTGCATTTAATACAGTTTTCGGTCACGACGTGCGTCATGTGCTCCACCAAAGTACAAATTAGATAAGCATATTTTACCCAAAGCGACGTCGAGTGTTCGGGATACCCCTATGAAGTGGGTTGGCTGTGCTAATGTTCAAAAAAATTCCAAATAACAGCCCATGATTATCAAATCCCTGCTGGACACTGATCTGTACAAATTCACCATGATGCAGGTGGTGTTGCACCATTTTCCTGCCGCCCAGGTCGAGTATCGGTATAAATGCCGAACTCTGGGGGTCAATTTGCAGCCCTATTTAGATGAGATCCGAGCTGAAATCCACAGCTTGTGTCAGTTACGTTTTAGCGAAGATGAACTGTCGTATCTGGGTGGCTTACGTTTTATCAAAAGTGACTTCATCGACTTTTTAGGATTGTTTCACTTGCCTGAAAAGTGCATCACAGTCACAGAAGGCATATTGCCGGGGGAAATTGACATCCAGGTCAAAGGTTCCTGGCTACACACTATTTTGTTTGAAATCCCTGTTTTGGCGATTGTGAACGAGGTGTACTTTCGTCGAACCTGCACGAATCCCGACTGGCAAGAGGGGCGGGAGCGACTTCAGACCAAAATGAAGTTGGTCCTGGAGGCCACGGACCTGGATGATTTCAGAGTCGCTGAGTACGGAACAAGAAGGCGTTTTTCGCGCGAATGGCACGAAGAAGTTGTTGTCACGATGAAAGCCCAAATGGGTAAGCATTTTGCTGGTACCAGCAACGTTTGGTTTGCCATGCGCCATGGCGTACTGCCACTTGGCACGATGGCGCACGAGTATCTGCAGGCCTGCCAAGCGCTCGGTCCGCGTCTGCGTGATTCGCAAGTCTTTGCCTTGGATGTGTGGGCCAAGGAATATCGCGGTGACCTCGGGATCGCCTTGTCAGATGTGTATGGTGTGGCTGCTTTCTTACGCGATTTTGATATGTATTTTTGCAAACTCTTTGATGGCGCGCGTCACGACTCGGGCGACCCGTTTGATTGGGGCGAGCGCATGATTGCGCACTACAAAACCAATCGCGTGGATCCGCGTACCAAAACCTTGATTTTTTCAGATGCGTTAACATTTCCTCGCGCGATAGAGTTAACACGTCGTTTTGCCGGACGTTGCAAAACAGCTTTCGGTATTGGCACAAATTTGACGAATGATTTAGGCCATGAGCCACTACAGATTGTCATGAAAATGGTGCGCTGTAATGGTCAACCGGTCGCCAAAGTCTCTGACGCACCAGAAAAAACCATGTGCGATGACAAAGCTTACCTGGCGTATCTCAGGCAAGTCTTTGAACTCCCACCAGCCTGATTTGTCCCACTCTTGGTGCTGACAGCGCCATTTACTATTTAAGGAAAAAGTAATGAGCAACATCAAACGCGTAAACGTAGGCAAACGACTCTCCGATATGGCGGTCTATAACGGCGTGGCCTATTTAGCGGGTCAAGTCGCGACCGACACGACTCAAGACGTCACAGGTCAGACGGCCCAAGTGTTGGCTGCGATCGACGCCTTGCTCGCAGAGGCGGGTACGGATAAAACACGCATCTTGATGGCCCAAGTTTTTGTAGCCAACATCGCTGAGTATGACGGCATGAACGTGGCCTACGAGGCTTGGGTTCCCGCTGGTCACACACCGCCCCGCGCCACGATTGAAGCGCGTTTGGCAGGACCTGATTACAAAGTTGAAATCGTTGTGACGGCAGCTGTATAAGCCGGATCACTTTTTAGTTTGAAAACTTGGTGTCGCCTGAGCAACAATTAGAAGTAGCAACCCTCATCGTCGATATGAATGAAGACGATGAGGCTTTGTTGCGTCGAGCGGCACAGTGGTCGAGCCAGACGCTGGGCGCGCAGCGCACGCCAACAGGCGAGCCGTTGATTGATCATGCGCTGGGATCTGCTCAAATTTTATCGAGCATGCATGCAGATCCTGCCACGCGGACCGCTGCATTACTAGTGGCGACCTTAGAAGTCTCGCAGCCTGACTTACATCAAGGTCGGCAGTCAGACGTGATTAAAGAGCAGTTCGGCCCTGAGATCGCGCGTTTAGTTCAGGGCACGCGTGAATTGTTGCGTTTAAGTGGCATTGCCAGCGGTGCAAGTGCTGACGCGGATGATGCGCCGATGCAAAAAGAAATGTTGCGCAAAATGTTGTTGGCCATGGCGGCTGATTTGCGTATTGTTTTGCTCAGACTGGCCTCTCGTTTGCAAACGTTACGTTGGCATGCAAGCGCCAAAATTCCCTGCAGTCCTGCTCTCGCGCGCGAAACCCTCGACCTGTACACCCCCTTGGCTAATCGACTGGGGATTTGGCAGATCAAGTGGGAAATGGAAGATCTGGCATTTCGTTTCACGGATCCCGTGCGGTACAAAGAAATTGCAGGCTTGCTTGAAGAGAAGCGTGCTGAGCGAGAGCAGTTCATCACTGAGACGGTTGCGCAGTTGACCGCGGCTTTGCAAAAAATGAGCATCGCTGCCGACGTGACCGGCCGGCCCAAACATATCTACAGCATCCATAACAAGATGCGACAAAAAAGTCTCGATTTCAGTGCGCTCTTTGACGTACGCGCGATGCGGATCATTGTTCAAACGGAACGCGATTGCTACAACGCGCTTGGGCTGGTGCACGAGCTTTGGGTGCCCATGGCCGATGAGTTCGATGATTATATTTCTCGTCCAAAACCTAACGGATATCGGTCTTTGCACACCGTCGTGGCCGATGCTGAGGGTCGTCCTTTCGAAGTTCAGATTCGTACACGCGGCATGCATGAGTTCGCAGAGCTAGGAATGGCTGCGCACTGGCGCTACAAAGAGAGTCCGCGCGCGGGAGCGTCAGGAAATGCGGTGTCGGCCGAACAAGATGATCGACAGCTTGCTTGGATGCGACAGTTACTGGCATGGAATACCGAGGCGGCTCAACAGCCTGGCGGCGGCATGGGGACGGCGACTGCGACCACCCTTGAGTCAGGCACTGTTTCAGAGCGGCGTTCCGCTGGACGGATGGCAAAACCGACAGAGGAGCGTATCTACGTCTTGTCACCACAGGCGCGAGTCGTGGAGCTTCCGTCGGGTGCAACGCCTGTTGATTTTGCTTATCACTTGCATACCGATTTGGGTCATCGCTGTCGTGGCGCACGCATCGATGGCCAGTTAGTTCCTCTTCAGACCCAATTGCATACGGGGCAGACGGTCGAAATTGTGACGACGAAATCAGGCGGACCTTCGCGTGACTGGCTGAATCCTCAACTTGGTTTTTTAGCGAGTCCGCGGGCACGTGCCAAAGTGCGCGCTTGGTTTAATGCGATCGAATTGCAGCAGCGTATGACCCAGGGCCAGGCGCTGGTTGAAAAGGAACTGCAACGCCTCGGCAAGACCGCGATCAATCTTGAGCAGTTGGCTCAGCAGCTTGGCTTTGCTCGAGCAGACGATTTGTATGTTGCAGCAGCCAAAGAAGAATTTAGTTTGCGTCAGATTGACGCAGTGTTTCAGCCGGTGGCAACAGAAGTTGAGCCTAGCCTTGAGTCCATGATTGTCCATGCTTCGCGCGCCGAGCGCGGTGGCTTGGGTGGAAAAAGCGGCGTGTTGGTGGTGGGCGTTGATTCTCTTTTGACGCAGTTGGCGAGATGCTGTCGTCCTGCGCCACCCGATGAAATATCGGGATTTGTCACCCGGGGGCGGGGCGTCTCGATTCATCGCACCGATTGCGCCAGCTTTGTGGCCTTGAAAGTCCGGCAGCCCGAGCGCGTGATTGACGTCGCTTGGGGTCAGGCCGAAGCGCAAGCACTTTTTCCAGTAGACCTCTATGTCCAGGCTCAGGATCGCGCGGGGCTATTGCGGGACTTGTCAGAGGTCTTTGCCAGACTGCGTCTAAATGTTGTGGGGGTCAATACGCATAGCAAAGCTTCGTTGGCCTATATGTCATTTACTGTGGAAATTCGTGATGGCGGTGAGTTGCAGCGTGCTTTGGCTGCATTGAGAGAAGTTAATGGTGTTTTAACTGCAGAGAGACGGTCGACTGGTGCATGAGCGCTTGAGGGGTGATGGAAGCCCAATTGAGGGATTATCAGCAGTTTTTCCTGTGACACACTGGTAAAATCATATCTTTAGAATGCTTTACACACTTGGCATATTGTTGCCGGTGTAGCTCGGTCTGATCTGGAGATCCGGTCTTGAAACCCTATGACTTTCCCGATGCCAAAGGGCATTTTGGTCCTTACGGCGGTGTATTTGCAGCAGAAACCCTCATGCAGGCGATTGAGGAGTTGCGTTTGTCCTATGACAAATATCGCAATGACCCTGAATTCCTGGCTGAATTTGAGTACGAGCTCAAGCATTTTGTTGGGCGCCCGACTCCTGTCTATCATGCGCGTCGTTGGTCTGAAGAGCTCGGTGGAGCGCAGATCTGGTTCAAGCGCGAAGACTTGAATCATACGGGTGCTCACAAGATTAACAACAGTCTCGGACAGGCCTTGCTTGCCCGCCGCATGGGCAAGCGCCGCATCATCGCCGAGACTGGCGCGGGTCAACATGGTGTGGCCACCGCAACTGTTTGCGCGCGCTACGGCATGGAGTGTGTGGTTTACATGGGTAGCGAAGACGTCAAGCGTCAATCACCCAATGTGTTTCGCATGAAGCTGTTGGGTGCGACCGTTGTGCCAGTCGAGTCTGGATCCAAGACGCTCAAGGACGCTCTCAATGAGGCCATGCGCGACTGGGTGACCAATGTGGACGATACGTTTTACATTATTGGAACCGTGGCGGGACCACATCCCTATCCGATGATGGTACGCAACTTTCACTCAGTCATTGGCCAAGAGTCCATTGAACAAATGCCGTTGTATGCCGGTCGTCAGCCTGATTATGTATTGGCTTGCGTGGGCGGCGGTTCAAATGCGATGGGTATTTTTCATCCCTATATTCCATTTGAAAATACCAAACTGGTGGGCGTCGAAGCTGCAGGTGAGGGCGTCGAAACTGGCAAGCACTCCGCTTCACTGACCGCTGGGCGAGTGGGTGTGCTGCATGGCAATCGCACGTATGTATTGCAGGATGAAAATGGTCAGGTCGCTGAGACACACTCGGTATCGGCTGGACTGGATTATCCAGGTGTGGGTCCCGAGCATGCCTGGCTCAAGGACAGCGGTCGTGCGTCTTATGTCAGCGTGACAGATGACGAAGCTCTGGCGAGCTTTCACCATTGCTGCCAGATCGAAGGCATTATTCCTGCGCTCGAGACATCACACGCCTTAGCCTATGCCGCCAAGCTTGCCCCCACTTTGTCAAAGGATCAAGTCATCTTGGTCAATCTTTCAGGACGTGGCGACAAGGATATCAATACGGTCGCTCAGCGTGCGGGCATCGTGCTCTAAAGTTTTAAAGGTTTTAAATAAATATGGCTCAACATACAGATCGCATCGCCGCAGCGTTTGACCGTGCTGCCAAACAGCAACGGGCGGCGCTGATACCTTACATCGCAGCGGGCAATCCCTTGCCTGAGTCTACGGTGCCCTTGATGCATGCCTTGGTCAAGGCCGGTGCCGATGTGATCGAACTCGGTATTCCTTTTTCCGATCCAATGGCGGATGGTCCAGTGATTCAACGCGCTGCAGAACATGCAATTGCGCAAGGCATTGGACTCAAGCACGTACTGGGAATGGTTGCCGATTTTCGCAAGCAGGATCAGGTCACACCGATTGTTTTGATGGGTTATGCGAATCCAATCGAAAACATTGGGCAACAAGCGTTTGCCGAACAAGCTGAACAAGCGGGTGTGGATGGACTGTTAACGGTTGATTACCCGCCCGAAGAAATCGATGACTTTGTTGGCTTGCTCAACAAGCACCACATTGCACCGATTTTCTTGTTGGCACCGACATCGACTGATGCGCGTATTCAGGCCGTTGGCAAGATCGCCCGAGGCTATGTTTATTATGTTTCTCTCAATGGCGTGACCGGTGCTGGTCATCTTGATACGGCTGATGTCGCGATGCGTCTAAAGGGTATTCGAAAGCATGTTGCCTTGCCGGTTGGTGTGGGTTTTGGTATCAGTGACGCACAAAGCGCCCAGAGCATTAGTTTGGTCGCTGACGCAGTGGTAATCGGTAGTAAGTTGATCGATACGATGACAAAAGCGTGTGCAGGTTTACCCAAGGATCAACAGTCACAGGCTGCGATCGACGCTGGTGCTGGGTGGCTCGCGGGCATTCGTCAGGCGATTGATGTTGCGCGTCAAACGGAGCAAGCCAAATGAGTTGGCTCGGTAAGCTACTTCCCCCCCGTATCAACAAGGCACCTGCTCAAGACGCCGCAACAAAGCGTGTGCCAGAAGGTATTTGGGTGAAGTGCCCATCCTGCGAGTCTGTGCTCTACAACGAGGACTTGGCCGCCAACCTGCATGTTTGTCCTAAATGCGATCACCATATGCGAATTGGGTCACGTGCGCGTATCGAGTCGCTTCTTGATATCGAAGGTCGCGTGGAAATTGGTTCCAACACGCGTTCAATGGATCCCTTAAAGTTTAAAGATTCCCGTAAGTACCCAGAGCGAGTTCAAGAGGCAGTTCGTCAGACTGGCGAAACAGATGCTCTCGTAGTGGTCAGCGGTGCGATCCGGAGCGTGCCGTGCGTCTTGGCCTGCTTTGAGTTTGAGTTTATGGGAGGCTCAATGGGATCCGTCGTGGGCGAGCGCTTTGTTCAAGGCGTTCAGGCTGCGATCAAAAATAAAGTCCCGTTTATATGCGTAGCCGCCTCCGGTGGTGCGCGTATGCAGGAGAGTTTGTTTTCATTGATGCAGATGGCTAAAACCAATGCAATGCTGACGCGTTTGTCTGAGGCCAAGTTGCCATTTATCAGCGTACTGACTGATCCGACAATGGGTGGAGTGTCAGCGAGCTTTGCTTTTATGGGAGATGTCGTCATTGGCGAACCCAAAGCGCTGATCGGCTTTGCTGGGCCTCGCGTGATTGAGCAGACTGTTCGCGAAAAGTTGCCAGAGGGTTTTCAACGCTCAGAGTTTTTGCAACAGAAAGGAGCGATCGATATGGTGTTAGATCGTCGACAGTTGCGTGAAGAACTCGCCCGCTTGATGGCGATTATGACCCATCAGGCCATGGATAGTGTCACAGCCGCTTAAGCAAATTGTGAGGAATTAAAAAAGGTGCATCAATAAATTGATGCACCTTTTTTTTACGACTTGATACCTGTCGGTAGCTGTCGCGCTTGCGCGCGACAGACTGTTAGCGACTTGTTTCTACTTGAACCAAGGGTTCGCTGGAAACCGCAACACGTGGCTTGGGCTCACGACCAAGTTTGATTGGGGTCACACGCTGGTTGGCCATCGCTTGCGCAACACGCACTGGATCACTTTCTACCCACTGCAGACCGGCTGTTTGAACAATGGCATGCAGTGTTGCAGTATCCGCAGGTGCTGCAGGTGCTGCAGGAGCTGCAATCGGAGCAGAAGGCGTTGTAGCAACTTGTACAGAAGCTGGCGCCGGTGTTGGTTGTACGGCGGCCGGAGCGACTTGAACAGGGGCTGAAACGACAGGCGTTGTTTCAGTTTGGACAAAAGCTGCACGAGCAGGCGTTGTCACGACTGGAGCTGCAACAACCGGAGCTGAAACAACTGGAGCTGAAACAACTTGAGCTGAAACAACTGGCGCTGAAACAACCGGAGCTGCAACAACCGGAGCTGCAACAACCGGAGCTGAAACATGTGTGGCAATCACAGCGGGTGTTGAGGCTGGCGTTGAGCCATGTTCAACATAGTTAACCGGAGCGCCAGAAAGTGCGTTGCTTGACACATGGTCAAAGCCCGCGCCTTCTGAGGCTTGGTCCTCGCGACCATCCTGGTTGCTGCCTTCATCAGAGCCACGGCGTCCGCGACGGCTACGACGGCGACGGCGCTTACGCTCAGGATCATTTTGGTCAATGTCGTCTTCGCCTAGGCCTTGAGCTTCTAGGCCATTTTGCAAATTAGCCTGATCATCTGACAAATTGCTGGACGCTGGTGATGGGCGCGCAGCCTGTGGGCGACGCTCGTTAGTCGCAGCATTGTCGTTGGTCGTCAGATTTGTTGTGGCAACGCCATCAGCTTGGTCTGCACGAACCTCAGAGCCGTCTTCACGACGGTTACGACCGCGACCGCGACGGTTGCGATTGCCGCGTGCGTTGTCTTCGCCTTGTTCACCGGACTCAGTACGTGTCTGAGGTGCGCGATCTGAACGCTCGTCCGCCTTGGGGGCGCGACGATTGTCTGGCGTCGTGGCAGACTCGTTTGTTGCTGAACGGCCTTCGCCACGGTTGTCTGGACGACGTCCACGACCACCACGATTGCCACCGCGTCGGTCACCTTGCGCAGAGCGTCCACGCTCACGTGAGTCAGTTGGCTTGGTCGCTTCCTCTTTTTTCTCGGAGGAACCCGTTAGCCAGCTAAAGAAGCGTGAGAACAATCCTGGTGTCGCATTGGCGTCTGCTTTTTTGGCAGGCGTTGAGGAGACAGGGGCGGGTTGTGCGGGTGTGATGCCTTTGACCAAGGCCTCGGGTTTTGCTTTGATTTCCTGCTCTTTAGGCGCCCAGCTCATGTCAGTCGAGGGGGCATCGACTAAGTCAAAGCTTGTTTTGATGTCTTCTAAGCGAGGATCATCGTGACGCAAGCGCTCAATGTGGTGATGTGGTGTCTCGAGATGACGGTTAGGAATCAGGATCAAATTGACCTTGAGACGTGTCTCGATCTTGGTGATATCTGAACGCTTTTCATTGAGCAAGAAAGTGGCCACATCAACGGGGACCTGTGCATGCACGGCCGCCGTGTTTTCCTTCATGGCTTCTTCTTGGAGCAGACGCAAGACTTGCAGCGCGCTCGATTCGGCATCACGAATCACGCCAGTGCCATTACAGCGTGGGCATGTGATGTGTGAGCCTTCGTTCAGCGCGGGACGCAGACGCTGGCGTGACAGTTCCATCAGACCAAAACGGGAAATTTTGCCCATTTGGACGCGCGCACGGTCAAAGTGCAGCGCATCGCGCAGTCGATTTTCAACAGCGCGTTGATTTTTCGTGTCTTCCATATCGATGAAGTCGATCACGATCAAACCGCCCAAGTCACGCAGGCGTAATTGACGCGCAACTTCGTCAGCCGCTTCTTGGTTGGTACGCAAGGCTGTTTCTTCGATATCAGCACCACGAGTGGCGCGAGCGGAGTTGACGTCGACAGCAACCAAAGCCTCGGTGTGATCAATCACGACGGAGCCGCCCGAAGGCAGGTCTACCGTGCGCGAATAGGCTGTTTCGATCTGGTGTTCGATTTGAAAGCGCGAGAACAAGGGCACATCGTCGCGATAACGTTTGACGCGTTCGACGTTGTCGGGCATCACCACGCTCATGAAGGCTGTGGCCTGATCTGCGATATCGTCTGTGTCGATCAAAATCTCACCGATATCTGGCGAGAAATAGTCACGGATGGCACGAATGACAAGGCTGGATTCGAGGTAAATCAGAATCGGAGCGGGATTATCCTTGGCAGCGCCATCAATCGCAGTCCAAAGCTGCATCAGATAGGACATATCCCATTGCAGTTCTTCGGCGTTACGACCAATGCCTGCCGTACGAGCAATGATGCTCATGCCGGTTGGGATGGTCAGCTGGTCCATTGCTTCGCGAAGCTCTTGACGCTCCTCGCCCTCGACGCGGCGTGAAACACCGCCGCCACGTGGGTTGTTTGGCATCAAAACTAAGTAGCGGCCTGCGAGGGAGATAAAGGTGGTAAGTGCCGCTCCCTTGTTGCCACGCTCTTCTTTTTCAACTTGAACGATCAGTTCCTGACCTTCGCGCAGGGCGTCTTGAATACGCGCTGACCGAACGTCTACGCCTTCTTTGAAATAGCTGCGTGCGATTTCTTTGAAGGGTAAAAAGCCGTGACGGTCTTCGCCGTAATTGACAAAGCAAGCTTCGAGGCCTGGCTCAATGCGGGTAATGACGCCTTTGTAGATGTTGCCTTTACGCTGTTCGCGTCCGGCGATTTCGATGTCGAGGTCGATGAGCTTTTGCCCGTCGACGATTGCAACGCGCAGTTCTTCTTGGTGCGTCGCGTTAAACAGCATGCGCTTCATGAGAAAGTTTCTCCATTTAAATGGCGCGCCGGAAATCGACGCGCAGCCACGCGTTGTTGGCTGCGAAACACTGAAGCAGGCTAAGAGGACGCGCGCCCTGTCGGGACGCACGAAGAAAAGGTCTTTAGACCGGCACTGTGCGCCCTAAGGCGCGGGGTTCATTCAGCAGGAGGGTCAGGATCACAAGAGTGTTTGACAAAAGTGGTTGACTAAAAAATTGCTGTGAACATCAGGCGGATATGTGTCAAACGCCTGGTGCAGGGATACGACGGTTTCTTGCTTTTAATCTTGCTCTTAATTCAGTATCGCGCGCGGCACGAAGGGGTTGCACATCCCCGGCGCGGGCGAAACGTGAAAACGTCGCAACAACGCGCCTGAAGTGCATCCCGGTCTAGCCGACGACCAGCAACCCAGAGGGCAAGAAAGCAAGCGGTACAATACAAATATAGTGCAGTGCGCGATCCAGTCGGAGACGTGACATAAAGTTGCATCTCTACGAAGGAAGGGTTTTCAACCCGGCTTTCTTAACCCTTTTAAGGCTTGCCCGATTATAAGCCCCTTTTGCTGATGCGCAAAGATTCCATAGCCCCTTCGAAAAATGCGACCCAACACAGATTGAAATCCGTGCGAAAAACGGTTTCATCCTTGACTTCAATCAATGAGACTAAAAATAACTTGTCCTTAGACCCTAAAGTGCCTGCTGTCGTGCCCGTTGTTCGGATGATCGAGGTGACCGAGGAGCATGACGGTCAGCGTTTAGATAACTTTCTGATGCGTCTGTGTAAAGGCGTGCCCAAAAGTCACATTTATAAAGCGGTCCGGGGTGGGGAGGTTCGCGTCAATAAGGGCAGGGTCGCACCTGATGATCGAGTCAAGCTCGGAGATCTCGTGCGTGTGCCACCGATGCGTTTGCCCGCACCGGATGAAAAGCGGGCGGTGCCAGGCAGTGAATTTCCAATCGTTTTCGAGGATGAAGGCTTGCTAGTCATTGACAAGCCGGCGGGTACCGCTGTTCACGGCGGTAGCGGTGTGTCGTTTGGTGTGATCGAAGCGCTTCGGGCAGCACGACCTGAGGCAAAGTTTTTAGAATTAGCGCATCGGCTTGATCGTGATACGTCAGGATTGCTGATGATCGCCAAAAAAAGAAACGTGTTGCTGGCCTTGCACGAAATGTTTAGAACGGGTGGTGGTAGGAAGCATTACTTAGCATTGGTGGAGGGTGACTGGGTCAACGCCAGACAGCATATTCGCCTGCCTTTAGTGAAATGGACGACCCAGACAGGTGAACGCCGCGTAAAAGTCGAGGCCGAAGGTCAAGTCTCCCACACGATTGTTAGTGCAGAGCGTCGTTTCAATGGCTATAGTTTGGTCGATGCCGAACTTCGGACTGGCAGAACGCATCAGATACGGGTGCATTTGGCCTCAAGTGGATTTCCAATTGTGGGCGACGATAAATACGGACGCGACGAAACGCGCGCCCAATTCAGCAAGTTAGGGTTCTCAAGAATGTTTTTGCATGCCTGTCGGCTGGAAATGCCTCATCCTTTGACTCAAGAGCCGATGGTGCTTGAGGCGCAGTTGCCACCAAGTTGTGAAAAAATCCTCCAAAAGCTGGAGGCACTATGACCCCTTATTCAGTCATTGTGTTCGACTGGGATGGCACATTGATGGACTCGACGCACAGTATCGTTGCGGCGATCCAAGGGGCCTGTCGTGATTTGGAGTTGAGGGTGCCGACCGCCGCCGAGGCTGCGTGGGTCATTGGTTTGTCCCTGGAGCCCGCTTTGCGGCGCGCGGTGCCGGACTTAACCCCTTCGATGGAGCCGCTCTTTTTAGAACGTTACCGACATCACTATCTGTCTAAAGATACCCAGCTCAAGTTGTTTGATGGTGTCACTGAAATGCTGAGCGACCTGCAAGCTGCGGGCGCTACGTTGGCTGTTGCAACGGGTAAAAGTCGTGTTGGCTTAAATCGTGCCCTGACAGCGACCTCGCTACACAGCGCGTTTGCCGCAACACGCACGGCGGATGAAACCTTTGGTAAACCACACCCTGGCATGTTGTTGGAACTCATCGACGAACTAATGGTCGAACCTCATCAAATGGTGATGGTGGGCGATACCTCGCATGATCTGACGATGGCTGCAAACGCAGGCGTACATGGTATTGGGGTGGCGTATGGTGCACACCCTGAAAGTGAGTTGCGTGGATGCCCTCATCATACGATCGCGCCCGATGTGCCGAGTTTGCATCAGTGGTTGCGCGAGCGAATTGTCTGACCTAAACGCGAAAGTCAAAGATTGTAAAACCCACAGACTGTATGTGATTGGGTGGTATGAAATGTGTTTCAATCGGCTCAATCCCTACTGACGGAGTTTCTCATGCCTGTTTACCGCTATCCACGTATTCGTGCCAGTGAAATCACACCTGAAGAAATTTGGCAAAGTCGCCGTCAGTGGATGAAAGCGGCAGGTGCAAGTTTTGCTGCGGGCACGCTTGCCGGACTCCCTCAGCTCAGCTCAGCCGCAAGCTTGGCGGCCCTAGAAGCGCAACGTTCCTCCAAGTTTGTCTTGATGGAACCTGTCACGCCAGAAAAAGACGCAACGACCTATAACAACTTCTTTGAGTTTGGGATGGACAAAGGCGACCCGGTTAAATATGCCGGCAAAATGCAGACTTCGCCTTGGAAGCTTCGTGTAGAAGGTGAGTGTGCTGCACCTAAAACATTCGATCTCGATGATTTGCGCAAACTTGCTCCACTCGAGGACCGCACCTATAGGATGCGTTGTGTCGAGGGCTGGTCAATGGCCATTCCCTGGATTGGTTACTCGATGTCAGAGCTGATCAAACAAGTCCAACCCAATAGCAATGCGAAGTTTGTTGAGTTCGTCACGGATGTGCAACCTAAAAATATGCCCGGTGTCAGGACGCGTTCGATCGAGTGGCCTTACCGTGATGGTTTGAGGATGGACGAAGCGATGCATCCACTGACCATGCTTGTCATGGGGATGTATGGCAAAGTGTTGCCCAATCAAAATGGCGCCCCTGTTCGCATGGTGGTGCCATGGAAATATGGTTTTAAGTCTGTTAAATCCATCGTGACGATTCGTTTGCTTGAAAAACAACCTGTAGGAAGCTGGGAGCAGTCGCAGCCTTCGGAGTATGGGTTTTATTCAAACGTCAATCCCGAGGTGTCGCATCCTCGTTGGAGCCAAGCGACCGAGCGACGTATAGGTGAAGATGGTGTTTTTTCACCTAAGCGTAAAACGCTCATGCTCAATGGTTATGCCAATGAGGTAGGGTCCCTTTACGCAGGCATGGACTTGCGTAAAAACTACTGAGCTCAACGGTTTGCAAGCGCTCTCGGTCAAAGCGTTTGACCGCGCGAAACCACTCCTTTTTATTGCAGGGCTTTATCCTCTGCTGAGATGGGTGGTGCTTGGCTTTCAACAGGCACTCACCGCCAATCCAGTCGAGTTTTTAACGCGCTCCTCTGGTACCTGGACGCTCGTTTGCTTGTTGGTGACCTTGTCGATTTCGCCACTGCGTCAATGGCTCAAGCAACCCGCTCTCTTGCGTTGGCGACGGATGTGCGGACTATTCGCATTCTTTTATGCCGTCTTGCATGCGTTGACTTGGGCCTGGTGGGATCAAAATTTCGAGTGGATTCCCATGTTGTCAGACATTTGGAAAAGGCCGTTCATTCTGGTGGGCGCCGCCGCATTTTTAACGATGAGCTTGTTGGCTGTGACTTCGACCCATGGTTGGATGCGACGTCTTGGCAAACGTTGGCAGTATTTGCACCGATCCATTTACCTGATCGGTGTGTTGGCGATCCTGCACTACTGGTGGCATAAACAAGGCAAGAGCGATTTTGACACTGTCTTGATTTATGCCGCCGTGTTGGCGATCTTACTGGCCTGGCGGGTCAGGCGCGCTTGGTTAAAGCGCAGAGCCTGAGGTGGGTAAAGCCATGAGTCTGGCTGCGGTTTGCGGATCAGGTCTGCTGGTGACGCGGTCTGAACGGTAGTGCATTTGAAAAGCACCAATCGCAGCGAGTGTTTGCGCATCAAAATAATTTGACTCAGGTACTTGATAGCCCACGCGTTTGAGTTGCTTTTGAAACCAGCCCGCATCGGGATAGCCAGTGCGAACAAAGTTAGCCTCGTATTTGGCAGCGGCGGCTTCATCAAACCATCTCCCGACACCTGCTTGCGCGAGTTTTTTCCACGGAAACGAAGGACCCGGATCGATTTTGCGCATGGGCGCCACATCGCTATGTCCGACGATATTTTCAGGTGTGATGTTGTTGCGCTTGGCGACATCGCGTGTGAGTTCGATCACGGCAGCAATTTGTGCGTCGGAGTAGGGAATGCCTTTGTCTCCGTTGCTGTTACGGGTCCAGCCCGGATGGACGATTTCTATACCGATAGAGCGTTGATTAAGAAAAGTCCGACCATACCAGCTGCTCTCTCCAGCATGCCAGGCGCTCTTGTCCTCTGACACTAGCCGATAGACAACGGGCGGCTTGTCGTCTGTGACAACATAATGTGCGCTGACATCGCGATTGGTCAATGTCATCAGTGCACTGGGTTTGGTGGAGGCGGTGTAATGCAGCACGATGACGTCGATTCGACCACTTTGTCCGCGAGATTTCATGGAGTCGTCATAGCGCACCGGACCGCCGACCTGAGACGCGCAACCAGTCAGCAACAAGGCTATAAAGAAAATGGTGAGGCGTTTGTAGAAGTAACTAGCTTGTAAAGCGAACGAGTGCATCATGCGGCCTGAAATAAAAAGAGGGTCGGGTGCTTGTCAAGCGCGGGGGCTGGCTGCGATTTCCACTGTGAAATAGTCAGTGTACGAATCCATTCGTCAGGCGTCGTGACGGAGCGTGCCACGCACAGTCTGGTGTTTCCTTTGAGGTGTTCGATCAGGCTGTTAAACATCGCCTGATTACGATAAGGCGTTTCAATAAAAAGTTGTGATTGCTTTTGTTTTGCTGAGGTTTGCTCCCACGTCCTGAGCTGCTTGGCGCGCTCAGTAGGTTCGACAGGTGCATAGCCATGAAAAGCGAAGCGCTGGCCATCTAAGCCGCTCGCCATCAGCCCTAACAAAATAGAGGAGGGGCCGACCCAAGGTTTGACAGGGGCACCCATCTGGTGTGCCAGCGCGACTGCCCGAGCACCTGGATCCGCGACCGCTGGACAACCCGCATCGGAGACCAAGCCAATGTCCTGACCTGATTGAAGTGGGGCTAACCAACTCTTTAGCACGTCATCTTCCACGCGGGCGTTGAGCTCGTGGATGGTGATGTCCTGCAAAGGGTGAGAGAGGGGGGTTAGCTTTAAAAAAGCGCGGGCGACCTTGGCGCTCTCAGCAATGTAGGTGCTGAGGCCGCCTGCCTGGATTTGTGCCTGAGTGGGCAGCCATTGGTTGATTGGAGCCTCACCCAACCCAACGGGAATCAAGTGCAAGGTGCCGAAATTGCTCTGGCGAACTGTGTTTTTTTTAGGATCGGACATCATCTGAGCTTTGTGGGGGTGCGGTCTAGTTCATTTCAGCATGATCAAGTGGATCGAGGCCGAAGTCTGTTAATAGGCGGGTCAGGGCAATCAGAGGTAGACCAATAATAGAAGTCGGATCTGAACTTTCCATGCTTTGCATGAGAGCAATGCCCAATGATTCAGCTTTTGCGCTTCCGGCAGTGTCAAAGGGGGTGTCAATGGCTAAGTATCGGTTAATTGCGGCGTCAGTCAGAGTGCGAAAGACGCAAATGGTCGGGACTTCGACTGTTTGGATGTGTTGATCCAGCGCAACGGACATTGCGCTATGAAACACGACTGTCTGGCCGGAAAGCGTTCGCAATTGGCGCTGGGCGCTTGCTTGATCGCCAGGTTTGCCGATCGGGGTGCCATGAAGCGAAGCTGCCTGATCTGCACCAATGACAATATGGCCAGGATATTTGGTGGCGACAATCTGAGCTTTTGCATGTGCGAGACGCAAGGCGAGCGATCTTGGATCCTCTCCCTGTAAAGGTGTTTCATCCACATCGGGAGATACCGTAAAAAAAGGAATTCTTAGTCTTGACAGAAGCTCTCGCCTGTAGGGTGAGCTGGAGGCCAGAATTAATGGGGTAGCCACTGTTGTTTTGGACGCGTTTGAAATTGACGATGCAGGTAAAAACACGCTATTATCTCTTGCTTTGCTGCACTTATGTTGCAGTTTTGTGTGGCAATGTCAGATGTGGTTTCTGCGTCGTATGATTGTCACAATGACCCAGTAACGAGCGATTTAGAAAGGCAAGCGATTTTGTCAGAAGATCTTAGCGCTGCATTTCGGTTCAGTGCACCTCCTATCGTGGATGCGTTTGATTTTGCGCGCCGCGGTCAGGTGTTAAAAGGCGCGTTCAGCGTGCATCGATTAGACCGCTTGCTCGAAGGTTTGCCTGAGCAACCCGTTGCAGAATTGACTGTTTTAGACGGTCCTCCGACTGTTCCTGGCATTGTTCGTTATGTCATCGAAGGTCGACGGACAAAAGATGATTTGTCTGAGCTGGTTGTAGAGATACAGGCCAATTTAGTACTTGAGTGCCAAAGATGTTTAGGGGCACTCATCTTGCCAGTGAATCGGCAAACAGTTTTTCAGTTGGTGCGACGTGAGTCGGACCTCGACGACGAAGAGATCGAAGAGGACGATTTTGGTCAGCCCGAAAAGATAGTCGGTTCGCCCAAATTTAATTTGTGCGATCTAGTTGAAGATGAATTAATTTTAGATGTTCCCTATGTCCCGCGACACGATGTGTGTCCGGAAACAGTCGATTTGGATGCGCAAGCCGAAGAAGAAGCTGGTAGGGATGAGCCCCTTTCGCCATTCGCGGTGTTGAGTCAGCTCAAAACCAAGGGTCAGTAGTTGTTATCAAGACGGTTGGCGTACAATTCGCCGATCCACAGGAGTTGTCATGGCTGTTCAGCAAAACAAAAAATCCCCGTCCAAGCGCGGTATGCACCGCTCGCACGACTTTTTAGTGAATCCCCCAACGGCGATTGAGCCTAACACGGGCGAGCAACACCTGCGTCACCACATTAGCCCAACAGGCTTCTATCGTGGTCGCAAGGTCCTCAAGACTAAGACTGACGAATAATACGCAGCTGACGGGCTTGTCTCGTCCAAGCGTGCCTGTTCATTGCGCGCAGCGTTGCATCATCACGTGGCTTCCGACATTCGCATCGCGATAGATTGTATGGGTGGTGACGAGGGTATCCCCGTCACAGTCCCTGCAGCCTTCGATTTTGCACAGCGTTTTGATGATACATATCTGTTGTTAGTAGGCCTGCCCGAGGAAATCGAGCGGGCTGTTTCCGTTTGTGCAAAACGTTATCCTAACGTCGGCCCTGACCGCTACACGATTCTTCCTGCCACTGAAGTTGTGACGATGGATGACCCTGTAGAGATTGCCTTGCGTCGCAAAAAAGACTCCTCCATGCGGGTGGCGGCACAAGCGGTCAAAGATGGCCTCGCAGATGCGTGCATTTCAGCAGGTAACACGGGCGCCTGGATGGCAATTTCGCGCTACGTGCTGAAAACGCTCTTTGGCATTGATCGTCCTGCTATTGCCTCTGCCCTTCCTAATCAAAAGGGCGGCGCTACTACGATGCTGGATCTCGGTGCAAACGTTGATTGCACACCAGAACACCTATTGCAATTTGCCATCATGGGTACAGCGCTTGCGCAAGCCGGTGATCCGAGTCACGCACCTTCGGTGGGCTTGCTCAATATTGGCGAAGAGGTCATCAAGGGCAACGATATCGTCAAGCAAGCCGGCGAGCTGCTCAGGCAAAGCTCCCTTAATTTTTATGGCAATGTCGAGGGCAATGACATCTTTAAAGGCACCGTGGATGTGGTGGTGTGCGATGGCTTTGTCGGCAACGTGGCGCTGAAGTCTGCTGAAGGCGTGGCGCGCATGATGTCGGTCATGGTGCGTGAAGAATTCGGACGTAATGGTCTGACCAAATTATTGGGCTTGATTGCCTGGCCCGTGCTGTCGAGATTTCGGCGCCGAGTGGATAATCGTCAATACAATGGTGCCGCGCTACTTGGTTTGCGCGGAGTGGTGATTAAAAGCCATGGCTCAGCAGATACGTTCGCCTTTGGTTGCGCCCTAGAGCGAGCCCGCGAGGCGGTGAGCACTGGTTTGCTCAAGCGAACTGCAGAGGCGATTGCCCAGTTAACTCAATCACAAGTCGAAGCGGTGTCTTCGACTCAAGTTGGAGAACCCGAATGACCCAGGTTATGCCCTATGCGCGCATCGTTGGCTCAGGTGGTTTTTTACCTCCTCGCGTGGTCAGTAATGACGAATTGGCCGCGGAGTTAGCGACCCGTCAAATTGACACGTCAGACCAATGGATTACTGAACGAACCGGTATTCGTCAGCGCCATTTAGCGGACAAAGGGATGACAACAAGTGCCTTAGCAACAGGCGCGGCGCGTCGGGCGCTCGAAGATGCAGGGGTTGACGCCAGCGAAGTCGATCTGATTATTGTTGCAACCTCGACCCCTGATTTTGTTTTTCCCAGCACCGCTTGCTTGGTCCAGGCAAATCTCGGTAACAAAGGTGCTGCCGCTTTTGATGTGCAGGCCGTTTGTAGTGGCTTTGTCTATGGACTGACGACTGCAGACAGTTTTATTCGCGCGGGCCGTGCGCGTTGCGCACTCGTGATTGGTGCGGAAGTGTTTTCCAGTATTCTTGACTGGAGCGATCGGTCGACCTGCGTTTTGTTTGGTGATGGTGCAGGCGCGGTCGTCCTTAAAGCAAGCGACACACCCGGCATCATGGGTGCTGAACTGCATGCAGATGGTAGCCAGATGAATATTTTGTGTGCCGCAGGCAACGTTGCCTTCGGACAAGTGACAGGTGATCCATTTTTGCGCATGGATGGACAGGCTGTTTTTAAACAGGCTGTGACCGTCTTGGATCGTTCTGCACGCGCAGTAACTCAGCAGTCGGGTGTTCAATTGTCAGAAATCGATTGGCTGATTCCTCACCAAGCGAATCTTCGTATTTTGACCTTCCTCGCTAAAAAACTGGATATCCCCGTCGAAAAAGTAGTGATCACCGTTGATCAGCATGCAAATACCTCGGCTGCGAGCATACCCTTGGCGTTTGATGTCGCGCGTCGCGATGGTCGTATCCAGCCTGGTCAACTCGTGTTGATGCAGGGTGTCGGGGGCGGGTTCACCTGGGGTTCGGTACTCGTTCGTATGTAGTATTGTTCAGCACTTAATGTTTCTCTCATTTTTTACAGCGACATCATGAAATTTGCATTTGTTTTTCCTGGTCAGGGTTCACAGTCGGTCGGCATGATGGATGTCTGGTCGGGGCATCCTGCTGCCATGCAAGTGATTGCCGAGGCATCCGCCGCATTAGGTGAGGATCTCGGTGCACTGATGGCGCAAGGGCCAGCCGAACAGTTGAGTTTGACGACCAATACACAGCCAGCCATGTTGACCGCAGGCGTCGCGATGTTCCAAGCTTGGCGTGCGGCTGGTGGTCCGACGGCGGCATTGATGGCTGGACATAGCCTCGGAGAGTACGCAGCGTTGACTGCTGCAGGTTCACTGTCGCTTGCCGATGCGGTGAGGTTGGTGCGTGTGCGAGCGGATGCGATGCAAGCGGCTGTGCCTGTAGGATCGGGTGCCATGGCGGCTGTGCTGGGGCTTGAGGACGATGCAGTGATTGCTGCTTGTGCCGAGGCTGCGCAGGGCCAAGTGGTTGAGGCAGTTAACTTCAACGCGCCTTCACAGGTCGTCATTGCAGGCCACGCCGAAGCGGTTCAGCGCGCGATTGTGACCGCTAAAGCAGCAGGCGCAAAACGCGCCATGCTGTTGCCCGTCTCTGCCCCTTTTCATTCAAGTTTGCTCAAGCCCGCTGCAGAAGTCTTGCAGGGGGCACTTGCTGCCATCTCGGTCAATCCACCAGTTGTCCCTGTGATAAACAACGTTGACGTTGCGATTGAGCAAGAACCTGCGGCAATCCGCGATGCGTTGGTTCGTCAGGCTTGGCATGCGGTCCGTTGGGTTGAGATTGTGCAGGCGATGCGAGGTCTGGGTATTACCCATGTGGTGGAGTGTGGACCTGGCAAAGTATTGACGGGTATGGTTAAACGTATTGACCCAGAACTCGTGGCGCTGTCCGTCACGGATCCAGAGTCTATGCAAGCCGCGCTTGATGCGCTGGCCGCCGCTTAACGATCAGATCAAGGAAATCGTCATGGATCTCAAAGATAAAATCGCTCTTGTGACTGGTGCCTCACGCGGGATTGGTCGTGCCATCGCGCTCGAGCTGGCTGCCCGCGGTGCAATCGTCATCGGTACGGCGACCACCGAAGCAGGCGCGGCAGGCGTGACCGAAGCCTTGGCTGCTCAGGGCGGCAGAGGCGTGGTACTCAATGTCACCGATGTAGCGGGCTGCGAAGCTTTGCTGGAGGCCTTGGCCAAAGAGTCGGGCGGTCCCCACATCTTGGTTAACAACGCTGGCATTACGCGTGACAATCTGTCCATGCGCATGAAAGACGAAGACTGGGATGCTGTGTTGCAAACCAACCTGAGTGCTGTTTTTCGGCTGTCGCGTGGCGTCATGCGCAGCATGATGAAGGCTCGCTGGGGTCGCATCATCAATATCACGTCTGTCGTGGGTTCAAGCGGCAATCCCGGTCAGGCCAATTATGCGGCAGCCAAGGCTGGCGTTGCTGGGATGAGCCGTGCGTTGGCACGCGAGCTGGGTAGCAGGGGCGTCACAGTCAACTGCGTGGCACCCGGTTTTATTGAGACAGATATGACAAGTTCACTCGATGAGGGCCAAACGACGGCGCTCTTGGGACAAATTCCGCTTGGCCGACTGGGTTCGGCCAGCGATATCGCGCACGCGGTGGCGTTTTTAGCGTCACCTCAAGCAGGCTACATCACAGGCACGACATTGCACGTCAATGGCGGCATGTACATGTAATAGGTTTTTTTTTCCCGGTTGGCTATAATTCGCCGGACTTTTCCCCTTTGGAGATCTGCATGGAAAGCATCGAACAGCGCGTCAAAAAGATCGTCGCTGAACAACTTGGCGTTAACGAAGCCGAGATCAAGAACGCATCTTCCTTTCTTGACGACCTCGGTGCCGATTCGCTCGACATGGTTGAGCTGGTAATGGCACTCGAAGACGAGTTCGAAACTGAAATTCCCGATGAAGAAGCAGAAAAAATCACAACGGTTCAACAGGCCGTGGATTACATCACTTCGAATTCCAAGTAATTTTTGTTTGCAGTCAGGCGGTTAGGATAATCTGTCAGCTTTGATGGGGCCATCGGCTCCTGTCTAGTGACGTCAGATTTCTTGGCCGCCATTATCATATTTAAGGAGTGCTCCGTGAAGCGACGTGTCGTGATTACAGGTCTTGGCATTGTGAGCCCGGTGGGCAACGACATTGCAACGGCCTGGGACAATATCGTTAGCGGTCGGTCCGGTATTGGACGGATTACACGCTTTGATCCCAGTGCGTTCAATGCTCACATCGCGGGTGAGGTCAAAGGTTTTGACATCACTCAGATCATCCCCGCCAAAGAGGCGCGGACGATGGACACTTTTATCCATTACGGCATAGCAGCCGGTGTTCAGGCCTGGAAGGATTCTGGTCTCGAAATCACTGAAGCCAATGCTGAGCGTGTGGGTGTCATTGTGGGATCGGGTATTGGCGGTCTGCAACGTATCGAAGAGACTCAGACAGAGTATCTCGAACGCGGTCCGCGCAGGATTTCCCCATTTTTTGTTCCCGCTTCATTGATCAATCTGATCTCGGGTCAGCTCTCGATTATGCTGGGCTTTAAAGGTCCCTCCTATGCTGTCGTGTCAGCGTGTACGACAGGCCTGCACTCCATCGGTGATGCCGCACGCATGATCGAATATGGAGATGCTGATGTGATGATGGCAGGCGGCGCCGAGTCGACGGTATCGCCACTGGGTATCGGCGGTTTTGCCGCGATGCGTGCTTTATCTCAGCGCAACGATGATCCAACGACTGCATCGCGTCCATGGGATCGTGATCGCGATGGTTTTGTCTTGGGTGAGGGCGCGGGAGTTTTGATCCTCGAAGAGTACGAGCATGCTAAAAAACGTGGTGCCCGTATTTACGGTGAGTTCGCGGGCTTTGGGATGAGCTCAGATGCACATCACATCACCGCACCTGACCGTGATGGTCCTCGTCGTGGAATCGTCAATGCCTTGCGCAACGGCGGTATCAACGCCGATCAAGTGCAGTATGTCAATGCACACGGAACGTCTACGCCTCTTGGCGACAAAAACGAAACTGAGGCACTGAAGTTGGCTTTTGGTGATCACGCTAAAAAGCTGGTGATCAATTCCACTAAGTCGATGACAGGTCATTTGTTGGGTGCTGCGGGCGGTATTGAAGCAGTTTTTGCCACATTGGCCGTCCATCACCAAGTTTCTCCGCCAACCATCAACATCTTTAATCAAGATCCAGAATGTGATCTTGATTATTGTGCAAATGCAGCGCGAGATCTCAAGATTGATGTCGCTCTTTCCAACTCGTTTGGTTTTGGTGGTACGAACGGCTCGATGGCCGTCCGCCGTATTTGACATCTAGGTATCCCTTGCCTGGGCTGCTTGTACCCATGACCCCGCCTCGCTGGGTCATGGGGCTGACTTTTGTGCTGTTGTCAGTAGGTGCATGTGCTCTGTTGATCTCAGGCCTTTGGGCTGGGTGGAGCGTATGGATCGCCGTAACTTTGGCTACTATCCCATTTTTGGTGCATTTTTTAGGGCGTTGGCGCAACCAACCGAGCCTCAGGGGCCGAGTGTTGGTCATTTTTCCAGACAAGCCTTGGCAAGTGGCTTTTTTTTCAGAAGTGGCCGGTTTGACTGATAGCATAGAGGTTATTGTCAGTCAGCGTTGGCATCATCTTTTTGGAATCAGTCTGGGTTTGAAATTGCACAATTGTCCCCATAACATCTCTAAGACCTTCACGATGGTGGTCTGGAGGCAGTGCGTGAGCACGTCGGTCTTTCATGAGGTGGCGCTTCAGTCTGCGCGCCAGATCGACGGTGCCGCGCGTCAAACTAAAGGGGATGCAGCTTGAGTGAACGCGACGTAGACGCCGAGTTGGTGGCGCGCGTACAACGCGGGGACAAACAGGCATTTGACCTGTTAGTGCTGAAATATCAGAGAAAAATCATGCGCTTACTGTCACGCATGATTCGCGATCCCGGTGAAATCGAGGATGTTGCTCAGGAAGCCTTTATAAAGGCGTATCGGGCTTTGCCTCAATTTCGAGGCGAAAGTGCCTTTTATACGTGGTTGTATCGCATCGCGATCAACACCGCCCGTAACTGGTTAGCCCAAAATAATCGACGTCCCAGCACTCCATCTGCACAAGAAAACGAAGATGGTGAAACTTTTGACGCAACTGACAACCTAACAGACAGTAGCAACCCAGAATCTGAGATGGCGAGCCGGCAAATAGCCGACACCGTCAACAAAGCCATTAATGATTTGCCCGAAGATTTGCGTAATGCGATCGTGATGCGTGAAATCGACGGAATGAGTTACGAAGATATTGCAGAAAGTATGAGTTGTCCGATCGGTACAGTTCGGTCCCGTATTTTTCGGGCGCGCGAAGCGATCGCAACACGTCTACGTCCTTTGCTGGGTGATACCGGCGACCGACGTTGGTAAGGAGTTCAAACGATGAAACAGTCTAATGAGATGTCGAACATGAATCAGTCAACCCAACAACACAATAGTGCGATTTCAGCGTGGATGGATGGTGACCAAGAGACTGACATGCCTGAGCACTTGGTCTCGGATCAAGGGCGCGCGACCTGGGAGTTGTATCACTTGATTGGTGACGCGTTGCGCACCCCAGAGCTCGCAATGCCAGCCACGCACTCGTTACAACAGAAAATCTCATTAGCACTTCAAGATGAGCCTGCAATCATCGCTGCACCCAAACCCGCTGTCACGCCCAACATGCAATCAGGCATGGCTGCCAAAAAGACTGCAAGGTTTTGGGGAAAGTCAGTCTGGCCTGGTGTGGCCATGGCTGCAGCAGTCGCCTCTGTCATCTGGGTCGCCAAACCCTTTTTATTACCCGAGTTTTCCTCGCCTGAGGAGCAAGTCGCCGAAGTCATCGCTCCCCAGCCGATCCGTGCCACAGAGGTTGCCTTTAATGCACCCGTGGTGCGCGACTATGTCAGTACGCACCGCGAGATGTCTGGTCCAGCGAATGTGCGTCAGGTATCGTTCGGAGCTATGCGGTAATGTCGCGCACAGTCAGCTATGCCTTGACGCTGATGCTGGCGAGTGCAAGTGCATTCAGTCAGACATCGCCTTCGCAAGAGACCTCATCTAATGCGCCACAGGCAGTTGCGCCCAACTCGTCCCCTTTATCTGAGCAGTCTGATGTCGGTCAAATTGTTCGACAGATTCAACAAGCTGCACGCACGCTGAACTATGTGGGCGTGTTCGCCTTTCAACAGGGTGAGCGGTTTGAGTCGTCACGTATTACGCATTTTTTTGATGGAAAAAATGAGAAAGAGCGCATCGAAGTATTAGATGGTTTGCCGCGCGAATATTTGCGCGTCAATGATGAAGTGCAAGGTCTCATGCCAGATCGCAAGTTGGTCTTGCTCGATCGCCAACGTGGTGATCGCTTCCCGGGCCTGTTACTCAACCAAGCGCAAACTTTAGAAAAAAATTACAGCTTGCGTCTTGCGCCTGAACTTTTGCGTATCGCAGGTCGTCCTTGTCGCGGCATTGAAATTACACCACGCGATACACACCGTTACGGTTATCGCCTCTGTGCGGATCTTGAAACCAACTTGCTGCTCAAGGCCCAAATGGTGGGGCATGAGGGCGTCGTGATTGAACAGGTTGCGTTTACGCAGGTTGTCATAGGCGCAGATATCACCGAGGCCATGCTCACGCCCACGTGGAGCACGACTGATTGGCGAACTGTGCGCGCGCAACACTCAAGAGTAGATTTGTTTGCCCAAGGCTGGCGTATTCCGGCGCCTGCAGGCTATGTCGCGACCTCTCAACAAAAAAGAATTTTTTCTAATGACAAGCATGTCAACCAACTCGTTTTATCCGATGGCTTGGCAACTATTTCAATTTTTATTGAACCTTATCAGCCAGAACGGTCTGAGTATGAACCCCAAGGCGCTGCGCGAAGTGGCTCAGTGAATATCTTTGGGATCAGGGTAGCAAACTTTTGGTTAACCGTTCTGGGTGAAGTGCCGGCCGCAACCCTTGAACAGTTGGCTCAGTCAATTCAATACGTCCCGTCAACGTCTGCACGTTAATACTGTGCACGTAAAGAGTGGGAAGTTTAAATCGGAGTTCATGATGCAAGATCAGTCACACTCATATCTGTATCAGCCTGTTGATCGTATGCGCCGCATGGCCACCACATTGATGGTTGTCATGGCGTTAGTCTTGGGTAGTTTGCAGATGATGCCTGCGCACGCTCGTAATGCTGGATTGCCAGACTTTACGGCGATTGTTGAAAAGTCAGAGCCTGCAGTGGTGAACATTCGCACGACAGCAAAGGTCCCTGCACGTGCAGGTTCGGGTGGTGCACCCGGGCAAGATCCTTACGAACTGTTCCGTCATTTTTTCGGTCCTGATTTTGTGCCGCCTGGTGGACGTCAAGGACCTCAGCCAGCGCCACGTGGCCGCCGCGCTGAGCCCGAAGAGCGTTCTGTGCCCCGCGGTGTGGGTTCAGGCTTCTTTATCTCAGAAGACGGCCACTTGTTGACGAATCACCACGTGGTGGCAGACGCAACAGATATTTTTGTCACACTGACGGATGGGCGCGAGTTCAAGGCCACCGTCGTGGGTAGCGACCAGCGCACTGATGTGGCCTTGCTTAAGATTGACGCTAAAGGCATGGCGACTTTGCCGATCGGCAATGCAAAGACACTGAAGAAAGGTCAGTGGGTGATGGCGATTGGTTCACCTTTTGGTCTTGAGTCAACCGTGACCTCAGGCATCATCAGCGCGTTAGGTCGTGAAACAGGCGATTACTTGCCTTTCATTCAGACGGATGTCGCAGTCAATCCAGGTAACTCTGGTGGCCCCTTGCTGAACTTAGAAGGTGAGGTGGTTGGGATTAATGCTCAGATCGTGTCACGTAGTGGTGGCTTTATGGGGATTTCTTTGGCCATCCCGATTAACGAGGCGATGCAAGTAGTCGACCAACTCAAAGCCTCAGGTCGTGTGACCCGTGGTCGTATTGGTGTCCAGATCAGCGAAGTCAGCAAAGAAGTTGCCCAAGCGATCGGATTGCCCAAGGCTGAGGGTGCGCTCGTGAGTGCAGTCGAGCCTGATGGCCCGGCAGAAAAAGGCGGAATTTTGCCAGGTGACGTCATCTTGAAGTTTGATGGCAAAACGATCGCTCGTATGTCTGATTTGCCCCGTCTAGTGGGTCAAACCAAGCCAGGTGTGGTTTCGCCTGTTGAGGTCTGGCGCAAAGGCAAGTCGGTGAAGCTCAAAGTGACTGTCATCGAACTCAAGGCTGAACAAACCGCTGCGGCTGCACCTGAGCCAAAAGCCAAGCCTGTTGAGTCACAGACCGTTGTATTGGGTATGACCGTGGTTCCAGTGACCGCCGATGCTCAGAAAAAGTTGCGTATTAAAGGTGGTGTGCAGGTCACAACGGTGGGTGCGCCAGCATCTACTGTTGGTATCGCCGAAGGAGACATCATTTTGGCTGCAAATGACAGTGATATCACGAGTCCTGAGCAGTTTGCCAAGATGATTTCAGGTCTGGACAAGTCCCGGTCGGTGGCTTTGATGGTCCGAACAGGTGATCAAACCCGTTGGGTCGCTGTGACCCCCGCCAAATAAGGTCAAGAACGGCTAGAATAGGTGTTTGCCGCAAAAGGGGCGCAGAGCGCCCCTTTTGCTTGCTAGCTCGCTTACTTTTCAGGTGTTATGCAGCATATTCGCAATTTTTCCATCATTGCCCACATCGACCATGGCAAGTCCACCTTGGCGGATCGACTGATCCAGCGCTGCGGTGGCTTAGCCGATCGTGAAATGTCCGCCCAAGTTCTAGACTCTATGGATATCGAGCGTGAGCGTGGCATCACCATCAAAGCCCAGACAGCAGCGCTGCACTACAAGGCAAAAGATGGCAAGGTCTACAACCTCAATTTGATCGACACTCCCGGGCACGTCGATTTCTCCTATGAGGTGAGTCGTTCCTTGTCTGCGTGCGAGGGGGCTCTGCTTGTGGTGGATGCCTCTCAAGGTGTCGAGGCGCAGACCGTCGCAAACTGCTACACAGCAATTGAGCTAGGCGTTGAGGTCGTGCCGATTCTCAATAAAATGGATTTGCCTCAAGCTGATCCTGAAAGTGCACGTGCTGAAGTCGAAGAAGTCATCGGCATTGATGCAACGGACGCGATCTTGGCGAGCGCTAAAACAGGCATGGGGATTGACGATATCCTCGAAGCTGTCGTGGCGCGCATTCCTGCACCCAAGGGTGATCCCGAGGCACCTCTTCAGGCTCTGATCATTGACTCTTGGTTTGACAACTACGTTGGCGTGGTCATGCTGATTCGCGTGATCAATGGCGTACTCAAGCCAAAAGATAAAATCTCTTTCATGGCGACGGGTGCTGTGCACTTGTGCGAGCAGGTGGGTGTGTTTACCCCCAAATCTGAACCCCGCAAGTTTTTGTCAGCAGGTGAGGTGGGTTTTGTGATCGCGGGTATCAAAGAACTCGCGGATGCCAAGGTCGGTGACACGATTACCTTGTTGGCTAAGCCAGCGGCTGAAGCTTTGCCAGGCTTTAAAGAAGTGAAGCCTCAGGTGTTCGCAGGCCTCTACCCAGTCGAAAGCAGCGAATACGATCAGTTGCGTGACTCGCTTGAAAAGCTCAAGCTCAATGACTCTGCACTGATGTATGAGCCCGAGGTATCACAGGCGCTTGGTTTTGGTTTTCGCTGCGGCTTTCTCGGACTGCTCCACATGGAGATTGTCCAAGAGCGTCTTGAGCGTGAGTTCGACATGGATATCATTACGACCGCACCCTCCGTGGTGTACGAAGTCGTGATGCGTGATAACTCTGTCATCCAGATTGAAAGTCCCTCTCGCATGCCCGAGGTGGGCAAGTTTATTGAGGTGCGTGAGCCTATCGTCAATGTGACGCTCTTTATGCCACAAGAGTATGTCGGGACGGTCATGACGCTTTGTAATAACAAGCGCGGAGTTCAGCTCGATATGACCTATCACGGTCGTCAGGTGCACTTGCACTATGAGATCCCGCTTGCTGAGATCGTGCTTGATTTCTTTGACAAGCTGAAATCGGTTTCCCGTGGCTATGCCTCGATGGATTACGAGTTTAAAGAGTATCGCGCTGCGGATGTGGTCAAGGTTGATTTGTTGATCAATACCGATAAGGTTGACGCCTTGTCGAACATTTGTCACCGTTCGAACGCACGTTATCGCGCGCGCGAAGTCGTGTCACGTATGCGAGAGCTGATCCCGCGCCAAATGTACGACGTGGCGATTCAGGCCGCGATTGGAGCCGAAATTATCGCGCGTGAAAACGTTAAAGCCTTGCGCAAAAACGTGCTGGCGAAATGTTATGGCGGTGACATCAGTCGCAAGAAAAAACTGCTTGAAAAACAGAAAGCCGGCAAGAAGCGCATGAAACAAGTGGGAAGCGTTGAAATTCCTCAGGAAGCCTTCTTGGCGATCCTGCAAGTTGATGACAAATAATGCGGAAGCAAGGTTGAACTGATGAGCTGGAACTTTGCACTGATTTTGTTTATTGCGCTTGTGATCACGGGTGTGATCTGGACGATCGATAAATTTGCTCTGAGACAAAAGCGTCACGCTCGCATGATGCAGGCGATCGCACTTGCTCGCCCCAGTTGGGCGGCGCTTCCTGACGAAGAAAAACGTAGCCGCGAAGAACAGATGCGTGCGGAGCTGGGCAAGCAACCTTGGTGGGTGGAATATGGCGCAAGCTTTTTCCCCGTCATTTTGTTTGTGTTCGTGTTGCGTTCCTTTATTGTTGAGCCGTTTCGCATTCCTTCGGGCTCTATGCTGCCGACCTTGCAATCTGGCGACCTGATTTTGGTCAACAAGTTTTCGTATGGTTTGCGCCTGCCTGTCCTGAATGAAAAAGTGATTTCATTAGGCGAGCCTGCCCGCGGTGACGTGATGGTGTTTCGTTACCCTGTTGATCCTTCTGTGGATTACATCAAGCGTGTGGTCGGTTTGCCAGGAGACGAAGTGGCCTACCTTGATAAACGCCTCTATATCAACGGCAAAGAGGTACCGCGTAAGCGTGACGGTGAATATTTTGAACCGGACCGTGTGGCATATACGGCACAATTTACTGAGTACCTTGGTGAGAAGCCTCACCAAATATTGCTAGATGAGCGGAGATGGCAGGATTTGGGGCCAACTTCAAGCTTTCCACATCGTGAAAAATGTGAATATCTACGAAATGGTATGCGTTGCACCGTACCAGCGGGCGTTTACTTTATGATGGGTGACAATCGCGATAACAGCCTAGACAGTCGATTTTGGGGATTTGTCCCCGAGGCGAATATCGTGGGTAAAGCTTTCTTTATCTGGATGAACTTTGGAAACCTCGGCCGTATCGGGCCGTTCCATTAAATTGCCCAGATCCTTGTCACTCGTTTTATGTCACCCGCTAAATGCCCTTGTCCGCTCTTGAGACTTCGCTTGGATATCAGTTCGTTAAACCTGCTCTGCTTGAGCAGGCGCTGACGCATCGCAGTCATGGCGCGCGTCACAATGAGCGTCTTGAGTTTTTAGGTGATTCGGTGCTCAACATGTCTGTTGCGGCATTGTTATTCAATCATTACGGTACCCTTGACGAAGGAGACTTGTCGCGCGTGCGCGCCAATTTGGTTAAACAGTCCTCGCTTGCCGACATCGCTCAAAAACTCGATCTATCTAAATACCTCCGATTAGGTGAGGGCGAACTCAAAAGTGGCGGTTTCAGGCGGCCATCGATTTTGGCGGATACGTTTGAAGCGATTCTCGCAGCGGTGTATCTGGATGGTGGTTTTCTTGCCGCACAGGACTTAATTGAGCGTTTGTACAAGCCGATCTTGGCAAGTGTGGATCCTCTGACTCTTGGTAAGGATGCTAAAACCTTGCTCCAGGAGTTTCTCCAGAGCCGTAAACTTGCCTTGCCTTTGTATAGTGTTGTGGCCACTCATGGTGCGGCACACAGTCAACAGTTTGAAGTCGAATGTTCGATCCCCTCGCTTGAGATCAAGGTCATTGCGCCTGGCTCAAGCCGTCGGGCCGCAGAGCAGTCGGCTGCCAAGCTCGCCTTAGAAGCTGCAGAGACCGCCAGTCCTACCCCAGTTAAAAAGCGTTCAACCCGAGCGCGCAAAACGGCACAATTGACGCTGCCGGTTGCGGTTGCTCAGGAACTTAAATGACAGAAATCATAGATACGACAGACTCCACACCCACGCCAGATGATGCGGCTTATCGTTGCGGCTTTATTGCCGTGGTTGGGCGCCCAAACGTTGGTAAATCGACACTCACCAACGCCTTGATCGGCAGCAAAATTTCCATCGTTTCTCGAAAAGCACAAACGACACGCCACAGAATCCAGGGTGTCCTCACGCGTGAACATGAGCAGTTTGTATTCGTCGATACACCTGGCTTTCAAACGCGTCATGGTGGCGCGATGAACAAGATGATGAACCGCGTCGTGACACAGACCTTGGCAGATGTCGATGTCGTGCTGTTTGTGGTCGAAGCCGGCAAATGGTCCCCGGGCGATGCCAAGCTGTTATCTCTCTTGCATCACCCAGAGCGTACGATTTTGGTGATCAGCAAAATTGATCAGCTTAAAAATCGTGATGAGCTCTATCCATTCGTTGCAAATATCGCCTCGCAATTCAAGTTTGATGCAGTGGTCCCGGTGAGTTCGACCAAACGCCATCAGCTCGATCAATTGCTCGACGAGGTCGCTAAGCGCTTGCCTGAAAACGAACCGTATTTTGATGCGGACACGCTGACGGATCGGCCGATCCGTTTTATCGCCGCTGAGTTGATTCGTGAAAAGATCTTCCGTCTGGTGGGTGACGAGTTGCCTTACGGTTGTACGGTGGTGATTGAGCAGTGGGAAGAAACGGATAAAGGCGCGCATATTCATGCGTGTGTGATTGTCGAACGGGACAGTCATCGGCCGATCTTGCTGGGTGCAGGCGGCAGTCATATGAAGCGCATCGCCTCCGAGGCTCGCCAGGATATGGCCAAACTGATGGATAAACCCGTTCACCTTGAGGTGTATATCAAGGTTCGTAAGGGTTGGGCTGAAAAAGAAAGCAGCCTGCGCGATTTAGGATATGAGTAGACGAGTCCTTCGGGTCTTAGAGACGCCAGGCTATGTGTTGCATGCAACGGCCTGGCGAGAAACCTCTCTGATTGTTCAAGCATTCTCCAGAGATCACGGATGGGTCAGCATGGTGGCCAAGGGCGCTAAACGACCCCATTCAGTGCTCAGACCTGCGCTGTCAGTATTTCAGCCCTTGTTGTTGTCCTGGACAGGTTCAGGCGAAATTAAAACGCTGACGCGTGCTGAGTGCGCAGGTGTGCATGCGTTGCCAGGTGCGGCCTTGATGTCGTGCTGGTACATGAACGAATTACTCTTTCGATTACTGCCCCACGAAGATCCTCATCCTGGTTTGTTTGATGCGTACGTCATCGCCCTGCAACGTCTGGCTGCAGGACAGCCTGCCGTGGGTGCCTTAAGGCGCTTTGAGTGGATTTTGCTTAAAGAGACGGGATATGGGCTGGATGCCGAGGAACCAGACTTTGACGATCCACAAGGTGAACCCGCTTTGCGCGCGAGCTTGCGTGAACGCTTGTCGGAGCACTTGGCAGGTCGCCCATTGACCACCCGCCAAGTGTTAGTCGCATTGCAGCGCTTTCAGCCAACGAAAACGTGAGCCTAAAGTGCGCCGCATCTAGCGCCACGTTTTAAGCCTTAAGCGGTCAGTACCGCTCGACCAGTAACCTTGCCCTGACGTAACGAGGTCAAGACCTTGTCCGCATCAGCAAGGGGATGTTTATGCACAGGGATTGGCGTGATCTTGTTGTCCTTGACGAGCTGCAGTAACTCTCTGAGCTCATCCAGTGAGCCGGTATAGCTACCGAGAATCTGTAAGGCTTTCATCGGAATGAAGGCGATTGGCCAAGAAGCACCGCCGCCAAACAAACCAACAATCACGAGCTTGCCACCCTTGATCAAAATATCGAAGCCCAAAGATGTCGTGGCAGGCGCACCCACCAGATCAATCATCGCTTGCACCATTTTGCCGCCATTGGCTGCGATGATTTGCTGTGCGGCATCCGGTGCGGCACCGTCTACGACCGCAAGCGCACCCGCGTCGAGGGCCGCTTGACGTTTGGCGGGATCGATATCCACCACAATCGCACCGACACCATTCAACGCCTTGACCAAGGCTAGACACATCAGCCCCAGTCCACCAGCACCCATGATCACGACTGGATGTTTTTGATAGATATTGGCACCGACTTTGTTGAGAGCACTGTACGTGGTGAGCCCTGAGCACGCATAGGGGGCGATTTCGGCCGGGTCCAAGTCGCCAATGTCGATGAGGTAGCGTGGATGCGGCACCAAAAGGTGATCGGCGTAGCCACCAGGTCGCTGCACCCCAAGGTATTGCGGACTCGCACAATGATTTTCTAAGCCATCCAGGCAGGCCGGACATTGGCGGCAACCAATCCACGGATAGACCAGATAGTTGTGACCTTTTTCAACACCCGTTGCTTCGGGGCCAAGCGCGACAACAGTGCCTGCAGTCTCGTGCCCCATCGTCATCGGTAACTTGATGCCACGATCTTTGAGCAAGAGGCTGCGACCGTTGCCAAGGTCGTAGCTGCCTTCCCAAAAGTGGATATCGCTATGGCAGACACCCGCAGCGCGGACTTCGACCAACACTTGAGTCCCTGTTGGTGTGGGCGTTTCCATTTCCATTAAACCGAGTGGTTCTTTGAAATTCATCACGCAATAGCATTTCATATCTTAAGCTCCAAGGGTGCTGGGGTCTTTACATCACCAGTTCAATCAGACGGGGACCTTTTTCTTTGGCTGCAATGCGCAGGGCATCCGCAAAGCCCTCGAGCGTATTGACTTGAACGCCTGGTACGCCATGTCCGCGAGCAATGGAGACCCAGTCCAAAAATGGCTGATCAAGATCCAACATGCGGCGTGCGTTGTCACCGGCCTCGGGTCCACCCATATTGGCAAGTTCGCCACGCAAGATTTTGTAAGAGCGATTGGCAAAAATCACAACGGTGACGTCAAGATTTTCACGGGCCATCGACCACAGTCCCTGCACCGTATACATGGCGCTACCATCGCCTAGCAAGGCAAAGACCTTACGATCCGGACAGGCCACAGCAGCACCAACCGCTGCAGACATTCCCCAGCCAATCGCACCACCTGTGATGTCGATACAGTCATGAGGTGCAGCTTGAGGCGTCACTTTTGCAAACTGTCGTCCAGTGGTGACCGCCTCATCCACCATGATGGCGTTTTCTGGCATGAGCGCGGCAATAACCGTCCCGATATGTTCGACCACAGGTGCGCCAGTCGGCAAGTCAGTGATGATGGGGCCTGTCGAGAGTTCTGCGGGGGCAGTATTCTGTGCGCCGAGAGCATCAACCAGTGCTTGCAAGCTCGCTTCAATGTCGTGCGTGAGCGTCGCGAGCGTGTGGACTTCGCAGTCAGGTTGCTTGATCATGCGCGGCTTGTTTGGATAGGCAAAAAACGCGACCGGTGGCGCACTGCCGACTAAGACCAAATGCTTCGTGTCTTTGAGCATGGCGACCGCACCATCGACAGGGAAGGGCAGTGGCGTGATGTTGACGCGACCTCGTCCACGTTCCATCCGTGGATTGCGTGGCTCAGAGGCAAGCTTGCAACCCGTATAGGCGGCGATTTTTCCGGCAAGCGTCGCTTCGCGGGCACGCAAGGCGCGCCCACCCAACAATAGTGTGGTGGCTTCAGCAGTTTTGCGATCGGATAATAAGCGGGCGAGGGCGACGATCGTGTCTGTCAGCGGCGCTGCGGCGGTCTGTGCGGGCGCTGTCGAGTAGTGCCCCGGATCTGAAGGTTCCCAGGCGCAGTTGGCGGGCAGCACCAGTGTGGCGATGCGTCCGGGCGTGCTGCGTGCCTGAGAGATCGCCTCAGCAGTATCCAGGGGCGCCGCTGCGGCCGACATGGTGGTCTTGACCCAGTTAGACATCGGGCGCGCCACGGCTTCTACGTCAGAGTTCAGCGGCGCGTTGTTATGGATGTGATCCCAAGCGTGCTGGCCAACGATATTGACCATGCCGGAGTAGGCACGTTTAGCGTTGTGAATATTCGCAAGTGCGTTACCTAAGCCTGGGCCCAGATGTAGCAGTGTAGCGGCAGGTTTTTCCGCCATCCGGTAGTAGCCATCAGCTGCGCCGCTTGCAACGCCTTCAAATAAACCAAGCACGCAGCGCATGCTAGGAGCGCGATCCAAAGCGGAGACAAAGTGCATCTCGGACGTGCCGGGATTGGCAAAACAGACATCCACATCGCCTGCAAGCAGGGTTTGAACCATTGCTTCTGAACCATTCATTTGAATATCCCTCCAGTTTTGTTTTTCATTGTTTCACGCGCGATGATGACCTGTTGGACTTCAGTCGCACCTTCATAAATGCGCAGTGCTCTAATTTCACGATACAACATTTCCATCGGATGACCGACTTTGACACCCAGCCCGCCATGCAGTTGGACACAACGATCAATGACGCGTTGTGCGGACTCTGTGGCGAACATTTTGGCCATGGCGGCTGATTTTGTGGTGCGCTGCTTCAGTACGTCGCGTTCCCAAGCTGCACGATAAATGAGGAGAGTTGAGGCATCGATCTCTGTACTCATTTCGCCAATCGCAGCCTGGGTGATTTGCAGATCAGCCAGTGTCGCACCAAACATCGGGCGTGAGGTGGCGCGCGAGATACCCATATCGAGCGCGGCTTCGGCAAAGCCCAAGGCCGCAGCGCCAACTGAAGCGCGGAACACATCGAGATTATGCATCGCGACTTTGAAACCCTTGCCTGCATCGCCAATCCGTTGGCTGACGGGAATGTCGCAATCAGTAAACGTCAGTGTCCCAATGGGGTGCGGCGCACAAACATCAAAACGTTCCGTGACTTGTAATCCTGGCGTGTTGGCATCTACCACGAAGGCCGTGACGCCTTCGGCTTCATCATTTTCGACTTTGGCAAAGACGGTGTAAAAGTCAGCGATATCGGCATTTGAAATCCAGGTCTTGACGCCGTTGAGTCTGTATCCTTGACTGGTGCGAGTCGCCCGCGTGCGCATCGCAGCGACATCAGAGCCCGCATCGGGTTCAGAAAGCGCAAAGGCTGCCAGCATTTTTCCTGAGGCGACATGGGGCAAGTATTTTTGTTTCAGGGCCTCTGAGCCAAACAGTGAAATGGGGCCACTGCCGAGCCCCTGCATCACAAAGGCAAAGTCCGCCAGACCATCGTAATAGCCCAGTGCCTGACGCATCAGACACAGACTGCGCGAGTCGAGTTCTTTGAGTGCGCCGCCATATTCTGCGGGGACACAATAGCGCAACCAGCCTGCGTCGCCCAGTTGTCGAGTGAGTTTGACGCAGTGTTCATCAACGCTCCCGACATGTACCCGATTGGTGAGCGCAGCAGCTGACCATGCTTGGATATCTGCATAGAGCGCACGATGACTATCATCGAAAAATGGTAGCTTTAATGAGTCTGGATTAAACATTTCAACGATTTCCTAAGAGATCAAATTTCATCTGAACATAGCGCGTCGGAATCTCCAGTCGCGCAAAATACACCACCTTGTCTTGCACGCAGGCGTAGCGACGGAGCTCGGCTACCGGTGCAGACAAGGGCAGGTGTAAAGCTTCAGCCGAGTCTGCACCTGCTTCGATAATGGTGAGGAGTTGTCCCGCATGCGTGAGCGCGCCTCCATGGAGCTCGTCCAAGATGGGCGCAACGGTGGAGTGTCTGTAGCGCGCGGGATGTTGCCGATAAATGTCGCGTTCTAGGTATACCTCCGTATAGCAAAACGGTCCTGAGGAGGTAGTGTGAAGGCGTCGCAAGTATTGAAAGCGACCCTCGGTGCTGTGAGGGCACTCCATGCCGAGAAGTGGCAGAGGGACATCCGCGTTTGATTCCATCAGGGTCGTCGTTCCGAGTTCCTTGGAAAGTGCGACCGTGTCTGCCCATGTTTTTGGAAGTGTGAGTTTGTGTGTCTCTGGAAGGTCTTCGTTGACGTATGTGCCTGAGCCTCTGGAGCGGTGGATCAGGCCCTCGCGTTCTAGCAGGCCAAAAGCCTGTCTGACGGTTGCACGAGAGACGCCCAGAGTGTCGACCAGAGACTCAAGGGCGGGTACTTGATGACCACGCGGCCAGATGCCGCGCTCGATATTGCGCCGCACGATCGCGGCCACCTGCAGATACAAGGGCTGTGGACTTCTCGCATAGAGGAGACCAGGTGCTTGTTTCATGCGTGTGTGGCCAACAAGGCATCCGCCATTTCGCGTAATTTATTTTTTTGGATTTTGACAGCGTTCGCACTTTCGACAGAAGGAAAAACAGACACGATTTCAAACCGCACTGGCACCTTGTAGCCAGCCATCAGACGTTTGCATTCCTGAGTCCATCCTGCCGGATCAGCCTGCGCGCCGTCTTTCAAGATCACGAAAGCGACCGGCAAAATTTTGGTGCCCTGAGTCCCACCCACGACTTGGCAAGCTTTGACGCCTGAGAGCTTTTCGACCGCCTGTTCGATTTCTGCAGGGTTCACCAGAAAGCCTGAGAGCCGCATAGAGTCACCCATGCGCGTTTGAAAGACAAACTGGCGTTCGCTGACGGCATAACCCAAGTCGCCTGTTTTGAAAAAACCGTCAGCCGTCATGGCGCGAGCGGTTGCCTCAGGTTGGTCGAGATAGCCGACCATGCGGCTAGGGCTGAAAATTTCAATCTCGCCGGACTCGCCTTGTTTTAATACTTGTCCAGTCTCGGGGTCTGAGGTTCTGACACGCGCCTCTGGGTGAATCAATTGACCACCCGACAGGTAGCGCACACTGATATCTCCTTGCTTAGGGTCCGTTGGCTGTGCGGCCACGAGTGCCTGCAGTTCGCTTGACCCGTAGAGACCAGTGAGCGCGACGCCATTACGCTCAGCTTGTTCGAGCAAGCTATTAATGGCGGGAGAAAAACTGGCAAAACCAAATAATTGACAGCTTTCAAAATCCGCGGGGGACTGGGCGGTTTCGAAAAGTTTCAAAATCGATTCGTTATTGGCATAAGTATGCGTGACTCGATGCTTGCGGATTTGCGCAAGCGTACTGTGCGTATCGGATACGGGTTCACTCACGGTTGTGCAACCTGTGACCAGTCCCCCAGTCAAGGTTGCAAAACCAAAGGCACCGCAAAAAGGTGCACTAGCGAGGATACGGCTGTCAGCGTCATAGCCATACACTTGCTGCATCACGTCACCATGTTTAATCAACGTCGCCTGATCATGTAGAACAAACTTGGGCAGCGAGGTCGTCCCTGAGGTGGTAAAGCACAGCACACCAGCATTGCCAACGGCGGGCGGCGGAACGCTTGGTGTGTCGAGTAAAGCGTTGTAACCCAACACTTTGTAGCCGCGCGCCGCAATCGCTTGCGTGGCCGGGCTCTGTGTGTCGCCTAACGTGATGATGGCGCGCAAGCGCGATAAGACGTCCTTGGGGACATCAGCCAAAATGTCTGCAAACGCAATGCCTTTAAAGTCGGGCCACATCAAAAGCCAATCTGCCTTGCCGCGACCGACAATATCCGCCACTTCTTGGCTGCGAAAGCGTGTGTTGACGGCCAACACGGTGGCACCGAGATGGGCGCAGGCTAAAAATGTTTGTAACCAAGCCAAGCAGTTAGGGAGCCAGACCGCCACCCGATCATTGGGACCAATTCCTAGTTGCGCGAGATTGCCAGCAAGTTGCAAGGACTGTGCATGCAATTCAGCAAAGGTCGTGGGAATATCCTGATCGATTAATGCTGGGTGCTTGGCATGACTCTTGGCCAGTGCGGCCATGCGTTCGTAAAAAAACATGAATTGCCTCAGGTGAACTTAATGCAGCGAATCTCTAGGTGCTGCTATAGTGATCAAGTAGAACTATTACTATAGTACTTATTTACGTACTTTTGATTTAAGTTTCACTTATGAAAAACGTCTCAACGAAGGCGTCAATCGACAGGAGCAAGACCTTATGAAATCAACGCGTTTTATGATTCGCGCAATCGCTGCCGCTTTTACTTTGGGCGCTGCAACGTTGGGTATCGCCCACGCACAAAATTTTCCTTCCCGTCCGCTCACTTTAGTGGTGCCTTACCCCACAGCAGGCGCTGCTGATATTTTTGGTCGCTCGATTGCCCAAGCAATGGAAGCGACACTGAAGCAACCTGTGATCGTGGAAAACAAGCCGGGTGCAGCCGGTAACGTAGGCTTGACTCAGGTGGCTCGGAGTAAGCCTGATGGTTACACGATTGGTCTCGGTACGATCGGCACCCAAGCGATTAATCAGTTCATTTATAGCCAAATGCAGTTTGATCCCGCAACGGACTTGGTTCCAATTGCCTTGGTCTCTTTGACACCGAACGTCTTGGTGGTTGCCGCTAATTCCCCCTGGAAAAATCTGGGTGATGTCCTGACAGCCGCGCGCGCTGCCAAGGACAAAAAGCTGAGCTACGGCACGCCAGGTATCGGTTCATCGCCACACCTGACGGGTGCGTACTTTGAAGCGATGGCGGGTGTAGAGCTTTTGCATGTGCCCTTCAAAGGCGTCTCGGCCTCCATGCCTGCTTTGATTGGTGGACAGATCGACCTGCTGTTCGACAACTTATCTGGTTCGATCGCTCAAATCAAAGATGGCTCACGTGTACGCGGTATTGCCGTGACCTCACTTGAGCGCTCACCCATGTTGCCGACGCTGCCTAGTTTTGCAGAGAGCGGTGTGAAAGGGTTTGACGTGACAGCTTGGTTTGCGATTTATGCACCTAAGGGTACGCCACAGCCTGTCATGGACAAGCTGATCGAAGCTGCTCGTGTCGGTTTGAAGTCAGAAAAAGTCATTCAGGCGTATGAGCGTCTGGCGGCTGTTCCTGGCAATCTGTTTGGGCCTGACCTCGCTAAGTTCGAAGCGGGTGAGCGTGCTAAATGGGGCAAGTTAATCAAAGACCGTGATATCAAGGCACAATAAATGAAAGGCACCACAGCACTTGTCACAGGCGGAAGCCGTGGAATTGGCCGCGCTGTGGTGCAGTCACTGATTGAGGATGGCTACGAGGTCATCAACTTCAGTCGTACTGCACCTGCACAATTATTGCCCGGCGAAATTTTCGAATCGGTCGACTTGGGCGACCCCAAGCGCGCCCGCGAAGCTGCCTTTGACTGGGCGGCGAAAAAAGATATCCTGAATCTCGTCAATAATGCAGGCATGATCCACATCGGCAAGATCGAGGACATCACACTCGAGCAAATCGAGGACATGATGTCACTTAATATGATCGCGCCCTTGATCATGACGCAAGCTGTCTTGCCTGCTATGCGCGCCAACAAGTTTGGTCGTATTGTCAATATTGGTAGTCGTGCGGCTCTCGGTAAGTCTGGACGGACAATTTACGGTGGGACCAAGGCCGGTTTGGCAGGGATGACGCGTACTTGGGCGTTGGAAACTGCAGCGGATGGCATCACGGTCAATGCCATTGCTCCAGGCCCAATTGCAACGGAGTTGTTTTTAGCGAGCAATCCACCAGATTTGCCTCAGACTAAAAAGATTGCCGAGTCAATTCCAGTAGGCCGTTTTGGCGAACCCGAGGAAATCGCTCACGTCGTTCGAATGTTTCTCGATCGCAAAGCAGGTTTTTTGACCGGACAGTTGTTGTATGTCTGCGGTGGAATGACGGTTGGACTGACCGCTTAACGCGGTCAGCCGTGACGAATCGCTTCAAATTTTTTGTCGTGCATGACTTCCTCGACGGACTGTCCTGCACGCACCGCTTCCACCATGCCGTCCTGACGGGCGGCAATTCGCTGACCTAAGGCGATGACTTCTTGGATTTTGTCCGCAGGGATAAAGACTGTTCCGCAGCGGTCCGCAATCACATAATCATTTTCGTGCACAGTCACGCCTGCCATCTGCACGGGCTTGCCCGAATCGATCTGAATGATGCGATTGCGTGCGCTAATCATGGTGACGCCCCGACCATACACGGGGTAGCCAATCGACTCGCTTCCTTCGATATCGCGACTGACACCGTCAATCACAGAGCCACGAATGCCTTTCATTTTGGAAGCATTCGCCAAGATATCGCCCCAACAGGAAATGCCTTCGGGTCCGCCCGCGATCACGAGAATCCTGTCATCGGTGGTAATGCTGGTGATGACGGGAGTGATTAAGTGTACGGTGGGGGCGGTGCCTTGTTTGGGGCCCAATAAAATCGTCGCGGCACGGCCAACGATTTTCTGGCAGTTCCATAAAGGTCTCAAGCCAAAGGTTGCACCAGGCAGTCCCATAAAATCGAGTGCATCAGACACTGTGTTGGTGTCGAGTTTTTCAAGGTCACGCAGTATCGCAGCGGAATCGGTCATGGCTGGTTGCTCTCTGAGTCAATGCAGTATTAGTCGAGTTGAATATTGGCAGCTTTTGCGACGGTTTGCCACTTTTGAATCTCAGCTGCGATAAAGGCTTTGGTTTGCTCTGGCGTCATGTTGATCGGCTCAAATGCCATTTCAGCTAAGCGGGCAACGTAGTCAGGATTAGTGACAATTTTTTGATTCCACTCACGCAGTTTGGTTTGGATCGCAGCGGGAGTTTTGACTGGAACGGCTATCCCCCACCAAGAGCTTGAGACGATTTCAGGCATGCCGAGTTCGACAAAGGTCGGGACGTTCGGTAAGGGCTTGAGGCGACTGGTGTGGGCGACGGCCAAAGGCTTGAGTTTGCCCTCTGCGATCTGTGCCTGGAAGGTGCTCAGATCATTGACGTTGAGAGTCACCTCGCCACGCAACACAGCCAAGGTAGCGGGTGCGCCGCCCTTGTAGGGGACGTGCATCAGTTCGGTCCCCGTCTTGGTGCGGAAAAGCTCTGCGCCCATTTGCACAATACTGCCCGTGCCGGCCGAGGAGTAGCTGAGTTTGCCAGGATCTTTTTTGGCCAGCGCAATGAGCTCGGCGACGTTGTTGACGGGGACCGTTGGTCCGACCACTAAGAGGTGAGGCGCATCTGCGATGAGGCCGATCATCGAAAAATCTTTCTGAAAGTTGTAAGGCACTTTTTTGCGCACCACTTCATTCATGACGCTGGTGCTCGCTGTACTAAACAGAATGGTGTAGCCGTTGGGCTCTGCACGTACGGCATTTTGTGTCCCAATCATGCCTGCTGCGCCAGCAACGTTTTCAACGACCACCGGTTGACCCGCAAGCTTTGAAAGTTGTTGCGCATAGAGGCGAGCAACAATATCGGTAGGACCGCCCGCAGGAAAGGGGACGATCAGCTGGAGCTGACGGCTTGGATAAGGGGCCGGCGTTTGAGCCTGTGCGGCACCGTGGAGCATGCCAATGCTGGCGATTGAGGTGGCAAGCCATTTAATGAGGCGAAATGTATTCATGTGTAACTCCGTTAAAGGCTAGTTGTTTGTTTGATCTAAGGGCGTGATGCAGGAGGCAAAGTCGATTTGTGTGCGGATGAAGCGTCCACTGTGCAGGCTATAAGACAACCGATCAAAGCCCGTTTTGGACATCTCTGGAGAGCTCGCCCACACACCATTGAGTAAATATCGCGCAATCGCCTGCTCAAGGTGCTCGGCACTGAGTTCAGGGAAAAAGGACTGAACATGTTTCGCAAGGATTGCGGGCGTCTGTGCATGCATCCAGGTCTGGAGTGTGCGCAGCACGTCGTAAAGAACGGTAAAGGCCGCATGATTCTTCGCCCAACCCTCGCGTGAACAAATCAGAGTTGTATAGACTGTCGGGCCGCGTGTGTGGGCCGCATACAGCACTTGATACGCAGGGTCATGCAGGAGTTCGCTGGCAAGGGGCTCAAAAAGTTGAGCGACATCGAGTGTGCCTGCTTGAAGCGCCTGGATTTGCTCGGGCATGCTGAAGCCGCGTATGAGTGAAGCCTCGAGTTCCGGGACATTCAAGCCAAGATCGCGCAGGTCAGCTTGCAGGCACAGCCAAGGCGTTGGCACTTCTGAGACTTGAGCAAGGCGCAGTTGTCTGAGTTGTGCAAGCTCAAAGCGTCCGAGTGTTTTTTTTCCAATTAAAAAAAATGGATCACGCGTGACGACTTCGCCGAAACATAAGAGGGATTGAGCGTTGGAGGGCGTGGTGTCATGGTCTTTCATGACACGCATGGGACCTCCCCAAGTCAAATCCACGGTGCCATTTTTAATCGCATCGATGGCGCCACCAGGCGAGCCGGGTGGCAACCATGTCAGCGCTAATCCCGCCTGCTGCGCGAGCCCGAGTGTTTTAAGTAAATAAAACGGGGTGTAAAAAATGGCTCTAAAGTTTTCGGCGAGCGTCAGCGTCATGTCGGACAACGTTAATCCTTGATGCCGGTGATCGAGGCAACCATAGCGCGTGGGTCACGCATCGGCCAGCGACCGCTTGCTGCATGGCTAATAAAATTGCCCACGATGTGATTGAACTCATTGGGCATTTCAATATTCATTGTGTGACCACAATTTGGCAAGATGGCCAAGGCAGCTGAAGGAATCGTTTCCTTGAGCATGAGTCCGGGTTTCAGACATGGCCAGTCCTCGTCACCATTCAAAATCAAGGTGGGAACAGTCAGCTTGGCGAGTTGGTCTTTCAGGTTGTAAAGCGAGGGGCGCTCACGTTGCACACCGAGCTGTGTATTGGCCGAGCCGAGTGCGGAGTGGCCATAAAACTGTTGTTTAAACTCAGCAAAGCCGTGAGGATCCGCGCGCTCAAAGGAGAGGCGGGTGGGGCCGTGAGCATACTTGTCGACAAAGGCTTTCATGCCTTGGGTGAGCAACATGTCGGCGCTGGCTTCCGCTTCTTTTTTAAACTGCTCTTGCTGCTCGAGTTCGGCGCCGTAGCCGCAACCTGCGACACACAAGGACAAGGCGCGATTCGGATGTTGCAAACCAAAGTGCAGCGTGGCAAAGCCGCCCATCGACAAGCCGACAATGTGGGCTTTTTCGATTTTCAGATGATCCATCACGGCGATGATATCGGCCACGGCACGGTTCTGTGAGTACGAAGACACCTCGGGTGGGACGGACGAAGGAGGATAGCCACGTGCGTTATAAGTAATCACTTGATATTGACGCGCAAAATGACGGACTTGTGGTTCCCAGCTTTCTTTGTGTCCAGCAAACTCATGCACAAAAATAATTGGGGTGCCCGAACCATAGGTTTCGTAGACTAGTTCAACGCCATCGTCAGTTTTTACGGTCAACATGAAGTTCTCCTAAGAAGGGGTCTAGCTTGGCATGAGGATGTCTGCAGCGTCAAGAGATCATGCTTGTTTTGGGTGTTGTGCGCTTGCGGGGCACTGCCCTGTGCAAGACCGTCAGCGCAGCCAAGCCCAACGCAGAGGCCTTCGCACCAACAACGCCCTTGTCTGAGCCCCAACGGGGCGAGTTTGGGCGTTGTGCGAAGGCATCAAGGCGGGCGCAGGGAAGTCCGGGCAGCGCCCGGACCTAGCATCGGTCATGCACAGGGCAGTGCCCCGCAAGCGCAACCCGAGCAAATGTTTGTCTCAGCCAAGTGATGGGTTTACTTTTTTTTATTTAAAAATTTGGCAAATGCAGCTTGCGCTTCGGCAGACTTTAGTCGCTCATTGAAGTGCGCCCACTCGTAGTCGAAGGCGGCGTGTATTTTTGGGCGAAGGCTGTGCTTGAGCATGCGCTTGGAAGTTTGCAAGGCCTCGGGTGGGAGAGCTGCAAGCTCGTGTGCGGTGTCCAGGGCGGTCTGGAGTGCTTGGCCGGGCGCGCATAGCCCTGTAATGAAGTCGGCCTCTAATGCCTCTTGTGAGGAGAAGGGGCGACCACGCAATAACCAGTCTGTGGCGCGACGCGTCCCGACGATTTGTGCCATCAGCATGCTGGAGGCACCCTCAGGGCACAAGCCCAGTGGGACGAAGGGGATTTTAAAGGTGACATTTTCAGCGGCGTAAATGAAGTCGCAGTGCTGCAGCATTGTCACGCCAATACCGATTGCACTGCCTTCGACGGCGGCGACGATGGGGCAATCACAGTCTGCGAGACTGCGCAGAAATTTAATTCCAGCACTATCGCCGTCAGGTCGGGGTGCTTGAAAATCTTTTAGATCATTGCCGGCGGTGAAGTAGTGGTTGGCACCCGTCAACACAATCGCTCGGATCTCTTTGTCATCGCCAGCCGCCCAAATCTGCTCGGCGAGGCCAAGGTAGGTCGCGACATCCAAGGCATTACGACGCTCTGGACGATTGATCGTGAGCGTGAGTACACCGTTATTTTTTTCAGCAAGGACTGTTTGAGTCATCGAAGGATTTCCGAAAATGAAAACGTGATTGACAGTTGTAGCGCAAAATCGACAAATGAAAGTATTAAATGAGAAAGGCCCACCGAAGCGGGCCTCTTTTCCTCAGATCACTGCGTAGTCAGAACACTGCGAACTTAGTCCTTGCTGCCGCCCACAATGCCGAGGATGGCCAAGAGGTTAGCAAAGACGTTGTAGACGTCCAGGTAAATCGCCAATGTGGCTGACACGTAGTTGGTTTCGCCACCATTCACAACACGCTGCAGGTCGATCAGCATAAAGGCTGAGAAAATCACAATCGCCAGCACAGAGATCGTGAGCATCAGTGCAGGAATCTGCAAGAAGATGTTCGCGAGACCCGCGAGCAGCAAAACAACCACACCGATGAACATGAACTTGCTCAGGCCGGATAAGTCACGCTTGATGGATGTTGCCAACGTGGCCATGGTGCCAAACACGACGGCCGTGCCGCCAAAGGCAAACATCACTAAGGACGTGCCATTACTCATGCCCAGGACAAAACCAAGCATGCGCGAGAGCATCAGACCCATGAAAAACGTAAACAACAGCAACAGTCCTACGCCAAGGGAGTTTTCTTTGTTTTTCTCAATGGCGAACATCAGACCGAAGGCGCCCACAAGAAAGACGATCGCAGTCATGCCAGGGCTAGTTGCCATGACTTGATTGAGACCGCTGTACATGCCAACGGCAGCGCCGAGGACAGTTGGAATCAGTGAAAGTGCCAACAGCCAATAGGTGTTGCGCAAAACCCGGTTGCGCACGACCTCGACTGGGCCCGTTTGGTAAGGGCTGCGGGATAATGTGGAGCGCGGATCGTTCATATCTATTTCCTTTCTCTTAATTGGACTCTAGGTGTCGCTGAACACCATCAGTCTATGACCGAAAGCATACCTTACAGTTCCCTGAAAGGCTAGGTTTCCTGCAAAGTGTAGGGATATTTTAGTCCTTGGCTTGGGCCGTACTCTGCAGAGAGTATGACTTGAGGTCATGACCGGCCGCTTGGTAACTGCGCCAACGTTGGCGAGCCGACTCTTTGTCCTCTGGCTCGTCCGAGACAATTTCGAGTACGCGCTGGAGGGGACCACAGGTCGGCGGGCAGGCATCATCTAGGTTGAGTAACCATGTCTCAGGTGACATACCCTCAAGCGCCTGCGCCAAGTCTTTGGTGATCAGCACAATAGGCGTTTGAGAGGCCATGGGATCATCTGCCCAAACGTGCGGCACAAAGGCTGCCTCATCAACGGCCCAAAGTTTTTGATCAAACTGACGCAGGCGAGAGATATCGCTTGAGTACACCACCATTTTTTGACCTGCCAGATACTGTTTCAGTGTGGTCTGGCAGGCTTGGCTGATGCGTTCAGTCGCGCCAAAGGCGAAGTTAATGCGCGCCATGTTGGAATTTAGGCTTGATTGAGCAGATACTGAACCAATAACGGCACAGGACGTGCGGTCGAGCCTTTTTCTTTACCGCCGCGCCAGGCAGTCCCAGCGATATCAAGGTGCGCCCAGCTGTACGCCTTGGTAAAGCGTGACAAGAAACACGCTGCAGTGACTGCACCCGCTGGAGGACCACCGATATTGGCCATGTCGGCAAAGTTAGACTTCAGTTGATCCTGATAGGCCTCATCAAGCGGCATGCGCCAGGCAGGATCGAGTGCTTGTTTACCTGCGGTCAGCAAGGCTTCGGCTAATGCGTCGTCAGTCGAAAAGAGTCCGGAATTGACGCCACCCAACGCCACGACGCACGCACCGGTCAGGGTAGCGATATCAATCACGGCAGAGGGTTTGAAACGCTCGGCATAGGTCAAGGCGTCACACAACACCAGACGGCCTTCGGCGTCTGTGTTCAAAATTTCGATCGTCTGACCTGACATACTGGTCACCACATCACCAGGCTTGTTGGCGGTGCCACTTGGCATGTTTTCACAAGCAGGAATGAGTCCGATCACCTCGCCGGCGATTTCAATTTGGGCAATGGCACGGAAAGTGCCTAAGACACTCGCTGCGCCGCACATGTCGAATTTCATTTCGTCCATCGTGCCAGCAGGTTTGATGGAGATACCACCTGAGTCAAAGGTGATGCCTTTGCCAACTAGAACGACAGGGCCTTTTTCTTTGGCGCCTTTGGTTGTTTTCTTGGCAGAGTCCTTGCCCTTGTAATGCATCACAATAAAGCGGGGTGCTTCTGCAGAGCCTTTGGATACGGATAAAAAGGATCCCATGCCAAGCGCTTCGATTTGTTTGCGATCGAGTACGCTGACTTTGATGCTTTTGAACTCACGACCAAGTTTCTTTGCGGTATCGCCGAGATACGTGGGGGTGCACAAATTACCCGGCATATTGCCAAGTGTGCGGGCCAGTGACATGCCTTGTGCGAGCGCCGCACCTTCTTTGAGTCCTTCGTTCGCAGCAGTTTGATCTGCCTTGGCTACTAATACTGAGATTTTTTTCAGCTTAGGGCGTGCGTCGGCATCAGGTTTGCCGAAGCTCAAGTCGTAATGGTAAGTCGCTTCGCCGGCAGAGGAGGCGGCAATACGCGCGCGGTCTCTCGGGGAACTTGAGCCATAGGCAATGCCTGACAGGCTGGAGGTGCCCTCAAGGAGGCGAGCTTGGACGCAAAGATGTGCAAAAGCGCGTTCTGCGCTCGCCTGAGCCTTGGCGCCGAAATCAGCTTGTTTGCCGAGTCCAACCAAGACGACGCGTGCAGCAGTGACGCCAGTCAGATCGCGCAACACAAGGGTGGAACCCAGACGGCCTTGAAACTCGCTTTTAACGACTGCGCGAACAGCACCTTGGCTCGCACGGTCGATGATGTCTGCGGTGGTGCTGAGAACGCCATCAGTAAAGACGCCAATCGCAAGCGCTGCAGTTTTGATTTGATGGGGAGAGACGGTGACGTGTGTGCTGAAATCCATAGGTCCTGCCTGTAAATAAACGTAATGATGTGAACGTGCGAATAGCTTGATTATCTCGCATGTTTTAGGCTTGCGGTTGAATCATCAGGGTGCTTGACGTGCGCTGGCTGCATGCATGAATGATGAGTTGATCATAAAGATAATAGCTTATGCAAATAAGTTATTTAGATTATTCTCTATATTACTTATAATCGTGTTGAGAGGAGATTCAACATGAATTTGCAGCAGTTTCGATTTGTCCGTGAAACCATTCGCAGGGATTACAACCTGACCGAGGCGGCCCGCAGTTTGTTTACCTCGCAACCGGGCGTATCCAAGGCTATTTTAGAGTTCGAGGATGAGCTCGGGGTGCAGATTTTTGAGCGCCACGGTAAGCGTATCAAGGGGCTGACCAAGCCCGGCAAAGCGGTAGCCCAGGTCGTTGAGCGCATCATGCAGGAAATCGACAACCTCAAAAAAGTCAGCGACGAATTTGCGAGACGAGACGAGGGGAGTTTGGTGATTGCTTGTACGCACACGCAGGCGCGTTACGTGTTGCCCAAGGTCATTCCGACATTTCGTCAACATTTTCCTAAAGTCCATCTTTCTCTGGCTGAGGGAAGTCCTCCACAGCTTGCACAGATGGTGCTCAGTGGCCAGGCGGATCTGGCGGTCGCCACCGAGTCCCTCGCGTTGACGCCGGGACTTGAGACCATGCCTTGTTATGTTTGGGAGCACTCAGTGGTGGTCAAGTCCGACCACCCCCTGGCTGCGTTATCGCTAAAAAAGGGCTTTGAACTCACGCTCGAGCATATCGCGAGCTATCCAATTGTGACGTATGACAAAGCCTTTTCGGGGCGACTGTCGATTGACCGTGCGTTTGAGGCCCAGAGCATTCGACCAGACGTGGTGTTAGAGGCGATTGATGCGGATGTGATTAAAACCTACGTGGATGTCGGCTTGGGCATTGGCATTATTGCGGGGATGGCCTATGAGCCTGCGCGCGATAGCCATCTGGTGAGTCTGACCGCGGGTCACTTGTTTGGTAAGCAGACAACCAAAGTGGCACTCAAATCGGGTGTGTTCCTACGTGACTATGTATACACCTTTATTTCGATGCTCAATCCGGAGTTAGATGCTGAGCGGGTACGTAATTTGATCGAAAGTAAACAAGAATGAGTATTATTACGCTTGCTATTTAAATAGGAATCATTATCATTTAGCCTGTCACTATTCATTAGGAGCAGGCATGTTTCCAGTACTTAGCAGTTCACAACTCCATCGACCTGCGCTGAGCGCTATCGTGGTCGGGGCAGATCGCCTCGGTAATATCCCAAATCTTTTGCGTGGTCATAACATTGCCATTACCCACCATATCAGTGGTCGGGATCCCGCACATCAAAAAAAGACGCTTGCGCTGCCCAGTGGCACACAAATCGTGATTCTTTTGACAGACTTTTTAGGCCATAACGTGATGAAAACGTTCAGGAATGCAGCTCAAAAGTCTGGGGTAAAGGTCGTGGCGTGCCGACGCAGCGTGTGTGCGATGCAGCAAGCTCTCGAGCAATGTGGTTTGTGTCAGTGCGCTGGATTAGCGCGATGCGAGCAGAGTGGGGTCTAGACGACGGGCGCCTGTATAACGGGCCGTCCAGTAGCGTTGTTTCATGTCTTCGATCCGCACCACGCTTCCGCGGGTTGGGGAATGGACAAATTTGTCCTGTCCTAGATACACACCCACATGAGAATAACGGGTGCCCAGGGTGTTAAAAAACACGAGATCGCCGACTTGAAGGTCTTTTTTGCTGACGGTATCGCCAAACTTAGCGATGTCGTCGGCACGGGGAGGGAGTTTTAGACCTAGCGAGCGTTGAGCAGAATAGACAACCAAACCACTGCAATCAAAACCCGTTTCAGGTGACTTGCCACCCCATTTGTAGCGAATACCCAACTGGTTCAGTGCCTGATTGGCCAGAGGATGGTCAATCAACCCCAAGCCAGCTACATATTGAGGACCCGCTGCAAAAGCACCGATCGGATCGGCGGAGTTACGCCAGTCAGAGCTTGAGCGAAGTCCTTTGCCTGAACCGTCTTGAGCGCAACCAGACAACACTGCAATACCCAAGCACACCCACATCACGCGGATGCTTTGCAGCAGGCGAGATGAATAAAGGGTACTTGTTTGTGCGGTGGATTTGACCGTCATCGTTCAGATTTGCTCGGTAAAAAAAGCGAAAGGAAAGGCTCGTGCAAGCTTTAGCTGCCACAATAGTAGTACAAAAAGCCACAGAATTCCAAAAAAGTAGTCGGAGACAGTCATGCAGGTGATCAAAAGCACTCACCAAAGCTCCCTGAATGATAGGGATCAATTCTGGTCAAAAGAGGCGCAACTTGTCCATTGGGAAACACCTTTTGAGCAAGTTTTAGACTTTTCCAACCCTCCGTTTGCCAAATGGTATGTGGGTGGCAAGACAAATTTATGTTTTAACGCAGTCGATCGATGGCTGGACGCGCAGGCAGACGAGCCTGCCTTGATCTGGGTATCAACCGAGGTCGATCAAGAGCAAATCTACACACGTCGCCAAATTTACCAGGAAGTCAATGCGGTGGCTGCGATGTTGGTCGCTCAGGGAGTCGGTCAGGGAGATCGAGTCCTGATATACATGCCTATGGTGCCCGCGGCTGTGTTTGCGATGTTAGCCTGCGCACGCTTAGGGGCCATTCATTCGGTTGTGTTTGGTGGCTTTGCCTCGGTGAATCTGGCACAGCGCATTGATGATGCCGCCCCAAAGGTCATTATTTGCGCAGATGCGGGTTCACGCGCTGGCAAAGTGACCCCTTATAAACCCTTGATGGATAAAGCGATCTCCCTGTCGACGCGCCCGCCAGAGAAAGTCATCGTCGTGAATCGCGGCTTGTACCCCTTCGAACCCGTTGCCGGCCGTGATCTGGACTATGACACCTTGCGACAGGAGTTTGATGGTGTTGAGGTGCCGGTCACCTGGCTAGAGTCCTCTTCGCCTAGTTACGTTCTGTATACCTCCGGTACAACGGGCAAGCCAAAGGGCGTTCAGCGAGATACGGGCGGCTATGCGGTGGCGCTGGCCTCTTCGATGCAGCGGATTTTTAACGGTAAACCTGGCGATACCTATTTGTGCACCAGCGATATTGGCTGGGTGGTGGGGCATTCCTATATTGTGTATGGACCTCTGATTGCCGGTCAGACCACAATTTTGTACGAGGGCACACCAGTGCGCCCGGACGGGGGCATTCTCTGGAGCCTGGTTGAGCGATTTAAAGTCAATACGATGTTTTCTGCTCCAACCGCGATTCGTGTCCTAAAAAAGCAAGATCCTGCACTGCTCAAAAAATATGATCTTTCCAGCCTGCGTGCTCTCTATATGGCAGGCGAGCCTCTTGACGAGCCCACCGCCCAATGGATTGCGGAGGGGTTGGGCAAGCCGATCATTGACAACTACTGGCAAACCGAGACGGGATGGCCGATTTTGGCTGCTCAGCCCGGCATCGAGCAGGTTCAGACAAAGTTCGGCAGCCCATCGTTTCCCGTCTACGGTTTTGACGTCCGAGTGCTCAATGAGCAAACAGGCGAAGATCTGGGCCCGGATGAAAAAGGCGTTGTGGCGATCGTTCCGCCGTTGCCTCCCGGTGCCATGACCACCATCTGGGGAGATGATGCCCGCTTTGTGGATACCTATTTTTCCTCTATTCCCGGACGTAAGGTGTATTCGACCTTTGACTGGGGACTGGTCGACAAAGAAGGCTACTGGTTTATTTTGGGCCGCACCGACGACGTCATTAATGTGGCGGGGCATCGTTTGGGAACCAGAGAAATTGAGGAGTCGATCAATAGTCACCCCGCGGTCGCTGAGTCGGCCGTGGTGGGAATTGCTGACGCGCTCAAGGGTCAGGTCGCCGTAGGATTTGCAGTGTTGCGCGATCCGACGCTGTATGTTGATGCTGCAGCGAACATGAAGCTTGAAGGCGACATCATGAAATTGGTCGATGAGCAGCTTGGCCCTGTCGCGCGACCTGCTCGTGTTCGCTTTGTCACAGCGCTGCCTAAAACGCGGTCTGGTAAAGTTCTCCGCCGGGCCATTGTGGCGGTGTGCGAAGGACGAGACCCAGGCGATCTCACCACAATTGAAGACCCCAGTGCACTTGAACAAATTAAGGATTCACTATGAAAACCAAAGTTGTATTGACCGATGCAGATGTTTCACTGATTCTCGACGCGGCGAAAGCCCATGCCCATCAACATAAATGGGCCGTGACGATCGCCGTGGTGGACGACGGCGGACACATGCTCGGTATGCAGCGCTTGGATGGTGCCAACACAATTTCGGCCTACATTGCGCCCGCCAAAGCGCACACAGCTGCGATGGGCGCCCGCGAGTCCAAGATTTACGAGGATGTGATTAACAAAGGCCGGATGTCCTTTTTGTCCGCACCTTTGTTACAGGGCATGCTTGAAGGCGGCTTGCCGATTCTTGTGGATGGCGTGACGATCGGAGCGGTTGGCGTATCGGGTGTGCAGTCTCATGAGGATGCCCAGATTGCTGCTGCAGGCATCGCTGCATTAAAAATTTAACTGTCGTTATTAAGTTGTATTGATCAAACCCACTTCCTACCGGATGAAAGAGGAGACTCCCTTTTATGTCTAATTCGATTGAATCAATAATGATCGAGACGCGCGTTTTTCCACCCCCAGCGGAATTCGCCAAGCAAGCCAATGTCTCGCAGGCGGCTGGTTACATGGCATTGCTTGAGGAGTCTGATCGGGATCCGGAAGGTTTCTGGGGACGCCTGGCACGCGAGGAGTTGCACTGGAATAAGCCCTTTACCAAAGTGCTGGATGAATCACGTGCGCCTTTTTATGAGTGGTTTGGCGACGGTGAGCTCAACGTGTCCGCGAACTGTCTGGACGCGAATCTAAAAAATGGTAATGCGAATAAAGTCGCGATCATTTTTGAGTCGGACAGTGGTGACGTTCAAAAAGTGACCTATCAACAACTGTACGAACGCGTGTGCCAGTTTGCAAATGGCTTGAAATCACTGGGCTACAAGACCGGTGACCGCTCGATTATTTATTTGCCCATGTCTGTCGAGGCAGTGGTTGCGATGCAGGCCTGCGCCCGCCTCGGGATTACGCACTCGGTTGTGTTTGGTGGTTTTTCCTCCAAAAGCTTGCATGAACGTATTACCGACGTGGGTGCCACGCTCGTGATTACCGCGGACGAGCAGATGCGTGGCGGCAAGGCGATCGCGCTCAAGCCGGCGGTCGACGAAGCCCTTGGTATGGGCGGTTGCGAGGCTGTGCGACATGTCATCGTTTACAAGCGTACGGGCGGCAAGATTGCCTGGGATGCCAAGCGCGATGTGTGGATGGACGCGTTGTCGGAAAATCAGGCCAAAGAATGCCCGGCTGTGCCTGTCAATGCGGAGCATCCGCTGTTCATTTTGTATACCTCGGGCTCGACTGGCAAACCAAAGGGTGTGCAGCACTCTTCTGGTGGCTATTTGCTCTGGGCAAAAATGACCATGAAGTGGGTCTTTGACGCCAAGGCAAATGATGTGTTCTGGTGTACGGCGGATGTGGGCTGGGTGACAGGTCACACGTATATCGCCTATGGTCCCCTGGCTGCCGGCATGACACAGATTGTGTTTGAAGGTGTGCCAACCTATCCGGATGCTGGCCGTTTCTGGAAAATGATTCAGGATCACAAGGCGACGATTTTCTACACGGCACCTACGGCGATTCGTTCGTTGATCAAGGCCTCAGAGGCCACTGAAGCCCATCATCCAAAGTCTTATGACTTGAGCAGTTTGCGTTTGCTCGGTTCAGTGGGTGAGCCCATCAATCCTGAAGCTTGGATGTGGTATCACAACAATGTCGGGGGCGGACGTTGTCCGATCGTGGATACGTGGTGGCAGACTGAGACCGGCGGTCACATGATTACCCCTTTGCCAGGCTCGACTCCGCTCAAGCCTGGTTCGTGCACGACGCGTTTGCCTGGCATCACGGCTGCCATCGTGGACGAAACGGGTGGTGATGTTGAGGCGGGACACGGAGGCTTTCTGGTGATTAAGCGTCCCTGGCCATCGATGATTCGTAACATCTGGGGTGATCCCGATCGTTTTGTTAAAAGCTATTTCCCGCCAGAACTCGGTGGCTATTACCTTGCGGGAGATGGTGCCCAATGCGACAAGGATGGCTGTTTCTGGATCATGGGCCGTATTGATGACGTGCTGAACGTTTCAGGTCATCGCTTGGGAACGATGGAGGTTGAGTCAGCCTTGGTGGCCCATCCGATGGTGGCAGAGGCGGCTGTCGTGGGACGTCCTGATGACACCACCGGTGAGGCTGTCGTGGCCTTTGTCGTGCTCAAGCGTACGCGTCCCGAAGGCGACGAGGCGATTGCGCTTGGCAAAGAGTTACGTAATTGGGTCGCCAAAGAAATCGGACCGATCGCCAAACCAAAAGAAATTCGCTTTGGTGACAACTTACCCAAAACACGCTCAGGCAAGATCATGCGACGGTTGTTGCGTGTCGTGGCCAAGGGTGAAAAAGTCACACAGGATGTGTCCACTCTGGAAAATCCTGCGATTTTGGATCAGTTATCTACACCGGTATAAATACCGAATAGCCACATGAGGTGTAGGTTTAAAGGGTCTCGAAAGAGGCCCTTTTTTGTTGTGCTGAGCAAATGAGGGGTAGACTGCAACTCACCTATTTTGGAGATGATCATGACGATTGCAATTTTGCTTGTGCTGCACTTGTTGGCTGCGTTGATTTGGGTGGGCGGAATGTTTTTCGCGCACAGTGCGTTGCGTCCAACCGCCGCTGAGGTGTTGCAACCTCCTGAGCGTCTGACATTGTTATGTGGTGTATTCAAGCGCTTTTTTATTTGGGTCAAGGTGTCGATCGTCGTGTTGTATGTCACGGGCTTTGGTCTGATTTCGCTGATGGGATCGCAAGCTAAGCTCGGCGGACACGTGCATGCGATGATATTGCTTGCGGTGGTGATGACCGTCATTTTTGGCTATATCTATGCGCGTCCATTCAAGAAGCTCAAGCTTGCGGTCGCAGACAAACACTGGCCGGTAGGAGCTCAGGCACTTGGACAAATCCGTGCGTTGATGTTGACGAATCTTGGGCTTGGTATCGTGACGGTTGTGATCGGTGCAGGCGGGCGTTATTTTTGATTGTTTGCGGCTGATTGATTTGGCTTCGTGTTAGCTGTTAAATTGCGAAGGCATTCAACCAAGGAGAAGCAATGAAACTCGTACGTTATGGCGCGAAGGGCAAAGAAAAACCCGGCCTGATCGACAAAGAAGGCAAGTTACGCGACTTGTCTGGCGTGGTGTCAGACATCACAACCGAGCAGCTGTCCTCAGCCGCACTCGCCAAGCTCGCCAAAATCAAGACGAGCACATTGCCATTGGTCAAAGGCAAGCCACGCTATGGCGTGCCGCTCGCCAATGTCGGCAAGTTTCTGGCGATTGGTTTGAACTACTCGGATCATGCGGCCGAAGCCGGCATGCCCTGTCCAAAAGAGCCCATCATTTTCTTTAAGGCCGACACCAGTTTGTCCGGTCCCAATGACAAGGTGATGTTGCCCAAGGGCTCCAAAAAGTCAGACTGGGAAGTCGAACTCGCGTTCGTGATTGGTAAAAAAGCCCGATACGTCAGCAAGAAAGACGCACTGAAATATGTTGCAGGATATTGCCTGGTCAACGATATTTCTGAGCGCGAGTATCAACTCGAGCGAGGCGGTACTTGGGACAAGGGCAAAGGTTGCGATACCTTTGGCCCAGTCGGCCCCTGGTTGGTCACGACCGACGAAATCAAAGATCCACAAAAACTCGACATGTGGCTTGACGTCAATGGCAAGCGCTTTCAGACGGGCAATACTCAGACTATGATTTTTGATGTGGCCACGATTGTGAGTTACGTCAGTGAATTCATGACCTTGATGCCAGGTGACATTATCACGACGGGTACGCCTCCTGGTGTTGGCATGGGCGTCAAACCCAAGCCTCGCTATCTCAAAGCAGGCGACGTCATGACGCTGGGTATCCAGGGTCTGGGCGAGCAGCGTCAGGAAGTGATCGCGTTTAAAAAGTAAGACAGTCAATTTGGACAAAAATTAGACAGCCCGAGGGCTGTCTAATTTTTTGTTCAATCAGAATCGGTCGCGTAGGGCCTGGGCGCAGAGTTTGACCGCTGTGTTGGCTTCGTCGAGAATTCGACCCAGCGGGACAAAGCCATGAATCTGACGCTCAAAGCACACATATTGCGTGGGGACACCCGCTGTCGATAGCTTGTCGGCATAGGCATAGCCCTCATCACGCAAGGGATCGTATCCAGCGGTGAGCACAAAGGCAGGCGGCAAACCGGAGTGGTCTTTGGCCAGCATCGGCGAGGCGCGCCAGTCTTGGCGCATCCACGTCTCAGGCATGTAATGTCCATAAAAGTAATCCATCGAATCTCGGGTGAGCAAATAACCTTGACCATTGGTGCGCATCGAGTCGCGCTCGCAACTCGCATCGGTCACGGGGTAGATCAGCAGTTGCAAAACGGGCTTGAAGGCTCCGTCTTGTTTGAGCGCCAAGGCAACGACTGCCGCCAGTTGGCCGCCTGCGCTATCGCCACCCACTGCAATCCGCGCGGCATCAATGTTTAGTGTGGATGCGTGTGCATGCACCCATTTGGTCGCAGCGATACAGTCGTCTGCTGCGGCAGGAAAAATGTGCTCGGGAGCGAGTCGATAGTCGACGGAAAACACGGCGCACTGGGCTTGATTGGATAGCGTGCGACACAGCACATCGTGTGTCTCGAGATCGCCAATTACATGACCCCCACCATGGTAATACACCAGGGCAGGCAAGCTTGCCGTCGCCGTCGAGCCTAGCGGCCGGTAGTGGCGCACCGTGATCGCACCTGCGGGACCTGGAACTTTGATATCGAGAGCTTGCGCAACCTCTGGCGCATCGGGCTGGCTAAAAAAGCGCCGCTCGGCGTAGAACAGTCGAGCTTGTACAGGCTCTGTTGTATGAACTGGGGGAATCCCTTTTTCAACAACGAGATCAATCAGGGCCTTGGCTTGTGGATCGAGCATGACATTGTTTCCGAAAAAGGGGTTGAGAGAAGATTTAGCGTATTTCGATCTCTACAAAGACCACTTCATGATCGCTTGCGTTGATCACATTGTGATTGACGCCAGCACCACGGGTATAGGACTTGCCAAGTACCAAGGGAAACTCCTTGAGACCGTCAGGTGTCTCGAGATGAAGCAGACCATTGGTCGTGGGGACCACCACATAGTCGTGGCCATGGGTGTGCCAGCCCGTCTCGGCACCGGGGGCGAAACGCCACTCGGTGACGATGACGCGGTCGTTGTCGATCTGAGTGGTGGGCGTGGCTTGAGGACGTGTTGTCATGATGTGTGTTTCCTTTGGAAATTACATGCCGGTATAGACCGGACCCTCACCACCTTGTGGTGTGACCCAGACGATGTTTTGTGTGGGGTCCTTGATGTCGCAGGTTTTGCAATGTACGCAATTTTGCGCATTGATTTGCAAACGATCTGCACCCTGGTCGTCCTTGATGTATTCGTACACGCCCGCTGGACAATAACGCGCCTCAGGCCCCCCGAACTTCGCCAAGTTGATAGACACCGGGACAGACGCATCCTTGAGTGTCAGGTGGATGGGCTGATTTTCTTCGTGATTGGTGTTGGAGATAAACACCGAGCTCAAACGATCAAAGGTCAGTACGCCATCTGGTTTTGGATAGTCGATCTTGACGCAGTCGGCGGCCGGCTTGAGGCAGGCGTGGTCAGGTTTGTCGCGATGGATGGTCCAGGGCATATTGCCCTTGAGCAGCCATTGCTCGATGCCGGTCATCAGCGTACCGATGGAGCGGCCTTTTTTGAACCATTGTTTGAAGTTACGTGCTTTATTCAGCTCGGTATGCAACCATGAGCTTTCGAAAGCGGCCGGGTAGGCGGGAAGCTCGTCATGGCTGCGTTCGGCAACCAAAGCGTCGAACGCCGCTTCGGCGGCCATCATGCCGGATTTGATCGCGGCGTGACTGCCCTTGATGCGTGACGCATTTAAGAAACCCGCTTCGCAGCCGACCAGCGCGCCACCTGGAAACACTAGCTTGGGCAAAGACAACAAACCGCCTGCGGTAATCGCACGCGCGCCATAGGCAATGCGTTTGCCGCCTTCGAAGGTGCCACGGATAGCAGGGTGTGTTTTATAACGCTGGAATTCCTCAAACGGTGAAATCCAGGGGTTGGCGTAATCCAGACCGACCACCATGCCGACGGCGACCAGATTGTCATTGAGGTGATAAAGGAAGGAGCCGCCGTACGTATCCGCATCCAGTGGCCAGCCCGCGGTGTGCACCACCAGACCTGGGCGAGATTTGGAGGGTTCGACTTCCCAAAGCTCTTTTATGCCGATCCCGTAGCTTTGCGGATCGCGGTTCTGGTCGAGCTTGAATTTTTCGATCAGCTGGCGGCCGAGTTGACCGCGCGCACCTTCGGCGAAGATGGTGTATTTGGCGTGCAACTCCATCCCGGGTTGATACTGGTCGGTGGGTTGACCATCGCGACCCACGCCCATATCGCCAGTGGCCACGCCACGCACTGCGCCTTTGTCGTCGTACAGGACTTCGGCCGCGGCAAAACCAGGAAAAATTTCAACGCCAAGGGCTTCGGCTTGTTCGCCCATCCAGCGGGCAACGCTGCCTAAGCTGACGATGTAGTTGCCGTGGTTTTGAAAACACTCCGGGAGCAGCCAGTTGGGTGTTTTTTGTGATCCAGTGGGAGACAAAAACAGGAACTCATCTTCGGTGACCGCTGTGTTGAGCGGTGCGCCCATGGCTTTCCAGTCGGGCAGCAGTTCGGTTAGCGCCTTGGGGTCCATGATGGCGCCAGACAAAATGTGGGCGCCGATCTCGCTGCCTTTTTCAAGCACACAGACCGAAATCTCGTGATTGCGCTCTGCGGCAAGCTGTTTGAGGCGGATGGCTGTCGCCAGGCCGCCTGGGCCACCACCTACGACGACAACGTCGTATTCCATCGATTCACGTTCGGACATGAGAGTCTCCCTGCTTCCAAGTATGATGTTTGATTGAGGTGGATTGTATTGCACGCTTGAGACGTTTGAAGGCTGCTCGCCTTGCAAAGGCATGAACTGACCCTTTTGCTGTTGATGTGGAGAAGATTGTGGTGCAACTCGAAGGATCGGCCCGCACGCTTGCGGTGGGCGATATTTTTGACTTTGACCTGCCGATGCGCTGGGCGGATGCGGATCCGCTCAATCATCTCAACAATGCCAACTATTTTCGCTATATGGAAGAGGGGCGAATCAGGATGTTTGTTGAGGGACGTGTGCAGCAGAGTGCCCGTTTTAGTCCTGTTGTGGTCCATTGTGCGTGTGACTTTAAAAAACCGATTACGTATCCCGCTTTGATCCGGGTGAGCCATCGGGTGGAGCGCATTGGCCGCTCCAGTATGGAGCACGCGGTTGACTTATCTATCGTCCATCCCGAGGGGCTTGAGCTGTGCGCGCAAGGAAAGTCAATCATGGTCTGGATGGATTTTGAATTAAACCGTGGGCATCCGTGGCCCGAGGACGTCTTACAGGCCTTGGCAAGCTGTATAAATCGTCGATAATCGAATTTAGGTGACCTTCAAGGAGTCGTTCTGATGAACAAGCTGTATCCAAGCGCAAAAGACGCGCTGACCGGTATTTTGAAAGATGGCCAGACCATCGCTGTGGGTGGTTTCGGACTGTGCGGGATTCCGGAGGCCTTGATCGACGCCGTTAAAGATCTTGGCGTTCAAAATTTGACTTGCATCAGCAATAACGCGGGTGTGGATGGTTTTGGCCTGGGTATTTTGCTCGAGTCCCGACAAGTCCGCCGCATGATCGCGTCTTATGTCGGCGAAAACAAAGAATTTGAGCGTCAATACTTGGCTGGCGAGCTTGAGCTTGAGTTCACACCCCAGGGCACCTTGGCCGAGCGTTTGCGTGCCGGCGGCTCTGGAATCCCCGCCTTTTTTACTAAAACAGGCGTTGGCACGATCGTGGCAGAGGGCAAAGAAGTCCGCGAATTTGATGGGCAGCAGTACATCATGGAACGCGCCTTGGTGCCCGAGGTGTCCTTAGTCAAAGCCGAAGTTGCAGACCGCAGCGGTAATTTGATGTTTAGCAAGACCGCCCGCAACTTTAATCCGCCTGTCGCAATGGCTGGAAAACTCACAGTCGTCGAGGTCGAGCGTATCGTTGAAAACGGCGAACTCGAACCCGAAAACATTCATTTGCCCGGCATTTACGTGCACCGCATTGTGATCAATGCAACGCCTGAAAAGCGTATTGAGCAACGTATCGTTCGCGCGGCGAGCTAAGGAGAACAAAGATGGCATGGACTCGTGATGAAATGGCCGCGCGCGCAGCGCGTGAATTAAAAGATGGTTTTTATGTGAACTTGGGAATTGGATTGCCCACCATGGTGGCCAACCATGTGCCAGAAAACATGGAAGTTTGGCTGCAGTCTGAAAATGGTTTGCTCGGGATCGGGCCTCATCCACTTGAAAGTGAAGTAGACCCCGACTTGATTAATGCAGGCAAGCAGACGGTGACCACGTTACCCGGTTCAGCGATTTTTTCGTCCGCAGACTCCTTTGGCATGATTCGCGCAGGAAAGATCAATCTCGCTATTTTGGGCGCGATGCAGGTCTCCGAGAACGGTGATCTGGCGAACTGGATGATTCCGGGCAAGATGGTCAAGGGCATGGGCGGCGCGATGGATCTGGTCGCCGGTGTGGGGCGCGTCATCGTACTGATGGAGCACGTTGCCCACAAAAAAGACGGCACGACCGATTTGAAACTGTTGCCCAAATGCACCTTGCCACTGACGGGTGTGGGTGTGATCGACATGGTCATTACCGATCTGGGTGTCATGGAAGTCACTCCAAATGGCCTCAAATTGCTTGAGCTTGCACCGGGCGTCAGCGTGGACGAGATCCAGTCAAAGACTTCTGCCAAGCTGGATGTTTCAGCGCTCAAAGGATAATTCGGCGTGATGGATTTTCTTTCGATGGCGATCGATATGATGATGCATATCGATCGTACGATGCTGCAATTTATCGAGCAGCATGGCGCGTGGATCTACGTATTGTTAGTGGCCATTATTTTTGCCGAAACTGGTTTGGTGTTTGCCAGCTTGTTACCTGGTGATTCCTTGTTGTTTGTCGCGGGCGCGATTTGTGCCATGGGAAAAATGGACCTGCCGCTGCTGATGCTGTTGTTAACAACGGCCGCGATTGTGGGGGATGCGGTGAACTACTCGGTGGGACGCTGGTTTGGCAAGGCGCTGATTGCGCGGACCCGGTTGGTCAATCCAGCGAGGTTGGCTTATACCCAAGGCTTCTTTGATCGGTATGGCGGTCAGACGATCGTCATTGCGCGTTTTTTGCCGATCGCGCGCACGATGGCACCCTTTGTGGCCGGTTTTGCCAAAATGGAGCCCAAAAAGTTTTTCTTCTTTAATGTTTCTGGTGGCATTCTTTGGGTGGTTTCCTTGACCGCAGCAGGTTATTGGTTTGGAAACTTGCCTTTTGTACGCGACAATCTGACCGCCGTGATTTTAGGCATCATCATTGTTTCTTTGCTGCCAGGCGTGATTGCTGTGTTGCGTGCAAAGTTTTCCAAACCCAAGACTCTCTAACTCCAAGCCAGCGATGAACACTCCCGCTCTTAGTCCACTCGAGGCGCTGGCAGCACTGCGTCGCAGCATGCAACAGGCGCATGTTGATGCCTGTCTGATCCCTTCAGCGGATCCACACTTGTCCGAATACTTGCCGGCTTATTGGCAAATCAGGCGTTGGTTGACTGGGTTTACCGGTTCGGTTGGCACGGTCGTGGTGACGCAAGAGTTTGCGGGTATTTGGGTGGACAGTCGGTATTGGGTGCAAGCCGAGGCTGAGCTCGCGGGTTCGGCAGTCACGCTCATGAAAATTGGTGTGGCGACGGATCCTGCGCATGCCGCATGGCTGGGGGCGAATGTCCCCAGTGGTGGGGTGGTGGCGGTGGATGGTCGTGCGCTTGGTTTAGCCGCGCGTGAGGCGCTGCAAGAACAGTTGGCTGCACGCGCCATCACACTCGACATATCCCTAGATCTTCCGGGTCAGTGTTGGTTGGACCGCCCAGCGTTACCGACAGCGTCTATCCGCGATCTGCCGGTTGCTTATGCGGGCCAGACAAGGCAGGAAAAGCTTGCCCAAGTGCGCGCCGAGATGGCGGAGCGGGGCGCGCAGTGGCATCTCATTTCGACCTTGGACGACATTGCATGGCTGCTCAATTGTCGCGGTGCGGATGTGAGTTTCAATCCAGTGTTTTTGGCGCATGTACTGATTGGGCCTGAGCGCGTATTACTGTTTGTGTTGCCTGAAAAGATCGATGTCGCCTTGGCCCAGCAGCTGGCTGGCGACGGCATTGAGGTGCGCCCCTATCAAGAGGCTGCGCAGACCCTTGCCGAGCTAGAAGCGCAGGCGTGTCTGTTGTTTGATCCGGCGCGCACAACCTGTGCGTTGATCGACCGTGTCTCTTGCCGGTTGGTGCGTGCGATCAATCCCAGCACATTTTTCAAGTCACAAAAAACGGCTTTTGAGCTCAGTCACGTCCGTCGCGTGATGGAAGACGATGGTGCGGCTTTGTGTGCGTTTTTTGTCTGGCTTGAGGATGCGATTGCGCGTTGTGACGCTGTCCCTCTGAATGAGTTGATGATTGATGAGCAGCTCATCGCGCAACGAAGTCAGCAGCCGGGCTTTATTTCCCGTAGTTTTGGCACGATTGCCGCCTATAACAGCAATGGTGCGATGCCTCACTATCGGGCAACACCTGAGTCTTTTGCGGCAATTGCCGGAGATGGCTTGCTCCTGATTGACTCGGGCGGTCAGTATGTGGGGGGCACGACCGATATTACGCGTGTTGTTCCCGTCGGGCAGCCAACTGCCGCCCAAAAAGACGACTACACCGCGGTGTTGCAAGCCATGATTGCGCTGTCTCGACTGAGATTTCCGCGTGGCGTGGCGTCTCCTATGCTTGATGCCGTTGCGCGTGCGCCTTTGTGGGCGCGGCTCGCCGAATACGGTCATGGAACAGGGCATGGCGTCGGGTATTACTTAAATGTTCATGAGGGGCCGCAAGTCATTTCATATCGTGCGGCACCGGGTCCTCACACTGCCATGCAGCCAGGCATGATCACCTCAAACGAGCCGGGACTCTATCGCCCAGGTCGTTGGGGCATTCGGATCGAAAATCTGGTGGCCAATATGTCGGCAGGGACGTCTGAGTTTGGCGAATTCCTAGAGTTTGAAACGTTGACACTGTGCCCGATCGATACACGTTGTGTCCAACTGGATCAGATGAGACAGGATGAGATTGACTGGCTGAACGCCTACCACGCAGAGGTTCGCCGACGTTTGAAGCCAAAGGTGTCCGGCCCCGCGCTGGAGTGGTTGTTGCATCGAACAGAGCCTATAGCCTAAAAACCTCTTTGTCGTGCTAGACGCGAAATTTTGTTGATAAATCCAGACGTGTTTTCCGCAAAAGTGAGTCTGGCGGCTATAATCCAAATTTCCCGCATACGCCTCGTAATGGGGCGTCAAACACATGACCAAATTTGTCTTTGTAACCGGTGGTGTGGTGTCCTCGCTTGGCAAGGGCATCGCCGCTGCGTCTCTGGCCGCCATCCTCGAGTCTCGTGGCCTGCAGGTCACCCTGCTCAAACTCGACCCCTATATCAACGTTGATCCTGGCACCATGAGCCCGTTTCAGCATGGCGAAGTCTTCGTGACCGAAGACGGTGCTGAAACCGATCTCGACCTCGGACATTACGAGCGATTCATTTCCTCAAAAATGCGCAAGGTCAATAACTTTACGACAGGCCAGATTTACGAATCCGTGCTGCGCAAAGAGCGTCGTGGCGATTATCTGGGCAAAACTGTCCAGGTCATTCCCCATATCACCAATGAAATTCAGGACTTTATCGCCCGTGGCGCTGAGCAGTCCTGGAATGGTGCGACGGATGTTGCGATTGTTGAAATCGGCGGTACGGTAGGTGATATCGAGTCCTTGCCGTTTCTTGAGGCGGCGCGTCAGATGAGTCTGCGACTGGGGCGCAACAATGCAGCCTTTATCCACCTCACGCTGGTGCCGTTTATCGCCTCTGCGGGCGAGCTCAAGACCAAGCCTACCCAACATTCCGTCCAAAAGCTTCGCGAAATCGGCATCATTCCGCATGCGCTGCTATGCCGCGCGGATCGTCCGATTCCAGACGAAGAACGCGCCAAAATCTCCTTGTTTTCGAATGTCCCCCTGGATGCGGTGATTTCCGTTTGGGACGCAGATTCGATCTACAAAATCCCGTCCATGCTGCACAAGCAAGGCCTGGATAATCTGATTTGTGAGGTGTTGAACCTCAACCCGCCTGCCGCTGATTTGTCGATGTGGGACAACTTGGTCTATCGACTGGAACACCCTGAGCGCGAAGTCCGCATTGCCATGGTGGGCAAGTATGTCGATCTGACCGAGTCATACAAATCTTTGACCGAAGCTTTGATTCACGCCGGTATCCACACTAAATCCCGCGTCAAGGTCGAGTACATCGACTCAGAAAGCATTGAGGAAAGTGGTGTGGAGGTGCTCAAGCCTTTTGATGCCATTTTGGTACCCGGTGGTTTTGGTAAGCGTGGCACCGAAGGCAAAATAGCCGCGATTCGTTTCGCCAGAGAAAATAACGTGCCTTACTTGGGTATTTGCCTAGGGATGCAGCTGGCTGTGATTGAGTTCGCGCGCGATGTGGCGGGTTTAGAGCATGCCAACAGCACAGAGTTTGACCCAGTATCTCCTCATCCTGTGGTGGCGTTGATTACTGAGTGGCTGGATCGTGAAGGGGTGTCTGAAAAGCGTGATTCGCAATCGGACCTGGGTGGCACGATGCGTAAAGGCTCACAAAAGTGTCCGGTCAAGCCCGGCTCACTGGCGCATCAGATTTATGGCCCAGATGTGAACGAACGACATCGCCACCGTTATGAAGTCAACAACATTTATGTGCCGCGTCTCGAAAAGGCTGGGTTGGTGATCAGTGCCCGAACCCCAACTGAAAATCTTCCTGAAATTATGGAGTTGCCCAATCACCCCTGGTTTGTGGGTGTGCAATTCCACCCCGAATTCACCTCAACGCCCAGAGATGGTCACCCCTTATTCACGAGCTACATCAATGCTGCGCTGGCGCATCAGTCGCAGCGCAAGGACGCCTGATGAAGTTGTGCGGATTCGATATTGGCCTGGACAAGCCTTTTTTCCTGATTGCGGGCCCGTGTGTCATTGAGTCACGTCAAATGGCCTTCGATACAGCAGGCCAGCTTAAAGAGATCACGTCTGCGTTAGGGATCCCCTTTATTTACAAGAGCTCGTTTGACAAGGCCAATCGTAGCTCCGGCACCTCTTATCGTGGCCCTGGCATGGAAGAGGGGTTGCAGATCCTGGCAGAAGTACGCGCCGAGCTCAACGTGCCCGTGCTCACGGATGTGCACGACAAAGATCAGGTCAAGGCAGTCTCCTCTGTTGTCGATGTGCTGCAAACCCCTGCCTTTCTTTGTCGTCAAACAGACTTCATCGAAGCATGTGCCGCAAGTGGTAAACCCGTCAATATCAAAAAGGGCCAGTTTCTCGCGCCCCATGACATGTTGCAGGTCGTCAACAAAGCCCGACACGCCGCACGTCAAGCGGGTGTCGCCGAGGACATCATGGTCTGCGAGCGCGGTGTTTCTTTTGGCTATAACAACCTCGTTTCTGACATGCGCTCACTGGCGATCATGCGTGAAACTCAATGTCCCGTCGTGTTTGACGCCACACATTCGGTGCAGCTGCCTGGTGGGCAAGGCACCTCCTCTGGTGGTCAGAGAGAGTTTGTCCCTGTCTTGGCGCGTGCGGCTGTTGCGGCAGGTATTTCTGGCCTCTTTATGGAAACACATCCCAATCCCGCTCAGGCGATGTCCGATGGACCCAATGCAGTGCCACTGGGTCTGATGAAAAGTTTGCTAACAACCTTGGTTGAGCTCGATCGTGTCGTGAAGCGGCAGGGTTTTCTCGAGTCACAATTTACGTAAAAGAATTTTTACTTTTAGGAAAGATAGACATGAGTGCAATCGTAGATATCATTGGTCGTGAAATTCTTGACTCACGCGGCAACCCGACAGTCGAATGTGACGTCTTGCTCGAGTCAGGTGCCATGGGCCGTGCGGCAGTGCCTTCGGGCGCATCGACAGGTAGTCGCGAGGCGATCGAGTTGCGTGATGGTGACAAAGCACGCTATCTCGGTAAAGGTGTGTTGCGCGCGGTCGAAAATATCAATACAGAGATCTCTGAGGCCTTGATGGGCTTGGATGCGCAGGAACAAACCTTCCTGGATCGCACCTTGATTGAATTGGACGGCACAGAAGGCAAGTCACGCTTGGGCGCCAATGCTATTTTGGCCGCCAGTATGGCGGTGGCGCGCGCTGCGGCGGATGAGTCTGGCTTGTCACTCTATCGTTACTTTGGTGGTAGCGGTCCGATGAGCATGCCAGTGCCGATGATGAACGTGATTAATGGCGGCGCACATGCCAACAACACGCTCGACATGCAAGAGCTGATGATTTTGCCAATCGGTGCGACGAGCTTTCGCGAAGCCATGCGGATGGGTGCTGAAACATTTCATGCACTCAAGAAAATTATCAATGATCAGGGAATGTCGACGGCGGTCGGTGATGAAGGTGGTTTTGCACCAAACGTCGCCAACCACGAAGCCGCGATCCAATTGATTTTGCGCGCGATCGAAAATGCAGGCTATGAGCCTGGCACGCAGATCGCGTTGGGACTGGACTGTGCAGCCTCCGAGTTCTACCGTGACGGCAAATACACCCTGCAAGGCGAGGGTGGTGTGTCGTTGTCATCCGAAGAACTCACCAATTTGTTGGCCACTTGGGTGGACAAATATCCCATCATTTCGATCGAAGATGGTATGGCTGAAAACGACTGGGCTGGCTGGAAGCACCTGACCGAAAGACTGGGCCGCAAGGTTCAGTTGGTGGGCGACGATTTGTTTGTGACCAATACCAAAATCCTCAAGCAAGGCATTGATCAGGGCATCGCAAATTCGATTTTGATCAAAATCAATCAGATCGGCACGCTGACCGAGACGTTTGCTGCGATTGAAATGGCCAAACGCTTTGGTTACACCGCCGTGGTCTCCCATCGCTCCGGTGAAACAGAAGACTCAACGATTGCTGACATCGCGGTTGCGACGAATGCGATGCAAATCAAAACCGGCTCTTTGTCGCGTTCTGATCGCATGGCCAAGTACAACCAGTTGTTGCGCATTGAGGAAGAGCTCGCTGAAGTGGCGACTTATCCCGGTCGCGACGCTTTTTATAACCTGCGCTAATCGACCTGCAGGGGCGGCTCGCCGTCCCTGTGTACAAAAGGTGTCATGCGTCTATTATTGATCGTGATTGTTGCACTTGTCGCTCTGATCCAGTATCCCTTGTGGATGGGTCGGGGTGGCTGGTTTTCTGTTTGGGACATGCAGGCGCAAGTCACGGATCAACGTATGATCAATGAAGGTCTCACTTCAAGAAATAAGGCGCTTGCGGCCGAAGTCGAGGACTTACGGTCTGGCACCGAAGCCTCAGAGGAGCGTGCGCGTAGCGAGTTGAGCATGATGCGCCAAGGAGAGGTGTTTGTGCAGATTCTGCCTCCTGGTGTCAAGCCTCCCGAACTCAAGCCAACTGTCAAACCTGGCGCAAAACCTACTCCCCCCCCAGCTTCAAAACCTCAGCAACGCTGAGGCTCATCCGGCTAAGGCTTGCCAACGCTGCGATGCCTAAATGCCCGATACTCGACCACCATGGGGATTAAACCCTGAAGCCAGGCTTGCTCCTCAAGCGAGTACGGCCTCGTTTCTGTTTGCTTTAGGCTGACGCTGAGTGCTGCCACTTTTTGTAGCGTGACTCTCAGCCATTCTTGCATCGGTCTGTGCAAATACGTCAGGCGCAAGTGAATGCTTTCAGGCGTTGAGGCGAGTTCAACCGCATGCCAGCAAGGCAAATGAAAACGTCGTTGAATTGTCTGACACGCTGCGTCTCTGCGCATCTGGGGTGTTGTATCGCGACCGGCAGGGACAAACATGACTGAGAGCGCATCGCGCAGAGCGGGTTGCCAAGCCTGCGGCGCTGCGTGGTGGACGGCGGCCACCCGGGCCGCCTGTTGCAGTGAAAGTACGAGCAGGTGACGCAACTGATATCCGCGGGCGAGTTCAACACACAAACTTCCCAGCAATAGAATCGGGAGGAGAACAAGCAGCGTTTCGACAAGTGCCGCACCGCTTTGTTTGCGAAGTGGAACGATGTGAAAAAGCTCAAAAATAGGGTGTTTGCGCATTAGGTCTAGTGTGCTAGGGGTGTGGTTTTAAAAAAAGTCTTCAAAGTGTGGTGTTCTTGATACCAGTTGTCGATTCGGACAAGCGCCTAGCGAACCCGACAGGTTAGAATCTATGAACTTTCACAAGGATTGGATATGACCTCGTCTGCTGCTGCTTTTCCTTATTTTCCAGGTGTGCGTTTGCTTCACTCGCCAGGACCATCCAACGTACCCAAGGCGGTGCTCGATGCGATGACCAAGCAGCCTATGGATATGGGCGATCCGCGTGTAGATGCCTGCGTCGATGCGTGTGAGTCAGGCTTAAAGAAACTCCTAAAGACGCAAGCGGCCGATGTGTTTTTTTACGCCGCAAATGGTCACGGCGCGTGGGAGGCCATGATTGTGAATTTGTTGGCACCTGGTCAAAAGGTGCTGATTCCTGGGACAGGTCATTTTTCCGAATCGTGGGCCATCATGGCCGAGGCGATGGGCGCGATCGTGGTGCGTACCCCCTTTCATGAAGGTTACCCAATTGATCCGGATGCCGTCGCACAGATTCTTCGCGCGGACACGCAACATGAGATTGTGGCGGTCTTTACCGTCCACACCGATACGGCTAGCAGCACGACCAGTGATATTCCAGCCTTGCGTCGCGCGATAGATACAACCGGACATCCCGCGCTGTTTGTGGTGGATGTCGTGGCTTCGCTGGGTGCGATTCCGTTCGACATGGATCAGTGGGGTGTCAACGCTGTGATCGGCGCTTCCCAAAAAGGCCTGATGGTACCTCCTGGGGTAGGATTTTGTGTGGCAGATGCACGAGCCATGCAGGTTTGCGAAAAGAATCCAGCACCTCGCTTTTATTGGGATTGGTTGCGACGCCGTAAAGGTCCATCCTACAGTCGCTTTTGCGGTACAGCACCTCAAAACTTGTTGTTTGGTATGGAAGCGGCTTTTGAGTTGTTGGCGCGCGAAGGTGTCGAGACGGTGTATGCACGCCATCGCGCCTTGGCGGGTGCTGTGCGGGCTGCTGTGCAGTCATGGTCACAAGCTGGCAATTTAGATTTTCTCTGTAAAGTGCCTGGCGCCCGCTCAGACTCTGTGACGGCTATTGTGGTCAAGCCCGGGATTGATCCTGAGTTGATTCGCAAAACAGCGCGCGAAAAGTTTCAGGTCATGGTGGCCGGTGGTCTGGGGCCGTTCGCTGGTCGCGTATTCCGAATTGGTCATTTGGGTGATCTCAATCCAGCCATGATTTTGGGCTGTATCGCAGGCGTCGAGGCTGCCATGCAGTCACTCGGCATTGAGGTGGGAGACCGCGGCGTTCGAAGCGCTGTGGAGTATCTTTCCAAGGACGCAGGCTAATCATGTCGCAGGTGCGCAACGTTCTCAACGTGCGCACCGTGCGCATCGTGCATCTCATGCACTTTTTGCGCGCGTGTTGTTGGCTCCTGCTGACGACTTTCTGTTTGAGTGCTCAGGCTAACTCAGAACGTGATCTGATGATTGAGCGTGGTCTTTTTATTGAGACTGCACCAGGTTCACTCACGATTGAACAAGCTGTCACTCAAGACTACAAGCCCTTTGGTGTTGTGTTGAATCGTGGCTTTACGCCCACGATCAGATGGTTGAGGCTCTTGGTCCAAGCACCTGCCCAAGGTTCAGAGCAAGTGATTTTGCGTGTGGGTCCGCACTACATACGTGACATTCAACTGTTTGAGCAAAAAGAGGGTCTGTGGAATCGCCGCACGGCGGGTGATCATTTTCCTGTCAGTCAAAATGCCTGCGCAGATAATTCTTACTGCTTTCCTGTGACGGTGCATGCAGGTGTTGAAAATTATTTCTATCTGCGTATCGATACGATTAACGGATTTTTCCTCACGACGCGTGCGCTCCAGCCCGATACGCTCTCAAGTCTCATGGTGGATCAGCAGCGCAACATGGGTCTCGAGTTTGGCGTGATTCTCGCGATCGCATTTTGGGCCTTGATTGTCTACATCAGGACACGCCACACCATTCTCGGAATCTTCTTTATTTCTGAGATCGTGACGCTTTTGTTTACACTTTCTAGTTCTGGTTTACTCGCTGAGCTCTTTTTTGAAAAGCATGTTTGGCTCGATAATCTGGCCTTTAATACTTTGTACGTCTTTAGGCTGATGGCCTCGTTGTTGGTGACAAATGAATTATTAAAGCAGTTTGGTGTTCCGCGCTGGTATAGCTACTATGTCAAGGGTGTCTTAGTGATTCTCTGTCTTGAGCTCTTGGCGATCAAACTTGATTCTGTGTCGTTGCTTGCGCTCAACTTTAACTTCTTACTTGTGAGCATCATGCCTCTGGTCTTGGTGGCTGCCTTACCTTGGTGTCACAAGATGCCCGTCGTGCACCGGCGTTTGATTGCTGGGGGCGCGCTCTTGATGGGGGCGCTACTCTGGATCGATATTTTGCCCTTGCTTGGTTGGGTCAGGCCAGATATCGTGTCTTCCCCTGGTAACTGGGGTGGTCTGATTGTGGCGGTGGTGCTTTCGATTATGGTGCTCAGTGACATTACGCAACGTCGAGTCATTTATGATCGGGAGATGCAAGAGTTGCAATTTATGCGGGCACGTAACTTGGTGGAAACCGAGCAGATCAAAGAGCGCAGCATGCTGATCGATATGTTGACGCATGAATTGAAAAACCCGCTCGCAACCATGCGGATGGCTGCAGGATCTCTCAGGCGAAGCCTGCAGCAACAACCTCCCAAACAGTCTGCGGATTCTACGGATCGGATCGACAGCATGATCCAGGCAATCAACAATATGAACACTGTGATCGAACGCTGTGTTCAGGTGGATCAGCTTGATCAAAAAGGATTTTCACCACGGTATGAAGACTTCGATGTGAATGAAGTCGTGCAGGCACTGTTGGCGAGTCAGCCAGAGGCTGAGCGGATTGATTGGCGTCAGCAGGCTTCGCCATTGATGTTGCGAACAGATCCTAATTTATTTGCGATTGTGTTGGCAAATTTATTAGATAATGCGATCAAGTATTCTCAGCCAGAGAGTCGAATTGTGCTGGAGCTCTACGATGATTACTCTATCAGTGAGTATGCCTCGCGCTTTATTCTCAGAGTCACAAATACAGTGGGTGAAAATGATGCACCCGATCCAGGAAGCTTGTTCAATCGTTACTATCGGGGCGAGTATGCGCACGACAAATCAGGAACAGGTTTAGGCTTGTATCTTGTTAAGTCTTTGTGCAAAATTCTCGGAGGCTCGATTCGATTCGAGCACAAGGATCACCGAGTGCACTTTACTGTAGAGCTCAAACGATGATTCAGAATAACTCTCTCACCCCGATTTCTGTGGCTGACCTGAGCGGGGATGAAAGTGGCAGTATGTTCGCGATGGCACCGATGCGTGTTGCTCTTGTCGAGGACGATCCACTGTTGCGCAAGGAAATTCACTACCACCTCAAGCTCAATGGGTTTTTAGTGTTTGCGGTCAGCAACGGGCGCTCGTTAGATGACTTGCTCATCACCGAACCGATTGATGCGCTGGTGCTTGACCTGAGTTTGCCTGGAGAGGATGGGATCTCCATTGCGCGTCGACTCAGGGTGAGCATTCCAAGTATAGGCATCATCATGCTGACTGCCCGAGCAGCGATCCCGGATCGTCTAAAAGGCTACGAGGCGGGCGCAGATATTTATCTGAGTAAACCTGTTGCACCAGAAGAGTTGACTGCTGCGCTGATGAGTATGTATCGGCGTTCAAGACTCATCAATAAAACGGCGGTGAGTTGGGTGATTAGTTTGCAGGACCGTTCGATGACGAGCCCGCACTCGGCAGAAAAAGTCTTTTTGACAAACAGCGAAAAAACCTTGCTGGTGGGTTTGGCGCAAGCCTCCACGCATGTGCTCGAAACAGAGGTGATCTGCGAGATGCTCAGCCAGCGCCCGGACGTTGATGATATCGGCAAGCGTGCGCTAGAAAGTCTTGTCAGCCGATTGCGCAAAAAGCTTTCTAGCTTGTCACCAGAGGGGGCCGAGCCCGCACTCAAGGCTGTCTGGGGTGTGGGCTATCAGCTCTGTATTCCGATAGAGATTCGACCTTAGTGAACGGACTTGCCGGCGCCAGGCGAGATTGACTTAAATAACATCGCAGAGTCGACTCCGTCGAACAAATAGGGTTGTCCGCAGAATTCGCATGCGACTTCGATTTTTCCTTGGGTCTCAAGGATGTCTTCGACTTCGGCACGTCCCAGCATTTTCAACATATCTGCGACACGCTCGCGTGTGCACGAGCATTGCCAAGTGATTGGACGGGCATCAAACGTTAATAGGGTTTCTTCCCAAAACAACCGGTGCAGGAGCGTTTCTTGAGTGACCTCAAGCATTTCCTTGATTGAGAGCGTTTCGGCCAAGCGTTGAAAGCGCTGCCAAGACTCGTCTGCACTTAGGATCTCGGCTTGTTGGTTGCCGCCTTGAAGCGGCAGACGTTGTAGCAACAGGCCTGTGCAATGCTCATTGTTTGCGGCCAGCCAAATACGTGTTTCTAATTGTTCTGAACGCAACATGTATTGCTCGAGCGCTTGGGCGATCGTTTCGCCCTCGAGCGGAACAATCCCCTGATAGGCCTGACGGCCCAGAGTGTTTTTGGGAGGATCCAACACAACAATGAATTTGGCTGTGCCCCCAGGGTTGAGCAGAGATTGCAAGTCACGCTGAATAGGTAAAGGACGCTCACGAAGCTTGACGGTGGCACGAATGCTCATGTCTGCTCGACACTCAACCACCATCAAGGCGATCGCACCGTCCCCCTGGAGTTGCAGGAGAAGAGAGCCATCGAACTTGAGTGTTGCGGCAAGTAGCGTTGACGCCGCGACGAGTTCTCCGAGCAAGGCTGTGACAGAAGGTGGGTAGGTGTGGTGCGCCTGAGCTGTTTGCCATGTTTGTTGCATGTGAACAGACTCAAGACGAACACTACGGTCTTCGGAAAGAAATTTTTTAAGTTGATCTGACATACAGGCCGATAAAGGGGGGCTCAGCCTACGCGCTTGAGTTGTTGGCGATACATTTGCCCACGTGCTGCGTAGTGCTCAATATTGTGACGAATTTGGGCGATTTCATCTTCCCCGAGTGTCCGGACAATCTTTCCGACACCGATGACAAGGCTGCCATCGGGAATCTCTCGTCCCTCTGGAACAATCGCACCCGCGCCGATCAGACAGTTGCGTCCTATGCGGGCGCGATTGAGAACAATGGCTTGCATGCCGACCAAGGAACCCGAGCCGATTGAACAGCCATGCAACATGGCTTGATGACCGACAGTGACATACTCAGCAATGGTGAGTGGTGTGTCGACATCAGAGTGCAGTACGCTGCCTTCTTGGACGTTGCTATGGTGACCGATCTCAATCAGCGTATTGTCACCGCGTATGCTGACATTGGCCCAGATACTCGCCTGCGCACCGATGACAACGTCACCGATGATGTCTGCAGAATCAAAGATAAACGCGCTGGGATCAATACGCGGAGTCAGGTCACCGAGTTGATAAATCGCCATGTTGTGGAACGTCCTTGAGAGCATGAAAGAATGCCCTAAGTTTACTCTGTTGGCGAGACGGTCGCTAAAGTGACTACGGGTGCTGTGTGGGTGACAGGAGCGCTCGAAGCGACCAGACTAGCCGAAGGCGTTGGTGCGGCGGGTGAAGTGATTTTATTTTTTGCGGGCAATCGACTTTTTCGCCCTGCGTACCAGAGATAACCCTCAGCATCGAGACGCCCAAGCTCGCCCGTCCGCCACCAGCCGCTGCTATCGGGGTTATTTTCAGCAGCCTCTATGGATCGCCAGTAGCGCAGCGGGAGCGCTGGGTCCTCTGCGCCGTGCGGATCATTTCGATGAATGGCGATTTCACCCATTTGCTCTGGAGGGGCCTGGGAGCCGTCTTCGTTGAGGATAGCGATACGATGGCCGGGGTAGGCCCGTCCCAAACTCCCGGCTTTGCAAGGCCATCTGAGTTGGCTGTCGCCCACGATTCCCTGAATTTCAGCAGTGCTAAACAAGTGATTGGGCAAGACACCAAAATGTGCTTTGCACCACTGAGCCAACCCTTCATCGATGCCTTCGTCGAGTATGGTCATGCTGCGTAGTTTTGACGACGCAGGCGCGGTGTCAAGAGAAACGTTGAGTTTGAGTTGCCGGAGCACTGAGCCCGACGCAAGCGCATGCGTGACCCGATAGCGTTCAAGTAGCTGTTGAGCGTGGCCAGGCGTGGTGGCACCGCGAATGCCAACGAGGGAACGCCCAAAATAAAGCGTAGGAAGCACTCCACACATTAGCCCGGAGGCATTCGCCCAATCCAGAGCGGTCCAAAAGACTTCTGCACCCTGGGGAAACCAATTTTGTGAAGCAACAAATCCAGGTAGGGCGCCGATCAGGCTACGGTGAGGTAACAAAACGCCTCGCGCAGGCTGACCTGTCTCAGGGCTGTAAAGCAACAGCGCTGGGTCTTCGGCTCTAGTCTGGATTGCTTTGAATTGTTCGGGCTGGCGGATCATCAAGCTGCGCCAAGGCAACAAGCGGTTGTCCTCAACACCGACACCAATGACTTGAGTCAACTTGGAGCAACGAGACAAAATACTGAGCAAATTTGAGGCCGCCTCGGCACCCACGATGGCGATTCGCGTTTCTGCGTCTCGTAGACGATATTCGAGTGCTTTGGGGGTGAGTTGAGTCGTGAGGGGAACCGCCACTGCTCCGACACTGAACGCAGCAAGTTGTGCGACCACAGCCTCGGCACTTTGTCCTAGTATTGTGGCAACTCGGTCACCTGGTTTGATGCCCATGCGAGTCAGGGCGTTGGCGAACTGATTGGTCGCCGCGCCTAATCTCTCGTAAGTCCAGATATCTCGATGGCCTAAAGAGTCCTCGAAAAATAGCGCAATCCGTCGGGCATCAGCTGAGCTTTTTGCCCAGCGATGGCAGCACTCTTCGCCAATATTAAAATTGGTGGGTACGTGCCAGTGGAAAGATTCACTGAGTGAAGCGTATTGGTCCAACATGCCTGAGCGGAAGGGTCATCTATGTAATGCCCGCTAGCATGGCTCACCCAAGCATTTGGTGCAATAGTCAGATGCACTCAGAGCATCAAACTAAGGGTTTTTACTAGTGCTAGTGATGGGTTTAACGTTCACTAAACGGGTTCCTGCCAGCAAATCATGCAAAAACTGTTGCTCAGCATTCATCCAAGTGGGGAGGAAAACCAGAAAAGGAGCGCCGATAATCAACATCAACATGGCATTCCAACCAGATAGATGAGCGGCTGCCCAAACGAGACCTGCACCAAAGAGTGGTAACACCCACATATAGACATAGCGCAAGAGCAAGCGACTCGTTTTAGCAGGGCGCCCGTTTACGTCTAGTAGCCTAATGTGCCACGCCTTCATGGGGAGTGTCTGACCGCTGCGGCGCCAACAGATCAAAAAGTAGGCACCAATTGCGATAAACAGCCAGACCTGACGGCCTCCGCGCAGCATAAGCGCGTGCCGACTTTGGGTAAGCGTATCAAAGAGATAGCCAGCTAAAAAAACGACCGCGAAAAGAAGGACGCCCTCATACATCATAGAGGCGAACCTTCTGAGTCGCGGCGGTGCTGGCGTGTTGTTCAACACAGGGAGTTGACCGAGTGCTGACGCGTCAGGTGGTGGAGCGGTGCGGGTTTTCATCAGGCATATTATCCCGCACTTTTAAGGCGATCCCGTGCACCCCGAGGGGAATATCAGACCATGTCGCGTGCGTTGGTCTGTGCGCGGGCGGAGGCTGCGAAAGAGGCGATGCCGTTTACAAATTTGCTGACAGCGCGCAGAGGACGAAAGCGGAACTGATTTTCCATCGCTTTTGCGAGCAGGTCACGTTCGAGGGCATCGGTCAGGCGGGTAGAAGTGTTGTAGGTCATGATATTTTCCATTGCTTGTTAGGGATAACCCTATTATTAGGGAAAACCCGAAACTAAGCAAATGCTTTTAAGGGAAAACCCTTTAAAGACTCTGGAAAACTATAAATTTATTCATCTTGTTGTGCAGCTGCAACATTTCGGTAGCTGCTCTCGACCAATTCAAAATTAAATAAACGACAGTCCAATGCTCCGTTAAAGATGGGAGTGCGACGATTGGCTTTGAGTCTAAGGTGCTTGGGCAAATCGAGATCAGACGTAATGACATTGACCTGCCAACCTGCAAATTCTTGCTTGAGATTCGCTGACCATTCGCGCCAAAACTCGAGGTCTTCCTCGTCTAAGCGTTCGCCATAAGGTGGGTTGGTGAGCATCCAGCCAGAAGGAGCGGGTGCGATGGCATCACGCGCATCACCCACCTCGAAATGAATCGTATCTTCGGTTAGAAACGCTCGCTCTGCATTACGTTGCGCCGCCTCGATCGCTTCGGGATCTGCATCAATGCCGACGAGGGGGGCTTCTAATTCGGGGAGGATGCGACTGCGTGCGTCTTCTTTGAGGTCTTCCCAACGACGAGGTTGATGGTCTCTGAGCCTTTCAAAGCCAAAAGGACGCGTGATGCCTGGGGGAACACCCAAGGCAATCCAAGCCGCCTCAATCAATATGGTGCCGCTACCGCAAAATGGATCCATCAGCGCAGCCTGAGGATCCCAGCCTGACAGGGCCAACAGACCTGCTGCGAGATTTTCTCTAAGGGGCGCATCGCCCTTGTCTAGGCGCCAACCCCGCTTAAAGAGCGATTCGCCAGAGGTGTCGAGGTACATCGTGGCGGTGTCGGCGGATAAAAATAAATGGACACGGGCGTCCGGTCGAACCGTATCGATAGAGGGACGTGCGCCCTCGAGGTCACGCAGACGGTCGCAGATGCCATCCTTGGCGCGCAAATTGCAATACTGCAAACTTTGCATCGGACTCTTGACCGCTGAGGTATCCACGCGCAAAGTGTGTTCCGCGCCAAACCAGCGCTCCCAACCAATACTTTGTGCAAGTTCAAGAATATCGTCTTCGCTCTGAACAGGCGCTTGACCCACGCGAACCAAAATACGGGTGGCAAGTCGGGAGTAGAGGTTGGCGCGCTGTACGCCCCACCAGTCTGCTACAAAGTGACAACCCGCCCGTGTGGCGCTGACTTGTTCGTAACCCAATGCGTTGAGTTCAGCACTGAGTGCTTCTTCGAGGCCCATCGGACAGGGCGCAAAAATATGAAAGACGTCTGTCGTTGGGCTGACGATCGTGCTGCGCGAGATGAGGGGCTCTTGGGGGAGAGATTTCGGGGCCGTATTGCGCGGTGAGCGATCCGAGAGGGGACGGGCACGCTCGCCGGGATCTCTAAATTCATTGGGACCACTGCGCAAGGCAGCACTGCGGGACGAACCTCGCGCAGACGAACTTCGCGGGGCCGAGTTTCGAGGTGCAAAATCACGGGAACCTCCGTCGCGGGGCGCAGAGTCACGCGAGGGGGCCTCTTGTGGCCTAGAGCGCGGCGCAGAACGGGATTCAGAACGGGATTCAGAACGAGGTGCAGATCGGGGCGCAAAGCCGCGATCTTCTGAACGAGGCGTTTTGCGTTGATAGGTGGGTTCAGGTATTTCCCCTTTTTGGCGCGCAGATTTATCTTTGGCGATTTTTTGCTGCGCCACTTGGCGCGCACGTGCACCTATACGCACGCGAGGGCGGTCACCAAAGGATTCGGCTGGGGCTTCACCATTTTTTTTAATGGTGAGGGTCTTGCGGGTGGGGTCCTGATCAGACATGGAGTCTCATTAAAAAGGCTTGATGACGACAAAGGCCGTCGCGGCGGTCAGGATCAACACAGGGACTTCGTTGAACCACCGATAAAAAATATGCGAGCGACGATTCGCCCCTTGTTCGAATTTGCGCAGCAAGACGCCACAGCTGTAATGGTAAGCCAAGGCGGCGAGCACGAGAACAAGCTTGGCGTGCATCCAGCCATTGCCGGGCCCCAAACCAATGCCATAGCCTAAGTAAAGCCAGATTCCTAAAAGCACTGCAGGTACGGCAAGGATAGTCATGAAACGATAGAGTCGCTTTGCCATGCCATCTAAAACGTTGAATACAGCGGGGTCTGATTGTTGCGCCATATTGACAAAAATGCGCGGCAAGTAGAACAAGCCAGCGAACCAGGAGGCGACGAGGACGATGTGAAAGGTTTTGACCCAAAGCATGGTGATGTGTTTATCCGCGAGTTTGTCCGTCGCCTTGCAAGATCCACTTGAGTGTAGTGAGTCCCTCGAGCCCAACAGGGCCACGCGCATGGAGACGGTTGGTTGAAATGCCTATTTCAGCGCCAAGCCCGTATTCAAAGCCATCGGCAAAGCAGGTAGGCAAATTGACATAAACAGAACTTGAGTCGACCTCTCGCTGGAATTGTTGTGCTTGGGAGATGTGGGACGTGACAATGGATTCAGTGTGGCCAGAGCCCCAACGTTCGATGTGTGCGATGGCTTCGGGCATCGAATCTACGACGCGAATCGCAAGAATAGGTCCAAGATACTCGGTCGCCCAGTCGTCGTCGGTGGCGGCCAGTGCTTGTGGCACAAGTGCTTGCGTTTGCGTGCAGCCCCTGAGTTCAACGCCGTGAGCGATCAAGGCCCGCGCAATTTCTGGCAAAAAGCTTGATGCGACAGCTTGGTGGACGAGGAGGGTTTCCATGGCACCACATACACCATAGCGATATGTTTTTGCGTTGAACGCAACGTCAACAGCCATGCTGAGGTCCGCGAACTGATCCACATAGACATGACAATTACCATCTAGGTGCTTGATCATGGGCACACGCGCCTCTTCGGAGAGGCGTTTGATCAGACTTTTGCCACCTCGCGGGATAATCACATCGACAAACTCTGTCATGGTGATCAACGCACCAACGGCTGCGCGGTCAGGTGTATCGATCACTTGAACCGCAGTCTCTGGCAAGCCCGCCGCTTTGAGTCCATGACTGACAATCGTTCCGAGTGCGAGATTGGAGTGCAGCGCCTCACTCCCCCCTCTGAGAATAGCGGCATTGCCGGACTTTAGGCAAAGCGCCGCCGCATCAATAGTGACATTGGGGCGGGATTCGTAGATGATTCCGATGACGCCGAGAGGCACACGCATTTGAGCAACCTGCATGCCATTTGGCCGTATTTTTGTGGCCGTCAGTTCACCCACTGGATCGGGCATTGCGGCGATTTGGCGCAAGCCCTCGATCATCAAATCGATGCTGCGGTCTGACAATGTCAGGCGATCCAGTAGCGCGGCGTCCAATGCGCGAGCTTTGGCGGCCTCCAAATCAAGATGATTCGCTGCTTTGAGCGTTGCACGCTGCTCAAAAAGCGCATCGGCCATTGCGTGTAAAGCGTGTGACTTTTGCGCACTGCTGGCGCGCATCACCGCGCGAGCGGCCTGACGAGCTTGGCGTCCGATTTGTTGAATGGCGTCAAAGATAGTGGTCATAAAATTAAGTTGGTTTAAAAGCGATGCGCATCGCGAGACGGTTCATTTCTTCCCAAGGGTCTTGCAATCGGCCTGAGACATGCAGGCCTTTAATTAAACGATCCACTTCGTGTGCATGCTGGACGGCAGCAGGCCAGCTGCGCGGAGAAACGCGTGACAGGGCCTTGCGGACAAGGGGTTCACGCGAGCCAAAGACACGTTGAGAGCGTAGCACGCTCGACAAGTCCTGGCCTGCCGACACGGCTTGAGAAATGCGCGCGAGTGTCCTGATTTCTTCGCCAACGGCCCAGAGAACCAATGGCAGCGCTTCGCCCTCGGCCTTTAAACCATCCATGATGCGAATCATGCGGGGGACATCGCCCGCTAGCATCGCATCGCGCAAGCCAAACACGTCATAGCGGGCAACATTCATGACAGACTGTTCAATGTCTGTTGCTTGAAGCTTACCTGGCTCAAACAGCAAGCCAAGCTTGAGAATTTCTTGATGAGCCGCCAGCAAGTTGCCTTCGACCTTATCCGCTAACCATTGCAAGGTTTCGGCATCGGTTTCCTGTGACTGACGTGCCAGTCGCTCTGCGATCCAGCGCGGGAGCTGAGCACGCTCAACACTTGGGATATCGATGAATTTGCCTGATGACTGCAAGGCACTCGCCCATTTACCCTCACGAGTGGCTTTATCGAGTCGGGGAAGCGAGATAATCGTCAGTACGTCGTCTGCTGCCTTGCCTGCACAACGCTTGGCTAGCGCAACCAACGCATCAGCCCCGGTTTTTCCGGGCTTGCCAGTCGGCAATGAAATTTCAACGAGCTGTTTATCACCAAAGAGCGATCCGCTCTGACTGGCCATGCCAAGCGCACTCCAGTCGCTACGCGCATCCATCAAAAATGAACTGCGTTCGAGAAATCCCGCTGCCCGAGCCACACCACGTAACGCATCGGTGGCCTCAATGGTGAGTAAAGGATCGTCTCCCGTGATGACGAACAAAGCCGCCAAGCTTGCGCCTGGTCGGCTCAGTTCATTGATCAGGCGTTGTGCGTCCACGGTAGGCTCTGCTTAGCCGCCCGGATTAACCGGAATCGGCAACGGGGTGAGCGAAGGGTTTTGCCATGGGGTTGGAACAGAACTTGGCGCTTGAATCGGAATGGCTGTGTCGATATTTTCCTGTTGATCAGGTGTAGCAGCTCTCAGTTCATCCCAGCGTTGCTTAATGTCAGGCGCAGTCAGGCGTCGCATCATACGAGCAACCAAGCTGCGCTGCATGTCACGATAAAGTGTGGCGGCCTCGCCTTCTTTGGCTTGTACAACGCGTTCGTCAAAAGGCATCGCGCGCGCGGCAGTTAAAGTGGTATCAGGGAGAATGATTTGATTTTTTGCATTCACCAAGCGGAAAGTAAAAGCCAACGTCAACTCAAACTCCTCGGGTTTACCTTGCGCATTGAGCGCAATGATTCGAGAGTTACGGACCTCGGCAACTTGCTCAAGACGGGCTTGGGGGACGCTTTTTGGATCGACAGTTGATTTTTCACCCGGAGCGACTGGTTTGGCAGCGCCTGGCTCCACAATGACAGTGTTGGGAGAAGCCGCGCGAATGGAGCGGCGAACATCTGCACCGAACTGCGAGTTTTGGGGAATAGTAATCATGAGAGAGTCAAAAGGCATCGGTGTGACCCCCTGCATTTTGAATCCGCAACCCGCCAGTAGTATCGCCATCAGGCCAAGCAGCACGCGCACGAATGACCGAATCATGATGTGTTTTCCAGTTAACCGACAACGTTGACGAGCTTGCCAGGCACCACGATCACGCGCTTGGGTGGACGACCTTCAAGATTGCGTGAGACCGCTTCGTGAGCGACGGCAAGTTGTTCGATTTGCTCTCGCGTGGCTTCGCGTGCCACGCTCAGACTGCCACGTAGCTTGCCGTTGACTTGCAATACGAGTTCGACCTCGTCAGTGATCAACGCTGATTCATCGACTGTTGGCCAAGGCGCATCGAGTAAGTCACCGTACTGGACCGCATATCCAAGTTCTGACCAAAGCTGCCAAGTGATATGTGGCACAACAGGGTAAAGAACTCTGAGCAAAATACCGATCGTTTCAGCTGTCGCTGCGCGGGCAAAATTAGAATCCCCAAGATCGGCATCATCAATGGCGTTGAGCATTTTCATACAAGCAGACACGACCGTGTTGTATTGAATGCGCTGGTAGTCGTAGTCCGCTTGTTTGAGCAGTGCATGAATGTCAAAACGCAGTTGTTTAATGTCTTTGGACGCATCTGACCAGTCAGAGACAGGTGCTTGCAAGCCTGCTGCGATTAAATCTTTCTTTTGGACACCCAAAGACCAGAGTCTACGCAAAAAGCGGTTAGAACCCTCGACGCCAGAGTCCGACCACTCGAGTGTTTGTTCGGGTGGGCTGGTGAACATGACAAACAGACGGGCAGTGTCTGCGCCCTGGGTGTCGATCAACGACTGAGGGTCGACGCCGTTGTTTTTGGATTTGGACATGGTGCCGACACCACCGTAGGTGATCTCGCGTCCGTCACTTTTGAGGCGCGCGCCAGTGATGGCGCCTTTTGCATCGTAGGTGTTTTCAACTTCTTCGGGCCAGAAATACTCAATGCCGCCTTTGGCATTTTTGGTCGAATAGATGTGGTTGAGCACCATGCCTTGGCACAGTAACTTAGTGAAGGGCTCATCGAACTTGATTAAACCAAGGTCGCGCATCACGCGTGTCCAGAAACGCGCATACAGCAAGTGCATAACAGCATGCTCAATGCCACCGATGTACTGGTCCATCGGCATCCAGTAGTCATTGCGGGCATCCACCATGGCTTGGTCGTTGCCAGGTGAGGTGTAGCGCATGAAATACCAGGACGAGTCGACAAAAGTGTCCATGGTGTCGGTTTCGCGACGTGCGTCTTTTCCGCAGCTCGGGCACTTACATTGCAAAAAGCTCGCGTGTTTAGTCAGGGGGTTGCCGCTGCCATCTGGAATCAAGTCATCGGGCAGTACAACTGGAAGATCCTTTTCAGGAACTGGTACCGCACCACAACTATCGCAATGGATAATTGGAATCGGTGTGCCCCAATAGCGCTGACGAGAAATGCCCCAGTCGCGTAAACGCCATGTGGTCTGGCGTGTGCCCAGACTGAGGGACTCGAGTTCACCCGCGATAGCATCAATGGCTTGAGCAAAGTTCAGGCCATCGTACTTGCCTGAGTGGATCAGATGTCCGGATTGTTTGTCTGCATAAGACTCGTGCCAGACCTTGCTGTCGAAGGGCTTGTCAGCGACTTGGACAACTTGTTTGATCGGGATGCCGTATTGATTGGCAAAGGCAAAGTCACGCTCGTCATGTGCAGGTACGCCCATGACGGCACCGTCGCCATAACTCATCAAGACGTAGTTGCCGACCCAGACAGGAACGCTTTGTCCTGTCAGTGGATGCGTCACTACCAAGCCTGTATCCAGACCTTCTTTTTCGCGGGTGGCAAGCTCAGCCTCGGTCGTGCCGCCTTGCTTGCATTGCTCGATAAAGGCGGCGAGTGCGGGGTGGTTCTGTGCAGCATGTTGCGCCAAAGGATGCTCTGGTGCAACGGCGCAAAAGGTGACCCCCATGATGGTGTCCGCACGGGTCGTAAATACGTACATTTTGCCGTCTTGAATCAACTGACCAGAGGCATCTTTGATACTGTGAGGAAAAGCAAAACGAACGCCTTCGCTCTTGCCGATCCAGTTTTCCTGCATCGCGCGCACACGATCTGGCCAGCCTTCGAGGCCGCCTTGGACTTGCGCGAGAAGTTCGCTGGCATAGTCGGTGATGCGTAAGTAATAGCCTGGGATCTCACGTTTTTCGACCGGGGCGCCAGAGCGCCAACCGCGGCCGTCGACGACTTGCTCGTTGGCCAGGACGGTGTTGTCGACGGGATCCCAGTTGACGACTTGAGTTTTGCGGTAGGCGATGCCCTTATCGAGCATCTTGAGAAAGAGCCACTGATTCCATTTGTAGTAAGACGGATCGCAGGCACACATTTCGCGTGACCAGTCGATTGCCAAACCCATCGCCTTCATTTGTTTTTTCATGTAAGCGATGTTGTCGTAGGTCCACTTGGCTGGTGGTACTTTAGACTTGATCGCAGCATTTTCGGCAGGCATGCCAAACGCATCCCAACCCATAGGCATCAGCACGTTGTAGCCGCGCATGCGCAGCTGACGCGCCATCATGTCGTTGATGGTGTAGTTGCGGACGTGACCCATGTGGAGCTTGCCACTAGGGTAGGGCAACATTGAGCATGCATAAAATTTGGGTTTGGGTTGTCCAGAGGCATTAAGTGCGCCTTCGGTCACGCGATAAGCATCGCGGGCATCCCAGTTTGCGTGGGCCAAATTTTCAACAACAGTGGGGAGGTAACGTTCCTGCATTGCGACAGCCAAAAAAGGTGGGGGCGCCAGCGCGCCGAATCAATCTGACATTATAGGGTGGACTAGCCACTTGGCGTGGTGTCAGAGCTGTTGTTGTTAGCACGGCTAAAAACAAACAGCCTCGCGAAGCGAGGCTGTTAGCTTGTGATGTCCCGTCTAAGACGGAGATCTGAACGCAATAACTGAATTACTTCAGTTTTGTTTCTTTGTAGTCAACGTGCTTGCGAGCGACTGGATCAAATTTCTTGATCAGCATTTTCTCAGGCATGTTGCGCTTGTTTTTCGTCGTCGTGTAAAAGTGGCCCGTTCCAGCGCTGGACTCGAGCTTGATCTTTTCGCGTGTACCTTTTGCCATGTTGGGCTCCTTAAGTAGAGTTAGGCGACTTCGCCACGCGCGCGCAGGTCGGCCAAGACGGCATCAATGCCATTCTTGTCGATGGTACGCAGGGCGTTAGTGGACACGCGCAGGCGCACCCAACGGTTTTCGCTCTCAACCCAGAAACGACGTGACTGCAGGTTAGGCAGAAAACGACGCTTTGTTTTGTTGTTCGCGTGTGAAACATTGTTGCCCACCATGGGCTTTTTTCCAGTCACTTGGCATACACGTGCCATGGCTACACCTATTTTGTTGGTTCAGATTTTGACATCAAGTCTGACATTCTAATACGAAATCAAGCATTTAATCAACCCGAGAGGCATCCACTAGAGAGTAACTCGGTATGCGCGGCGTGCAATGGCTCCACTCAGACAAGCCAAAGTTGTACAGCTCGCCATCATGATCGCCAAGGGAATGGGGCCTGAGAGGTGCATGAGGCTGACCAAAAAGCCGGCGAGGGCACCACAAGAAATCGAAAGTGTGCCCATCATGGCTGAAGCCGAGCCGAGCTGGTGCCCTTGGTCGGCGAGCGCCAAAGCGGCTGAGTTTGGGCCGACAAAGCCATAGCAAAACATAAAAACCAGCAAGCAAGCCATGACGGTTTGCAGGGTTGCCAAGTCTGTGAGGGCTAAAAAGAGTGCAAAGAGCCCCGCCGCCATTAGGCCACCCAGCGCCCATGGGAGGATTTTCATGGGGCTGTGTGTCTTGAGTAGGCGAGCGCTCACCTGAGAGCCGATGATCAGGCTCGCCGCATTGAGCCCGAATAACAACCCATAGGTGTGCGGTGGCACGCCAAAGTGTTCGATAAACAGACGTGGGGAGCCGACGATATAGCTAAACATCGTGGCGGTTGCTAAGCCACCTGACAAAGCAAATGCCAAGAAGCGGCGATGCAAAAGCAGTCCGGCATAGGTATTGAGGATATTTCGCCAGCTCAGTTTGATTTGGCGCTCGGGTGACAGACTCTCGACCATGACCCTAGACAGGGTCCACAATAAGACGACACCGCACAAGGTAATGGTGACAAAAATACCCCGCCAACCGACCCAAGTGAGAATTTGCGCACCCAAGACGGGTGCCAAAATAGGTGCGATACCCATCATGAGCATGAGCATTGAAAGGGCGCGGGCGGCCTCTTGGGTGTTGTAGTGGTCTCGCACCACTGCACGCGGGATCACCATGCCGGCTGCACCGCCCATCGCCTGAAAAATACGGCTGATGGTGAGAAACTCGACGTTTGGGGCAAGAGCGCAGCCTGCGGAGGCCAGAATATAGAGAATGAGCGCGCCATACAGCGGGGGCTTGCGTCCAAAACGATCCGCGAGTGGACCGTAGATCAGTTGTGCGCCTGCCATGCCCAACAGATACGCCGCTAAAGTGCGTTCGACCTCGCTGCTGTGTGCGCCGAGATCGCTGGCAATAGCCGGAAAAGCCGGCAAGTACATGTCGATGGAAAGCGGGCCGATTGCAGTCAATGCACCCATCAAAATGAGCCAGCCGGGTAATCCCATTGCGGCAAGTCTGGTGCGCATGATTTGGTGTGGGCTTTAAAGTGAGGGTGGATGCCAACGCAGCTTGCAAGGATAAAACGTCTGCTTTTTCTGACTGTATCACGCAGAGACATGGCACAAAGTTATAGGTGTAAAGGGTGACACCATTCAGTCAATTCAAGGTATTTTCAAGGTGTCTGATTTCAGATAAAGTGAAATTGTCCGGTTGACGCATGAGGCCACTACGTG